>CALUJM010000008.1 GCA_944320975.1 uncultured Atopobiaceae bacterium | reverse complement strand
CAGGTTTTACCTGCGGTTCTGTACCTGTCCCCTTTTGCGGGGTTTTACCTGCGGTTCTGTGCCTGTCCCCTTTTGCGGGGTTTTACCTGCGGTTCTGTGCCTGTCCCCTTTTGCGAGGCTCTCACGCCGCCGCGCGCTTGTCGAACGTCGTGATCATGGGGGTGGTGAGCAGGCCGAGAAGGACGATGACGCCGCCGACCGCATACGCGGTGCGCGTGGACTCGGAGCGCGCCCGCGCATCGATCTTCACGAGCTCCTGACGCTCGGCGTCCGTCATGGGGATGCTCTCGAGTTGCTTCTCGAACTCCTCATTGCTGCCGAGGTTGACGCTCATGGTGGCGAGGTCTCCGCGAACCTGCGGGGAAAGCGCCGTGTCCTCCGCGGCGCCGTCGCGCACCATGCTGGTGATGCCGAAGAGCAGCACCGCTCCCAGCAGCGCCACGCCCACGGCCTGGCCGACGTTGCGCATGGTGCTCTGGATGCCGCCGGACTGGGAGGCGTCGCGCTCGGGCAGCGCGGCGGCCACGACGTTGCTCGCATGCGAGGCGACGGTGCCCGCGCCCACGCCGGCGAGGAAGGCCCCGAGGTAGACGAGCACGGCGCTGGCACCGGACGACGTGACCGAGAGCGCCACCACGGTGAGCGCGATGGCCATGGCGACATAGCCCGCCTGGATGACGTGGCGCGGGTTGGCATGCGGCATCAGCTTGGGGATGCCCAGCGAGAGAGCAAAGGTGGGGATGCCCGTCACGATGGATATCGTGCCCACGTCAATGGGTGACCAGCCGGCAACAAGCTGCAGGTAGGGGGCCATAAGGATGGACTGGGCGCCCATGAAGAAGAACATGAGGGCGTTAGCCGTGAGGCCGGCGAGCACCTGCGGGGTCCTGAGGAAGGAGCTGGGCAGCAGCGCGATGCCGTCGCGCTTCTCGACGTTCTTCTCGACCCGCACGAGCACCGCCAGCACCACGAGGCCCAGGGCCACGGAGGGCAGCGCCGGGGAGATGCCGAAGACGGTGAACGGGCAGCCCGCGAAGGGCTCGATGAGCCCCCAGCTCGAGATGCTCGAGAGGCCCACGAGCACGAGGAACAGGCCGACCGCGGCAAGCGCCACGCCCACCCCGTCGAACGGCAGCCTCTCGCCGGACCGCGCGACGCGCGGCAGGCGCAGCGAGAGCGCCCCCACCACGACGAAGTACGCCGCGAGCAGCAGGAAGGTCGGGCGCATGCCGGCGGTCTCCATGACCACGCCGAGGATGAGCGGCAGCACGGCGGAGAGTCCCGAGGCGGCACCGATGCAGCCGAACGCCACCATGCGGTTGTGCCCGCTGTACAGCAGTGGGATCAGCCCCAGGATCGAGGGCACGAGCAGGCTCGCGCCCAGGCCAACGAGCACGCGGCCGACCCAGATGAAGACGGCCATGTTGGGCGCGAAGGCGAGGACCACCTCGCCGAGGCCGCACACGAGCGCGCCGGTGCGGAAGGTCCGCACCCACCCGAAGATG
Organism: uncultured Atopobiaceae bacterium; assembly: GCA_944320975.1. Taxonomy (GTDB): domain Bacteria; phylum Actinomycetota; class Coriobacteriia; order Coriobacteriales; family Atopobiaceae; genus Thermophilibacter. Next base: position 83,733 of record CALUJM010000008.1, on the reverse strand, counting down.
GTGCCGAGCAGACCGCCGGCGATCATGAAGGCGCCGCCCACGAGCGGGTAGATCATGTTGGCGAGCTGGATCTCAGACGTCGTGGCGCCGAGGTCGGTGGTGAGCGCGGATGCGGCGAGCGAGAGGGCACCGTTGTCGCCCGTCGTCCCCATCTGCGCAAGAATCAAGATGACAATCGGCAGGACCAGGAAGCGCTCCTTTGCGGCAGACGCTCCCGCCGGCCCTGCGCTGACGGCAGGACTGTGCATGCTGTTCTCCTCTTTTGCGGATGATTCAAAAGGGGCTGCCCCCTTTTGAATCAATTGGCTGATTACGCGGCGGGCACGAAGACCGGCGCGGACCCGTTCATGTCGCACGAGGCGAGCGGGTAGGCCTTGATCTCCAGGTCGTCGTAGGCGGCGTGGTAGTAGGTGAGGCTCGCGGCCGAGAAGCAGCTCGTGTAGAGCGTGCGCTCGAAGGAGCCGTCGGCCATCTGCGCGCATCCGTCCGGCACGGCCACGGAGCCCAGGGTGCGGAACAGGCGCGTCACGTTGGCGCGCTCGTCGTCCTGCGCGGGATAGTGCGCGTTCACGAAGGCCGCCTTGACAAAGCGAGAAGGACCGCTGTAGTCCCCGGGAATCCCGTGCATGCCCATGCCGGAGCCAAAGGCCGCGAGCTCGGCGGCGCCCCATGAGGCGGGCTCGGGCTCGGCGTCGCTCAGCGTGAGGTAGTTGCGCAAATTGGTGCGCTGCCAGCCGAAGTCGGGTTCGTTGGTGAGCACGTCGACGTCGTTCTCCCAGACGCGCAGGCCGTCCTCCAGGCACTCCACGACCACGCTGCCCGTGGCGTCGCCGATGATCCAGTGCAGGTTGGCCACCGGCAGCCGGTCGTTCACCGGCTTGGCGACCACGTTGACGCGCTTGAGCGCCTCGCGGATCGCGGCGAGCGACGGGAAGTTCCGCGCGACCCAGAACGGGAACTCGTAGGCGGCCACGTTGATGGCACCGTGCTCGTGCCGAGTCGCGTAGCGGGCGCTCTGCGGGAAGTTGAGGCCCGCGACCGCCAGGCCCTTCTCGTTGCCGCAGTCAAAGTAAAGCGGGACGCCGTCCACGACGATGCCCATGCCGATGACCGCGTAGCCGCGCTCGAGGTCCTCCTCGCGCACGAAGGCCGACGGGACGTGCGCGGCAGGCGGCGTCATCACCACGCGCTCACCATAGCCCTGAGTCCAGTCCAGGTTGCGGCCAAAGTACATGGCGCCGAAGGTGCTGGTAAAGCGGATGCCCGTGCACATGGGGCGACCCCTTCCCTGCCCGGCGACGGCTCCGCCGACCGGGCACGTTGGATGTAGATAGCCCTCTCCTACCCGCTTTTACCAGCCAAAATCATGTTAGCTTTCTCTAATTCTTTCAGCTTTGTGCGTATGTAAATTGGGGACTGTCCCCAATTTACATAGATGAGTGCACGCCTCTAAGCCAGCTCAAAGAATGTCGCACTTTCGGCAGGAACACGCAGCACACCGCCCGCGAGCTGGGCTTCTTCGCCCAACGCGTAGAGCACGTGCGCCGCCTCGTAGTCGCACGGCACCTCGATCGGCCGCGCAGCCGGGTTCAGCGCCACGAGCACGCGCTGACCGCCCTCCCCGCGCTCCGTGCGCAGGTAGACGAGCGGGTACGTGTCCTTCTCGCAGTAGACAAAGTCCACGGAGGCGTTCACGCCCAGGGCCGGCGTGGCCCGGCGCAGCGCGATGAGCCGCTGGACCTCGCGCCAGAGCGAGGTGTCGTCCGCCATCTCGGCCGCCACCGTGGGTACGTCGTCGCCGGCGTCCTGGCGCACATAGAGCTTGTCGGCCGACGCATCGGAGAATCCGAAGTTGGGCTCCGACGCATCCCACTGCAGCGGCGAGCGCGCGCCCGTGCGCTGGTAGCCGCCCTCGACGGAGGTCACGTTCAGGTGGCGCATGCCGATCTCGTCGCCCGCGTAGACAAACGGGCACCCCGGCATGGACATGATGAACGCAAAGGCCAGCTTCATCTCCTCCGGGTCCAGGTACTTGCGCAGGCGGTCCATGTCGTGGTTGCCGGACGGGATGCACATGAGGCCCTTGCCGTCCGTGAGCTCCATGTTGCGGCGGTACGTGGCCACGAACTCGCTCGCGTCGCCCGCGCCCTCGCGCGCGAACCAGGGATGCTCGCAGCGGAAGAGGTCCAAGTAGTGCGACGTGCCGAACTGCAGCAGGAAATCCATGTGGAAGCCCGCGCGAATGGTCTTGTCCGGCTCGCCCCACTCGGAGATGAGGACGGCGTCGGGGTACGCGGCATCCAGGAACGCGCGCATGTCCCGCCAGAGGGCGATCGTGCCCTCCTGGTCGGGGTCGTTCTTCACGAGCGAGCCGGCCATGTCAACGCGGAAGCCGTCGCAGCCGCGGTCCAACCAGAACGCCATGACGTCCTTCATGGCCTGGCGCGTGGCAAGCGCCTCCTGGGAGTCCATCGCGCTCTGCCAGGGCTCGGTCACGTTGTAGAAGCCGTAGTTGAGCGCCGGCTGGAAGGCGAAGAAGTTCACGGCCACCGCGCCGTTGCGCTCGGCGATGCCGCGCAGGACGCCGTTCACACCCGGCACGTCTCCCACGGGCGTCCAGACGTCGTCGGTCCAGACGTAGCGGCCGGTGAACTCGTTGGGCTCGGCGCGGCAGGACTCCTTGAACCAGGGGTGCTCGATGGAGGTGTGGCCGGGCACCAGGTCCAGAAGAACGTGCATGTCGCGGGTGTGCGCCTCGGCAAAGAGCCGCTTGAGGTCCTCGTTGGTGCCGTAGCGCGGGGCCACCTGGCAGTAATCCGCCACGTCGTAGCCCGCATCGCCGAACGGCGAGACGAAGCACGGGTTGAGCCAGAGCGCGTTGCACCCCAGCTCGCGCACGTAGTCGAGCTTCTCGATGACGCCGGGCAGATCGCCGATGCCGTCGGCGTTGGTGTCGTTGAAACTCTGCGGGTAGATCTCGTAGAAGACCGCGTCGTCGAGCCACGTGCTCATGGGCTTTCCTTTCTCGTGCCTTACTTCCTATTTCAGAATTGGAAACGTTTCCATTCTGGAGGATTGTATCGCACCGCAGCCGTCGAGAAGCTGAGAAATCGGCGTCTGAGGATGAGCGGCCCTCCCAGGGTAGCGCCAACCGCGCATCCGTCGCTCGCGGCGTCCAAGTGTCGCCGCAACTGCCTTCAAACCCGACTTGTGAATGGATTTCTACTAGCAGAGGCCTAAATATCAAAATTGTATCTAAATTTACCTGCGGTTTCTTTGACCGTCTACCCGGCAGTAACCATAACGAAAGGAGAAAACCGTTCACAACTCGGTTCTGAAGGCAGCTGCGCCACAAGGCACGCGCCCCCAAGGCCCCATTAACCCCCGAGCCGTGCGCAGGTTGCGCGACCACCCGCCCTCGCTAGTCGTCGAACCAGCACCCCTCAACCGGTTTGTCGCGGTCGTACACGCGCTCGTCCCGCTCGCCGATCTCGCGCAGCACGCGGCACGGATTACCTGCCGCGACCACGCCGGCCGGCACGTCGCGCGTGAACACGCTGCCCGCCCCCACCGTTACGCCCGGCAGCACGACGCACCCCGCACCCAGCCACGCGCCCGCGCAGATGCGGACGGGCTTGTTGTACTGCAGGCCCTTTGCCCGCAGCCGCGGCGAGACGGGATGCGTGCCCGTGCAGATGGTGACGTTGGGCCCGATCATCACGTCGTCCTCGATAAAGATGTCGGCATCGTCCACCAGCGTGAGGCCCATGTTGGCATAGACGTTGTTACCCAGGTGCAGGTTCGCGCCGCCCCAGTTGGCATGGAGCGGCGGCTCGATCACGCAGCCCTCACCCGCCTCGGCCACGAGCTGGGCGAGAAGGGCGTCGCGCTCGTCGGAGCTGCCGAACGGCAGCGCGTTGTAGGCATCCAGCACGTCGCGCCGGCGCGCCTGATCGGCAAGAAGCTCCGGGCAGCCGGGGTCATAGAGCCGGCCGTCCGCCATGCGCCGCCGCGTCTCGTCGATGTCCATGACACCCTCCTAACCCACCTGCGGCGGAACGATCACGTCGTATCGAACGGCCTTGCCCGTCAGCGAGTGGCTCGGCTTGACGCCGGCGAGCCACGCCCCCTTGGGCGGCCGCTTAATCACGACCTTGCGAGGATGTGCGGCGAGCGCGGCATCGAGAAGCTCCGCCTCGTCCGCGCACGGCCGCTCCAGCTGGTGCAGGAGCTGGAACTTCTTCTTCACCGCCGCGCCCTTGGTGCGTGCGGGGAACATCGGGTCGAGAAACACCACGTCGGGCGTGAAATCCAGGCTGCGCAGGCCCGCAACGCTGTCCCCCTCCACGGGCCTCATGCGCCCGACGGCATCTGCCAACTGGGGCTCGTTTGCCGCGCGCTCAAGACCGTCGCGCAGGAGGGCCGCGATCACCGGGTCCCTCTCGTACAGCGTGACCGTAAAGCCGGCAGCGGCCAGCAGCACCGAGTCCTCCCCCAGGCCCGCCGTGGCATCCACGGCCGTGGGCGCCGCCACGCCCCGCACGCGCGCCGCGCGCACGAGCAGCTCGCGACCCAGCCGGTCTGCGCGCAGCCGCGGCAGCAGGCGCGCGAGGTCAGCCCGCAGCACCATGCCGTCGCCGATGAGCGCAAGCGCGCCGTCGTCGCAACGGCGCAGCTCCAGGCCCGCGCGCGCGGCGAGCTCGCAAGCGGCTTCCGATGCCGCCATCACACGCTCGGCTCGTCGACGGGCGCCAGGACCACATCCGTCCGCGCACCCAAGGCGTTGCGCAGGTGCGCGGGCAGCGCGTCGAACACCGCCTCGTCTATCGGGAAGACCATCGGGGCCCCTTCCTGCTCGTGATACGAAGATTATACGAACGTCACGACCGGCGCCGCGCGCTTGAACTAGGATGGCACGCGGCCGCGACGGTCGGACGAGGCGGGGAGGCACATGGAACAGGGCGGGACGCGCGTGGAACAGCCGAGAAGGACCAAGGTGCCGGTGAGGCTCGGCCTCACGGTGATCTGTGCGGGCGGCCTCATGGACGCCTACTCCTACCTGGTGCACGGTCACGTCTTCGCCACGGGGCAGACCGGCAACATCGTGCTGCTCACCGTGCGCGCAGCGGGCGGCGACTGGCTCGGGGCGCTGGGCTGCCTGGTGTCGGTGCTCTCGTGCGCGCTCGGCATCTTCTTCTCGATGCACCTGCTGCACGGCGTGCACGGCGGTAACCGCTACCGCACGCAGCGCTGGGTCGCAGCGCTGGAGGCCGTGGTCTTTGCCGCGCTGGCCCTTGTTCCCAACGGCGTGCCCGACCTGCCCGTCAACTGCGTCATCTCATTCTGCGCGGCGCTGGCCTTCGAGAACTTCCGCTCGTTCGGCACCAAGTCCACCTACGCGAGCGTCTTCTGCACCGGCAATCTCCGCTCCTTCGCCGAGACCCTCTACCAGGGCCTCATTGGCGGCGATCGCCACGAGCTGCACCGCGCGGAGCGCTACGCCGCGCTGATCGGGGCCTTCGTGGTGGGCGCGCTCGTCGGTGTGCTGCTCATCGGCGCGGTCGGACGACTCGCCTGCCTGGCCATCAGCGCGCTATTCGTGGGTGCCTCGGTCCACCTGGCCCTGCTCGACGAGGACCCCGACCGCGGGGGCGTCGTGCCTCTCGACGACTAGGACGGCTCGGACGGCGTAGGCGGCGTGGCACGGGACTCTCATTCCCTTCCAATAACATACATTGTGCTTTCTGAATTCGACAAAACGCGACGACAATTTTTTATAGTGCCTCTGCAGTGTATGTTATCGAGAAGAGCCGGGACCTTCCTCGCGCTGCGCGGGGCGCCCCGGACCCACCCCCATCCACACCGAGAGCGCCGTGAGGGCGAGAAGCCCCGCGACCAGCGGCACGCCCAGCTGCAAGACGAAGAGGGACATCACCGTGTTCACGAGCCCGTGCAGCACACAGCACCACAGCACCGACCCGCCGCGCCGCCGCAGTCCCGCGAGCCAGAACGACAGTAGGATCGCCTGCGCGGCGAACAGCGGAAACGGGAAGCCGAGGTGGGAGTCGCCGGGCGTGAGCCACAGCGGCAGGTGCCAGACCGCCCAGATCGCGCCGACGGCGAGCGTCGCCGTCAGATAGGGCAGGCGCCGCTCGAGAGCCGGCTGGAGCAGGCCGCGCCAACCGGGCTCCTCGCTGAGCCCGCCGCTCACGGTGACGGCCGCGAGCAGCACCCCGGGCACCGCAACGAGCGGCAACGCCGGGTTCAGCCCCGCCGACGTCAGCCCGAACACCGCCACGACGCCAATCGCGAGAAGCGCCAGCCAGCCCGCGGAGCGTCTTGTCCCGCCCAGCAGGAACGCGCCCAGCCCGGCGGGCGCGCGCGTCTCCGGGCTCGTCGCAAGAGCCGCGATCGTGGGCCCGAACCCACCCACGAAGAACAGCGCCTGAGACAGCACGCTGGTGACATCGGCCACGCCGAGCGTCGCCAGAGCCGCGCGAAGCCCCCAGCACACCCACGTGACGCCAAAGGCGACGCCGAGATAGCGTGAGATGACCATGGCACCTCCAACGCGCGCGCATGAGACAAACGAACCTGTCCCTATTGTCTCAAATGGGGGCCCGGGTACCCGCTGGCGACCATTTATCCCCCGTTCGCCTACCCAGCGCGCCATCTACCGAATTCTGAGCTTCGTTTCAGCTACAACGACTCCAACTTCCCCACGCGCGCCTGCGGCCCCGCCGCCGACGAGAAGGGAGCGGCCCTATGTGCACGGGCATCCGCTTCACCGACAAGACCGGCGCCATGTTCTTCGGACGAAACCTGGACTGGACCCAGGGCTATGGGGAGAAGGTGGTCGTGACGCCCCCGGCGGCCCAGGTCCCGACTGCCTTCGAGCGTCCCGGGGACCCCGCGCGCGGGCACGCCGTTATCGGCATGGGCATCGTCGTGGCGGGCATCCCGCTCTACTTCGACTGCGGCAACGACGCGGGACTCGCCATCGCGGGCCTCAACTTCCCGCAGAGCGCGCGCTACGCTGCCGCAGCCGTGGACGGCACCACCAACGTGGCGGCCTATGAGTTCCCCTACTGGGTCGCACGGAACTTCTCGACGCTCGCGGAGCTGCGCACCGCGCTGACACACGTGACCGTGGTGGCCAAGCCGGTCAACGAGCAGCTGCCCGTGGCCAACCTCCACTGGATCGTGGGCGATGCGACCGGCAGCGTCGTAGTGGAGTGCCTAGAGGGCGGCCTCAAGGTCTGGGAGGATGACGTCGACGTGCTCACCAACGAGCCCGACTTCGGCTGGCACCGCCAGAACCTGCGCAACTACCTCATGCTCACCGACGGCCTGCCCGCAGCGGCCGGCTGGGGCCGCGCCGAGCTCAGGCCCTTTGGCTCGGGCGTAGGCGTCCAGGGCCTGCCCGGAGACTACGGCGGTCCGGCCCGCTTCGTGCGCGCGGCGTTCGTGAACGCCCACTATCCCGCGCAGAGCGACGAGAAGGCCAACGTCACGCGCCTCTTCCGCACGCTCGGCGCGGCGGCGGTCCCCGACGGCGTGGCCAGGATGGGCAACGGCACCTACGAGAAGACCCTCTACACCAGCTGCTTCTCGGCGGGCTCGCTCACCTACTACCACGCCACCTACGACGACCCCGCCATCCGCGCCTATCCGCTCGCCGCCTGCGACCTGACCGGCACCGCACCCATCGTCGCGACCGCCGCGGCCTAGCCGCCCGCCCGGCATCCCGGTCGTCCGCCGGCCCGACGTTCTTCTCGGCGGCGCGCGCTACTTGCCCGGCACCATCGTGAGCGAGATCTTGCCGCGGTCGCGGTCCACGCGCTCGACCCAGACCGTGACGGTGTCCCCCACCGCCACGACGTCGCTCGGGTGCTTGACGAAGCGCCGGGCCATCTTGGAGATGTGCACGAGGCCGTCCTGGTGGACGCCCACGTCGACGAAGGCGCCGAAGTCCACGACGTTGCGCACGGTGCCCGTGAGCTCCATGCCGGGCTCGAGGTCGTCGATCGAGAGCGCCGCGCGGCTGAAGACCACCTCGGGGGCGTCGTCGCGCGGGTCGCGGCCGGGTTTCTCCAGCTCGGAGACGATGTCGGCCAGCGTCATGACGCCGCAGCCGAGCTCGCCGGCGAGCAGGGCGACGTTGCCCAGGCGCTGCTTGATATCGGGGATGCCGCCGCGCGCGAGGTCCTTCTCGGTCACGCCGGCGCGCTCGAGCAGTGCCTGCGCCACGGGATAGCTCTCCGGGTGCACCGCCGTGGCGTCGAGCGGGTTGGCGCCGCCGCTCACGCGCAGGAAGCCCGCCGCGTTCTGATAGGCCCTGGGGCCGAGCTTGGGGACCTTCTTGAGCTGGCGGCGGTCCGTGAAGGGGCCGTTCTCCTCGCGGTAGGCCACGATGTTTCGCGCCACGGCGGCGGTGATGCCCGAGACGTAGCCGAGCAGGCTCGCGCTCGCGGTGTTGACGTCCACGCCCACGCGGTTGACGACGTCCTCCACCACGTTGCCCAGGGTGCGGGCGAGCTCCGCCTGGTCGAGGTCGTGCTGGTACTGGCCCACGCCGATGGACTGGGGCGGAATCTTCACGAGCTCGGCGAGCGGGTCCTGCAGGCGGCGGCCCAGGCTCATGGCGCCGCGCGTGGTGACGTCGAGGTCGGGGTACTCCTGGCTCGCGAGCTCGGAGGCGGAGTAGACCGAGGCGCCCGCCTCGTTGACGATGGTGTAGCGCAGGTCGGGCGCCGACTCGGCGATGAACTCGGAGACCACCTCCTCGGTCTCGCGGCTCGCCGTGCCGTTGCCGATGACGATGGTGTTGATGCGGTAGCGGCTCACGAGGCGCGCGAGCTCGCGCTTGGTGCCGGCCACGTCGCGGCGCGGCACCGTGGGGTAGACCACGCCGTGGTCGAGCAGGGTGCCGTACTCGTCCAGCACGGCCACCTTGCAGCCCGTGCGGAAGCCCGGGTCGAGCGCGATCACGCGGGCGCCGCGCACGGGGCGGGCGGAGAGCAGGCTCTCGACGTTCTTGGCGAAGACGCCGATGGCGTCGGTCTGGGCTCGCACCGTGAGCCTGGCGCGGACCTCGCGCTCGAGCGAGGGGGCCATGAGGCGCTTGTAGCCGTCGGCGATGGCGGCATCCAGGACCGGCGCGAAGACGCCGCTGCGGCGCGGCCAGCGGGCGGCCAGGCGCGCGACGGCAGCTGCGTCGTCCACGCGCACGCGCACGCGGAGCTTCTCCTCGCGCTCGCCGCGGTCGATGGCCAGCACGCGGTGGTTGGGGATCTTGCACGCCGGCTCGGCGAAGTCGTAGTAGGGCTCGTAGGGGGTCTTCTCGTCCGCGTCCACGGCCTCGGACACGATGTCGGCCGTGGCCAGCGTGAAGTCGCGCAGGTCGGCCACGTTCTCGGCATCCTCGGCCACGACCTCCGCCACGATGTCGGCGGCGCCGGCGAGGGCCTTCTCCGGCGTGTCGAAGCCCGCCTCGGCCGCCTCCGGCGTCACGAAGCGCGCCGCCTCGTCGAGCGCCGAGCCCTTGGCGGCCACCTGCATGAAGATCATGTTGGCGAGCGGCTCGAGCCCGGCCTCGCGCGCCTTCTGCGCGCGCGTCAGGCGCTTCTTGCGGTAGGGCTTGTAGAGGTCCTCCACGCGCTGGAGCTGGGTGGCGGAGCGGATCTGCTCCTCGAGCTCGGGCGTGAGCTTGCCCTGGGCCTCGATGAGCGTGATGACGTCGGCCTTGCGCTTCTCGAGGTTGCGCAGGTAGGCGAGGCGCTCGTCGAGGGTGCGCAGGGCGACGTCGTCCATGCCGCCCGTGGCCTCCTTGCGGTAGCGCGCGATGAAGGGGATGGTGTTGCCCTCGTCGATGAGCTGGACCGCGGCGGCGACGGCCTCCGGCTTGAGGCCGAGTTCCTCGGCGAGCGTGGCGATGATGTCCATATGTCTGTGGCTCCAAACGGTTGCGTGCAAGGTTCCCTAGCATACCCGAACCGTGCAAAGGGGACAGGCACTTTTGCACGGGCAGCCCAGCAGCCATCCGCCGTGCACGAGCGCCTTCATGGGGGCTCCTTGGGTTGGGCTGACCGCTTGACGTTCTTGTCCTCTGCAGGGTACAAGAACCGGACCCAAAGCGGACGGTTCTGCGGAATCGGCGGCGTTGTTGTCCTCTCGGGAGGGCGACAACGGGAGGTCGGACGGAGAAGGCGGAGCCGCAGATTAGAGTGGCTCCGCCTTAGTATAATAAAATCTTTGTACTGTTTTCTTAATCGTAAGATTAAATTCCTACTCCCACTCGATTGTGGCGGGAGGCTTCGGAGTGACGTCGTAGACCACGCGGTTCACGCCGGGGACCTCGGCCACGATGCGGCTGGAGATACGGCCCAGCACGTCGTAGGGCAGCTTCGCCCAGTCCGCGGTCATCGCGTCGCTCGACTCCACGGCGCGCACGATCACCGGGCGCGCGTAGGTGCGCTCGTCGCCCATGACGCCCACGGAGCGGATGTCCGGCAGCACGGCGAAGTACTGCCAGCAGCTGTGCTCGGAGTTGCGCTCGCCCGTCTGATCGAAGAGGCGCTCGTTGTAGGCGTCGAGCTCCTCGCGCACGATGGCGTCGGCGTTCTTGAGGACCTCGAGCTTCTCGGAGGTCACCTCGCCGATGATGCGGATGGCCAGGCCCGGGCCCGGGAACGGCTGGCGGTAGACCATGCGGTCCGGAAGGCCCAGCGCCACGCCCAGCTCGCGCACCTCGTCCTTGAAGAAGTGGTCGAGCGGCTCGATGAGGTCAAAGTGCACGCCCTCGGGGAACGGGATCAGGTTGTGGTGGCTCTTGATCGTGGAGGCCTTGCCGCCGGTCTTGCGCGCGCCGGACTCGATGATGTCCGGGTAGATGGTGCCCTGGGCGAGCATCTCCACGCCGCCGATGCGCTGGGCCTCGTCGAAGAAGACCTTCCAGAACTCCGAGCCGATGCGGCGGCGCTTCTCCTCCGGCTCGGTCACGCCGGCGAGCAGGCGCTCGTAGCGGCGCTCGGCGTGGACGTGAACGAGCGGCACCTGGAACTGGTCGCGGAAGACCTCCTCGACCATCTCCGGCTCGCCCTTGCGCAGCATCCCGTGGTTCACGAAGACGCAGGTCAGCTGGTCGCCGATCGCGCGGTGCACGAGCGCGGCCACCACGGAGGAGTCCACGCCGCCGGAAAGGCCCAGGATGACCTTGCGGTCTCCCACCTGCGCGCGGATCTCCGCGACCTTCTCCTCGATGATGTTGTCCATGGTCCAGGTGGCGTCGAGCCCGCAGATGCCAAAAAGGAAGTTCTCCAGCAGCGCGCGGCCGTGCTCGGTGTGGCGCACCTCGGGGTGGAACTGGGTCGAGAAGAGCTTGCGCTCGGCGCACTCCATGGACGCCACGGGGCACACGTCCGTGCTCGACGTGACGACGAAGCCCTCGGGCACGTGGCTCACCGCGTCGCGGTGGCTCATCCACACGGTCTGCTCGTCGGGCGTGCCCGCGAACAGCGCGGACTCGCCGCTGCGCCTGATGGAGGCCGGCCCGTACTCGCCCACCTCGGAGTGCGCGACCTCGCCGCCCAGCGTCACGGCCATGATCTGGTGGCCGTAGCAAAAGCCCAGCACCGGCACGCCCAGCTCGAGGATGCCCGGGTCGATCTTGGGCGCGTCCTCGGCGTAGACGCTCGCGGGGCCGCCCGAGAGGATCAGCGCGGAGGGCCTCATGGCGGCGAGCTCGTCGGCAGGGATGTCGCACGGCACGATCTCCGAGTACACGTGCAGGTCGCGCACGCGGCGCGCGATCAGCTGCCCGTACTGGGCGCCAAAGTCCAGAACCGCCACGAACTGCTTGGGGGTGGCCTCGCTCATGTGTCCTCTTCCTCTTGGCTCCTGGGAACGATTTTATGCGCACAAACGCATGTATTATTGCATTTTCGAAAGAAAAAGGTCGAATATGCGTCCCTTCATGCACCTTACATCTTGTTTTCGTATGATGCTGAGGTTGTCTTGACGCTGCTCGCGGGGCCCTGCGCCCCACAACGACGGAGAGGTCCATCGTGGCCAATAAAAAATCGCATAAACGCATGACGAGCGCCGAGCAGGCGCGCCTCTCAGAGAGCCGTTACGGAACAGCCAGCGCCCACTCCCGGGCCGTCGCCGAGCCGCGCACGTCGCGCAGGTCGGGGGCGTCGTCGGGCGGCTCCGCATACCAGGCGCCGTCGCGCGCCGACGGGGTCGAGGCCTACACGCGCCGCCGTCGCAAGAAGGGGGCGGGTCGCGTCGCGCGCGTTCTTCTCGTCACCGTGCTCGTGGTTCTCGCGGGCACGGGAACGGCCCTGGGCCTGTGGCTCGCCGACCTCAACGGTCGCCTGAGCGACAAGGACGTGGTCACCGACGAGCTGCGCCAGCAGCTCGTGGCCACCGAGCCCCAGCAGCCGTTCTACATGCTGCTGCTGGGCGTCGACAAGAGCGAGGGGCGCGCCGAGGAATGGGGCGCGGACACGTCGAACTTCCGCGCCGACACCATCATCCTCACGCGCGTGGACCCGCCGGGACAGAAGGTCACCCTCGTCTCGATCCCGCGCGACACCCTCGTTGACATGGGCGTGAACGGCGAGCGCAAGATCAACGACGCCTACGCCATCGGCGGGGCGGCCTACATGACCGAGGTCGTCTCGGAGTTTGCGGACGTGGACATCTCGCACTACGCCGAGGTGGACTTCGAGCAGCTCACCTCGATCGTCGACACCATCGGCGGCATCGAGGTCACGCTGCCCGTCGCGGTCCACGACGACTACGCCGTCATCGACCTGCCCGCGGGCACCCAGACCCTGAACGGCGAGCAGGCGCTCGCGCTGTGCCGCGCGCGCCACGCCTACGACGACTACGGCGGGGGCGACTTCTACCGCGCCGCCAACCAGCGCATGGTGATCGCCGCCATCGTCAAGAAGGTCCTCGCGCTGGGCGACCTCACCACCATGGCCGCCACGGTCTCCGAGCTCGCCGACAGCGTGACCACCGACTTCAGCGCCCTCGACATCGTGGGCCTCGTCGGGCAGTTCCGCGGCCTGGACGCCGACAACAACATCTACTCGGGCCAGACGCCCACCATCTCCGAGTACATCAACGACCTCTGGTACGAGATTCCCGACGAGGCCGCCTGGGGCGAGATGATGGAGCGCGTCAAGGCCGGCGAGTCCCCCTACTCCGACGCCAGCCAGGACTTCACCGCGGGCGTGGCGGGCTCGATCGGCGGGGGCTCCAACATCTCCGACTCCGACGGGACCGACGGCTCCGTGGAGCCCTCGTACACGGGGTCGGTGAGCGTCCTCAACGCCTCCGGCATCAACGGCCTCGCGGGCAGCATCGCCGAGAACCTGGCCTCGCTGGGCTTCGAGGCCGACGCCGGCAACGCGTCCGAGAGCGGCAACGACGTCACAAGGATCTACTACAACGACGACTCGCTGGCGGCGGCCCTCGGCGTGGCGGAGACGCTCGGCGTGGCGCAGTCCAGCGTCTCGCAGAACACCGGCGCCTACACCACCACCTATGACGTCATCGTGGTCCTGGGCACCGACCAGGGCTAGCGCCGAGAAGGACGGCCGGCCCGCAGGCGCGACCGGCCCCGCTATCGAATTCGCCGCCGTGGCACGGGAACCTGTGCCACGGCGGCGTTTTTGATAGCGGGGCCGGAGTCGTGCTATCGAATCGGGCGCCGTGGCAGGGGCCCGCGTGCCATGGCGGCGTTTTCGATAGCGAGCCCCACGGCAGCAAAAAGGGCCGCGCGGCCGAGAAGAACCTCGACCCGCGGCCCGCGCCGTTCTTATCGCCCGCCCGCGCCTCTACACGTTGAAGCGGAAGTGCATCACGTCGCCGTCCTGGACCACGTAGTCCTTGCCCTCGATGCGCAGCTTGCCGGCGTTCTTGCAGCCGGCCTCGCCGCCGAGCTCGATGTAGTCCTCGTAGCTCGCGACCTCGGCCTTGATGAAGCCGCGCTCGAAGTCGGAGTGGATGACGCCGGCGGCCTCGGGGGCCTTGGCGCCGATGCGCACGGTCCAGGCCTTGACCTCCATCTCGCCCGCGGTGAAATAGCTCTGCAGGCCCAGCAGGCGGTAGGCCGCCTGCGCGAGCGTCTCGAGGCCGCTCTTCTCGAGGCCCAGGTCGGAGAGGTACTCGGCGGCCTCCTCCGGGTCGAGCTCGGAGAGCTCGGCCTCGACCTTGGCGCAGATGGGGATCGGCGTCACGCCGTCGATGGGCTCGAGCTCCTCGCCCAGGGCGTCCTCGTCCACGTTGGCCACATAGAGCATCGGCTTCATCGTGAGCAGGAACAGGCCCTTGGCCGCGGCGCGCTCCTCGTCGGTCATCTCCATCGTGGCGGCGCGCTTGCCGTCGTTGAGCCAGGCGAGCGCCCGCTTCGCCACGTCGAGCTTGGTGGCGAGGTCCTTCTCGCGCTTGGCGTCCTTCTCGAGCTTGGGGAGCTGCTTCTCGAGGGTCTGGATGTCGGCGAGGATGAGCTCGGTCATGATGGTGTCGGCGTCGCCCGCGGGGTCGACGAACTCGCCCACGCGACCGACCTCGCGCATGACGTTGGGGTCCTTGAAGTAGCGCACGACCTCGCAGATGGCGTCGGTCTCGCGGATGTTGGCGAGGAACTGGTTGCCGAGGCCCTCGCCCTCGTTGGCGCCCTTGACCAGGCCGGCGATGTCCACGAACTCCACCGTCGCGGGCACGATGCGGCCGGGGTGGACGATCTCGGCGAGCTTGCCCAGGCGCTCGTCGGGCACGTCGACGATGCCCACGTTGGGGTCGATCGTCGCGAAGGGGTAGTTCGCGGCCAGGCCGCCCTTGCGCGTGAGCGCGGTGAACAGGGTCGACTTGCCCACGTTGGGCAGGCCCACGATGCCAATGGAAAGCGACACGTTCTTCTCCTTTACTGGTTCTTCGCCCCGGCGTCCCCGGAGCCGTCATCGAGCTTCTCCAGGACGTCCGCCACGCGGTCGAGCTGCTTCTTGCCCAGCTCCTTGTACTCGTTTGCCTTGGCCTTGGCCTGGGCCTTCCTGCGCCGGACCTCCTCGGTCAGCTTGTCGGGGATCACCAGCTCGCGCACGTCCATGGGCTCCATCGAAAGGGCGCCGTCCTCGCATACGGTCACGCAGGCGCCGCAGCTCACGCAGTAGGCGCTGCGCACGGTGACGTTGCCCTGCTTGTCGACGTCGATGGCATGCGTGGTGCACGTCTTGGCGCACTCGCCGCACATGGTGCACAGGCTCGAGTCGCACACGGGGACCTCGAGCTTCACGAAGTCCGCCAGGCCCTCGTCGCGCTGGAGCGAGCCCATCATGAGCTTGCGGCCCTGCGTGAGATAGCGCTGGCGGTTGCTGGAGGTCTTGGCGCCCACGGCGGCCTCGAGGTCGCGCTGGAGCTGGTCGAGGCGCTTGGAGTGGTCGGAGATCTTCTTGGCCACCGCCTGGGCGCCCGCGAGCGCGGGGTTTGTGCGCGTGACCAGGCGCTCCGCTGAGTGGAGCGCGCCGCTCACGAACTGGCTGCGCTTGTAGGCGCGCGTGTACTCGTGGGTCATCGCGGCCTCGTCGACCTCGAGGCCCATCGCGGCGTCCGCCCACTCCTCCGCCGTGGCGATGGCGTCGGAGTAGACCTCCTCGCCGGTGGTGGTGCGGCAGCGGTCGCAGATGCCCACGGGCAGGTAGATGCTGATGTTGTCGTAGTCCGCCATGAGCGAGAACCACAGGTCGCGCGGAACCGAGCCCACGCAGGCAAGCACGACCTCGTTGCCGCGCGGCAGGCGCTTGAGCGCGCGGGTGCAGGTGACGTAGCACTGCTCGTAGGCAGAGGCCGCGCGGGCGATCTGGTCGTAGAGCTGGCGGGGCGTGTGGTGGCGCGTGGAGTAGGTCTCGGTGGGGCACACCGCCGCGCACAGGCCGCACTTGCGGCAGTCGTCGCCGATGATGACCGACTTCTTGTGGATCCTGAGCGCGTTGGTGACCGGGCAGACGTCGAGGCACTTCGAGCACACGTCGTCGCGGTCGGCGGCCACGCGCAGGCAGCGGTTGGAGTTGGCGAAGGGCTTCTCCTTGTAGTCCGCCGGGTTGAAGACCTTGCGGTTCTCGGGGTCGTCAACGAGCGAACTCACCATGGAGCTCGGCAGGTCGGAGAGCGCCCGCCAGTCGCTCTGCAGGTCGATGAGTTCGTCAAGAAAGTCGCGTTTCTCGGCCACAGGCCTTCCCCTCTCGCAGGTCGTATCGGCAACTCTCTATTGTACGCCTTGCCGACGCGGGACGGACCCGGGTAGTGCCGCGCGCTAGGCCAGGGGCGGCATGGGCTCCCAGGCGGGGTCGTGCAAGATCTTGCGGGCGTCGCGGTGGCCGGCGACGAGGCGCGCCATGCCGCTTCTCAGGTGGCTGCGGTCCACGATCAGCAGGCGCACGAGCTCCTTGGCGAAGGTGAGCAGCGTGCCCAAGGCGAAGCCGGGCGCGGAGTAGTCGCCGTAGAGCTTGAAGTATCGGGCCAGGTAGCCGCGGTTGCGCGTGATGTAGTAGCGCGTCATGTCGGACGTGGAGTTGAGCTGGCGGACCGAGCCGATCCCCTTGTTGGCCACCTCGCGGCGGCGGGAGAGGACGTAGTCCGGCACGTAGTAGACGTCGCAGACCTTGCTCGCCAGGTAGCCGTAGAGGGCGTCGTCCAGGTAGATGAAGAAGCGGGCGTCGGGCAGCCCGATCTTCTCGACCACGCGGCGCGAGAAGCACCCGCCCTCGAAGCAGAGGGCGTTGGCGAGCTTGAAGCGCTCGCCCGGCCGCCACGCGTCGCGCGAGAGCGGGTTGTAGATCGCGAGCCGCGGCCAGAAGCGGTGCTGCCAGAAGAAGTGGCCGCCGTCGAAGTCGCGGCGCTGGCCCATGACGGCGTCGGCCTCGCCGCTCCAGCGCCCGAGCACCTCGAGGCCCTCGGGCAGCACGGCGACGTCGTCGTCCATGACCCAGAACCACTCCGCGCCCAGCTCGAAGGCGCGGCGCACGCCCTCGGAGAAGCCGCCGGACCCGCCGGTGTTCTCCTCCATCGGGTCGTAGACCACGCGCGAGGCGCCGCCCGCGGAGTCCGGGCCGTCGTCGGAGGGCGGCCACTGCGCGTCGATGCGCCGCGCGAAGCCCGCGACCAGCTCCCCCGTGGCCGGGGAGTTCTCGTTGTCGACCACGACCACGCGCCACGGCGCCTCGGTGAGGGCCAGAATCGAGTCGAGGAGGCCGGAGAGCAGCTCCTGCCGCTTGAACGTCACGATGACGATGGCCAGGCGCCTCATTGGTCCCTCCCCTCCCGTGGTCGCTGCCGCGCGACGTACTTCTCGGCATGCCGTCGCATCCGCCGTATAGTATAGGGTACGTCCGCGCGAGCCCAAAGACAGGGGGCACATGAGCACCACCTCCACACCCACCGTGCACGACCTCGTCTCCGTTGTCATCCCCATCTTCAACGTGGAGTCGACGCTCGACGCGTGCCTGCGGAGCGTGGAGGCCCAGACGCACCGCGAGCTCGAGATCATCTGCGTGAACGACGGGTCCACGGACGGGTCCGCCGCCATCGCGCGCGCCCGCGCGGCACGCGACGCGCGCTACGTGATCATCGACAAGCCCAACGAGGGCTACGGCGCCTCGTGCAACCGGGGGATCGGCGTGGCGCGCGGGGCGTGGGTCGCCATCGTGGAGCCGGACGACACCGTGGAGCCGGACTGGATCGAGGGGCTCCTCATGTGCGCCGCGTGCTACGACGGCACCGCGGGCGTGGACGTGGTGAAGGCGCCTTACTGGCGCGTCTTCCCCGGCGAGGACGGCGGGGCGCCCACGCGCGTGAGCTGCCCCCACCAGGGCCGCGTCTGCCCCGACTCGCAGCCCTTCGCTGTCGGGGACGGGATCGAGCTGATGCTGCACCACCCCGCCATCTGGTCGGCACTGTACCGCCGCGGGTACCTCGTCGAGCGGGGCATCCGCTTCCTCGAGATCCCGGGCGCTGGCTGGGCGGACAACCCCTTCCTCGTGGAGACGCTCTGCCGCACCGACCGCATCGTCTACATCGACCGGCCCGGCTACTGCTACCACGAGCGCGACCTCGACGAGGCCGAAGGCTTCGCGGCGCGCTCCCCGCTCGTGCCGCTCGAGCGCTGGAACGACATGATGGACGCCGCCGAGCGGGCGGGCGTGACCGACGCGCGCGTGCTCGAGGCGCTCGCGCTGCGCGGCGTCAACTACGCGCTGATAACCGTGAGCGGCGCCGGGGAGGACGCCCCGGGCGTGCGCGAGCTGCTGGAGCGGTCGTTCGCGCGGATGGACGAGGCGCTCGTGATGAAGAGCTCGCTCATCAGCCCGGCGGGCAAGCGCCTGTTCGCGCGCGTGCGCGGGATCAAGGCGCCGCGGACGGGCGGGGCGGGCTACTACGTGCGGCTCGGGCGCGAGGCGCTCTATCGCGTGCGCGCGAACGGCCTGGGGTTCGCCGTGGACGTGCTGCGGCGCCGGCTGCGCGGCGGACGCGTGTAGCGCAGGGAATAGCGGGACGGGCCCCCTGAGGGTATGTACACCCGCCCTTGAGGGTGTGTACACCGCCCGGCCCGCTCGTTCTTCTCGGCAGCTCGCCTACCTGCGCGTTTGCAACCAACCCAAAATCGGCGGGTGTACATACCTCAAGGCGGGGTGTACATACCCTCCAAAAACGGGCGAGAAGTACGTGAGGGCCGAGAAGGACGCGGGGCCGCGGGGCCCGGCTACTCCCCGTGGACCACGGTCGCCAGCCCGGCGGCCTCGCAGCGCGCGACCACGCCCGCGACGTCGGCGTCGGTGAGCTGGGGCACGCCGCGCATCTCGTAGTCGCGCCCGATCGAGTCGTACTTCCCCTCCCCCAGCTGGTGGAACGGCAGCACGTCCACGCGGCGCAGGCCCAGCTCGGCGATGCGGCGGACGTTGGCGTCCACACACGCCGCGTCGTCCGTGAAGCCGGGGATGATCGGCATGCGCGCGACCACGCGGGCGCCCAGGTCCTGGACGTCGCGGAGGTTGGCGTCGCGCACGTCCGGATCGATGCCCGTGACCTCGAGGCTCTTCGCACGGTCCGCGATCTTGAAGTCGACGAGAAGGACGTCGCAGGCTGCGACCAGGCGCGCCGGGTCCGCAAGCGGCAGCGCGAGCGTGGTCTCGACGGCCGTGGAGAGGCCCTGCGCGCGGCACGCCTCGAGGAAGGCGCACAGGAAGTCCTGCCGCAGCAGGCACTCCCCGCCCGAGACCGTCACGCCCCCGCCGCTCTCCTCGTAGAAGGCGCGGTCGCGCGCGACCTCCGCCACGAGGTCGTCGACGGTGCGCGGGCGGCCGAGAAGCTCCTTGGCCCCCGTGGGGCAGTCCTCGGGCGCCGTGGCGCACGGCCCACCGCCCGGGCGCGGCGAGCAGCGGATGCAGAGGCGCTCCTTGAAGGAGACCTCCGGCTCGGTCGAGAGGTTCTCGGGGTTGCAGCACCACGGGCAGCGGAAGGGGCAGCCCTTGAGGAAGACCACCGTGCGGATGCCGCCGCCGTCGTGCAGCGAGAAGCGCTGGACGTTGGTGACCGTGGCGACGGGGGCGGCGCCCTGAGCCGAAGACGCTGCCATGCTCAGCCCAGGGTGTGCTCGGTGCGGTTGATGATGTCGTCCTGGATGGCTCGCGCGAGCTCGACGAACATCGCGGAGTAGCCCGCCACGCGCACCACGAGGTCGCGGTGGTTCTCGGGGTGCTCCTGCGCGTCGACCAGCGTGGCGCGGTCGACCACGTTGAACTGGATGTGCTGGATGCCCAGGCGGCAGAAGCTGCGCAGGTACGCCACCAGGCGCGCAAGGCCCGCCTCGCCCTCGAGCGTGGACGGAGAGAACTTGACGTTGAGCAGAGATCCGTTGGTGTCGCGCACGTTCTCGAGCTTGGAGACCGAGAGCAGGCTCGCGGTGGGGCCGTTCTTGTCGCGCCCGACCATCGGCGAGAGACCGCCGTCCGCCAGCTGCTCGCCGGCGTGGCGGCCGTCCGGCGTGGCGCCCACCGCCGCGCCCAGCGGGATGTGGGCCGAGACGGTGTAGCTGCCCGGCTGGAAGTGACCGCCGCGGGGGTTCTCGTACTTCTCGACCTCGGCGCCGTAGTGAGCGAGGAAGCGCCGACCGATCTGGTCCACCTCGTCGACGTCGTTGCCGTACTTGGCGTAGCGGTTGACGAAGCGCTGGCGCCAGGCCTCGTCGCCCGGGCCGGACCAGTCGCGTTCGAGCATTGCGAGCAGCTCGCCCCAGGAGAGCGCCCCGTCCTCGAAGACGGCCTTCTTGACCACGTACAGCGAGTCGGCGAGGTTTGCGGTGCCCACGCCCTGGACGCCGGAGGGGTTGTAGCGCGCGCCGCCGGAGGTGATGTCCGCGCCGCGCTCGAGCGAGTCGTGCACGAGCACGGAGAGCAGCGGCGTGGGCGAGGTCTCGCGGTGCGCCTCGTCGCAGACGTTGCAGCCGCGCGCCATGAGCGCGACGTAGCGGTCGATCGTGCGCGCGACCTCCGCCTCGAGGTCCTCGTAGGACGAGAAGCCCTCGGGGTGCCCCGTCATGGCCAGCTCCAGGCAGCGCATCATGTTGAACATGCAGATGTCGTGCAGGCCGTACATGCGGCCGGGGATGGAGAGCTCCACGCAGCCCACGACCGCGTAGTCGCGCGCGTCGGCCAGGCTCACCCCGCGGCGCACGAAGGACTCGACGTTGACCTCGTCGTTGAAGCACTGGGGCAGCCCGTCGCCCAGGCGGATGACCTCGGCGGCCTTGCGCAGCAGCGCGTCGGGCGAGCCCGCGTGCACGCGCACGCTCAGGTTGGGCTGGGGCAGGCGCGTGTCCTTCTGGAGGTCGAGCAGCAGCTCGGAGAGCTCGCTCGTGGCGTCGTCGCCCGCGGCGTCCACGCCGCCCACCACGAGGTTGTAGCCTGTGGGGAAGCCCGCGAAGAAGCGCGCGCTCTCGGTGGAGCGCACGAAGACGACGGTGTTGGTCTTGAGGTAGAAGCACTGCAGCAGCTCGCGGACCTCGGCCTCGCTCGCGCCGGCCGCCACGCTCGCGCGCCAGTACGGCAGGAGGTACTGGTCCATGCGGCCCAGGCTGATGGAGCTCGCGTTGGACTCGTGCTGCAGCGCCACGCAGACGAGCCAGGTCAGCTGCAGGGCGTCGTAGAGGTCGCGGCAGGGCTCGGTCGCCACGTGGGCGAGCACGCCGGCCAGGCGCGCCAGCTCGGCTCGGCGCTCCGGCGTGGCCGCGGGCGCCACCCGGGCCGCGGCGTCGTCCGGCTCGCGGCCCTCCGACGCGGCGCGGACCGCGCGCTCGTAGCGGCGGACGTAGTCGATCGTCGCCCGGACGCAGAGCTCGCCCGCGCGCAGGAAGTCGTTGTCCGGGGCCTCCGCGCGCCGGGCCTCGACCTCGCCGAGCACGCCGCCCAGGCCGCGCTCGAGCACCTCCGGGATGTCGGCGATGATGTGGCCCTGGCCCTTGTCGGTCTGCGCCACCGCGAAGACGCGCTCGGCCTCGGCCTGCGCCACGTCGTCCGGGCGGTGGGCACGGTACCAGTCGTTGAGGCTGCGACCGGCCCAGAAGGGGTAGAGCACCTCGCGGTACGTGCGCTTGTCCTTCTCGGACATCTCGAAGGTGTCCTGCGGGCGCACCGGGAACTGGTCGAGCTCGTCCATGATCCAGTACGGGGACATCTCCGGCGAGAGCACGCCGGCGCGCGGCGTGGGCGTGCGGTTGCCCGCGAGCAGGTCGTCCCCGTCGAGCACGATCAGGTGGTTCTGAAGGAGGTGGGCGAAGGCCCGCGCCCGGCGCATGACCGGCGGCTCGCCCTCCGTCTGCAGGTAGCTCTCGCGGTAGAGCAGCGCGCGCTCGAGCGAGATCTGGCGGGGACGGGCAAAGAGGCTGTCCTTGATGCGCTGGGTGCGCGGCGTGAGCATGGCGTTCCTTCCGGACGGGGCGGGCTGGGCACAGTGTAGCGCAGGCGGGATGGGGCGCGGGGCGTTGTTGTCCCCGCGCGGGGACAACAACGGGCGAGCAGGCGAGAAGAACCTCGGGTCGGAAGTCGTTATGGTCCCCCGGAGGGGGCAACAACGGCCAGGGAGCCGCCCCGCCCTAGACGAAGAGGTCCGGCACCGCGCTGGCCAGGCTGGGGCGGACCAGCGACAGCAGCCGCGTCTGGACGCAGATGAGCGAGGCGTTGTGCGCGCGGATGGGCGCGAGCAGGGCGCGCACGGCGTTGTCGCGGGGATGCGCCACGCTGGCGGCGACCTGGGCGCGGTCCGTGTCGATCATCTCGGCCACGATCCGGCGCTGGTCGGCGGAGGGCACGCGGCTCCCGCGGCCGCACGTGACCTCGATGCAGCTGGCCAGCTGCTCGACGTAGCGGTTCTGGAGCATCTCCATGCTCGCCGCGTCCCCCTCGAGGCCCCAGTGGCGGTACAGGCCCAGCAGGTCGGTGTGCCCTTCGTCGAGGCGGTGGTAGCAGCGCTCCACGAAGGCGCTCCCGGAGGCGACGGGCAGGCGGCGCGTCACGTGGTAGCGGCTCTCCCCGAGCACGCCCACCCGCTCGACGTCGCCCAGGCACGCGAGCACGAAGGAGTGGCCGAACCGCCCGCCGACGGAGAAGCGCGCACCGCACTCCTCGAGAAGCGCGCGCGAGAAGAGCTTGGCGCAGGTGGGCAGCAGCAGGCCCTCGGCGAAGAGCTCCCAGGCGCCGGCGCGGAAGTCGTGCTGGAGCGGGTAGACGGCGCGCTCTGCGCAGACCATCGCCTCGGAGCGACGGCCGCCGGGGGCCACGAGCGTGAGGGCGAAGCCGCCGACGACCATCTCGAGCGCGTCCTTCTCGGCCATGCCGACGAGTTCCTCGAGCAGGGTGCGGTCGGCCCAGCCGTCCTCGTCCATCACGAGGACGTAGGTCCCGCGCGCGCGTCCGAGCGCGAGGTCGAGGGCCTCGGCGCGCGAGCAGCCGTCCGCGCGCACCACCTCGATGCGCATGTCGCGCTCGGAGAGGGCGTCGAGCTGGCGGACGGTGCCGTCGGACGAGCCGGTGTCGACGGCTATCAGCTCGAAGTTGCCCAGCGTCTGGCCCTGGAGGCTCTCCATGCAGCGTCGCACGGTCTTCTCGGCGTCATGCGACGCCATGAGAACCGAGACCATGGGTGTTGTTGGCGTGTAGTGCGACACTGACCCGCGTCCTCCCGCTTGCCACAGGCAACGTGCGAAATCACGTCTCCTAGGGTATCAGCGGGACGGCCGGGCCGTGGCGTCTTGGGGGCGCCTTGGCAAAATGAGCACAGTGCGTCGCGGCGGGGCCGGCTACGCCGGCGACACCAGCAGCCCGAGGGCGATCGCGAGCTGGGTCTTGTCGATGAGCTGGGCGCCCGTCTCCGTGACGTTGCCGTCCGCGTCCGTGACGGTCTCGGCCACCACGGGGGCGTCGAACGGCGTCGCGGCGGAGGCGCCCAGGGAGGCGAGCGTCTCGGCCAGGGAGACGAGCTCTGAGGCGCTCATGTCCGTGCGCAGCGTGCTGAGCAGGTCGGGCGACTCGCGGGCGACGTCGGTGACGCCGGCGCCCGCGAGCGCCGTCGCCGCCGTCAGCGCGTCCTGGGACGAGACGACCACGTGCTCGAAGGTGATGCCCACCGCCGCGGAGAGCGCCTCGACCGCGGCGTCCGCGCCCGAGCGCGCGAAGACGTCCGCGAGCGTGGCAGAGTTCTCGAAGTCGACCTTGGCGGAGAGGGGGATGTTGGCGAGCTCGACGGTGCCCTGCGTCATGTTGATGGCGATGACGCGGGCCGATGCGAGCGTAGACTCGCTCGAGGGGTCCGTGGTGAACAGGACGGCCTCCTCGAAGGCGCTGTCGGAGTAGACGAAGCCGGTCCCCTCGGAGAGGTCCTGCGTGACCTGCTCGGAGAGGGCGTCCGAGAGGTCGACGTCACCCAGGCGGCTCTCCAGGCTCACGCGATCCCAGACGACCTTGACCACGACGGCCGCGGCGACGAGCACCAGCACGCACACCACGGCTCCGATGACGTTGCGAAACGGGCTCTCGCGCGGAACGTCGCTCCTGTCGAACCTCTCGCGCTTCCTCGGCATGGCTTCTCCCTAGGAAATGGGCGGGCGGCGCGTCACGGGCGGCGCGTCCTTCTCGCCCTCTTATCATCCGATGACCCGGCGCGCGGGGCGCCGGTCCCCCTGATTATAGGAAATCGAACCGGATTGTGCTCGCTAGCGGCGCGGCGTGAGCTGACGGGAGAGACCGGCCGGCACGGGAGGCTAGAACGTGACGCCCAGGGCGCTCGCCGCGAGGCCGATGGCGACGGCCGCGGCGTAGACGAAGGCCGTGATGGCGGCGCTCTGGCGGGCGTCGACGTTGGTGCGCCAGAGCACCAGCAGGCCCACGCCCCCCGAGGCGAGAAGGCCGGCGAGCATGGGGCCCGCGGCGAGGGCGCCCTCGAGGTAGAGCTCGGTGATGGCGACGCTCGCGGCGCAGTTGGGGATCAGGCCCACCAGCGCGGAGAGGAAGGTGGCGCGCACGGGATGGTTGGCGACGGCGGCCGCGAGCGACTCGGTGCCCACGAGCTCCATGGCCAGGCCAAAGACAAAGGTGATCGCGAGGATCCAGGCGCTCACCTGGACGGTGTGGACCGCCGCCGAGCGCACCACGGCCCAGCGGCCATGGCCGTGCGCATGGTCGTGGCCGTGGCCGCCCTCTGCGTGGTCGACGTCGTCGCAGTGGCAGTGGGCGCGCTCGCAGAGCTCGTGGATGTGGGCATGGCCGTCGCCGGCGCGGCGCAGGGCGCGCAGGGCCGCGTCCACGGCAAAGCCCACGACGATGCCCGCGACGACCTTGGTCGCCATGATGGCGAGCATGCTGCCGACCGAAGCGCCGTGCGCGAGGAAGACGGGGATCATCTCGTCCGAGGTTGAGAGGATCACGGCCACGAGCGTGCCCGCCGTGACCACGCGGCCCGCGTAGAGCGTCGCCGCCATCGCGGAGAAGCCGCACTGCGGGACGGCGCCCAGCAGCGCGCCCGCGGCCGGGCCCGCCTTGCCGGAGCGCTCCACGACGGCCTGGACGCGGTCGGCGCTGGCGTGCTCGAGCGCCTCCATGGCGAGGTAGGTGATGAACAGGAACGGCACGAGCCGCAGCGTGTCGCCCACGCTGTGCTCGAGGACGTGCAGGAACAGATCCACGGCGCTTCCTTCGTTGATGGGCGCCCGTCACTCCCAGGGCGCGAGGGTGTGCTCGGGGTATTCTACCCCGACGAACGTGAGGCCTTTCGCGGGGGCGCAGGGCCCGGCGGCGGCTCGGTCGCGCGCCTCGAGCGCCCGGGCGACCCAGGCGGCGTCGCGGTGGCCGCGGCCCACCTCCACGAGCGTGCCAGCGATGGTGCGGACCATGTTGTGCAGGAAGGCGTTGCCCGTGACGTCGATGGCGACGAGCTCCTCCCCCGCCTCGGTCACGCGACCCACGGAGAGGCGTGACACGTAGCGGCAGGTGGGCTTGCCCTCAGCCGAGGTGGCCTTGCAGAAGCTCTTGAAGTCATGCTCGCCCACGAGGGCCTGGGCGGCGGCGTCCATGGCGGCGGCGTCGAGCGAGCCGCGAAACCACCAGGCGTGGTCCCAGGAAAGGACCGGCCGCGCGTCCGAGGCGGCGATGCGGTAGCGATAGCTGCGCGCGAGGGCGTCGAAGCGAGCCGAGAAGCCTGCGGGCGCGCGGAAGAGGGCCTGGACCGAGAGGTCGTCGGGGGTGAGCGCCACGAGGCTGCGCATGAGCCGGGTGCCCGGGAGCTGCGCCTCCTCGGGGGAGACGGGCACGCTCACGTACTGCGCGATGGCGTGGACGCCGGCGTCCGTGCGGCCGGCGCAGGTGAGCTCGCAGGGGCGGCGCAGGGCCGTCTCGAGCGCACGGCGAAGCTCTCCGGCGACCGTGCGCACGCCGCCGGGCTGCTCGGCAAAGCCCGCGAAACCTGCTCCGCGGTAGCCGAGGCGTATGACAAGGGTGGCGCCTTCGTGCATGGGGATCCTTTCTGTCCCCGTAAGGGTAGCACGCGGGGCGCCGTGGGCGCGGGGGCGGGAATCGAGGAGGGCGCAGGCACGAGGGGCCGCGGCGATCTGCAAAATCGGGCTTCGGCCCATATCCCGCGGCCGCCGTCCGCAAAATCGCCCTTCAGTCCATGAAAAAATGGCCCCTCGAGGAAAGGCGCGTGTCATGGGGTAAAGCGCCACGCATAACAATTAAGGCATTCGAGATTCGCTCGGGCGGGCGGGCCGAAAAAGCCATGGACCGAAGCCCGATTTTGCAGGCGGCGGCCGCCAGATATGGACTGGAGGGCGTTTTTGCAGGCGGGCGGGGGGCGGTGAGGCGCGCTCGAGACCAGCGGCAAGGGGGCGCGGCTCGAGCATGCCATATGGGACGGAATCCGGCGGGACTGGGTCGGGTTCCGTCCCATATGGCATGCTCGGCGCAGGGCTGGAAAAGTCGCGGCGCCCGGCCCCGCGTCGGGGGCCGGGCGCCGCTGTCGCTACCCGATCTCGAGCACGCCGGCGCGCACGGCGCGCATCGCCATCGCGGCCATCTCGGCTCGGGTGACCGCCCGGCCCGGGGCCAGGGCGCGGCCGCCGCCGGGCGCCTCCTCGCCCTCGAGCAGGCCCCCGGAGACGGCCCAGGCCACGGCGCGGCGGGCCCAGGGCGACACGTCCCCGGCGTCGGGGAAGGCGTCGAGGGGGACTGGTCGGCCGAGGCGACGTCGGCGCCGCAGGCGTTGGCGAGCACGGCGGCGAACTGCTCGCGGGTGAGCGGGTCGCCCACGCCGAAGGTCGCCCCGTCGTAGCCCGACATGACGCCCTCGGAGACCGCCCAGGCCACGGCGCGGGCATACCACTGCGCGGCGTCGACGTCCGCGTGCGGGGCGGCCGGGGCGTCGGCGTCCTCCCCCAGCAGGTTGTAGAGCACCGCGGCGGCCTGCTCGCGGGCGAGCGGGTCGCCCGGGCCGAAGAGGCCGGTGGCGTAGCCGGACATGGTGCCGCTCTCGAGCGCCCAGTCCACGGCGCCGTGATACCACTGCGATTGGTCGACGTCGGGGAAGCCGGCCGAGGGGCAGAGCTCCCCGCCGCCGCAGGCGAAGGTCACGGTCACCGTGACGGCCGAGCCGGGCTGCACGAACGACCAGGTCCCGTCGCCGTTGCCCGCCACCTCGACGGGCGCGCCGGAGGCGTCGACGACCTCCACAGACCCCACGACGCGGCCCTCGCCGGGCTCGGCCGAGACCGTGACCTCGTCCCCCTCGCGCGGGCGGGAGGGCGAGGCGGAGGCGGAGCCGCCCCCGACCGCCACGACCTCGACGGGGAAGGACGGGCGCGACGGCGCGGGCGGGGCGGCCACGGAGACCGTGACGGAGCCCTCGGCCGCTGAGTAGTTGGGGTCCGCCGGCACGAAGCGCCACCAGAGCGTCCTCTGTCCGGAGCCCAGGGCGTCGCCCTCGGAGAGCGGCTGGGTGCGCCCCTCGTCGGAGTACCAGGTCAGCGTGCCCCCGAGCGGCTCGCCGCCCACGCCCGCGAACGACGGTTCCTCGAGGTCGCCGGCCGTGGCGCCGGAGGGGAGCTCCTGCGGGTCGGCGGCGTCGGTGAGCGTGGGGGCGGCCTGCGAGATGCCCTCGGCGTCCTCGGCCGTCAGGGCCTCGGCCGGGGCCGCGGCCTCGTACCACTGCGACCAGTCCACGCCCTCGGCGTCCGTTGTGGGCGAGAAGGACTTCGCGCTGACCGTCTTGGTGCCCGCGCCCGCGGACACGTAAGCCGCGTCGGTGGCGACGAGCCCGACGGCGTCGCCCTCGAGCGCGCCCGTGAACCCGACGCTCACCGCGGCGCCCTCGGGCAGCCCGGTCGTGCCGTCGTAGGCGCGGCCGGCGCCCACGACCTCGATGGAGGTGGGCGTGAGCGCCCTCTTGGCGATGGTGACGGTCACCGTCGTCGAGGCGCCGGGCATGCTGTCGCCGCCCATATAGCGCACCTCGAGCTCGACCTTCTCGCCCGTGGGCAGCAGGCGGCTCGCGGTGTCGTAGGTGAGGACGTACATGGTGTCAAAAGACTCGTAGACGGGATACGGCTCAGAGACCTGCAGCTCGGCAGTTCCGTCCTTGTCCGCATCGTAGAAGAGGGCGACCTGGCCCGTTCCGGCATCCGCGAAACCGTTCGCCAACGTAGAGGCGCTCGAGGCCGCATCCGTCGGGATTATGTTGCCGCGAACTCTAATCACATCCCCGTACGTGAACTCGTCCTGCTCGTCCCACGTACTGCTATACGTCTTGGCAGTCACCTGCGGGGTGGCATCGCTCTTCTTGATTGTGAACTTGCAGCTGAGGCCCTCGGTCACACCCTCGAGCGTATAGTTCTTGGAGTCGGCCCCGGAGAGTCGCTCGACAGTCGCGACGTACTCGTCCGCTGCCACGGGCCAATCATTGTTCATCTCGTTGTCGCTCTGGTATTTATACCGCAGCGAGACGCTGTCTCCCTCGACGAGGTTTGCGATCGTCGCCTCCGGAAACTGCCTCTCTCCGTTGTAGGTGAACGTAGTCTCCTCAGACCACTCAAGTTCGACGGGGAGCGGGGCAATCTCATACGACGGGTAGGCACTCCCCGAGAGCTTGATATTGTCCCCGGCGCAATGGATAGCGGAGTGGTACGTCCCCGCATCGGCGCCAGCGGAATAATGATCGGCCCTAAAATCATCGGCGGGATACGCGATTCCGTCGATGGTGACAGACTTGAGCGTCGGAGCCTGTGTCTCACCGTTGTAGACGAGTTCGGACGCCCATTCAACCACTGCATTCTGCATCTGGTCATATGTGAACTCGCGCTGTGTGATGGTGAACTCGACCGGCTCGGAGGTCACGGCCTCGTAGTGGGCCGTCGCCTCATAGGAGACCGTCACGCGATACCTGCCCACGTCCACCGGCTGGGCGGGCTCTCCCTCGGCGGGAGTGTACGCCGCCCACGTGTCGGGCTCGCTGCCCTCGCCCTCAACGAATTGCTCGTAGGTCAGGGTGTATTCCGCTCCGGTGTTGGTGGTCGTGCTCACCTGAGGCTCATGCGCGATCTGTCCGACATCGTAGGCCCAAGTCGTCTCCGGCATCGTCACCGTCGCCTGGCCCGCAAGCTTGGCGAAGGCCACCGTGATGGTGGCAACCTGACCAGGCATCCTGTCCTCAGAGCCCATGTCCTTGACGTAGAACGTCTGGGTCTGACCAACCGTGAAGCCGTCGAACGTCGCGGCGGGCTGCCACGTCTCCCCGTCCATGCTGTACTGGTAGCTGGCACCGTCGATGGGGTCAGCCACCTGAACGGTGTAGGTGAACGCGTTCTCGGTCTGGGTGCTCGGCACGTAGGACCCCGTGAGCTGCGGCGCCTTATAGCCTGCGTCCATGGTCTTTACCGTCTCGCGCACCTCAAAGGAGTGGAAGTGCTTCTCCGTGTTCGAGGCCGGCGTGCGCGCATAGATATCGTACTCGGCGCCGGGCGTCAGGTTGTCGAAGGTGACCTCCGCGCCTGTCCCCTGCACCTCGGTGGCGTCGGCGGGCGTCGCGCCCTTGAGCGCGTAGTTGTACTCGACGCCCATTACAGTTTGAGCCGTCCCGAGGGCGGCTCTTTTTTCATTTCCCAATCTGGGAAATACCATGGTGCCGGGCCCCTCGGGGCCGCCGGCCTGCCGCCCCGGATGGCCCTTTTTCCCTGCCCCGCGAGGGTCCGGGGGGTGCTGCCACCGGGGCGGAGGAGCCGCGGGAGACGACTGATAGAGAAGTGCCGGGCGCGCGGCGCCACGGCCGGGTAATGTGGCTGTCGACCCCGCGGCGGAGTCGGGCCGGCCGACCTGATTGGAGGATACACCATGGGAAGGCGCGTGAAGAAGCCCGCCGCCGTGGTCGGCTTCGACGTCGGCAAGTCGTTCCACTGGGCCTTCGGCGTCGGCGCCGGCGGCGAGGCCGTCCTCAGCGAGCGAGTCGACAACCGGCCCGCGGCGATCGACCGCGTGCTCGCCGAGGCGGGCGCCGGCGCCCTCGTCGTCGTGGACCAGCGGCGCAACATCGGCGCGCTCGTGCTCTCCAGGGCGCGCGCCGCGGGGATGCGCGTCGCCTACCTGCCCGGGAAGGCGGAGAAGCGGGCCCGCGAGATGTTCCCGGCGACGGCCAAGACCGACGAGCTGGACGCGGAGGTGATCGCGCGGACGGCGCTCGGGATGCCCTGGACGCTGCGCGAGGTCCCCGAGGAGGACGAGAGGCGCGCGTCGCCCAGGATGCTCTCGTCCCAGCGCGCGTTCTGCGTGAAGGGGCGCACCGAGTCGCTCAACCGGCTCCGGGCCGTGCTCCTCGAGGCCGACCCCGCCCTCGAGGCGGCGCTCGACCCGTCCAGGCGCTGGCAGCTCGAGGTGCTTGCCGCCCTCGGGTCGGCCCACGGCTGCGCGGCGGCGGGCGTGGAGCGCTACCGCGAGCTCGCCGGCGCGCGCGGCGGCAGGGAGGACGCGTTCTGGGAGGCGCTCTCCGCCTCCGCGGCGTCGCGCCCGGAGGTCCGCGCCGAGGGGGCGCTCGCCTCCATGCTCGCGGGGCAGGTCCTCGCCCGCGACGCCGAGGTCTCCGCCCTCGACGCGGCCATCGGGGAGCTGCTCGAGGGCGACGCGACCTACGAGGCCCTGCTCACGGTGCCCGGCATCGGCCCCAGGACCGCCGCGGCGCTCGTGGCCTCGGTCGACGTGACGATGTTCCGGAGCCACGACGAGCTCGCCAGCTACTGCGGCATCGCGCCCGCCGACAGCCAGTCGGGCACGAGCGCCAGGTCGACGAAGCCGAAGCGGGGCGGGAGCAAGCCCCTCAAGAACCTGCTGACATTCTCGTGCAACTCCCTCATCGGGACGAAGAACGAGTTCGGCAGGTACTACGAGGAGTGCCGGGGGCGCGGCATGCGGCACAACAAGGCGCTCAAGGCGGTCGCCCGCAAGCGCCTGAAGGTGATCTACGCCATCATGCGCGACCGGGTCCCCTACCGGGCGGCCTAGGACCCCTCAGGACCACCTGGAAAAGCGCCCGCCCGCCGGGCGCGCCGCGGCATGCCGAAATCTCCTCGAGGGATTGACAAAACCATAGAGACACCCCCCGCAAGGGTTTTACACCGAACGGTAGGCTTTGGAACCGAATGGTAGGTGCGGGACGGAATCGGGCAGCGAGAGGAGCGTCCTTCTCGGCCGCTCGCCGGCGTCGCTAGTACGCACAGTCCCGTTAACTTTCATATATCCGCAGGAAAGTATTGGGAGTTTCTAGAGCTGTGCGTACTATGGCTCAGGACCCGAGCCGCCGCCCCGAATCAGCGGTCGGCCAGGGCGTCGCGGCCCTCGACGTAGCGGCGGCGGCTCACGGGCAGCACCGTCCCGTCGTCGAGCGTGAGGTCGTCGGAGGAGAGCGCGCTCACGTGGTCCAGGTTCACCACCACGGAGCGGTGGCAGTACGCGAAGCGGTCGGCCGGCAGGACGTCCACGATGGCCGAGAGCGTCATGTCGATCTCCACGCGCTCGCCGTTGACGAAGTGGATGGCGCGCACGCGGTTGAGCGAGTCCACGTAGGCGACCTCGCCGGGCATGAAGCTGACCGCGCGGCGGGCGGTGGAGAGCACCACGGGCTGCTCGGCGGCGTGCGTGCGCAGGGCGTGCTCCAGCTCGGCGCGCTTCTCGGCGTCCTCGTTGGCGCGGCGCTCCATCCCGAGCATCCACCACGCGAGGATCACGCCGTCGACCGTGATGGTGAGGCAGGTGGTGAAGTAGAGGGTCTCGTAGTCCAGCGGGGGCAGCCATGCGCCCAGCAAAAGCGTCGCCACCAGGATGCTCAGCAGCGCCGTCATGCGCCACCACGTGGCGGACTCGAGGCGCGAGTCCAGCATGCGGCCCACGGCCCTCATGACCACGGACATGGCGCAGAAGAACGCCACGTAGACCACGGCCATCACCGCGAGGCGCGGCGGGTAGTACATGTAGCCGTCGCTCTGCTCGGAGAGCCCCATGAGGTAGGACGCGTTGGACGAGCTCAGCGTGGCAAAGAAGCCGAAGAACGTGACCAGGGAGAAGACGAAGGCCTTCTGGGCGGCCGGGGCGTCGACCTCGCGCAGGTAGAGCACGAAGAGCCCCGCTGCCGTGCCCAGGAACACGACATTTTGCAGCGGGTTATAGACCTTAAACGGCACCCCGCCCGGCACGACGAAGGGAGACGCCACCACGCCGAGAAAGACCACGAGCCCCGCAGCGATGATTGCCGCGGCGCGGGCCCAGGCGTGACGGGCGCCGCAGACGAAGCGGTCGCCAAACGGCATGAGGCACAGCGCCGCGCAGGGCACCATCTGCACGAGAAAGCCCACGACGTTGCGTATCAGAACCCCGGTCATGCTCGCCTCCCGTCGCGTCGTCGTCCCTGCTTGCAGCGATTTATGGCAGCACGGGCGCCGGGGGCGGGCCCGGCGCGCTAGAGCAGCGCGGCCGCGAGCGCCCACACGGCCGCGAGAGCCAGGGCCGCCCAGTCGCGCGGGCGCAGCGGCTCGGCCATGCTGGTCTGCTCGCCGGTGTAGCAGCGGTCGCTCATGGCCTCGGCGAGGTCATCCGCGCGGCGCAGCAGGGCCACGACCAGCGGGACGAGCACCTGGCGCCAGCCGCGCAGCGTGGCCGCGAGCGACCCCTCGAGCACGGCGCCGCGGGCGCGCTGGGCGCAGCGTATCCGCTCAACCTCGTCGGCCGTGATGGGAATGAAGCGCAGCGCCACCGAGGTCGCGGTGGCGATCCCGCCCACAGGCACGCCCAGCCGCGCGAGCGGGGACATCAGGGACGCAAGCGCCGCGGCCACGTCCGTGGGCATGGTGGTCGAGGAGAGCGTGAGGGCAAACCCCACGAGCAGGATAATCCTCGCCACCGCCGTGACGCTGCGGCCGAGGCCGTCCGTGGAAATGCCGGGCTGGCCCACCAGCACCACCGCGTTGGCGAGCACGGAGAAGCCCAGGACGAGCGCCGCGGGACGCAAGCCGCGAAGGACCGTGAGCGGCGAGGTCCTGCTCGCCGCGAGGGCGCAGACGAGGCCCGCGAGCACGATCGCCAGCCCTGACGGGACGCTCGCGGCAAAGGTCGCGACCGTGGCCAGGACGAGAAGGACGATCTTCACGCGGGCGTCCAGACGGTGCGCGAGGCTGTCGCCGCGCACGTAGGCCCCCGGGACCTCGCGCCTACGCACGGGGGCTCACCTCCCGCGCCGAGCGCGCCCGCACCAGCAGGGGCGCTTCCAGGCCGGCGGCCTCGAAGAGCTCCGGGCTGCGGCGGGCCTCGCGCGCAGAGGCGCGGGCCGTGACGCGTCCCACGCGCATGAAGGCGACGCCATCGGCCACGTCGAGCCACTCGCCCGCGTCGTGCGTGATGACGACGACTGCCGCGCCCTCGTCGGCGATGCCGCGCACCGTGCGCGCGAGCTCCGCACGGCCGGGGGCGTCGAGGCCCGCGCTGGGCTCGTCGAAGACGTAGGCGGCGGGCCGGGCCGCCATCACGCCCGCGAGCGCCACGCGCCGCATCTGGCCTCCGGATAGCGAGAAGGGCGAGCGGCCGAGGAGCTCCTCGTCCACGCCCAAGCGCGTCGCGACGGAGCGCGCGAGCTCGCGGGCCCCGTCCTCCCCCGCCCCGCGGGCGCGCGGGCCGTAGGCGACGTCGTCGAGCACCGTCTCGCAGAAGAGCTGGTCCTCGGGGCGCTGGAACGAGAGGCCCACCGTGCCCGGGCGCACGCGCGCCCCGTCGAGGGAGGCCTCGCCGGCGTCCGGGTCCAGCACGCCGGCGAGCACGCGCGCGAGCGTGGTCTTGCCCGAGCCCGAGGCCCCGAGCAGCAGCGTGAGGCCGCCGGCGCCCAGGCTGGCGCCGCGAAGGGCTTCGACGTCGC
This sequence comes from uncultured Atopobiaceae bacterium, assembly GCA_944320975.1. Classification (GTDB taxonomy): domain Bacteria; phylum Actinomycetota; class Coriobacteriia; order Coriobacteriales; family Atopobiaceae; genus Thermophilibacter. The sequence continues at coordinate 49,746 of CALUJM010000008.1, read as the reverse complement.
CGTAGCTCACGGCGACGTCGCGTGCGACGAGGCGCTCCCGGGCGGGACGCGAAACGACCGCGAGCGGGGCGTCCTTCTCCGCAAAGCGCCCCAGGACCTCCGGACGCGCGGCCTGCGCGAGGCCGTGGCCAGAGGCGACGGCGCGGGACAGCGCAGCGGCGACGGGGTCGCTCTCCAGGCCCGACGCCGCAAGCGCCGCGGGGTCGCGCAGGAGCGCCTCGGGAGAGCCCTCCCAGGCCAGGCGACCCGCGGAGAGCACGATGACGCGCGTGGCGTCCGGAAGGGCCTCGCCGGAGTGGGCGATCTCGAGCACGCCGGCCCCCCGCGCGACGGCCGTGCGGACCACGGCGCGCAGCCGCGTGCGGGTGGCCTGGTCTAGATGGGCATCGGCCTCGTCGAGCACGAGGTGGGCGGGGCGCATCGCGAGCGCGCCGGCCAGGGCGAGGAGCTGCTGCTGGCCGCCGGAGAGCTCGCTGGTGAGCCGCCGGGCGAGCGGCGCGATGCCGCAGGCCGCAAGCGCCTCCTCGACGCGCTCGCGCACCTCGGCGGGTGAGAGGCCGAGGTTGCGCGGCCCGAAGGCGACCTCGTCGAAGCCCAGGTCGCTCACGATCTGGGCGAGGGGGTCCTGCCGGACGTAGCCCGCCGCGCGCGCGAGGACGCCCCGCGGGGCGCCTGTGACGTCGACGCCGTCAAGGAGGACCGTTCCCGACGAGGGGCGCAGGGACCCGTTGAGGAGGCGTCCCAGGGTCGACTTGCCCGACCCGTTGCGGCCGAGAAGAACCACATGCTCGCCGGGCCGCAGGCCAAAGGAGACGTGCTCGAGCACGTTCTTCTCGGCATCGTACGAGAAGCTGACGTCACGCAGCTCGACCATGTCCCTCCTTCCTGCGGCAAAGTTGGCAATGTGACCTGGCGCCGGCGCCAGCAGATGCCGGCGTCAACAAAAGGGCCCCGGCGGTACCGGGGCCCTGAGGTGCGATATGAGCGAGACGCTACTCGGCGTCCTTCTCGGCGGTCTCCTCGGCGGGAGCCTCCTCGGCGACGGGCTCCTCGGCCTTGGACTCCTCGACGGGAGCAGCCTCGACCTTGGTGACCTTGGCCTTGGGAGCGGCCTTGGGGGTGACGGGCTCGGTCACGATCTCCATGATCACGACCTCGGCGGCGTCGCCCTTGCGGGGGCCGAGCTTCATGATGCGGGTGTAGCCGCCGTTGCGGTCGGCCCACATGCCCTGAGCGGCCTTCTCGAAGACCTCGCGGACGAGCTCCTTGTCGCCCACCTTGGCGATGGCCAGACGACGGCTGGCGATGTCGCCCTTCTTGGCCCAGGTGATGACCTTGTCGACGTCGGGGCGGATGGCCTTGGCACGAACGTCGAGGGTCTTGATGCGGTCGTTCTCAAACAGGGCACGGATGAGGCTCTTCTTCATGGCCTTGGTGTGGCTGGCGTCGGTGCCGAGCTTCATGCCCCTCTTCTTGTTGTGTCGCATTTCTAGCTTCTCCTAAATCCGGCTGCGCCTAGGCCTTGAGGGACAGGCCCATGGTCTCGAGCTTGTCCTTGACTTCCTCGATGGACTTGACGCCAAAGTTTCTGATGTTGAGAAGGTCGTTCTCGGAGAACTCCACGAGCTGGCGCACGGAGTGGATGCCGGCGCGCTTGAGGCAGTTGTAGGAGCGGACGGAGAGGTCCAGGTCCTCGATCTGCTTGTCGAGCTCGACGTTGTCCTCGACGGCGCCCGTCGCGAAGATGGAGGCGTCCTCGACCGGCTCGTCCTCATCAGTCAGGCTCATGAACGCGGTCATGTGCTGGTTGATGATGTTGGCCGCCTCGACGATCGCATCACGCGGGGTGATGGAGCCGTTGGTCTCGATCTCGAGCACGAGGCGGTCGTAGTCGGTGTGACGGCCGACGCGGCAGGCCTCGACGGCCTTCGCGCAGCGACGCACGGGCGAGTAGAGCGAGTCGACGTGGATGATGCCGATCGGGTCGCTCTCGCGCTCGTTGTCCTCGCCGGACACGTAGCCGCGGCCCACGCCGATGCGCATCTTCATGGTGAGGTGCGAGCCGGCGCCCAGGGTGCAGATGACGTGCTCGGGGTTCACGAGCTCGAACTCCGCCGGGATGGCGAAGTCGCCGCCGGTGACGGTCATGGGGCCGTCAACGGAGATGCTGGCCTCGGCCTCGTCGCCGGTGCCCATCGAGCGGAAGACGAGCCCCTTGACGTTGAGGACGATGTCGGTGACGTCCTCGTAGACGCCCTCGACGGTCGTGAACTCGTGCTGGACGCCATCGATCTGGATGGCCTCGACGGCAGCACCGGAGAGAGAGGACAGCAGCACCCTGCGCAGCGAGTTGCCGAGCGTGTCGCCGTAGCCGCGCTCCAGCGGCTCGGCGCTCACGCGCGCGAGGTTCTCGTTGATCTCCTCGACCGACACCTGGGGTCGGATGAATTCGGACATTGCTACCTCCAAACCTGGTCGGGCTTACTTGGAGTAAAGCTCGACAATCAGCTGCGCGTCGATGTCGAGGTCGATCTGATCGCGCGTCGGCAGCTGGAGGACGGTGCCCTTGAGCTTCTCGATGTCAACCTCGAGCCAGGCCGGCACGGCCATGTGCTCGGAGGAGATGAGGGCCTCCTTGATGGGGAGCAGGTCGCGGGCCTTCTCGGCCACGGCGACGACGTCGCCGGCCTTGACCTGGTAGGAGGGGATGTCGACGCGCTTGCCGTTCACGGTGATGTGGCCGTGGCGGACGGTCTGACGGGCCTCCTTGCGGGTGCGGGCGAAGCCGAGGCGGAAGACGACGTTGTCCAGACGGCACTCGAGCAGGGTCATCAGGTTGTCGCCGGTGATGCCCTCGATCTTCATGGCGCGGTTGTAGTAGCCGCGGAACTGCTTCTCGAGGACGCCGTAGATGAACTTGGCCTTCTGCTTCTCGCGAAGCTGGATGCCGTACTCGCTCTCCTGGCGACGACGACGCTTGGGCTCGCGGTGGGAGGTCTTGTTGATGCCCATCACGACAGGGTCGATGCCGAGCTGACGGCACCTCTTGAGGACCGGGGTCCTATCGATAGCCATTGATATTCCTCCTAGCTACACGCGGCGACGCTTGCTCAGACGGCAACCGTTGTGCGCGATGGGGGTCTTGTCCTGGATGCCGGAAACCTCGAGGCCAGCGGCCTGGAGAGAGCGGATGGCCGTCTCGCGGCCCGAGCCGGGGCCCTTGACGAAGACGGCGACCTTGTGCAGGCCGTGCTCCATGGCGGCCTTAGCGGCGGCCTCGGCGGCGAGCTGGGCGGCAAACGGCGTGGACTTACGGGAGCCCTTGAAGCCGACGGTGCCGCCGGACTGCCAGGAGATCACGTTGCCCTGGGGGTCGGTGATCGAGACGATCGTGTTGTTGAACGTGCTCTTGATGTGGGCCTGGCCCACGGCGATGTTCTTGCGCTCGGAGCGGCGCACGCGGGTGGTGCGCTGGTTCTTCTTCTGCGGCATTGTTTACTCCCTAGCCCCTCTTCTTGGCACCGATCTGACGCTTCTTGCCCTTGCGGGTGCGAGCGTTGGTGTGGGTGCGCTGACCGTGGACAGGGAGGCCCTTGCGGTGACGGAGGCCGCGGTAGCAGCCGATCTCCATCAGGCGGGCGGTGTTCTGACGCACCTCGCGGCGAAGGTCGCCCTCGGTGGTGAAGTTGGCGTCAATGAAGTCACGGATCTTCGTGACCTCCTCCTCGGTGAGGTCCTTGACGCGGGTGTCCGGGTTCACACCGGTCTCAGCGCAGATCTTGGTGGCGCTGGTCTGACCGATGCCGTAGATGTAGGTGAGTCCGACCTCGACGCGCTTCTCGCGCGGCAGGTCGACGCCGTTAATACGGGCCAACTGAAGCTCCTTCCTTAGCCCTGACGCTGCTTGTGGCGCGGGTTCTCGCAAATGACGTAAACCTTGCCATGGCGACGGATGATCTTGCACTTGTCGCACATCTTCTTGACCGAAGGACGTACCTTCATGCGTCTTTCCTTCCGATCGTGCTGATACGAACTTATCTACTCGCCCAGCCGCTGGCGTGAATATCCGAGGCTGATTGGGGAACCTACTTGTAACGGTAGGTGATGCGTCCCCTGGTGAGGTCGTACGGGGAGATCTCCACGACAACCCTGTCTCCCGGGAGGATGCGGATGTAGTTCATCCGAATCTTTCCGGAGATGGTGCAGAGAATGGTCTTGCCGTTCTCCAGCTCGACGTTGAACATGGCATTGGGCAGGGGCTCGACGACTTTGCCCTCAAGCTCAATGGCGTCCTGCTTGCTCACTGGTGCTTCCTCTCAACGCTGCCACAGCGACCAATAATCATACCTAATTTTCACAAGAACTTCCACGCTGCATCAGACGCACACAAGCACGAGACGGTGGGGACAATGACCCAAATGGGGACAGGATACTTTTGAGACATCGAGAGCATGTCCCAAAAGTATCCTGTCCCCATTTGGGTCTGAAGGGCCTACTCCTCGACGCCGCCTTGCATGGGGCACCAGGGTCCGACCTCGTCCTCGGTGAGGATCACGGGGCCGTCGGCGGTGATGGCGACCGTGTTCTCGTAGTGGGCGGCGGGCTGGCCGTCGCGGGTGACGACCGTCCAGCCGTTGGCGAGGGTCACGCACTCATAGGTCCCCATGGTGATCATGGGCTCGATGGCTATGACCATGCCGGCCTGCAGGCGAACGCCGCGGCCGCGCTTGCCGTAGTTGCGGACCTCGGGGTCCTCGTGCATGACGCGGCCGACGCCGTGGCCCACGTAGTCGCGGACCACGCCGTAGCCGTTGGACTCGGCGAGCTCCTGGACAGCCGCCCCGATGTCGCCGAGGTGGTTGCCCGGAACAGCCTGCTCGATCGCGGCCTTGAGGCAATCGCGCGTGCACTCGCAGAGCGCCTTGTAGGACTCGGAGGGCTCGCCGACGTAGAACGTCCAGGCATTGTCCCCCACCCAGCCCTGGTAGGTGGCGCCGGTATCGATGGAGATGATGTCGCCGTCCTGCAGCACCACGGAAGGAGAGGGGATCCCGTGAACGACCTGCTCGTTGACGGAAGCACAGATGGACGCGGGGAACCCGCCGTAGCCTTTGAAGGTGGGCACGGCGCCGTGGAGGCGGATGAAGCCCTCCACGACCTGGTCGATCTCCTTGGTGGTGACGCCGGGGCGCACAAGTGCGCCAGCACGACGAAGGGCCGCCTTGGACAGAGCCCCGGCGGCCTTCATCTGGTCGATCTCAACAGGTGACTTGATGTTGATCATAGACCCAGGAGAGCCTTGGCGTCGGCGTAGACAACGTCGACGGGACGGTCTCCGTCAACCTCCTTAAGAATGGAGTGACCCTTGTAGTACTCAATCAGCGGGGCCGTCTGCGTCGCATAGACGTCGAGGCGGTGCTGAATGGTCTCGGGCTTGTCGTCGTCGCGCTGGTACATCTCGCCGCCGCAGCGCGGGCAGGTGTCCACGCCGGCGGGTGCGGTGTAGCCGCAGTCGCGGCAGGTGCGACGGGAGCTCAGGCGCTCCACGATGACGGCGGGCTCAACAGAGACGAGCAGGGCGGCGTCGAGCGAGCGGCCCATCTCGGACAGCTCGGAGTCAAGCGCCACGGCCTGCGCGGTGTTGCGCGGGAAGCCGTCGAGGATGAAGCCGGCCTGGGCGTCATCGGCCTCAAGACGCTCCTTGACCAGGTCGATGACGAGGTCATCGGGGACGAGCTGGCCGGCATCCATGAAGCCCTTGGCCTTCATGCCGAGCTTGGAGCCTTCCTTGATGGCGGCGCGAAGCAGGTCACCGGTGGAGATGTGGGCAAAGCCAAACTCCGCGACGAGCTTCTGGGCCTGGGTGCCCTTGCCGGCACCGGGCCCGCCGAGAAGAACGATGTTCATGTTGCCTACCGCCTTTCCGTTAGCCTGTCCCTAACCTGCCGACGACGAGCCTACTTGAAGAACCCGTCGTAGTTGTGCATCTTGAGCTGGCTCTCGATGGACGAGAGGGTGTCCATGGCGACGCTGACCATGATCAGGATGGACGTTCCGCCAAACGCCTGGATGAGCGGGTTGCCCGTGAACCAGAAGATGATCGACGGGACGACGGCGAGAACGGCCATGAACAGCGCGCCCGGGAGCGTGATGTGGTCGATCGTGCTCTTGATGTACTCCGCGGTGGCGGTGCCGGGGCGGACGCCCGGGATGAAGCCGCCGGACTTGCGCAGCTGGTCCGCCGTCTCGGTGGGGTTGAACACCATCGAGGAGTAGAAGTACGCAAAGGCGACGATGAGCGCCACGGAAAGCAGCCAGTTGATCCAGCCGGAGGAGAGGGCGTTGGCAAAGCCCTGCACCCAGTCGACCGACGGGAAGAACACGGCGAGCTGCGCCGGGAGATACAGGATCGCGGACGCGAAGATGATCGGCACGACGCCGGCGGTGTTCACCTTGATCGGAAGGTAGGTGGACTGGCCGCCCATCATCCGGCGACCCACGACGCGCTTGGCGTACTGGATCGGGATGCGGCGCTGGCCGCGCTCCACGAACACGATCAGCGGGATGATAGCGACGATAACCACGAGCGTGACCACGGTGAGCACGATGTTGCCCGCGGAGGTCACGGAGCTGATCAGCGAGGTGGGCAGGCCGGACATGATGTTCGCGAAGATGATGAGCGACATGCCGTTGCCCACGCCGCGCTGCGTGATGATCTCGCCGAGCCACATGATCACGATGGCGCCGACCACCATGGTGAAGACCACCATGATGTCGAGAAGAACCTCGGGGGCGCCGGCGTTGGAGAGGCTCACGCCGTAGCTGCTGAACAGGAACAGGTAGCCGATGGCGTTGAGCAGGGCGAGACCGATCGTGAGGTAACGCGTGTACTGCGTGATCTTGCGCTGACCGGCCTCGCCCTCCTTCGCGAGCTCGCCAAGGGACGGAATCACGGCCTGCAGCAGCTGCAGGATGATCTGAGCCGTGATGTAGGGCATGATTCCGAGGCTGAACACGGACATGCGGGAAAGCGCGCCACCAGAGAACAGGTTAAGCACGGCCATGGCACCGCTCGAGGACAGCCCGGCCTGATAGGCGCCGAGCAGGTCCTGGAACGGGGCGCCCGGAACGGGCAGGTACGCGCCGAAACGGTAGAGCAGGAGAATGCCCGCCGTCAGCAGCAGCTTCTGCCGGAGCTCCGGAATGCGAAACGCATTGGCGATTCCCTTTAGCACGCCTGCTCGACCTTTCCTCCGGCCGCCTCGATCTTGGCCTGGGCAGAGGCGGAGACCTTGTCCACCTTGACGGTGAGCTTCTTGGTGAGCTCGCCGTCGCCGAGGACCTTCACAGGAACATAGTTGTGCTTGATGACGCCCTTGGCAACCAGGGTGTCGGCGTCCACCACGTCACCGTCGGCGAACAGCGCCTCGAGGCGGGCGACGTTCACGGGAGCGTACTCGACGCGGTTGTGGTTGATGAAGCCGGGGAGCTTGGGGAGGCGCATCGCGAGCGGCTGCTGGCCGCCCTCGAAGCCCTTGCCCTTGCCGCCGCCGGAGCGGGAGAGCTGGCCCTTGGTGCCGCGACCGGCCGTGGTGCCGTGACCGGACGAGTTACCGCGGCCGATGCGCTTGCGGTTCTTGCGCGAGCCCTCCGCGGGACGCAGATCGTTGAGCTGCATGAGTGACTCCTAGTTCTCTTCCACGGTGACAAGGTGCTTGACCTTGAAGATCATTCCACGAATGCTCGGGTTGTCCGGCTGCTCGACCTCGTCGCCGATCTTGCGGAGGCCAAGAGCGCGGCAGGTGGCCGTCTGGTCCTTCTTGACGGAGGCCACGGCGCTGCGCACGAGCTTGATCTTGAGGGACTGAGCCATCGTTAGTTCTCCTTCCCGCAGAACATCTCGCCGACGGTCATGCCGCGACGCTCGGCGGCCTGCTCGGGGCTGGAGAGCTCCTTGAGGCCCTCGGCGGCGGCCTTGATGATGTTCATGGCGTTGTTGGTGCCGAGAGACTTGGAGAGCACGTTGGTGATGCCAGCGAGCTCGAAGAGCGGGCGCACCGGGCCGCCGGCGATGACGCCGGTACCCTCGATGGCCGGCTTGATCAGGACGCGGCCGGCGCCGTAGTGGCCCTCGACGGTGTGCGGAATCGTGCCGTGCTCGGTGACGGGCACCTTGAACATGTTCTTCTTGGCATCCTCGATGCCCTTCTGGATGGCCAGGGGCACCTCGGCGGACTTGCCCATGCCGAGGCCGACGTTGCCCTTGCCGTCACCCACGGCCACGAGGGCCACGAGGGACATGCGACGGCCGCCCTTGACGGTCTTGGAGACACGGTGGATGTAGACGACGCGCTCCTGAAGATCCGTGTCCTGCTGGCGCTTACGATCTCGTGCCATTGAATCCTCCTAGAACTTCAGGCCCGCGCTGCGGGCACCGTCTGCCAGAGCCTTGACTCGGCCGTGATAGATGCGACCACCGCGGTCGAAGGTGACCTCGGTGACGCCCTTCTCGACGGCGCGCTTACCAACGAGCTCGCCCACGAAGGTGGCGGCGTCCTTGTTGGAGCCGAGCTTGCCCGTGGCGCGGAACTCGGGGTCGAGGGTCGAGGCAGAGCAGATGGTCTTGCCGTCGGCATCGTCGATGACCTGAGCGTAGATGTTGGCGTTGGTGCGGTGCACGCTGAGGCGCGGACGCTCAGCGGTGCCGAAGATCTTGGCGCGGACGCGGCGCTCGCGGCGCTTGAGGCCGGCCTTCTTCGCCTGCTGCTTGTTCATTCCTTCTCCTTAGACGTGCCATCACCTGACGGGGTGATGGTCTTTCGCTAAACCTCAGGCTACTTGGCGGCCTTGCCGAGCTTCCTGCGGATGTGCTCGCCCACGTAGTGGATGCCCTTGCCCTTGTACGGCTCGGGCGGACGCTTCATGCGGATCTCGGCCGCGACCTGGCCGACCTGCTCCTTGGAGATGCCCTTGACGTTGATGTGGGTGTTGTCGGGCACCTCGAACGTGATGTTCTCGGGAGCGGGGTAGATCACGGGGTGAGAGTAGCCGAGGGAGAGGTCGAGGTCCTTGCCCTTGAGCGTGGCGCGATAGCCGACGCCCGTGAGCTCGAGCTTCTTCTCAAAGCCCTCAGAGACGCCCACGACCATGTTGTGAAGAAGGGTGCGGGTGAGGCCCTGCTGGGCGTTGGAGGCGGTGGACTCGTCAACGCGGACGACGTGGAGCTCCTCGCCCTCCTCCTCGATCTTGATGAGGTCGGAGAAGGTGCGGGTCAGCTCCCCCTTGGCGCCCTTGACGGTAACGGTGGTGCCATCAACTGTCACAGTGACTCCGGCGGGAACCTGGACAGGCTGCTTACCAATACGAGACACGGTAGTCTCCTTTCATTCCTGCCGGGAGTTACCAGATGTAGGCGATGACCTCGCCGCCGATGCCCTGCTTGCGGGCGTCGCGGTCGCACATCATGCCCTTGGAGGTGGAAATGACGGCGGTGCCGAGGCCACCGAGGACGCGCGGGAGCTTGTCAGCGGTGGAGTAGATGCGAAGACCCGGCTTGGAGATGCGACGGATGCCGCGGATGACCTTCGCGTGACGGGCGCCGTACTTGAGGGTGACGTGCAGGGTCTTCTGCGGGGTCGTGTCCTCGACCTCGTAGCCTGCGATGTAGCCCTCCTCGCAGATGACGCGGGCAACCTCAACGAGCACCTTGGTCGAGGGCATGGAGACCTCGGCCTTGTTGGCAGCGTTGGCGTTGCGAATGCGCGTCAGCATGTCGGAAATGGGATCAGTGATCTTCATGGATCATTCTCCTTCGGTAATGATGAACCTGCGTGTCCGGTTCGCCTGCACCCATGGCGCAAGCGCCTGGACGCGAGAGCCCCGTCGTCCTACCAGCTCGCCTTGCGGACGCCAGGAAGCTCGCCCTTGCTCGCAAGCTCGCGGAAGCAGACGCGGCAGAGGCCGAACTTGCGATAGACGGAGTGGGGACGCCCACAACGCTGGCAGCGGTTCTGCTTGCGCGTCGAGAACTTCGGCTCGCGCTGAGCCTTGACGATCATCGATGTCTTAGCCACAAATCCTCCTTCAGTGCAATCCTGGCGCCCCGGGGACCCGAGGCGCCGCTTTGATATTTGACCTACTCAGCCTTGAACGGGAAGTGGAAGGCCTTGAGCAGCGCCTTGCCCTCCTCGTCGGTCTGAGCGGTGGTCACGATGGTGATGTCCATGCCGCGGGTGTGGTCGATCTTGTCGAAGTCGATCTCCGGGAAGATGAGCTGCTCGGTGACGCCCATGGAGAAGTTGCCACGGCCGTCGAAGCTCTTCGGGGAGATGCCGCGGAAGTCGCGGATGCGCGGGATGGCGATGGAGATGAGACGATCGAAGAACTCCCACATGCGGTCGCCGCGGAGGGTGACCTTAGCGCCGATCGGCATGCCGGCGCGCAGGTGGAAGGTGGCGATGGACTTGCGGGCGTGGGTCACGAGCGGCTGCTGGCCGGTGATGGCGCGCAGGTCGGCGACGGCGCCGTCGATGGCCTTGGCGTCCGTGGCGGCCTCGCCGACGCCCATGTTCACGACGATCTTCTCGATCTTGGGGATCTGGTGAACGTTCTTGTAGCCGAACTGCTTCTGGAGCTCATCGCGCACGGTGGCGAAATACTGCTCCTTGAGGCGGGGGGTGTACTTCTCGTCTGCCATGTTCTTCTCCTCAACTCTTGGGGTTCTCAGCACGGGGTTTCTGACCTCGTGCCTCCCTGCCTTGGCGGGGCCGGGAGCCATGTCATGCGCCCGAGGCAGAACTCTCCCTACCTACAGACGCAAGGAAACAGTTTATGCCTTTGCACACAGAAATTCCAGCACGTCGCCTCCGTCGCGGGATATCCACATTCCGCGACGGAGGCGCCGCGCTAGCCGCCGAACCCAAATCCGGATTTGGGTCCTGAGCAGAGGGCGCTTCTCGGCTATCGAGGGGTCTATTTGGGCTGCAATAAAGTTCCAGGTTGATGTCTTTATCGATAAGAACGTGCCCGTTCGAACTCCTCACCACCCGCGGACCCAAATCCGGATTTGGGTCCGCAGGCGGCGCGCCCGGATCGCGTCGCGAAATGTGGTGTAAGGGAGACCTGAAATAGGCACGGCCTCCGTCCTAGAATCTCTTTCGACCAAGAGAAGGATTCGAGGGAACGGAGACCGCAATGGACACTGTACCGCAAGACGCGTTCGCGACGCTCGGGCTCGCCGAGGAGGGCGGCGAGGGGCTCACGGGCCTCGCCAGGGCGCTGCTCGAGGCGGGCGTCAACGAGATGATGGCCGCCCAGGCCGACGCCGCCTGCGAGGCGGCCGGCACGACGAGGAACGGGTTCCGAGAGAGGCGTCTCGAGACGCAGGTGGGGACCATCACGCTCAGGATACCGAAGCTGCGCCAGGGCACCTACTTCCCGGACGGCCTGGTCGAGAGGTGGAGCAGGGTCGACCGCGCCGTGATCTGCGCGGTGGCCGAGATGTACGCGCTCGGCGTCTCGACGAGAAAGGTGGGGAAGGTCCTCGAGAGGATGGGCGCCGACCGCCTCTCCAAGGACGCCGTGTCGCGCATCTGCGCGGCGCCCGGCGCCGAGGTGGCGGAGCTGCGCTCGCGCCAGCTTCCGCCCATGCGATTCCCCTACCTCTGGGTCGACGCGACCTACGTGCCCTGCCGCCGGAACGGCCACGGCGCCACGGCCGCGGTGGTCACGGCCATCGCCGTCGGCGAGGACGGCGTGCGCAGGGTCGTCGGCCTGGCGTGCGTCGACGCGGAGTCCTACGCGAGCTGGAAGGGCTTCCTGCGCGGCCTCCGCGAGCGCGGGCTCTCCGGCGTGCAGTGCGTGACCTCCGACGCCCACGGCGGCATCGTCCGGGCGGTGAGGGAGCTCTTCCCGGGCGCGGCCTGGCAGCGCTGCGTCGCCCACCTCGAGCGCGACGTGATCGACGCGTGCCCCACGAGGGCCAAGCGAGCCGCCGCAGGGAGGGTGCTCCGCGCCGTGTTCGACGAGGACGACCCGGCGAGGGTCCGCGCGCTCTACCAGGCCGCGTGCGGCGTCATCTCCGAGCTCTCCGCCGACGCCGGCAGGATCATGGAGGGGGCGGAGGCGGACGCCCTGGCCTACCTCGACTTCCCCGAGGCCCACCGACGCCGCATCAGGACCAACAACGTGCAGGAGCGCGCGAACCGCGAGATAAAGCGCCGCGCGCGAGTGGTCCAGAGCTTCCCGTCGGAGGAGGCGCTGGCCCGCCTGGTGGGGGCGGTGTGCTGCGAGGCGTCCGAGGACTGGTCCAGCCGCAGGTACATGGAGCCGTCCGCGATCGAGGGGCTGTGGGAGCGCGAGTTCTTGCCCGTCTCGGAGCCGACCGAGGGGCAGGTCTCGAGGGCTCGCTCGAGAATCGTGGCGCTCTCGGGGCTTGACGAGGGGGCGATGGCGGCGTAGGTTCGGCTCATCAGAGATTCCGGGCGGAGGCCCCTACACCACATTTCGCGACACTACCCGCGCCCGGCGACAAGAACCGCCGGCCGGAGCCCTTTGACCAAACGCAAGAAGGCCCCCAGATTTCCGGAGAGGTGTTTCTCGCTAGAGCACACCTCGAAGGAAATCTGGGGGCCTTCCCGACTTGCGTTAGGTCAAGCTCCTAGAACTTGGCGCCGCACTTCTTGCAGACGCGGACCTTCTTGCCCTCGTCGTTGACGTCGTGGCCAACGCGGGTGGGCTTGCCGCAGCTCGGGCAGACGACCATGACGTTGGAGGCGTCGATGAAAGCCTCCTGCTCGACGATGCCGCCCTGCTGGTTCTGGGCGTTGGGGCGCACGGCCTTCTTCACGATGGCAACGCCCTCGACGAGAACCTTGCCCTCGGCGGGCTTGGCGCGCAGGATGGTGCCCTGCTTGCCCTTGTCCTTACCGGAGAGCACGACGACCTTGTCGCCGCTCTTCACATGCATCTTAGCCATTCGTCCTCACTCCCTAGAGCGTCTCAGGCGCGAGCGAGACGATCTTCATGTACTTGTGGTCGCGAAGCTCGCGGGCGACGGGCCCGAAGATACGGGTGCCCTTGGGCTCGCCATCCTTGTTGACCAGGACGCAGGCGTTCTGGTCGAAGCGGATGTAGCTTCCGTCCTTGCGACGGGTCTCCTTGACGGTACGGACGATGACGCAGCGAACGATGTCGCCCTTCTTCACCTGTCCGCCCGGCGTGGCCTCCTGCACGGCGCCGATGATGACGTCGGCCAGGCCGGCGTAGCGACGCTTGGAGCCACCGAGGACCTTGACGCACTTCACGCGCCGAGCGCCGCTGTTGTCAGCGACGTTGAGCATGGTCTCCATCTGAATCATTGGTGTTCCTCCGAACTATCCCCCGAGAGGTGCGCCCACACGCGCGGCGCACGTCTGGGGACTCGTCACTGATACTTACTTGGCGCGCTCGACGATCTCCACGAGACGCCAACGCTTGGTCTTGGAGAGCGGGCGGCACTCCATGACGGTCACGAGGTCGCCGACGCCGCCCTCGTTCTTCTCGTCGTGGGCGTGGAGCTTCTTCGAGATGGTCATCATCTTGCCGTACTTGGGGTGACGCTTGCGGTAGTCGATCTTGACCGTGATGGACTTGTCGCCGGAGATGGAGACGACAGTCCCGGTGACGACCTTACGAGCGTTCCTGGTGGTCTCAGCCATAGTCATTCTCCTGCGATCTAGTTCTGCGCGGCGGACTTCTCCGCGGCGATCTGGCGGGCGCGCTGCTCGGTCAGAACGCGCGCGATGTCCTTCTTGACGGTCTTGACGCGAGCCGTGTTGTCGAGCTGGCTCGTGGCCATCTGGAAGCGGAGGTTGAAGAGCTCAGCGCGGCCCTCCTCCAGCTTCTTGGCGAGCTCGTCGTCGCTCATGGCCTTGATGTCGGTGTACTTCATTGACTATTCCTCCCCGTCCTGCTCGGTGCGGGTGACGATCTTGCTCTTGATGGGCAGCTTGTGCTGAGCGAGACGGAGGGCCTCACGGGCGACCTCGTCGGAGACGCCATCGATCTCGAACATGATGCGGCCCGGCTTGACGACGGCCACCCACTCCTCGGGGTTGCCCTTGCCGGAGCCCATGCGGGTCTCAGCCGGCTTCTTGGTGATGGGCTTATCCGGGAAGATGGTGATCCAGACCTTGCCGCCACGCTTCATGTAACGGGTCATGGCAACACGGCAGGCCTCGATCTGGCGGTTGGTGATCCAGTGGGCCTCGAGGGCCTGGATGCCGTAGCTGCCGAAGTGCAGCTCGGTGTTGCCCTTGGCGTGACCCTTCATGGAGCCACGCTGGACCTTACGGTGAAGAACGCGCTTAGGTGCGAGCATTAGCGGTTCCTCCTCTCGTTGCGACCACGACGGGGACGGCTGGAGCCCTCAAGCGCCGGACGCGGGGTGGCCTGGCCGGGGAGCTTCTCGCCGAAGTAGATCCAAACCTTGATGCCGCAGGCACCCATGGTGGTGCGAGCGGTGGACTGGCCGTAATCGATCACGGCGCGGAGGGTGTGCAGAGGCACGCGGCCCTCGCGGTACCACTCGCGACGGCCCATCTCGGCGCCGTTGAGGCGGCCGGAGCACTGGATACGGATGCCCTTGGCGCCGGCCTTGCGGGCGGACTGGACGGCCTTGCGCATGGCGCGACGGAAGGCGACGCGGCCCTCGAGCTGCTCGGCGATGGACTGAGCGACGAGGTTGGCGTCGAGCTCGGGGCGCTTGACCTCGATGACGTCAACGGCGACCTGGCCCTTGGCGACGCCGGCGACCTTCTCGAGGTCGGTGCGCAGGACGTCGATGTCGGCGCCCTTCTTGCCGATGACGATGCCCGGGCGGCCGGTGTAGATGGTGACCTTCACCTTGTCGCCGGCGCGCTCGATGTCGACGCGGGAGAGGGCGGCCTTGGCGAGGCGCTTCTCGAGGTAGGAGCGGATGGCGAGATCGTTGCCGAGGTTCTCGGCGTAGTTCTTATCGGCGTACCAGCGGGAACGCCACTCCTCGGTGATGCCGAGACGGAAGCCAGTCGGCTGAACCTTGTGACCCATGCTTTCCCTACGCCTCCTTTCGAGGAGCGACGACGACGGTGATGTGGCTCATGCGCTTGTTGATGCGGGACGCGGAGCCCTTGGCGCGCGGGCGGATGCGCTTGAGCGTGGGGCCCTCGTCAACGTAGGCCAGCTTGACGACGAGGTTGTCCTCGCGAAGGCCGTTGTTGTTGACGGCGTTGGCGATCGCGGAGCGCAGGACCTTGGCGACGTCGACGGCCGCGGCGCGGGTCGAGAACTGCAGGACCTCGAGGGCCTTCTCGACGGGCAGGTTGCGGATCAGAGAGACGACGGCGCGAGCCTTGCGCGGGGCGACGCGGACGTACTTGGCCGTCGCGCGAACCTCGTTGGTGTTGGTGTTCTGAGGCATGTTAACTCCCTACCCCCTACTTTTCCTTGTGACCACGGAAGGTGCGGGTGGGGGCGAACTCGCCCAGCTTGTGCCCGACCATGGACTCGGTGACGTACACGGGCACGTGCTTGCGGCCGTCGTGAACGGCGATCGTGTGACCGACCATCTCGGGGAAGATGGTCGAGGAGCGCGACCAGGTCTTGATGACCTCCTTGGTGCCGGCCTCGTTCTGAGCGGCGACACGCGCGAGGAGGCGAGTCTCCACGAACGGGCCCTTCTTGAGACTTCTGCTCATGCTTTCTATCTCCTACTACTCGTGTTGCGACTACTTGGACTTGCGGCGACGGATGATCAGGCGGTTGGAGGCCTTCTTCGGGTCGCGCGTCTTGTAACCCTTCGTCGGCTTGCCCCACGGGGTGACGGACGGACGGCCGGAGGTGTGGTTCTTGCCCTCGCCGCCGCCGTGCGGGTGGTCGACCGGGTTCATGACGGTACCACGGACGGTCGGGCGGACGCCCTTCCAGCGGTTGCGGCCGGCCTTGCCGATCACGATGTTGGAGTGCTCGGCGTTGCCCACCTCGCCGATGGTGGCACGGCAGGTGAGAAGGACGCGGCGAAGCTCGGAGGAGGGCATGCGCAGGACCGCGTAGCCGTTGTCCTTGCCCATGAGCTGGACGGAGGTGCCGGCGGCGCGGGCCATCGCGGCGCCCTTGCCGGGCTGGAACTCGACGGCGTGGACCAGGGTGCCGACCGGGATCTCGGAGAGCGGCATGCAGTTGCCGGGCTTGATGTCGACGTCCTTGGTGCCGGAGAGGACGACGTCACCGACGTGCAGGCCCTCGGGGCACAGGATGTAGGCCTTCGCGCCGTTGGCGTAGTGCAGCAGCGCGATGCGGGCGGAGCGGTTGGGGTCGTACTCGATCGTGGCGACCTTGGCCGGCACGTCGTCCATGCGGCGCTTGAAGTCGATCTTGCGGTACTGACGCTTGTTGCCGCCGCCCTGGTGACGGGTGGTGATGCGGCCGTTGTTGTTGCGGCCGGCCTTCTTGGGCAGGGGCTCGAGAAGCGACTTCTCGGGCTTGGTGCAGGTGATCTCGGAGAAGTCCGAGACCGTCTGGAAACGCCTGCCGGCGCTCGTGGGCTTGAGGTGCTTGACTGCCATTGACTCTTTCCCTTCTTTTCCGTTGGCCGTCCCGCTCAGGGAGTGGCGGGCGACACCGGATTACCACGGTACCGCGCGTATCCATCATGCGCGGCATAAGAGCCCGGCCTCCGTTTGGAGGCGCGGGCGGGGTGCCGAAGCTACTCGGCGGCCTGCTGGCTGCCGAAGATCTCGATCGTCTCGCCGGCGGCGAGGGTCACGACGGCCTTCTTCCAGGAGCGCGTGGTGCCGGGGTTCTGATAGCGGACGCGCTTCTTCTTGCCGGAGACGTTCATGGTGTTGACCTTGACCACGTGCACGTTGAAGAGCTTCTCAACGGCGGCGGCGATCTCCTCCTTGGGAGCGTTCTTGGCCACCTCGAACGTGTACTTGCCCTGCTCCATGAGGTCGAAGGAACGCTCGGAGACGATCGGGCGGATGATCACGTTGTAGACGGAGTTCATTATGCGAGCACCTCCTCGAGCTTCTTCGCGGTGTCGGGGGTCATCACGAGGGCGCCGTTGTCGATGAGGTTGCGGGTGTTGGCCTCGGAGACGCCGATCACGTTGACCTTCTGGAGGTTGCGGAACGAGAGGTAGGCGTTGACGTCATCGTCGGAGACGACGACGGTCACGCGCTTCTCGGCGATGCCCAGGGCGGCGAGAAGGGCCACGGCCTGCTTGGTCGAGGGCTTCTCGAAGGGCAGGCTGTCGACGAGGACGAGCTCGCCGTCGGCGACCTTGCCGGAGAGGACCGAGCGCATGGCCAGCTTGACCATCTTGTTGTTGATGCGCTTGGCGTGGCTGCGCGGGGTGGGCCCGAAGATCACGCCGCCGCCGGTCCACTGACCAGCGCGGATGGAGCCCTGGCGAGCGCGGCCGGTGCCCTTCTGGCGATAGGGCTTGACGCCGCCGCCGGAGACCTCGTGGCGGTTCTTCACGGAGTGGGTGCCCTGGCGAGCGCAGCTCTCGATGGCAACCACGGCCTGGTGGACAACGGGGATGTTCGGCTCGATGCCGAAGACGCCGTCGGCGAGCTCGGTCTCGGCGACCTGGGCCCCCTCAGCGTTCTTGATTGCGTACTTGGACATTCTGTCCTCCTTGTTAGCCTAAGAGTTTACCTGGCACTTAGGCCATGCGGATCTGGACGAGAGCGTTCTTGCCGCCGGGGACAGCGCCCTTGACGAGCATGAGGTTCTGCTCGGCGTCGATGCGGACGAGCTTGAGGTTCTTGACCGTCACGCGAGCGTCGCCCATGTGGCCGTACATGTGAAGGCCCTTGCGGACGCGCGCGGGGTAGGCGCACTGGCCGATGGAGCCCGGACGGCGCTGGTTGCGGGAGCCGTGGGTCATGGGGCCGCGGGAGAAGTTCCAGCGCTTGACGGTGCCCTGGAAGCCCTTGCCCTTGGAGGTGCCGATGACGTCGACGGACTTGACGTCGGCGAAGTCAGCGACGGTCACGACGTCGCCGGTCTTGTGCTCCTCGCCATTCTCGACGCGGACCTCGCGCAGGTAGCGCATCGGCTCGACGCCGGCGGCCTTGAAGTGGCCGGCCATGGGCTTGTTGACGTGCTTGGCGGAGATGTCTCCGAAGCCGATCTGGACGGCGTCGTAGCCGTCGGTCGCCTTCGTCTTGACCTGCGAGACAGTGCAGGGGCCAGCCTGGATGACGGTGACGGGCACGACGTTGTCGTTCTCGTCCCAGATCTGCGTCATCCCAAGCTTGCGGCCAAGGATCGTGCTGACCATGCTCTTTCCTAACCCTCGGTGGTCATGGGCTATTTCGGGCGCCCCTTGCGCCCGTCCCCAGCGGACCACGTCCTGTATCTGCTGCCCCTTTGGGGCTCGGCATAGCTGTCCCCATTAGCGCAGCCTGTCTAGTCTACACGCGCCTTGGCGAATTCACAATGTCTCCGCAAAAGTTTTGTGGGGTCTGAGCTGGGGCTCGAGTTTCCGCGCTGCCGGGCGTATCCTATGGCGCTCGCGACGGTCTCGAGGTTCTTCTCGGTGCCCGTTTTGCTTCTTGGGCTTTGCATCGAGTGCGGGCCGGGCCGCACTCGTTCCCCGCACTTGGGGGCATCCCTCGAGAGGGCGGGCGCACCTGAGGGGCATGCCGGCCCGAAACGGCCGCACTTCTCGACCGCACTTATGAGTTCGGGCCGGGCCGGGCTGCGTGACAATTTAACCTGTCCTAATTGTCACGCCGCTGGTTCACGATCTGCTCGCATACAAACGTGCGCGCGGCGGGGTCGAAATCGAAGACCAGCACGCAGCAGTTGCCGAGATGGACGTCCTGCGGGCAGCGCGCCGCGTGCTCCCAGGCGCGCTTGAACTGCAGGGTGGCCGAGCCGTGGCTCACCGCGAGCACCGTCTGCGCACGAGAGGAGACCATGAGCTCCGTGAGCGTGGCCACGATGCGCTCCCGCAGCGCGGCGCTCCCCTCCCCGCCATACGGCACCAGCGTCTCGCCGGGATCCCAGAGCTCGGCGGGGACATCAGAGGCCGGCCCGCCCTCGAAGGGGCCGTAACTGCGCTCGATCAGGCCGTCTACGGGCTCGACTGCCGGCGCGGGAAGACCGGCCGCCGCCAGCTCCTCGCGCGCGACCTCCGCCGTGGCGAGCGCCCGCCCGAGCGGAGACGAGAAAATCCTCTCGAAGCTCACACCCTGAGCTGCGAGCCAAGCGCCCGCCGCATGCGCCTGCGACGCGCCGAGCTCGGTAAGCGGCGAGTCGCAGTGGCCCTGGACACGTCCCTGGAGGTTGTACTGGGTCTGACCGTGCCGGAGCAGGTAGAGGCGCGACATGCTAGAGCGCCTCCGTGATGGCGGCGAGCAGCTCGTCGTAAGACTCGAGCGCCGGAAGGTCGGGGTTGGCCTCCTGGATCGCGGCCGTGCTCCTGAAGAGGAAGCCCGCCTTGCTCGCACGAATCATCGCAAGGTCGTTGAAGGAATCGCCCGCCGCGATGGTCTCATAGCCGCAGGACTGGAGCGCGCGAACGGTCGTGAGCTTGGAGTTCTCGCAGCGCATGCGATGGCGAAGGATCTCACCGGTGGGCGCGACCTCGAGGGAGTTGCACAGCAGCGTGGGCCAGCCGAGCTTGGCCATGAGGGGGCGGGCGAACTCCTCGAAGGTGTCGGAGAGGATGACGACCTGCGTGCGCTCGCGCAGCGCGTCGAGAAACGCGCGCGCCCCGGGCAGCGGGTCGATGCGGGAGATGACGTCCTGGATCTGGGGCAGGCCAAGACCGTGCTCGCGCAGAATGCCGAGGCGAAACGCCATGAGCTTGTCGTAGTCCGGCTCGTCACGGGTGGTGCGGCGAAGCTCCGGAATGCCCGACTCGCCAGCGAACGCGATCCAGATCTCCGGCACGAGCACGCCCTCAAGGTCCAGGCACACGATGTTCATAGCAGAGCCTCCCAACAGCACGTCCTTCTCGCCATACTAGCGCCCGTAGATTACAGGTTGGCTACAGGGCCCGGAACCCACGCCTTCACGCGCCCTCCTGAACAAACTTAGCTACGTCTGTACTTTAATATACTGGGCTTGTGAGTCGCAGAGCATTTCCGCAGGTAGATCGCTCGTCCCATCCAGCGCGTAGACGCTTTGCAGACGTAAAGTACAGACGTACGCGACTTTGTGGGGCGGAGAGCGAGAAGAACGAGGCGTCGTGTAGCAACAGAAAAGCGCCCTCGACCCGAAGGGGTCGAGGGCGCCCAAACCGTGCGTTAGCGCTTAGAGCTTGATCTCGATGTCAACGCCGGCCGGCAGGTCGAGGCGCATGAGCGAGTCGACCGTGGAGGGCGAGGGGTCGAGGATGTCGATGAGGCGCTTGTGGGTGCGCATCTCGAACTGCTCGCGGGAGTCCTTGTCCTTGTGCGGCGAGCGGATGACCGTGTAGAGGTTGCGCTCGGTGGGCAGGGGGATGGGGCCGGACACGCGGGCGCCGGTCTTCTGCGCGGTGTCGACGATGAGCTTCGCGGACTGATCAACGACCTCGTGGTCGTAGCCCTTGAGGCGAATCCTGATCTTCTGGCTTGACACTGTATACCTCCAAATGAGCTAGGGCTCGTGGTCGTTGACTTAAGAAGCGTTCCCGCCGTTCTTGGCGACGATCTCGTCGCGGATGTTCTTCGGCACGGGCTCGTAGGAGTCGAACTGCATGGTGTAGCTCGCACGGCCCTGCGTCTGGGAGCGGAGGTCGGTGGCGTAGCCGAACATCTCGCCCAGGGGCACCTTGGCCTTGATGACCTTGGTGTCGCGGCGGTCCTCCATGCCCTCGATCTTGCCGCGGCGGCTGGACAGGTTGCCCATGACGTCGCCCATGTACTGCTCGGGGGTCTCGACCTCGACGGACTCGACGGGCTCGAGCAGGATCGGGTCGGACTTGCGCAGGGCCTCCTTGATGGCCATGGAGCCGGCGATCTTGAAGGCGGCCTCGGAGGAGTCGACCTCGTGGTAAGAGCCGTCGATGAGCTTCACCTTGATGTCGACGACCGGGTAGCCGGCGATGACGCCGCTCTCGAGCGCCTCCTGGATGCCCTTGTCGATGGAGGGGATGTACTCCTTCGGGATGACGCCACCGACGATGGCGTTCTCGAACTCGTAGCCCTTGCCCTCCTCGTTGGGCTCCATGTCGATGATCGCGTGACCGTACTGGCCGCGGCCGCCGGACTGGCGGACGAACTTGCCCTCGGCGTGCATGACGGCCTTGCCGGCGGTCTCGCGGTAGGCGACCTGGGGCTTGCCGACGTTGGCGTCGACCTTGAACTCGCGGCGCAGGCGGTCGACGATGATCTCGAGGTGCAGCTCGCCCATGCCGGAGATGATGGTCTGGCCGGTCTCGTGGTCGGTGTGGACCTGGAAGGTCGGGTCCTCCTCGGCGAGCTTGGCCAGGCCCACGGACATCTTGTCCTGCTCGGCCTTGGTCTTGGGCTCGACGGCGACGGAGATGACCGGGGTCGCGAACTCGATGGACTCGAGGATGACCGGGTGCTTCTCGTCGCAGAGGGTCTCGCCGGTGGTGGTGTTCTTGAGGCCGACGCAGGCGACGATGTCGCCGGCGAAGCAGGCGTCACGGTCGACGCGGTCGTTGGCGTTCATCTCGAGAATGCGGCCCAGACGCTCGCGGTTGTCCTTGACCGAGTTGTAGACGTAGGAGCCCGCCTCGGCCTGACCGGAGTAGACGCGGATGTAGGTGAGCTTGCCGACGTAGGGGTCGGTCATGATCTTGAAGGCCAGGGCCGCGAAGGGCTCCTTGGCGTCGGCGTGACGGACCTCGGGCTCACCCTTGAGATTGGTGCCGTCGATCTCGGTGACGTCGAGCGGGCTCGGGAGGTAGTCCACGACGGCGTCGAGGAGCTCCTGGATGCCCTTGTTCTTGTAGGCGGAGCCCACGAAGACGAGGTTGAGCTCGCCGGCGATGACGCCCTTGCGCAGAGCGGCCTTGAGGTCGTCGACGGGAATCTCGGCCTCCTCGAGCACGGCCTCCATGATCTCGTCGGAGAAGTTGGAGGCGGCGTCGAGCAGCTCCTCGCGCTTCTCCTGGGCGAGGTCGGCGAACTCATCGGGGATGGCGTCCATGACCTCGGGGTAGATCATGCCCTTGGCGTCCTCCTTGAAGTCCCACGCGGTCATGGTGACCAGGTCGATGAGACCCCAGAAGTTGGACTCGGAGCCCATGGGGATCTGCGCGGCAACGGCGTTGGCGTGCAGGCGGTCCTTCATGGTGTCGATGGCGTGGAAGAAGTCGGCGCCGACGCGGTCGTACTTGTTGATGAACGCGATGCGGGGGACGCCGTACGTGGTGGCCTGGCGCCAGACGGTCTCGGACTGCGGCTGGACGCCGGCGACGGCGTCGAAGACCGCGACCGCGCCGTCGAGGACGCGCAGGCAGCGCTCGACCTCGGACGTGAAGTCGACGTGACCCGGGGTGTCGATGATCTGGATGACGTGATCCTTCCAGAAGCACGTCGTGGCGGCGGAGGTGATGGTAACGCCGCGCTCCTGCTCCTGGACCATCCAGTCCATGGTGGCGGCGCCGTCGTGGACCTCGCCGATCTTGTGGGTCTTGCCGGTGTAGTAGAGGATGCGCTCCGTCGTGGTGGTCTTGCCCGCGTCGATGTGGGCCATGATGCCGATGTTGCGGAGGTCCTCGAGCTTGTACTTAGGCTTTGCCATGTTGCTTCTCCTCGGTCTCGCGGACTAGAAGCGGTAGTGAGAGAAGGCGCGGTTGGCCTCGGCCATCTTGAAGAGGTCCTCGCGACGCTTCACGGACGCGCCGACGCCGTTGGAGGCGTCGAGGATCTCGTTGGCAAGACGCTCGGCCATGGTCTTCTCCTTGCGGGCGCGGGAGAAGTTGACCATCCAGCGGATGGCGAGCTGGGTGGCGCGGCGGGAGTTGACCTCCATGGGCACCTGGTAGGTGGCGCCACCGACGCGCTTGGGCTTGACCTCGAGGGTCGGGCGGATGTTGTCCATGGCCTTCTTGAAGACGGCGAGGGCGTCCTCGCCGGACTTCTCGGCGACGATGTCGAAGGCGCCGTAGACGACGCGCTCGGCGGTGGCCTTCTTGCCGTCAAGGAGGACCTTGTTGATGAGCTGGGTCACGAGGCGGTTGTTGTAGACGGCATCCGGCTGAATCTCGCGACGGTGGGTCTTAGATGCACGACGCGGCATGTTCTATCTCCTCAGATCTAAGGTGCGATTACGTGACGGACTACTTGGGGCGCTTGGTGCCGTAGCGGGAACGGGCCTTCTGGCGGTTCTGCACGGCGGCGCAGTCGTAGGCGCCACGGATGATCTTGTAGCGGACACCGGGGAGGTCACGCACGCGGCCGCCGCGGATCAGGACGATGGAGTGCTCCTGGAGGTTGTGGCCCTCGCCGGGGATGTAGGCCGTGACCTCGATGCCGTTGACGAGGCGCACACGGGCGACCTTGCGCAGGGCGGAGTTCGGCTTCTTGGGGGTGGTGGTGAAGACGCGGGTGCACACGCCGCGCTTCTGGGGGTTGTGCTGCAGGGCTGCGTTCTTGGACTTCGACTTGACGCTCATGCGTCCGTTGCGAACGAGCTGGTTGATAGTAGGCAAAGTTCTCTCCTTCTATACCTATCGACGTGCCTGTTTGATGTATTCAAGGGCCGAGCAGCACCTCTGCCCCGGATTGACGCGACGTTGAACTCTACGCGTCCGCACAGCTGTTGTCAAAACGCCACGGACCCGGGCGTATCCATCCTTCACGATATGCACACGCGGGCGAGAAGGACGTTCTTCTCGCCCGCTCCGCGCACCCGATGCCCGCACTTGGTGCCCGCACCCATGAGTGCGGGCCAGACCGCACTTGTTGCGTGCACTCAGCGACAAATGCCGAGAAGAACCTCGCACTCGCTGGTCCTTCTCGGCATTTTTGCCCGCACTCGATGCCCGCACTCATGAGTGCGGGCGCATTCTCGCGCGTTGGCGAGAAGTGCGTTCTTCTCGCCTGTTCCGCGGCTCCATGCGCCGCGCTTCTCGGCCGTTTTTGAAAAGGGTGCGGAAACGCGACGGTTCTGGGGCCGGGAGCGTCGAAATCCCGCACCTCAACCGTTGTGGTGCGGGAACGCGACGAAACCTTACGCCCAGGAGAGGCCCACGGCGCCGAGGCCGAGGTGCTCGGCCAGGACCGGGCCGCCGTCCTTCACTCGTATGCGGGCCTCCGGGAAGCGCGAGCGCGCGGCGAGAAAGACCTCGCGCGCCTCGACGCCGCGCGGCCCGAAGTGGGAGACCACCATGTCGGTGGTGCCGTCGGGCACCTGCTCGGACATCGCGACGGCCATGCCGCGCGCGCCGCGGCCGTCCTCGAACTGCTCGATGCCGCCCTCGGCGAGGCGCATCACGGGATAGCGGTTGAGCTTGGTCGCCACCGCGCGGCGGATGGCCCCGAGCCGGCCGCTGCGGGAGAGCGCCGCCATGTCGGGCACGCTGAAGACGATGCGGGTGTCCTGGCGCAGCTTGGTCAGGTCCGACACCACCTCCTCGAGGGAGCAGCCGCCGTCGGCCAGGGTGCGCGCGCGGCGCACGAGGAACTCGAGCGCGCCGGCCGTGACCCAGGAGTCCAGGACCGCCACGCGGTCGCTCGCCACGTGGGTGGCCGCATCCTCGGCGCTGCGGAACGCGCCCGAGAGGCGCGACGAGATCGTGACGCAGAGCACGTCGTCGCCCGCGTCGAGCCGCTCGCGGAAGACCTTCTCGAACACGGAGGTGCGCACCGCGTGGGTGGCCACGTGGACGCCGGACGAGAAGAGCTCGCCGTAGTCGCCGTTCTCGCCGACGAAGCCCTCCTCGTGCCAGGTGGCGTCGACGGTGTAGGTCATGGGCACGACGGTGACGCCGAGCTCCTCGGCCTCGACGCGCGTGAGGCCGCAGGTGGAGTCAGTGACTATCGAGAGCATATGCGATTTCCTCCCATTGCACGGAACTTGTCGTAACGGCCGGCCACCAGCTCGTCGGCGGAGCGGCCGGAGAGCTCGTCGAGGGCGAGCTCGACCTCGCGCATGAGGTCGTGGGCGATCTCGGCGTGGGTGAGGCCGAAGTCGGAGATGACGCCGTCCACGATCCCCAGCTCGGCGAGGTCGGCGGCGGTGATGCGCAGGGCGGCGGCGGCCTCGTCGGCGCGCTTGGTGTCCTTCCACAGGATCGAGGCGCAGCCCTCGGGGCTCACCACGGAGTACGCGGCGCTCCCGAGCATGTAGACGCGGTCGGCCACGGCCAGCGCCAGCGCGCCGCCCGAGCCGCCCTCCCCCACCACGACGCTGACGATGGGGGTCTCAAGGCCGCTCATCTCGACCAGGCTCGACGCGATGGCCTCGCCTTGGCCGCGCTCCTCGGCGCCGATGCCGCAGTACGCGCCCGAGGTGTCCACGAGGCAGAGCACGGGGCGGCGGAACTTCTCGGCCTGGCGCATGAGGCGCTGGGCCTTGCGGTAGCCCTCGGGGTGGGCCATGCCGAAGTTGCGGCGCACGCGCTCCTTGGTGGTGTTGCCGCGCTCGATGGCCACGACCGTGAGCACGCGCCCGCCCTTCCAGCCGATACCGGCAACGACGGCGGCGTCGTCGGCGAACAGGCGGTCGCCGTGCAGCTCGATGAAGCCGTCGAGCCCGCGCTCGAGGAGCTCGAGGGCGGTCGCGCGGTCCGTGGAGCGCGTGAGCTTGACGATGTCGTAGGCGCTCTCGGGCTCGGGGGCGCGCTTCGGGCGCGCGCCGCGGCGGCCGCGGGGCTCCTCGTGGGAGAGCGCGTGCGGGGACCCCGGCGCCGGGGCGACGCCCTTGTGGAGGGCGAGAAGCTCGGCGAGGGTCGCTGCCATGTCCTTGCGCTCGACGATAAGGTCGCAGAAGCCGTGCTCCAGCAGGAACTCGGAGCGCTGGAAGCCGTTGGGCAGGCGCTTGTGGGTGGTCTGCTCGATCACGCGCGGACCGGCGAAGGCCACCAGGGCGCCCGGCTCGGCGAGGATGACGTCGCCCTCCATCGCAAAGCTCGCGGTGACGCCGCCGGTGGTGGGGTCGGTGAGGACGGTCAGGTAGAGCAGGCCGGCCTCGGAGTGGCGGCGCACCGCCGCGGAGACCTTGGCCATCTGCATGAGGGAGGTCGTGCCCTCCTGCATGCGCGCGCCGCCGGAGACGGTGAAGCCCACGACGGGCAGCCCGAGCTCGGTGGCGCGCTCGAAGGTGCGCGTGATCTTCTCGCCCACGACCGAGCCCATCGAGCCCATCATGAAGTCGGCGTTCATGAAGAACAGGGCGCACTCGTGGCCGCCGATGGCGCCGCGCCCGCAGACGACGGCGTCGGCCTCGTGGCTCTTCTCGCGCGCCGCCTCGAGCTTCTCGGCGTAGCCCGGGAACTCGAGGAAGTCCGTGGCGGCGAGCTCGCGGTCCCACTCCTGGAACGAGCCGGCGTCGACGGTCATGCGCATGCGCTTGCGGCCGGAGACGCGCAGGTGCCGGCCGCAGCGCGGGCAGACCTCGAGGTTCTCGTCCAGCTTGGCCTGGTCGATCACGCGACGGCACCCGGGGCACTTGACGAGGATGTGGCGCTCGGGAAACTCCGCCGAGACCTCGGTGAGCGGCCCCTCGAGCGAGTTGACGCTCTTCTCACGCTTACTCATAGAGGTGCTCCATCAGGTTGGTGTGGTAGTTCCCCGAGACGAACTCGGGGTTGGAGAGGATGTCGAGGTGCAGCTCGCTGTTCTCGGCCACGCCCTCGATCACGAGCTCGCCGAGGGCCGAGCGCATCTTGCGGATGGCCTCCTCGCGCGTCGACGAGCAGACGATGAGCTTGCCGAGCAGCGAATCGTAGTACGGCGGGACGACCGAGCCCACGTAGAGCGCCGAGTCGAAGCGGACCTGCGGGCCGCCCGGGACGTGCAGCATCGTGATATCGCCGCACGAGGGGAGGAACTCCGGGGTCTCCGCGTTGATGCGGCACTCGATGGCGTGGCCGGAGACGGGCAGGTCGTCCTGCGAGAAGGGCAGCTCGGCCCCCGCGGCGACGCGCAGCTGCCACTTGACGAGGTCGACTCCGCTCACGAACTCCGTCACGGGGTGCTCCACCTGCAGGCGGGTGTTCATCTCCATGAAGTAGAAGCTGCCGTCGTCGGCGAAGAGGAACTCGATCGTGCCCACGCCCACGTAGCCCACGGCGCGGGTGAGGTCGCGCGCGGCCTTGTGCATGCGCTCGCGAACGCCGGGGTGGGCGTCCAGGCACGGCGCGGGGCTCTCCTCGATGAGCTTCTGGTTGCGGCGCTGCACGGAGCACTCGCGCTCGCCGAGCGAGACCACGTTGCCGTGGGCGTCGGCGAGGACCTGCACCTCCACGTGGTGGGCGGGCGAGACGAACTTCTCCATGTAGCACTCGCCGTCGCCGAAGGCCGCCTCGGCCTCGGCGTGGGCCTCGGTGAAGGCGCGGCCGGCGTCCTCGGGGCGCTCGACCTTGCGGATGCCGCGGCCGCCGCCGCCCGAGCGGGCCTTGATGAGCACGGGACAGCCGATGCGCTCGGCCTCGGCCACGGCCTCGTCCGCGCTGGAGAGCAGGTCGCAGCCCGGGACGATGGGGACGCCGGCGTCGCGCGCGGTCCGGCGCGCCGCGTCCTTGTCGCCCATGCGCTCGATGACCTCGGGCGAGGGGCCCACGAAGACCAGCCCGCAGTCTCGGCACTCGCGGGCGAACCCGGCGTTTTCCGAGAAGAACCCGTAGCCGGGGTGGATGGCCTTGGCGCCGGACTGCAGCGCCACGGTCAGGATGGCGTCCTCGTTGAGGTAGCTCTCGGCCGGGCGCGGGCCGCCGATGCAGTAGGCCTCGTCGGCGAGGGCCACGTGCAGCGCCTCGGCGTCGGCAGTGGAGTAGACGGCAACGGTCTTGACGCCCATCTCCTTGCAGGCGCGAATCACGCGGACGGCAATCTCGCCGCGGTTTGCAATGAGTATCTTGTCGAACATCGTCGCCTCCTGGCGTGCCGTGCAAAGGGGACAGTCACTTTTGCACGGTGCTCTCTTTCCAATGCCCGGCGCCGTGCAAAAGTGACTGTCCCCTTTGCACGGGGGAGCCTCCGTCACATCACATCAGGGCGAAGGACATCTCCGCCTGGCAGCAGAGCTCGCCGTTCACGCGGGCCTCGCCCGTGGCGAAGCGGAAGGGGCCGCGGCTCTTGGTGATGCGGCAGGTGAGCTCGATGGTGTCGCCGGGGCGCACGGGATGCTTGAAGCGCACCTTGTCGAGGCTCGTGTAGAAGGGCGTGGCGCCCTTGGCGGCCAGGTCGTTGGCGAGAAGGACGCAGCAGTTCTGCGCGAGCATCTCGCACTGGATGACCCCGGGGACGATGGGGTTGCCGGGGAAGTGGCCCTGGACGAAGAACTCGTCCCCGGTGATGGTGATCTTGCCGTGGGCCTCCCCGTCGACGACCTCGGCTTCGTCGAGAAGGAGCATGGGCTCGCGGTGCGGCAGCAGGCCCTTGAGCTCTTCCTTGTTCATGTGCATCCAGCTCCTAACGTGCAAAAGTGCCTGTCCCTTTTGCACACCTAGTAGATCTTCATGAGGCAGCAGCCGTACTCGACAAGGTCGCCGTCCTTCACGCAGACGTCCACGACCTCGCCGTCGGCCTCGGCCGTGACCTCGTTCATGACCTTCATGGCCTCGATTACGCAGAGCGTGTCGCTCTTCTTGACCTTGGAGCCAACCTGGACGAAGGGCTCGGCGCCGGGGGCGGGGGCGGCGTAGAAGACGCCGACCATCGGGGCGCGCACGGCGGTGGTGTGGGACATGTCGAGCGGCTCGTCGCCCGCGGGCGCCTCGGGGGCGGGCTCGGGCACGGGGGCGCTCGCGGGGGCGGGTGCCGGGGCGGGAACGGGCGCGACGGGGGCTGCCGGCGCCGCACCGCCGCACTCGAGCTCGACGGCAGAGCCGTCCGGCTCCTCGACGCGCACGCGCGTGAGGCCGTGGCTCCTCATGATGTCGGCGATCTGGGAGATCTTCGCGGAATCCATTGCTAGCTCCTCTCCACGGCGCGCAGCGCCAGCGCGGCGTTGTGGCCGCCGAAGCCGAGGTTGGTGGAGAGGGCCCAGGTGAGCTCGCACTCCACCGCCTCGTTGGGCGTGTAGTCAAGGTCGCACGCCGGGTCGGGCGTGTGGTAGTTGATCGTGGGCGGGACGACGCCGCTCTCCAGCGCGAGCGCGCAGGCCATGGCCTCGACGGCGCCGGTCGCGCCGATCATGTGGCCGGTCATGGACTTGGTCGAGGAGATGCGTGCGGCGCGGGCGGCGTCCTCGCCGAGGGCCTGCTTGAAGCCCAGGGTCTCGGAAGCGTCGTTGAGCTTGGTCGAGGTGCCGTGGGCGTTGATGTAGAGGCCCTCCTCGGGCTTGACGCCGCCCTCCTCGACCGCGAGGCGGATGGCGCGGGTGATGCCGGCCGCCTCGGGGTCCGGGCTCGTGATGTGGTAGGCGTCGTCGGTGTTGCCGTAGCCCACGACCTCGGCGTAGATGTGGGCGCCGCGGGCGACGGCGTGCTCCCACTGCTCGAGGACGAGCACGCAGGCGCCCTCGCCCATGACGAAGCCGTTGCGCTCCGCGTCGAACGGGCGGCACGCGGTGGCCGGGTCGGGGTTGGTGGTGAGGGCGCGGCAGCTCGTGAAGCCGGCGATGGAGTCGGGCATGATGGCCGCCTCGGCGCCGCCGGCCAGGATCGCGTCGGCGTAGCCGTGCTTGATGGCACGGAAGGCCTCGCCCACGGCGTGGGCGGAGGTGGCGCAGGCGGTCACGACGGGCAGGGTGGGGCCGAGCGCCTTGTGGCGGATGGCGATGTTGCCGGACGCCATGTTGGCGATCATCATCGTGATCATGAACGGGGAGGCGCGGCGCGGACCGCGGTCGGAGATGACGTGGACGTTGTCGGCGAAGGCGTTGATGCCGCCCACGCCCGAGCCCACGTAGACGCCCAGGCGCTCGCGGTCGATGGCGCCCTCGGCGTCGAGGCCGGAGTCTGCCATAGCCTCGTCGGAGGCGACGAGCGCGTACTGGGAAAAGAGGTCCAGGTGCGCCGCCTCCTGCTTGCCGAGAAGGGCGGCGCCGTCGAAGTCCTTGACCTCGGCCGCGACCTTGACCTTGAAGTTCTCGGTGTCGAAGTGGGTGATGGGGCCGATGCCGCAGCGACCGGCGACCATGCCCTCCCACGTCTCCTTTGCCGTGTTTCCAAGCGGCGTCACGGCGCCGACACCGGTGATTGCTACCCTGTGCTCCATCTCAACTCCCAACGCGTGCAAAGGGGACAGGCACTTTTGCACGTCCGTCCTGTGGCGTGCAAAAGTGCCTGTCCCCTTTGCACGCGCGCCTTGAATCACTACATCGCCATGCCGCCGTCGACGCGGATGACCTCCCCGGTCACGTAGGACGCGGCGTCGCTCACGAGGAAGCGCGCGACCGCGGCCACCTCGTCGGCGCTCGCAAGCCGGCCGAGGGGGATCTGCTTCTCGTAGCCCTCGCGGACCGCGTCGGACAGGACGGCCGTCATGTCGGTCTCCACGAAGCCGGGCGCGATGGCGTTCACGGTGACCCCGCGCGGGGCCAGCTCGCGGGCCAGCGACTTGGTGAGACCGATGAGGCCCGCCTTGGACGCGGCGTAGTTGGCCTGGCCGGCGTTGCCCATGAGGCCGACGACCGAGGCCATGTTCACGATGCGGCCGCCGCGCTGGCGCATGAAGGCGCGCGCGAGGGCCTTGGTGGTGTGGAAGGCGCCCTTGAGGTTGACGTCGATCACGCGAGAGAAGTCCTCCTCGGACATGCGCACGAAGAGGCCGTCACGGGTGACGCCGGCGTTGTTGACGAGCGCCCAGACGCTCCCGAAGTCGGCGAGGGCCTCCTCGACGACGGCCTTGACGGCCTCCCCGTCCGAGACGTCGCAGCGGTACGCCCGCGCGACGGCGCCGGCCTGCTCGCAGGAGGCGACGGCCTCGGCGGCCGCGACCTCGTTGCCGGCGTAGACGAGGGCAAGGTCAAAGCCGTCGGCGGCAAGGCCCTCGGCGATGGCGCGCCCGATGCCGCGCGAGGCCCCGGTGACCAGGGCGACGCGGCGGGAGGCGTCGCGCTCGAGCGCGCCGTTCTTCTCGGCCATCGCTACTCCCCCTTCTCGGACAGGGCGGCGAGAACCGCCTCGAGCTGCTCCGCGGTCTCGCACGGCAGCGCGGTGACGCCCTCGAGCGTGCGGGTGACGAGGCCCGTGAGGGTCTTGCCGGGCCCGACCTCGATGAAGGTGTCCACGCCCATCGCAGCCATGGCCTCGAGGGTGCGGACCCACTGCACGGGGTTGGCGACCTGGCTGGAGAGCAGCCCCACGCGCCCGGCCTCGTCGGCGGGATAGGAGCCTGCGGTGCGGTTGGCCAGCACGGGGACCGAGGGCTCGGCCGGTGCGTGACCGTCTGCCAGGTAGGCGGCGAGGCCGCGCTCGGCCTCGGCCATGAACGGGCTGTGGAAGGCGCCGGAGACGGCGACCTTCATCGCACGGCCCTTGGCCTCCTTGACGAGAAGATCGAGCTTCTCGCAGGCCTCCGCGGTGCCGGCGACGACGGTCTGCAGCGGGCTGTTGTAGTTGACGGGCCAGGCATCGCCGGCCTCAGCCGCGAGGCGCTCCACGGTGGCGGCGTCGAGCTTGACGACGGCACGCATGGCGCCGGGGTTCTTCTCGGCCGCGTCTGCCATGAGCTCGGCGCGGTGGCACACAAGCTCGAAGCCCTGCTCGTCGGTGTAGGCACCCGCGAAGGTGAGCGCTGCGACCTCGCCGAGCGAGAAGCCCGCGACGACGTCCGGCGTCACGCCGCGCGCGGCCAGGGCGCGCGCGCAGGCGAGGTCGGCGGCAAACACGCAGGGCTGCGTGTTGATGGTCTGGGAGAGCTCCTCCTTGGTGCCGGAGAGGCACTGCTCGGTAGTGCCCGGGCGAACGGCGTCGGCGGCGTCGAAGACCGCCTTGGCCGCGGGCTCGGACTCGATGAGGTCCGCGCACATGCCGGGGTGCTGGGCGCCCTGGCCGGCGAAGAGAAAGGCTACTTTACCCATTGCATCGCTCCTGCCAGGACCTTCTCGGCCCCGTCGACGAGGTCGTCCACGATGTCGAGCGCGCTCTCGCGCTCCTTCACCATGCCGGCGATCTGGCCGCAGAGGAACGAGCCGTTCTCGTAGTCGCCCTCCTTGGCCGCCTTGCGCAGCGCGCCGGTTCCGAGGGCGTTGAGCTCGTCCTCGGACGCGCCGGCGGACTCCATCTGGTAGTACTTGTTGGAGAAGGGGTTCTTGAGCGCGCGCACGGGGTGCCCCGTGGAGCGGCCCGTCGCACGCGTGGCGATGTCGTTGGCCTTGATGACCATGTCCTTGTACTTGTCGGACACGGTGCACTCGTTGGCGACGAGGAAGCGCGTCCCCACCTGGACCCCCACGGCTCCGAGCATGAAGGCGGCGGCGACCCCGCGCCCGTCGGCGATGCCGCCGGCGGCGATGACCGGGATCTTCACCGCGTCGACCACCTGCGGCACGAGGGCCATCGTGGTGGTCTCGCCGATGTGGCCGCCGGACTCGGTGCCCTCGGCCACGACGGCGACGGCGCCGGCGCGCTGGACGAGCTTGGCCATGGCGACGGAGGCCACCACGGGGATGACCTTGATGCCGGCCGCATTCCAGGCCTTCATGTACTTGGTCGGGTTGCCCGCGCCGGTGATGACGACAGGCACGTGCTCGTCGATGACGACCTGGGCAACCTCGTCGGCAAACGGGCTCATGAGCATGACGTTCACGCCGAAGGGCTTGTCGGTCTTCTCGCGCAGCTCGTGGATCTGGTCGCGCAGCCAGTCGGCGTTGGCGTTCATGGCCGCGATGATTCCCAGGCCGCCGGCCTCGGAGACGGCCGCCGCCAGGGAGGCGTCGGCGATCCAGGCCATCCCGCCCTGGAAGACGGGCTTCTCGATGCCGAGAAGGTCGCAGATGGGGGTGCGCAGCATGACTAGTTCTCCAGGAGGCCGTCGACCATCTCGACGAACTCGCCGATGGTGGTGGGGTTGGACTCGGCGTCGATCTCGATGCCGAACTCGTCCTCGCAGGCCATGACGGCCTCAACGGTGGCCAGGCTGTCGAGGCCAACCTCGGCGAGCGTGGTCTCGGCGGTCAGCTCGACGTCGTCGAGGCCGCCCTGCTCGCGGACGATGGCGCACACGCGCTCGAAGGTGCTCTGGTCTGCCATGATGTGGTACTCCTTCTTTTTCCATGCGCCCGGCGGGCGCTCCAATGGACGGTGCGGGGGCGCTACTCCCAGCGCAGGAGGCAGGCGCCCGTATCGAGGCCGGCCCCAAAGCCCACGAGGGCGACGAGCTGGCCGGGGGTAATCTTGCCGGCGCGGACGAGCCGGTCCAGGGCGAGCGGCACGCAGGCGCTCGAGATGTTGCCGGTCTCCGCGAGCGAGCGGGTGACCTTGGCGTCGTCGATCCCGAGACGGGCGACGGCGGAGGACAGGATGCGCTCGTTTGCCTGATGGAACACGAAGTGGTCGATGTCCTCGACGGCCACGCCCGCCTCGCGCGCGAGCTCGGTCACCGAGGTGCAGATGGTGCTCACGCCGAACTTGAAGACGCGGCGCCCCTCCATGGCAAGCACGCTCGCGGGGCGCTCGGTCTGGTCGTAGGGCGAGGTGCCGCCGACGCCCGGGACGTGGAGGATCTCCACCGAGGGGTCGGTCGTGAGGCTCATGGCGAGCGGGTTTAGCCCGCCGGCGCCCAGCACCGCGGCAGCCGCGCCGTCGCCGAAGAGCACGCACGTCGCGCGGTCCTCCCAGTCCACCAGGCGGCTCATCTTCTCCGCAGCGACCACGAGCACGCGCTCGGCGCGGCCGCGCGCGAAGTAGCCGTCCGCGACGTCGAGGGCGAAGATGAAGCCCGCGCAGGCCGCCGACACGTCGAAGGCCGGGCAGCTGGCGCCGAGCAGCTCGGCGATGGCGCAGGCCTCCGCGGGAATGAGGTGGTCCCCGCTCGTGGTGGAGCAGATGATGAGGTCGAGCTGGTCGGGCGTGACGCCGGCGGCCTCGAGGGCGGCACGGCTCGCCTCGACGGAGAGCTCGTCGAGCGACTCGGTGGTGCAGATGCGACGGCTCTTGATCCCCGTGCGCGGGAAGATCCACTCGTCGGAGGTGTCAAGGAACTCGGAGAGGTCGTCGTTGGTGACCGACCGGGCAGGGAGCGCCGAGCCCGTTCCCAGGATGCGAAAACTCACCTGACCTCCTTCCCTCATTGTTAACGTGTCAACATCTCATACGTAGGCTACTCAATGCTGAACAAAAGGGCGTCCGCATTGCGCGGCTTCTCAATTTTGCCATGAGTCCTACACATGGGAGGGCGCAGCCGACACGTTTCCGCCAGCGGAAGAGAAAAGACGGGTGCCGAGAAGGACGCCCGCACGGGGCCGCACCGCCGCGCGCCGGCCAAAGGCCGGGCGCGGGAGGCACGGTCCCGATTCTGCCCTGCGCCCTTAGAATTGGTAGCGGGAAAGGGGGATGCCATGCACGCGCTCATGCAGGTACTCGACGAAGTCGGGTCGACCAACGACCTCATGCGCGAGCGTGCCGAGAAGGGCGCGCCGCATGGGTCGGCCGTGGCCGCGCGTCGCCAGACCGCGGGCCGCGGCAGACGCGGGCATGTGTGGGAGTCGCCCGCCGGAAACCTCTATCTGTCCGTGCTCCTGCGACCCGAGGTCGCGCCCTCGCGGCTTCCCGGCCTCGCGGCGGCATGCGGGCTGGGCGTGCTCGATGGGCTCGGGGCGCTTGGAGTTTCAAATGAAGCCCAGCTCAAGTGGCCCAACGACGTGCTGGCGCATGGACGCAAGCTGGCGGGCATCCTCGTCGAGGCGGGCCGTGACCAGGCCGGCGGCACCTTCGCCGTCTGCGGCGTGGGCCTCAATCTGGAGAGCGCCCCGCGCGCGCTGAGCGCGATCTGCCTGGCGGAGCTCGGCGCCCCCGCGTCCTTCTCGGCCGCCGCCGAGGCCCTGCGGGACGCGATCGCTGCGCGGGTCGACGCGTGGTCCGCAGCCGCCGGCGAGCGCCCGCTCGACGGCATCCGCGACGACTACCTCGCGCATCTCGCCTGGCGCGGCGAGAAGGTCCGCGTGCTCGAGGCCGAGACCGGCGCCCAGCTGGAATGCGGCACCCTCGAGACCGTCGACCCCTGGGGCCGCGCCGTCGTGGGCAGCACCGCATACGCCGCCGAGCAGGCCTCCCTGCGCCGGGCATAAGGCCCGCCCGCGATGCCCCGCCCCAAGCGGTGCCCCATCTCGCAAAATTCTGTATTTTATCGCCGTCAGCGCTGTTTTGAAACTTTATATTCGCAGGTCAGCGGCTTGTGGGAAAGACGCTGCTCGGGCGATTCCTCAGTAAAGTACAGAAATTCGAGGGCTCGCGTCACACGTCAAGCAGGGTTGACCAGTCACGCAGGACCTCTGAGCGCAGCCCGCTTCCCAGCTCGCGCTCACGCGCCGTGGGCGGCTGCCAGGCAACGCCTCGCTTCTCCGCCACCGCCCTCGAGAGCGCGACAACCCTCTCCTCGGTCGTGAGCTGCGCATAGGTGACCGGAAGCACACTGATACCCATAAGCTCGAGTGCTGTCGCGCGGTCGGCATCGGAGAGGTACCCCGAGCCCGAAGCGTGCGCGAGCTTGCTCTGACACTCGAGGTCAAGACCCTCGTCCCAATATAAATCGCAATAGCACGACGCCCTCCGCGCAAGCGCGCGGGCCTCACGCGACAGCGCGATGCGGCGGTTGTGAGAGAAGCCCGTGTGACCCTCCCCGCCTCTTTGCCGAGAAAAGCCTAGGATGACCCCAGTCTGCGCTTCAAATGGAGACGCTGCGCCCGGCACCATCAGGTCCGCCGCCTCCTTAAGCCGTGCGCGACCGTTTCGGCAGGACGCCTCCTCCGCCACCTTCAGCAGGCCGTCGCGCGAGACGAGCGGTCGACGGGTCCACAAGTTCGTAATCTGCCCCTCGCTATCAAGGCAGGGCGACCACCCATCGAGTTTGGGCAATCGTTTCTCGTTCACCAGCGTCTGAAGAACCTCTCGTACGCACGCAGGCGCTTCGTAGACGGAAAAGCTGCCGCAGAGCTCGGTGGCGAGAAGAACGGTCCGCACGATGCTCGCGTACGAGCGGCAGCTGCGCGCAGCCCTGTCTCAGCCGTGTCAGCTCCTCTTCCGAAACGATGCTCTGCAACAGGGCGTCGTCCTCAGGAGCGGACACGAGCAGGCGTACGAGCGGGGGTATCCGCCAATACCTAAACGCAGATATGTCGCTGACGATGGCATCCATGCGCGGAGCCTATCACCCGTCAAGTCCGCTCGCTCGCGCCATGTGGGCGGCCGAGGGCGCTTCTTGAGCCTCGCGCAGTTTCGTGTAAGCTGCCGTTCCCAGCTCAGAAATGGTGACGGCTCGGAAAAGTGAGAAAAAGAGCCAGTGCTGATAGCTTCGTGTAACCTTCGCAAGCGGTCGCGTTTCGAGGGCAAGCGGTCGGTTTGCGCAGGCCCCGCGGATCTTCCTCTGAGAGCGGCTCGCAAACTTCTGCACTTTGTTTCCGAGGCATTCGATTTGAGTTTCTATATCTGCTGGTCAGGAGCTTACGTCTGAAGCGCATTCCGTCGGAGCCCAAAACAAAGTACAGAAGTTCGAGGCCGGGGCCGGGCTTGGGCCAGGGCCGGGCTGGGGCCGGGGCCGGGACGGTGCCCGGGTTTGGGCCGGGGGCCGAGCTCGGATGGGGCGCGCGGACAAAAAAGGCGCCGGTCCCGCAGGGGGGCCGGCGCCTGGGTCGTGCTCAGAGGAGGCGACTAGTCCTCGCTCTCGGACTCCTGGCGGACCACCTGGGAGAGGAGGTCGTCGAGGGAGCCCAGGTCCTCGTTGATGATGTCGGAGTCGCCGGACGGCGTCTCAGAGCCGCCGATGAGCTCGTCGTCATCGAAGTGGTGCGTGGACGGCACCGCCGTGCCGAGCATGATGTCCGCGTCGGCGTCGGGCGAGAAGACCATGTTCAGGAGCTGGGACAGGTCCTCGCTGTCGGCCTCGGCGTCATCGGGCTCGAGGATGTAGAGCAGGCCGCGGGCCTCGAGGCCGTCGCGGAGCTCCTCGATCGCCTTGGCGCCGATGCCATCGATGCGCAGCAGGTCGTCCTCGGTCTTGCCGATGAGGTCGCCCACCGTCTCGATGCCCACCTCGCTGAACTTGTTGGTCCAGCGCTGCGAGACTCCGAGGTCGTCGAAGAGGTAGAGCTTGGCGTCCTCGCTGGAGAGCGTGCGACCGTTCTTGGAGTACACGCCGCCGAAGCCGTAGTCGTCGCCCACCCAGTCGAGCTGCTTGGGGAGCTGCTCCTCGATGCCCTTGAGCTCGTCGGGCGCCCACTCGGGCAGGCTCTTGGCGAGCGGGGACGTGGGGCCGTCGATCTTGGTCCCGTGGTAGGTGAGCTTGACGTCGTGGTAGGCGGAGAGGCCCGTGCCGGCGGGGATCTGCTTGCCCACGATGACGTTGGACTTGAGGTCGAGCAGGTGGTCGACGTCGCCCTCGATGGCGGCCTCGGTCAGGACGCCCGCGGTGCGGATGAACGACGCGCTGGACAGCCAGGAGTCGATCGAGCTCGCGACCTTGAGGGTGCCGAGGATGACCGGCTCCGCCTCGGGCGGGGTGCCGCCGGCCAGCGTGACGTTGCGGACCGTGTCCGCGAAGACGTAGCGGTCGACGTACTGGCCGAGCAGGTACTGGGAGTCGCCCGGGTTGGTCACCTGGACGCGGCGCAGCATCTGGCGCGCGATGACCTCGATGTGCTTGTCGTTGAGGTCGACGCCCTGGGAGGTGTAGACGTCCTTGACCGACTCGACGAAGGTGTGCATCGTCGACTCGATGTCGGTGAGCCTGCGCAGCTTGCGGAAGTTGACGAAGCCGCGGGTGATCTGGTCGCCGGCGCGGACCTCGACGCCGTCCTCGATGCCCGGCATGAAGCGCACGGACGCGGGGACGCGCCACTCCTCGATGATGCGGGAGGGGTCCTCGGTGTCGTAGATGCGCAGCAGGTACTCGGTCTGCTCGGGCGTGATGCGCAGCAGGCCGGAGACGGGGGCCAGATCGGCCTCGCGCCCGAGGATCTTCTC
Organism: uncultured Atopobiaceae bacterium; assembly: GCA_944320975.1. GTDB lineage: Bacteria > Actinomycetota > Coriobacteriia > Coriobacteriales > Atopobiaceae > Thermophilibacter. The sequence continues at coordinate 11,522 of CALUJM010000008.1, read as the reverse complement.
GTTGACGTTACCGACGACGTCGAACATACGGGCGACCGTGGGGAGGCCCTGCGTGATGTCGTCAGCGCCCGCGACGCCGCCGGAGTGAATGGTGCGCATCGTGAGCTGGGTGCCCGGCTCGCCGATGGACTGGGCGGCGATGATGCCGACCGCGGTGCCGATGTTGACGGGGCGACGGGTGGAGAGGTCCCAGCCGTAGCACTTCTGGCAGACGCCGTACTTGGACTTGCAGGTCAGCAGCGCGCGCAGCTCGATCTTCTTGAGGCCGTGCTCCACAAGCATCTCGAGGTCGGCCTTGGACTCGACGTAGCAGTCCTTGGCGATGAGCACCTCGCCCGTCTCGGGGTCGCAGATGTCGTTGAGGGCGCAGCGGCCGATGAGGTCGGTGTCCACGGAGGTCTGGCCCGGCTTGATGAGCGGGTAGGTGACGCCCTCGTCGGTGCCGCAGTCCTCCTCGCGCACGATGACGTCCTGGGCCACGTCGACGAGACGACGGGTCAGGTAGCCGGAGTCGGAGGTGTGCGACGCGGTGTCGACGAGGCCCTTGCGGGCGCCGTAGGTGGAGATGAAGTACTCGAGCGGCTCCAGGCCCTCGCGGAAGTTCGCCTTGATGGGCAGGTCGATCGTCTCGCCGGACATGTCGGCCATGAGGCCTCGCATGCCCGCGAGCTGACGGAGCTGCGTCTTGGAGCCACGGGCGCCGGAGTCGGCCATCATGTAGATGGGGTTGTCCTCGGCGAAGCCCTCCAGCATCTCGGAGCCGAGAAGGTCGGTGCACTCGGTCCAGGCGTTGACGACCTCGACGTGGCGCTCGCGCTCGGAGAGGAAGCCGTCCTCGTAGTACTCGTTGATCTCGTCGACGCGGGACTGGGCCTCGTCGAGCAGCATCGGCTTGTCCTCGGGGATGACGGCGTCCCACACCGAGACCGTCAGGCCGGCGATGGTGGCGTAGTGGAAGCCCGTGGACTTGATGGCGTCGAGGATCGGCTCGACCTCAGCCGTGGTGTAGCGGTCGCAGCAGTCGTTGACCAGCGCGGAGATGTCGCTCTTCACCATCTTGTAGTTGATGAAGGGGTAGTCCGCCGGCAGGCACTGACGGTTGAAGATGATGCGGCCCGGCGTGGTCTCGAAGCGGGCGCTGTGCTCGGTGACGTCGAAGTCCTCGAAGGTGCCCTTGCCCGTGAGCACGCGGAAGATCTTGCGGCCGTCCTCCTCGACGTTGGCGTCGGCGGCGGAGACGCGCACGATGACGGGCTCCTGGATGCCGAGGTCGCGCTTCATGTCGATGGCGAGAAGCGCGTCGTCGAAGTCGGCGAAGACCGGGGTCTCGTCGTTCTTCTCGCCCTTCTCGGTGGTGAGGAAGTAGGCGCCGAAGACCATGTCCTGCGACGGCACGGTGAGCACCTTGCCGGACGCGGGGCTGCGCAGGTTGTTGGACGAGAGCATCAGCACGCGGGCCTCGGTCTGGGCCTGCGTGGAGAGCGGCACGTGCACCGACATCTGGTCGCCGTCGAAGTCGGCGTTGAAGGGGGCGCACACCAGCGGGTGCAGGTGGATGGCCTTGCCCTCAACGAGGACCGGCTCGAAGGCCTGGATCGACAGGCGGTGCAGCGTAGGTGCGCGGTTGAGAAGGACCAGGCGGTCCTGGATGACCTCGGACAGCACGTCCCACACGGCCGGCATCTGGCGGTCGATGGCGCGCTTGGCGCCCTTGATGTTCTCGACCTTGCCCAGCTCGACCAGGCGGCGCATCACGAACGGCTTGAAGAGCTCGAGGGCCATCTGAGACGGCAGGCCGCACTGGTGCAGTTTGAGCTTGGGGTCGACGACGATGACCGAGCGGCCGGAGTAGTCGACGCGCTTGCCCAGCAGGTTCTGGCGGAAGCGGCCCTGCTTGCCCTTGAGGGCCTCGGCGAGGGACTTCAGCGGGCGCCCGCCGCGGCCCGTGACCGGACGGCCGCGACGGCCGTTGTCGAAGAGGGCGTCGACGGACTCCTGAAGCATGCGCTTCTCGTTGTTGACGATGATCGCCGGGGCGTCGAGGTCGAGCAGGCGCTTGAGGCGGTTGTTGCGGTTGATCACGCGACGGTACAGGTCGTTGAGGTCGGACGCCGCGAAGCGGCCGCCGTCGAGCTGGACCATCGGGCGCAGGTCGGGCGGGATGACGGGGATGACGTCGAGGATCATGTTGGCCGGGTCGTTGCCGCCCTTCAGGAAGGCGTCGACGATCTCCAGGCGCTTGATGGCCTTCTCGCGCTTCTGCTTCTGGGCGTCGTCGGAGGCGATGACCTGGCGCAGCGTCTGGGCCTCGGACTCGAGGTCGATGCCGCGGAGCAGCTCGCGCACGGCCTCGGCGCCCATGCCGCCCTTGAAGTAGATGCCGTAGTAGCGCTTGAGCTCGGAGAACAGGCCCTCGTCGGAGATGAGCTCGCGCTCCTCGAGCTGCATGAACTTCTCGTAGGCCTCGCGGCGAAGCGCCTTCTCCTCCTCGTACTCCTCCTCGAGGTCGGCGATGCCGGCGCGGATCTCGTCGGCGGAGAGGGGCTCCACGTCGCCGAACTCGTCGGCGGACGGCTCGCCCTGCTCCTTCAGGCGCTCGATCTGCTCGTCGCGCTCGGCGTCGAGCTCCTCGAGGTCGGCGGCGAGCTCCTCCTTGAGGTCGTCCGCGTCGGCCTCGCGGGCCTCGGTGTCGACGTTGGTGATGATGTAGCTCGCGAAGTACAGGACCTTCTCGAGGTCCTTGCTCTTGATGTCGAGCAGGCGGGCCAGCGGGAAGCTCGTGGGGCTCTTGAAGTACCAGATGTGGCTCACCGGGGCGGCGAGCTCGATATGGCCCATGCGCTCGCGGCGCACCTTGGCCGTGGTCACCTCGACGCCGCAGCGCTCGCAGACGATGCCGCGGAAGCGGATGCCCTTGTACTTGCCGCAGGCGCACTCCCAGTCCTTCTGCGGGCCGAAGATCTTCTCGCAGAACAGACCGTCCTTCTCGGGCTTGAGGGTGCGGTAGTTGATGGTCTCGGGCTTCTTGACCTCGCCGCACGACCAGCTGCGGATGCGGTCGGCAGAGGCGAGCGAGATCTTGATAGCGTCGAAATCGGTGGTGTCGAAATCTGCCACAGTCGCTACTCCTTATCGCTCAGAGCGTCGCCAACGAGGGCGGCGTCGGCGTTCTCAGGGTCACGGGCGAGGTCCAGGTCGTCGGTCGCGGCCATGTCGGCGAAGACGTCGACGGCGCTCTCGGCGACGGCCTGCTCCTCCTGCGGCGCGCGGTCGGCGCGCTTCTTGTAGGAGATGGGCTCGATGTCCAGCGCGAGGGAGCGGATCTCCTTGACGAGGACCTTGAAGGACTCGGGGATGCCGGCGGACGGCACGTTCTCGCCCTTGACGATGGACTCGTAGGTCTTCACGCGGCCGTTGGTGTCGTCGGACTTGACCGTGAGGATCTCCTGGAGGACGTTGGCCGCACCGTAGGCGTAGAGGGCCCACACCTCCATCTCGCCGAAGCGCTGGCCGCCGAACTGGGCCTTGCCGCCGAGGGGCTGCTGGGTGACGAGGCTGTAGGGGCCGGTCGAGCGCGCGTGGATCTTGTCGTCGACCATGTGGCCGAGCTTCAGGATGTAGCTCGTGCCCACGGTGATCTGGCTCTCGAAGGGCTCGCCGGTGCGGCCGTCGTAGAGGGTTGTCTTGCCGAGCTCGTTGAGCTGGGGCACGAACTCCTCGCGCATGTGGTCGCCGTAGTCGAGCTTGGCCTTGTTCATGAGGTTGACGTTGGTGCGGCGCAGCAGCTCGGCGACCTCGTCGTCGGTGGCGCCGTCGAAGACCGGCGTGGCCACGCGGATGGGGCCGGGCACGTAGCGGTCGGAGTTCTCGGACTCGTCGTCCCAGCCGTGGGAGGCGCCCCAGCCGAGGTGGCACTCGAGCAGCTGGCCGACGTTCATACGGGACGGGACGCCCAGCGGGTCGAGCAGGACGTCGACGGGCGTGCCGTCGGCCATGTAGGGCATGTCCTCGACCGGCAGGACGTTGCAGACGACGCCCTTGTTGCCGTGGCGGCCGGCGATCTTGTCGCCCTGCTGGATCTTGCGGCGCTGCGCGACGAAGACGCGGACGAGCTCGTTGACGCCGGGCGGCAGGTCGTCGCCGGCCTCGCGGCTGAATCGCACCACGTCGACGACGCGGCCGTAGGCGCCGTGCGGCATCTTGAGGGAGGTGTCGCGGACGTCGTGGGCCTTGGCGCCGAAGATCGCGCGCAGGAGGCGCTCCTCGGCGGTGAGGGCCGTCTCGCCCTTGGGCGTGACCTTGCCGACCAGGATGTCGCCGGGGCCGACCTCGGCGCCGATGCGGATGATGCCGTCATCGTCGAGGTTGGCGAGCATGTCCTCGGAGAGGTTGGGGATCTCGCGGGTGATCTCCTCGGGGCCGAGCTTGGTGTCGCGGGCGTCGATCTCGTGGCGGGAGATGTTCACCGAGGTGAGCAGGTCCTCCTGCACGACGCGCTCGGAGACGATGATGCCGTCCTCGTAGTTGAAGCCCTCCCACGGCATGTAGGCCACGGTGAGGTTGGTGCCGAGGGCGAGCTCGGTGTGGTCGATCGAGGTGCCGTCGGCGAGCGGCTGGCCGGCCTCGACGGTGTCGCCGGCGCGCACGATCGGACGGTGGTTGATGCAGGTGGACTGGTTGGAGCGCTGGTACTTGGGGAGGTCGTAGCGCTCGGAGCCGTAGGCGTCGGAGTAGACGACCACGTGGGCGGCGTCGACCTCGGTGACGGTGCCGGCGTGGGCGGCGCAGATCAGCTCGCCGGAGTCGAGCGCGGCGCGCTCCTCCATGCCGGTGCCCACGTACGGGGCGCTCGTGCGGATGAGGGGCACGGCCTGGCGCTGCATGTTGGCGCCCATGAGGGTACGCTTGGCGTCGTCGTGCTCGAGGAACGGGATGAGGTTGGCGGCCACGGAGAGCAGCTGGCGCGGGGAGACGTCCATGTAGTCGACGTCCTCGACGCCCACCTGGGCGGGGGCGCCGAAGGAGCCGTCGAAGTCGCGCGTGCGGGCGATGACGCGGTCGGGGTGCGTGATGTTGCCCTTGGAGTCGACCTCCACGAAGCGGCCGGTCTTGGGGTCGAACGGCGTGTTGGCGGGGGCGATGTTGTGCGCCTCCTCCTCGTCGGCCGTCATCCAGTCGATCTTGTCGGTGACCACGCCGTTCTCGACGCGACGGTACGGGGCCTCGATGAAGCCGTACTCGTTGACGTGCGCGTAGAGCGCGAGCGAGCCGATCAGGCCGATGTTGGGGCCCTCGGGCGTCTCGATCGGGCACATGCGGGAGTAGTGCGAGTTGTGGACGTCGCGGACGGCCGTCGGCACGTTGGTGCGGCGGCTCGAGCCGGACTTGTGGCCCGCGAGGCCGCCGGGGCCGAGCGCGGAGAGGCGGCGCTTGTGGGTGAGGCCGGCGAGCGGGTTGGCCTGGTCCATGAACTGCGAGAGCTGCGAGGAGCCGAAGAACTCCTTGATGGCCGCCACGATCGGGCGGATGTTGATCAGCGACTGCGGCGTGATGTCGTCCACGTCCTGGGACGCCATGCGCTCGCGGACCACGCGCTCCATGCGGCTCATACCGATGCGGAACTGGTTCTGGACGAGCTCGCCGACGGTGCGGACGCGGCGGTTGCCGAAGTGGTCGATGTCGTCGAGGCGCTTGGTGGCGTCGCCCGCGGCGAGGGCCAGCAGGTAGCGCAGGGCCTCGACGATGTCCTCGCTGGTGAGCACGCGCTCGCCGGTCTCGGAGTCGATGCCGAGCTTCTTGTTGACCTTGTAGCGGCCGACGCGCGCGAGGTCGTAGCGCTGCTCGTTGAAGTAGAGGCCGTCGAGCAGGGAGCGGGCGGAGTCCACGGTGGGCGGCTCGCCGGGGCGCTGGCGGCGGTAGATCTCGAGCAGGGCGTCCTCGCGGGTGGTGGCGACGTCGCGCTCGAGGGTGTTGCGCACGACGTCGGAGTCGCCGAGCAGCGAGAGGATCTCGTCGTCGGTCTCGGCGATGCCGAGGGCGCGCAGGAACATCGTCGCGGACTGGCGACGCTTGCGGTCGATGGAGACCACCAGGTGGCCGCGCTTATCGACCTCGAACTCGAGCCACGCGCCGCGCGCGGGGATGAACTGGGCCTTGTAGACGCGCACGCCGTTGTCCATCTCGGAGGCGAAGTACACGCCGGGCGAGCGGACGAGCTGCGAGACGACGACGCGCTCGGTGCCGTTGATGACGAAGGTGCCGCGCTCCGTCATGAGCGGGAAGTCGCCCATGAAGACGAGCTGCTCCTTGATCTCGCCGGTCTCCTTGTTGACGAAGCGGACGTCAACGAAGAGGGGCGCCTGGTAGGAGATGTCCTTGGCACGGCACTCCGCGATGGTGTGCGCGGGGTCGCCGAACTGGTGGTCACCGAAGGTGACCTGCAGGGTGTGCGCGGAGTTCTCGATCGGGGAGAACTCGGCGAAGGACTCGGCAAGGCCCTCTCCCATGAAGCGCTCGAACGACTCCTTCTGCACGGAGATCAGGTTCGGCAGCTCCATCGCGGGAGCAATCTTGCTAAAGGTCTTGCGTCCGGTCGTTCCTTGTGGTTTCGTAAGAGCAGTCTTTGCGGTAGACACCAGGCTTTTCCTCCTTCAAAAAGGGTGGAAGGCGGCAATTGTCGCAACGTAATAAGTTACCGAAACAGCTGCCCCCGGTCAATGAAAAGCCTTGACTTGACCCGCGTTTTCGAGTATGAATCCACAACACGCTTTCTACCTGCGCAAATACGCAGGCGAGAAGTACGTGCTTGTGGAGGTTCGGTGGTGTCCCCTTGGAGGACCTCCGTCGCCGCGCTACCGCTCGCCGATAAGGACATGCTGGCCTCCCGCACTTCTCGGCATCTGTCGGGAGGCCGCCCGCACTTCTCGGCAGCCCCCATCGAGTGCGGGCCGGCGGGCACTCGATGCCCGCACTCGACGCCGGGCGCCGAGAAGGGCCGCGCACTCGGGCCCGCCACGCGCCGAAATCGCCCGCACTTCTCGCCCGCACTCGGTGCGCGCACTCCATGTGAAAAAAGGGGCCGGACCCGTGGGCCCGACCCCTTGAAGGTGCGCTGTGCGCGTAACCCGAAGTAAGCGAACTTACTTGAGGGTGACGACGGCGCCGGCCTCCTCGAGCTGCTTCTTGGCGGCCTCGGCGTCGTCCTTCTTGGCGCCCTCGAGGACGGCCTTGGGGGCACCCTCGACGACCTCCTTGGCCTCCTTGAGGCCGAGGCTGGTCAGAGCGCGGACGACCTTGATGACGGCGATCTTGTTGTCGCCGAAGGACTCGAGGACGACGTCGAAGTTGGTCTTCTCCTCCTCCTCGGCGGCAGCGCCGGCAGCCGGAGCGGCGGCGACGGCGGCGACGGGGGCGGCGGCGGAGACGCCGAAGGTGTCCTCGATAGCCTTGACGAGCTCGGAGGCCTCGAGAAGGGTCATCTCCTTGAGGGCGTCAATGATCTCCTCGGTGGTAAGCTTAGCCATTTTTAGTTTCCTTTCGGTCCCGCGCGGTGTGCGCGGATTGCTTGTTTGCGTGCGAGGCGCTGGGCGCCCCTGGGTGTGCGGCCAGGCCGCGGGTTGGTGCTAGGCAGCCTGCTTCTGCTCGGAGACAGCGCTGATGGTGCGGGCGAGACCAGACGGGACCTCGTTGACGCACACGGCGATGCCACGGGCGAAGCCGCTGATGAGGCCGGCGATCTGACCCATGAGCTGCTCGCGGTTGGGCAGGTCGGCGTAAGCCTTGGCCTCGTCGCTCGTGAGGGCCTTGCCATCGGCGATGGCACCGACGAACTCCATCTTCTTGAGCTTCTCGGACTGCTCCTTGATGACCTTGGCGGCATCGACGGGGTCCTTCTCATAGAAGACGTAAGCGCAGGTGCCGGAGAGCATCTCGTCGATGTTGGGCATCCCGGCGTTCTCGAGGGCGATCTTGACGATGTTGTTCTTGTACACCTTCATCTCGGCCCCGACCTCGCGCAGGGCGCGGCGGACCTCCTGGGTCTCCTTGACGGAGAGACCACGGTAGTCGACGACGAAGACGCCACCGGCGGCCTCCAGGGAGCCGGCCACCTTCTCGAGCATAGCGACATTGGACTTGGACGGCATGTGTTCTGTACACCTCCTCTGATGCGGTCGGGCACGAGCCGCCGGCAGGCGGGCCTTCCGCATGAGAAGACCCCGCGTGGCACAGCCAAAGCGGGGTCCTCGAAGATGCAATCTCTGAGACCACCTCGGCAGGCGGGTAAACCCCTTTGAGCCTTGCGGCACCGGCTGTCTTTGGCAGCGGACGTGCTGATGGACGTACACAAGACGAGCGTCTTGCGCGACACATTGTGCCATTGCGCAAGACGCTCGTCAAGCAATCAAGAAATCTCCAAGGAGAGAGCTACTCCTCCATGAGGTTGCGGGTCTTGGAGGAGTCGACCTTGATGCCAGGGCCCATCGTGGTGGAGATGACGACGGACTTGACGTACTTGCCCTTGGCGCTGGACGGCTTCACGCGGAGCAGCTCGTTGATGAGCGCGCCGTAGTTCTCGACCAGCTTCTGCGTGTCAAAGGACACCTTGCCCATCGGGACGTGGCAGATGCCGTAGCGGTCGGCACGGTACTCGACGCGGCCGGCCTTGAGCTCGCCGACCATCTTGGCGACGTCCATGGTGACGGTGCCGAGCTTGGGGTTGGGCATGAGGCCGCGGGGGCCGAGGATCTTACCGAGGCGGCCGACCTTGCCCATCATGTTGGGCGTGGCGATGGCGGCGTCGAAGTTCAGCTCGCCGGCCTGGATCTGGGCGACGAGATCGTCGGAGCCGATGACGTCGGCGCCGGCGGCCTCCGCCTCGCGGGCCTTCTCGCCCTCGGCGAAGACGGCGACGCGCACGGTCTTGCCGGTGCCGTGGGGCAGCGCGATGGAGCCGCGGACGTTCTGGTCGGCCTTGCGGGTGTCGACGCCGAGACGGACGGCGACCTCGACGGTCTCGTCGAACTTGGCGGGGGACAGCTCCTTGGCGAGCTCCATGGCCTCCTTCGGGGAGTAGAGCTTGGTGCTGTCGACCTTGGCGGCGGCGGCCTTGTAGTTCTTTCCGTGCTTAGGCATGTTCTTTCCTCCTGTGGTCAGCGGGCTTTGCGCCCTCCCACATCGTGCGTGCAAAGGGGACAGTCCCTTTTGCACGGTGACAGCGTGCAAAAGGGACTGTCCCCTTTGCACGCACGAAACGCTACTCGGCGACGGTGACGCCCATGGAGCGGGCGGTGCCGGCGATGATCTTCTTGGCGGCCTCGATGTCGTTGGCGTTGAGGTCCGGCATCTTGATCTCGGCGATCTTGGTGAGCTGCTCCTGGGAGAGCTGGCCGACCTTGTCGCGCTGGGGCACGCCGGAGCCGCCCTTGAGGCCGAGCTCCTTCTTGATCAGCTCAGCGGCGGGCGGGGTCTTGCAGACGAAGTCGAAGGAGCGGTCCTCGTAGACCGTGATCTCGACGGGGATGATGTCGCCCTGCTTGTCCGCCGTGGCAGCGTTGAACGCCTGGCAGAACTGCATGATGTTGACCTGGGCGGCACCGAGGGCGGGGCCGACGGGAGGCGCGGGGTTGGCGGCGCCAGCCGGAATCTGGAGCTTGATGAAGTTGGTGACCTGCTTCTTGGCCATGTCTCTCTCCTTGGGAAACGATGTCGTCTTAGATCTATGAATGCGCCCGACCCGAGAAGCTATCCTCACCGATACCGGGTGGACGGGATCTCCTAGCTGATGACCGAGATCTGGTCGAGCGTGAGCTCGACGGGCGTCTCGCGGCCGAAGATGGTCAGCATGACCTTGACCTTGCCGGACTCGGGCATGACCTCGGAGACGAGGCCGTCGAAGTCGGCGAGCGGGCCGGAGAGCACCTTGACCGCCTGGCCGGCCTCGATGTTGGTGGCCGTGCGCTTGGGAGCTGCGGCGGCGGTGCCGCGGACGCCGGAGCGGCGCATGATCTTGTCGAACTCGTCGCGGCGAAGCGGCGTGGGCTTGCCGTCGAGGCCCACGAAGCCCGTGACGCCCGGGGTGTTGCGCACAACGGCCCAGGTGTTGTCGTCGATCTCCATGCGAACGAGGACGTAGCTCGGGAAGACCTTGGACTCCTTGGTCTCGCGCTTGCCCCCATCCTTGATCTCGGTGACCTCCTCGGTCGGGATCTGGATGTCCACGACCTTGTCCTCGAGGCCGTAGGTCTCGATGCGGTGCTCGAGGTCAGCCTTGACCTTGTTCTCGTACCCGGAGTAGGTGTGAATCACATACCAGCGCTTAGCCATGTCACTACCCCCTCAGGCCGGTGTAGCCGACAAGGGCGGCCACGATACCGGAGTCGACGAGCCAGATGATGATGCCGAAGACGATCAGCATCGCGATGATGGCGACCGAGTAGCTCTTGAGCTCGCTGCGAGAGGGCCACACCACGCGGCGCATCTCGGAGCGGACGTCGCCCAGATAGTTGCGGAGGCGACGGATGGGGCCAGGGTGCGCCTTGGCCCGCTCTTCCTTGGCGGCCTTCTTCTCCGCCTTGGCCGCAGCCTTCTCGGACTTGGCGACCGCCTTCTTGGACTCTTCGGGCTCGGAGGCGGCACGAGCAGCCTCGACGCGAGCACGCTCCTCGGCGCGTGCCTTGCGGGCGCTCCTCTTGTTTCGGTCCTTGTTGGCCATCCCTCGACTCCTCAGAAAACGGTGCCTTACATGGAAACCGGCTAACCCCGAAGGGAAAGCCGGTGGTGAAATCTGGCAGGCCAGGAAGGACTCGAACCCTCAACAAACGGTTTTGGAGACCGCCGCTCTACCATTGGAGCTACTGGCCTGTGATGAAAACCCACCTAGTTAGCGGGTCTCCCTGTGCAGCGTGTGCTTGCGGCACCACGGGCAGTACTTCTTCAACTCCATGCGATCGGGGTTGTTGGACTTGTTCTTGTCCGTGGTGTAATTGCGGCGCTTGCACTCGGTGCACGCGAGGGTAACTAGAGTACGCATTGATCCTCCTGAAGAACTTCTCGTTGGAGGGAGTTTCCCTCAAACGTGACGCGATGGAGAACGATACCATTGGCCCCGCAAACCTGTCAAGGCTCGTGGTTCTTGTCGTCCCACATCACAAAATCCGCAAATCGATAAGAACGAGGCGCAAAAAAGACCCGGCGTCACGAGGACGCCGGGTCCAAAACTAGCTTCGGGTGAAGTTAGTCGAGAATCGTGGAGACACGGCCGTCGCCGACGGTGTGGCCACCCTCGCGGATAGCGAACTTGAGGCCCTGCTCCATGGCGATCGGGTGAATGAGCTTGCACTTGACGGTGATGTGGTCGCCAGGCATAGCCATCTCAACCTTGTTGCCGTTGGTGTCGGTGAGCTCGGAGATGTCACCGGTGACGTCGGTGGTGCGGAAGTAGAACTGCGGACGGTAGCCGGCGAAGAACGGGGTGTGACGGCCGCCCTCCTCCTTGGTGAGGACGTAGATCTCACCGGTGAACT
>CALUJM010000007.1 GCA_944320975.1 uncultured Atopobiaceae bacterium | reverse complement strand
GGATCGTTAGCTCAGCTGGTAGAGCAGGGGACTCTTAATCCCAAGGTCCAGGGTTCGAACCCCTGACGATCCACCACGATAGCTTCGGCCGGACGCAATTTGCGCCCGGCCGTTTTGTTTTGCGCGCCCGGGACGTCCCGCTCCCTCGCTTCCCGCTTCAATTTCTGTCCGGTCGCCATGCTATCCTCACTACGAAGAAAGGGGGTGGGCATGGCACACAAGTACATCCATGGCTCTCGGCCGCGCAGCAAGCCGGCCGCGCTTCTTGGCCTCATCGTCGCGGCACTCATCGTCGTCGGCCTCGCCGGAGCGCTTCCCAGCATCCAGGGCGCGCTCACGCCGGAGCCCGAGCGGCTCTCGGAGCGGCAGGACGCCTATACCGAGTGGGGCTTCGACGAGTATCCCGAGTACTACCGCGTCGTCGGCGCGGCGGCCGTGGACATCGAGCTCGAGCCGGGCGAAGCGCGCTACGAGGGGCTCGACTCGCTCGGGCGCACCGGCCGCGCCGCAGCGCTCGTCACCTACGACATGATGCGCGAGGGCAGCGACCGCGAGCGCGAGGACATACACGAGATCCATCCTTCGGGCTGGGGCCACAACCGCGAGGTCGACATCAAGATGCCCGGTGAGAAGACCTATCACGGCGCGCTCTTCAACCGCAGCCACCTGCTTGCCAAGTCGCTCGGCGGGGACGACGCCGCGTACAACCTGATCACCGGCACCCGTCCGCAGAACGTCGGCGACAATCGCGGTCAGGACGGCGGCATGGCCTATACCGAGGGCCTCGCGCGCGACTGGCTGTGGGACAACCCCGAGGGGACGGTCTTCTACTCAGCCATGCCCGTCTACGAGGGCGACGAGCTGCTGGCGCGCAGCGTCATCGTGGACGTGCGCTCCTCGGACGGCTCGATTGACCTCGAGGTGGAGGTCTTCAACACGGCATACGGGTTCGACATCGATTACGCGACGGGCGAGTTCTCCGTCACGGGGGAGTGAGGGCGCATGGCCGAGAAGAACGTCGATCTCCGGGCGGTGCGCAAGGCGCTCGAGCTCGACCCTGCGCTCGTCGAGCGCGTGAGGCGCTCCGAGCGCGAGTGGGAGGGGAAGATCTTCTCCGTCGAGCACCTTCAGGTGGAGCTCTCCGACGGATCGCTGGACTGGCGCGAGGTCGTGCGCCACAACGGAGGGGCGGGCGTGGTCGCAGCGGTGGACGGCCGCGTGTGCCTGGTGCGCCAGTACCGCGTCGCCCTCGGATGCATGACGCTCGAGATCCCGGCAGGCAAGGTCGACCCCTCCGAGCCCCGTGACGTCTGCGCCGCGCGCGAGCTTGCCGAGGAGACGGGCCTGGTCGCCGAACGCCTCGAGCTGCTGACCGAGTCCTACGGCGCCCCGGGATTCACCAACGAGCACACATCGGTCTACTTCGCCCACGGCGTCTCCCAAGGCGCCGCGCATCCGGATGAGGGCGAGTTCGTCGGCGTGGTCTGGGTCCCCGTCGACGAGGCGCTCGAGGCGATCAGGGTCGGCCTCATCCAGGACGCCAAAACCGTCGAGGGCATTCTCGCTGCGAAGGCCTTCGGTATGCTCTAAAATGCTTTACGCACGTCCGCCGCGCCCTTAGCTCAGTTGGATAGAGCCGCGGACTTCTAATCCGAAGGTCGGGGGTTCGAATCCCTCAGGGCGCACCAGGAAGCATCAGGGTCGGGCACCGGTGGCTCGGTGTCCGGCCCCCTTCATGCCTCTTGCCGCACGGACCTGCGCGCTCGCGTATTTTTGCGCGATCGCCGGCAGGCTTGCGGCATACTGAACAGGTGGTCTCGCCCGTTGGAAGGAGCGCGCGTTGATTTACACAATGACGTTGAACCCCGCCCTCGACTATGTCATGCACCCACTGACCCTGGACATGGGCTTCACGAACCGCTCCTCCAACGAGGAGCTCCACTGTGGCGGAAACGGCATCAACATCGCCACCATCCTCAACGAGCTCGAGACCCCCAGCATCGCCATGGGCATCGCTGCGGGCTTCACGGGCGACTACCTGCTCCGCCGTCTTCAGGAGAAGGGTATCGCGAGCAACTTCGTCCTTCTCGACCGCGGCTACACCCGCATCAACGTCAAGCTCAACGGCATCGTCATGACGATGGTCAACGGCATGGGCCCCAAGATCCCGGAGAAGAAGGTCGACGAGCTCCTGGGCCGCATGGACGTCGTCGGCGCCGGTGACACCCTCGTCCTCACGGGCTCCATCCCCAACAGCCTCCCGGAGGACATGTACATGCAGATCATGCGCCGCCTGGGCGGTCGCGGCATCCAGTTCGTCGTGGACGCCCCTGGCCAGCTCCTCATGGAGTCGCTCGAGATGCACCCGTTCCTCATCAAGCCCAACAACCACGAGGTCGGCCGCATCTACGGCGTCAACATCGAGGAGCCCGAGGAGTGCATGCCCTACGCGCACAAGCTCCAGGAGGCCGGCGCGCGCAACGTCATCATCTCCTGCGGCGGCCACGGGTCGCTGCTGCTCGACGAGAACGGAGCGGAGCACATCGTCCCGACTGCGCGCATCAAGCTCGTCAACGCCACGGGCGCCGGCGACTCCATGGTCGGCGGCTTCCTCTCGCAGGTCACGCGCGGGGTCGACTACGAGACCGCGCTCATCTTCGCGTCCGCCTGCGGCACCGCGACCGCTGCGAGCAAGGGCATCGCCAAGCGCTCCACGATCGACCGCGTCGTGACCGCGCTGTACAAGAAGATGGGCCGTGCCATCCCCGGCACCATCGCGCGCGACATCCAGGCCAACAAGGATCGCGAGGCCGCCGCCGAGGCTGCCGCCGCGGCCGAGAGGCAGTAGGCGCCTGGGACTCAATGGGTTTCTCGCCTCCCGGGCTCACCGGGAAGCGTGAGCGTTGTTGGGATACGGCCGCCTGGCGGCCCGAAGGTAGGGGGTAACATGTACGAGGGAGTCAACGCATCTGACGGCATCGGCATCGGCGTCGCGCGCGTCGCGGTCGAGCCCGACCTGAGCTTTACGCCGCACAAGCCGGAGGACGCCGGCGACGAGAAGCAGCGCTACGCCGCCGCCGTCGCCAAGTTCATCGAGCAGACCAACGTCCAGATCGAGCGCATGACGCAGACCGTGGGCGAGGAGGCCGCCGCCATCATGGGCGCCCACATCGAGTTTGCCGAGGACGAGGGCATCCAGGAGATGGTCAACGGCTCCATCGAGGCCGGCATGTGCGCCGAGCAGGCCGTCTCCGAGGCCTACGACATGTACTACAACATGTTCTCCAACATGGAGGACGAGCTGTTCCGCGAGCGCGCCGCCGACGTCGCCGACGTCAAGACCGGTCTTCTCGCCGACCTGCTGGGCAAGGAGGTCGTCGACCTCTCCACGCTGCCCGAGAACTCCGTCGTCGTCGTGCACGAGCTCACGCCGTCCATGACCGCCGACATCGACAAGGACAACGTCGCCGCCATCGTGACCGAGACCGGTGGCCGCACCTCGCACTCCGCGATCATCGCCCGCGCGCTCGAGATTCCGGCCGTCCTCTCCGTCCCCGACTGCACGAAGAATATCAAGGGCGGCGACATGGTCATCGTCGACGGCTCCCGCGGCCGCGTTCTCGTGAACCCGGCGGACAACGACCTCACGCACTATCGCGCCAAGGCGAAGCAGTTCGCCGAGGAGAAGCAGGCACTCGAGGCCTATCGCGGCAAGCCCTCCGTCACGGGCGACGGCGACAAGGTCCTTCTCGTTGCCAACATCGGCAACCCGGACGACGCCAACGTCGCTGCCGAGCACGACTGCGAGGGCGTGGGACTCTTCCGCTCCGAGTTCCTGTTCATGGACGCCAAGGAGCTCCCGACTGAGGACGAGCAGTTCGCCGCGTACCAGAAGGTCGCCCTGCGCATGAAGAACCAGCCGGTGATCATCCGCACGCTCGACGTGGGCGGCGACAAGGAGATCCCGTACATGAACCTCCAGAAGGAGGAGAACCCCTTCATGGGCTACCGTGCGGTCCGCTACTGCCTCAACAACCCCGAGCAGTACAAGGTCCAGCTCACGGCCCTTCTGCGCGCCTCCGCCTTTGGCGACATCAAGATCATGATTCCGCTGGTCACCAACCTCGATGAGATTCGCCAGGTGAAGGCACTCGTCGAGGAGTGCAAGGCGGACCTCGACGCCCGCGGCGTCTCCTATAACAAGGACATCGAGGTCGGCACCATGATCGAGACGCCCGCCGCGTCCCTGATCGCCGACGACCTCGCCGCAGAGTGCGACTTCTTCTCCATCGGCACCAACGACCTCATCGGCTACACCATGTGCGCCGATCGCGGCAACGATCGCGTGGGCTACCTCTACGACGTCTATCAGCCCGCCGTCCTGCGCTCGCTCAAGCGCATCATCGAGGAGGGCAACAAGGCCGGCATCATGGTCGGCATGTGCGGCGAGGCCGCGGCCGACCCGCTGCTGATCCCGGTGCTCATCTCCTTCGGCCTGGGCGAGTTCTCCGTGTCCGCCCCGTCGATCCTGCGCACGCGCCGCATCATCTCCGAGTGGACCAAGGCCGAGGCCGACGCCCTTACCGAGAAGGTCATGAAGCTCAAGACCGCCGCTGAGGTCAAGGCCATGCTCCAGGCCGCCGCCCGCTAACTGCACGTTAGGGACAGTCCCCAATTAGCACAAAAGTTTGATGCCGCTCGCCGAACCGTCGGCGGGCGGCATCGTTTTGTTCTCACAAGGCTGGGTATGAATCTTCCCACTCTGTCGATTGGGGGAGACATGCCGAGGGGGCCTAGGAAGCTGTCGGAGCTGGGATTCTATCACATCATCTTGAAAGGCGCGGGAAATCAGGTCATCTTTGAGGACGATGCTGATTATGAGGCTTTCCTTCAGATGTTAAGACGCGCACGGGAGAAGTACTCGCTTTCAGTCTTGGCTTGGTGCCTCATGAGCAACCACGTTCATCTTCTCGTGGAGGACCCTAAAGGTGAGCTGAGTTCTTTTATGCATTTCGTGATGACCACATACGCGCGTCATTTCAATGATCGTTGGGGTCATGTGGGCCATGTGTTTTCGTCCCGTTTCACAAGCGTTGCCGTTCAATCTGACGAACAGCTGCTCGTGACGATTCGGTACATCATTCGTAATCCGAGTAAGGCGGGGCTGTCGGAACCTGGAAGTTATAGGTGGAGCAGTTACTCCGAGTACCTCGGAACCCCTGACATTTCCGAGACGAGCCTTATTCTAGAAATGGTTGGTGGTACGCACGGTTTTCGCGAGTTTATCGATGACCCTGATGCCGCCCCTTACTATCCCAGGGTTTCGGTGAGAGTCCCGGACGAAGACGCGATCGAAGCGGCCACTGCCGCGATTTGGCCGGAGTCTCTTGATAGCCTGAAGACGATGGATCCGGGGGAACGTGCGACCCATTTGCGCCGTCTCGGTGAGGCGGGGCTTTCAATGAAGCAGATAGGCAGGCTAACGGGGCTCGGTCGCTATGTCATCGAAAAGGCCATGCATCAAAAATGTGTGTGAATTGGGGACTGTCCCCAACGAGCAGAGAACGTGTCCCAAATTAGCAGATGACGCGGAGGGCGCGGGGTACGACCTCGATCTCGAAGTGCGTGCCCCTGAGCTGCTCGCCGTCGACCTGACAGGGAGGCTCCTCGGCAAAATCGACCGTCGCATGCCGTAAGCGCCGCAGGCGAACGACCTTCGTCAGCGTGTGCCGGCCCCAGCGGGCCAGGCCAAAGAGCGCGAGAAAGTGGGGGATGGAGGGATGCCGCACGTTGTAGCACACGTCGAGCAGGCCATCGCCGGGGTCGGCGTCGGGGCAGACCTTGAAGCCCCCTCCGTAGGTCGGGCCCACCTGCACGGCGAAGATGAGCGCGGAGAGGTCGATCGGATCCTCGCCGTCAAAGCGCGCGGTGCACGGGAAGCCTTGATGCGCCTGGGAGATGACCTTGAGTCCGGACGTGATGAAGAGCGCCTCGCCCTCCTGAGACGTGTCAGCGGCGCGGCGCGCGGTCGTGTCGATGGCAATCGCGGCGTCAAGCCCAAAGGAGAGCGTCTCCATGAAGTGGGCGCCGTTGACGCTTCCGACCTCGAGCTCGCGCGCCTGTCCGCGGACGAGCTGCGCAAAGGCCCCCTCGACGTCGTTTTTGGGCATCCCGAGCGTGCGCGCGTAGTCGTTTCCGGAGCCAAGAGGTATGACGCCGAGCTGCGGGCGGGCGGACTCCGGAAGCCTCATGAGGCCGTTCACGACCTCGTGGATGACGCCGTCGCCGCCGAGCGCGAGCACCGTGTCATACCCAACGGCGCTGGCGGCGATTCCCACGGCGTCGCCGGGCCCCCGGGTGAGGCGTACCTCATAGCCGCGCGTCGCGGATGAGTAGCTGCTCAGAAAGCGGCGCGCGAAATCAGCCCCGGCCGCCCCCTTGCCGCTGTGAGCGGCGGGGTTGGCGATCAAGAGCGTTCGTCCGAGCGGCGAGTCGGCCATGCGTCACCCTTCTCGAGGTTCTTCTCGCCTCGATTGTACGACACGGGGCAACGCGCTCGACGCTACGCCGCGGCTTCGTCAACCGGCCCGAGATAGACCCTGTTTTCTGCAACGAGGAGCGGGTAGGCAACAAAGGGGAGAAGGACGAGGCCGACCGCATAGCCATAGCCCGGGCCCGCACCAAAGGCGCTCGCCAGCCGCTCGCTCACCACGAGCTGCATCACGAGCCAGAGGGCAAGGACAAGCGCCGCGAGCCACTGCGTCTCAAAGTACCGTCCAAGGCCGAGAAGAACCGAGAGGAGCTGCACCGCGCTCGCGACGGATGCGACCACGCTCAGTGCCCGGCTGCCCGACGCGCCCTTCGCCACCCCCCAGGTCGAGAAGATCGGGATGATGGCGGCCCAGCGCCTCCTGCCCATCTTGCCCAGCACCACCCATCTTCCGGCAACGGTGCTCAGCATGAGGATGATGATGGCCGGAAACCACAGCGTCATGAGAGAGTTTATGAGGAACAGGTCGCCCACGACGTCCTCCCTTCCCACGGGTTATGGACCGTCTACCCGTATGCGAGAAACCCAAACAGTGCGTCTAGAGGGGTCGGCGGGCGGGCCATGAGGCGCGGCGAGCGATATGTGATTTGGGGACAGTCCCCAATTTACAGATTGCCGGGCCGGTTGCGCTCGCCTATACTTATCACTTGCGACCGGGGCGTGGCGCAGCTTGGTAGCGCATCTGCTTTGGGAGCAGAGGGTCGCTGGTTCGAATCCAGTCGCCCCGACCACGCACGCGGGTGTGGTTCAATGGTAGAACCTCAGCCTTCCAAGCTGATGACGCGGGTTCGATTCCCGTCACCCGCTCCAGACAAAACAGCAGGTCAAACCTACAAAACGGTTTGACCTGTTTTCTTTTATCAATCTTATGCGCAATGGCGATGCGCAAATAATGCGCAATATAGGCGTGTTTGGCCCCAGCGATAGGAGTATGTCGCCCGCCCGCACCACCACCGCCCATCCCCCCGTGCCCCCGAATCGGGCGTGCCCTGCGGACTTGCGCCGGAACGGACGGGCGCTTTTTCCACAGGCGCGATGTGGAAAACGGCTCGGGCGGTTCCGCCTGACTAGGCCACTGGGAGTCACGCGGCGGGCGGTGGGGGGCTTCCGGGTACCACCCCGCCACCGTCTGCCCTTCGTGTGTGAATGAGCGCTAGGCCGCTAGGGGTCGCCGCCGTGCCCACCCCCGGAGGTCGCCCCCTATCCCCTTTGGTGGAAACGCGGAGGGTCGCGCTATAGGAGCACTAGGCCGCTGGGGGTCGCCGCGCCTGCAGGGGCCGGGGATGCCCGCTACACCACCTCCCCCCATCGCGTCGGGGGAGGGGGAAAGATTGCAGACGGCGCGGACTCGCACGCGGGCATGGCCCGGACTTTAGACTCCCCCTACCCCCTGCGCGCCCTGCGCAATAGCTCTTCCGTCACCTCGTCCACCTCGCGCCGCCACGCCTCCACCTTCTCGGGCGGCGCTTGCAGCTTGCCCCGCTGCGCCCTGCCCAGCTTGCCCATGAGGAAGCAGTTGCGGTGTTGCAGCGCCGCCGTGGTCATGGTTACGTAGTCCTTGCCCATGTTGTGTCCCCCTGCCCATAGAGAGGCCCCGCCCACCATCGCGGCGAGCGGGGCGCGGTCAACCATTGTCGGGGCGGCTACATGATTCCGCCCAGATACTGGGAGAAGGAGACGCGGAATCGCAGCCCTGCGGTATCGGGCTTGGTCGGGTTGTGGAAGCACTTGGAGATGGTCGTGCTCGCGCTTGCCCGCGCGCCGTCGATGTATTCCGTGGCACCTTCGAGGGTGTTTGACACGTTGATGGGGATGATGGTCTTCTGACGGGTCTCCTCGCGCTTCACGAGGGCCATCATCGCGTTGTACGCCGTCCAGTTGTCGCCGTATGCGCGGAGGCCCGCCACCAGCTCGTCGGCGCTCACCTTGTCGCGAGCCTCCAGCCCGGCGATGAATGCGGTCGCTGCGGGGGACGGTGCCTCGGCCATCTCCGCGAGCGCCTCGTCGCGCGCCTGGTCGCAAATCTCCCTGACGCGCTCCTTGGCGGCGGCGATGATGCGCGAGCACTCGGCGCGCCCCTCGTCGGTCCTGATGGTGCCGTCCATCGGCTCGATGGTGTCCCCCGGCGCGAGTCGTGACGTGTAGCGGTGGTAGTCGTTCCCCGCGGCGGCGTCCACGTCATCGGCTAGCTTCGAGAGGGTGGCTGAAATCTTATCGCTGGTGGTCTTCCTGTCGAACATGTCTGCTCCAATCTGCCGGTCCTTTCCGGCGTCGTGTTATGCGTCCGGTGCTTTTGTTGGTGCGTGGGGGCGCTCGTCCTCGGGGTGGTACGTTTGGTACGTTTGGTACGCCGTTTTGATTCGTTCCTAAAATCGTCTCCCCTAGAGAGAAATAGAATCGCGTACCAGACGTACCGTCCGTACCGCCTCTCCGCGCGCCGCTACCCTTTGACATGGATTCCGACGAACAGGTGGCGCGTCCCCTTCTGGTGGACGGTCCCGCGCCCCGCGTCTCGTATCCCGTCGCGTCGCGCAAGCTCCGCGTAGAACTTGGCCTTCTGCAACCTGCCGCAGCCGTTGGCCTCCGCCCATTCGACGTAGCGCTCGTACAGCCTCGCACCGTCCTCGCGCAGCCCATCGCCGACCTCGCACTCGTCGGCGACGAACTCGCCCATCCGGTCGGAGTCGGTGGCGTAGGCGCGCGTCGCCTCCGCGCACGCGGCGGGGATGTGCCCGTCCGAGACGCCCAGCATCGCGTAGCCGTCGAGCGCCCAGTTGAGCACCGCGCTCAGGAACCCCGGTGCCCTCATGCGCTCCTTCAGCCCGGCGTCGCGCTCTCCCTCGGCGCGGCGGTTGTCGAACGGCACCGCGACCACGCGCCCGGACTCGAACAGCGTCTGGTCGTTCACCTCGGGGAGGTAGTTGGTGTTGACCCAAAGCTGAAATTGGGGGCGGAAGGAGAACTCGTCGCCGAACAGGTGGCGGGTCGCCACGAGGTCGCCGCCCGTCCACTGCTTCACCAGCGCCGCGTCGAGGGGCATGTTCTTCGGCGGCTCGGGGCACTGGACGAACCTCATGCCGTTGAGCCTCGCCACGTCGGGGGAAGCCGACTTCGCGTTTCGCCTCGTCTGTTGCAGGGTCTCGGGCTGGATGGTGGTCCCGTAGTCCCCGAACATCGAGAGGATGGTGTCGAGGGTGGTGGACTTTCCCG
This sequence comes from uncultured Atopobiaceae bacterium, assembly GCA_944320975.1. Taxonomy (GTDB): domain Bacteria; phylum Actinomycetota; class Coriobacteriia; order Coriobacteriales; family Atopobiaceae; genus Thermophilibacter. Next base: position 102,939 of record CALUJM010000007.1, on the reverse strand, counting down.
TTCTGGTCGGCCCGTAGGCGACGTAGAAGCGCTCCGCCGTGGTGTCGCCCGCGAGCGCCGCGCCGACGCACATCTGGAGGAAGGAGGCCACCTCGCCGTCGCCGCCGAAAGTCTCCGCTAGGAAGTCTGCCCACTCGGCGTACCCCGCCCGGTCATCGTAGGCGCAGCCCGCGAGCTTTGTCAGCATGTCGGCGGGGTCGTGCAGCCGGAAGGTTCCCGTCCGCAGGTCGAGCGTCCCGTTCGTGCAGTTGAATAGGTGGCGGTCGGCGTCGAAGTCGGAGACGTGGGCCACCATCTCGCTCTTGCTGTCCTCCAACAGCTTCGCGCGCCCGACCTGTTGGCAGTATCGCGCGACGAGCTTCAGGTCAGACGCCCTCTTCTCGTCGCTTTCGGCCATCGACACCGTGGCGATTAGGCGGTCCACAAAATCTTTCATGTGGAGCTGCGCCACCTGCTCGCCGCCCGCCCGCCCGTCGAGCCAACGGGTGCCGTCATAGGCGTACCAGCCCCGCGCCTCGGGGACGTAACGGATGCGGTCGCGGAACGTAGCGGCAAACACGCGAGAGAGGTCTTTGTCGTTGATGCCACGTCCGGAAATGTCTAGCGTCGGCTGCTCGTACACCTCCGGCCTCGCGACGATGTACCCCGCCGACGGACCCTTGGGGTAGTCTCGCGCGATGTGCTCCGCCGTCCTGACCACCTCTGCGTCGGGGAGGGGAGGCTCGCAGCGCTCGGCGTTGGCCCTGCGCAGCTCGTCCAGAATCTCATCGTCGGTTCGGTAGCGCGCCTGAAGCGAGCAGCCGTAGGCGAAGAGGGTGTCGTTTCGGTCTCCGTCGTGGATGGTGCCGGGGAGGGCGAAGCGGGGGCGCTGCACCCCGGCGCTCTCCGCGCCGACCATTACTTTGTCATCGAAGCCGAACGTCCCCATACGCACACCTCCTTGTCGGTCCCGAAGAACAGCCGGGAGAGGTCCTTGCACGAGGGGTCGGCCTCGGGGTAAGCCGCGAGCAGCCCACGGAGGAACCGGGTCGCCTCGTCGCGTTCGCGGATGATGGACGGAGCGACGAACGCGAGACGGTACTTCTGCCGCTCCTTGGTGCTGCGGAAGCTCTCGTAGCTCAGCGCGAGCGGGAGTCCGCACTCGAACGCCCTCTGCACCGCGTCGGTCACGTCGAGCGGCCGATGCCCGCGAGCGACCATCGCCTCGTCGTTGTCCACATCGATGAAGAACAGCTCCTGGGCCTTCCAGTCCTCCGCCCTGCGCCGCCCGTCGCAGACGCCGGGGAGGACGGTCCGCCCGCGCGAAATCATCGCCGCAAGCTCCGGGAGGGTCACGGTCACAAGGCACTCGGGCCGGACGATGCGCGGGGTCACGCCGCCGTCGCGCTCGGGCTTCTCTTGGAACTCCACGGGGTCAACGCACGCGGTCACGGTGCGCCCGCCGAACGGGTCATCAGTCCCGGTGCCTAGGAAGTCGTGCAGCTCGCCACGGTAGAGGCTGACGTAGCGCACGTTCTCGAACCACCACATGCGCGGCCCCTAGTTCAGCCCTGCGAAGTCGAGGAGGCGGTCGCGGTTGATGCGCCACAGGCTCATGACGCGCACGGCCTTCAGCTTGCCTTGCTCGCACATACGGGTGATGGTGCGCGGTGTGACGTTGAGGATTGCCGCCGCCTGGTTGGTGTCGAGGAGGTCGGGGAGGGACTCGATGTTGACGGTCTGATGCTTCTTCACTTTGAGGCTCCAATCTGTCGTTGCGGTCCGGCCGCGTCCGGCCTCGCCGCCGTGGTAGAAACGTCGCGACAAGTTGGAGCCTATCAGTTGTTAAAGACTAGAAAAGCGCAGGTGGATAGGCATGAAACGGACTCAGTGAAAGCAATGGCGCTAGTCATTCTTTCATCGTCTGGAGATGGGGTCGGGTGGGTCTATGGGACGAAAGAAAACCCGCCCCGCAATGTTTCGGCGGCGGGACGGGTTCTAATTTCGCGTTCACAAAAGACACACGGTCTAGAAAGGGAGCGGGCCGAAATCCGGCTCAGGCTGAGGCAGGGAGCAGCCTTGCGCCCAGTCTATCGCCTCCTCGACGTTTCTCCTGTGCTCCACTAATCCCCTTATCACCTCTTGGGAGTTGGCCCCGTCTACGGTTTCCTTCAATGTCAGAGCGGTGAAAGCGGATGCGCAACTTCCAGATGGTGCTAGTAGGCGAATGGTCGCCACGAGCGGGAGAAGCTCGTCCGCGTCGAGCGCCATCACGTCGTTGAGGACGGCCGACCTCATGACCCGCTCCTTGTCCTTGCACGTCATGCGGAACAGCGAGATGACGGTATTCCTGAAGGCGACACGGTGGAGGTCATCCAGCGTCGGTTCTTCGAATGGGGAATCGTCGGCTATCTCCATCACGTCCCCGAACATCTTTGCGTCATATCCGGTAACGATAAGACGGGAAAAGAGGTCGATGATTCGCGCGAGCTGGTGTCGAGGGATGCTGCGGGAATCCCTCAGCCATCCGCTCACGGTTTGCTGCGAAACCTCGTATCCATAACATTCGAAGTATGTGCGGATTAGCGAATTGATGCTGCTCTTCTCACCGTCAAAGGCGATGTGGCGAAGGGTTGCGAGCAGATGGTTCTCTGGGTAGTCGCCCAACGGGTGCTTCTGGTCTGAGACGGAGACCTTGCAAAGCTCCATTTCTCGGTCGAACCTTCTGAGGGAATCGTCGCTTTCGATGTCTTCGCGCTTTGTCTTCGTGCGCTTTGGTTTTGTCTCGGACCCCATGACTACGCCTCCGTCCCGCTGAAATGGAGGACGGTGGCGGGGTTCGCCGCTCGCCTCTTTTCAACTGCGTCCGCTATGCTGCCTGCGGCGGCGATTATCGCGCTGCGCCCTTCGCTGTCACACGCCATATAGGCGTTCAGCAGAAAGCCGATGCGCGCGTCTTCGTCCGCTGAGCGCGCCACCGAGATTCCCCGCTCATTCCAGTTTCGCGTTGCTTTGGCTCGTGCCATGACTAGTCCTCCGTCCCTGTCCTGCCCAGCGTCAGAATCTGTCCGTCGTTTGCGTGGCGGGAGACCTCCGCCTCAATCGCCCTTGCCACGGCGTCGGAGGCGCGCCGCTTCGCGTCGGGGTCTGCGCTCGCGTAGGTGTTCATGGTCATTGCGGCGTTTGCGTGGCCCATCATGCTCGACACGCTCTTAACGTCCACGCCGTGCGCGATTGCAGCCGTCGCGAAGGTGTGGCGAAGGTCGTGGAAGGTCGGCCGCTTGCCCTCAGTCCCGACAAGCTCCAGCGCGTCCGCCGTCCTTCTCCATCGGTTCGATAGGTAGTGCGGCTGCATGAACGAGCCATCAGCCCCGCCGATGACGTACAGCATCGAGAGGTCGCGCCCGGTGCTCATTCGCTCCTCGTTCATCTGCGCGCGCCGCGCTTTGAGGGCAGCGACGAGAACATCGGGGATGGGGAGCGTCCGCGCGCTGCCGTCCGTCTTCGGCTCCTTGGGATACCACTTGCTTCCCTCGTGGCCGATGGTCTCGCGTATGGTGAGGGTCTTGTCTTCAAGGTCAACCGCGCGCCACCTGAGGCCGCAGACCTCGCCCTCGCGCAGACCCATGTAGAGGGCGAGCGCAAAACCGATGTTGGTCTTTGCGGCGGGGTCAATCGCGATGAACTGAGCGACCTTGGCGCGGCCCTTCTCGTCCAGCGCGTTGGGCTTCGGTGCCTCCAGCTTCGGCGCTTTGACGGTGCGGGTCGGGTTCTTCGCGAGCCTGTCGCGCTCCACTGCTTGGGTCATGGCGGAGCGGAGGAGGACGAGGGCCTTGCGTACGGTCACGGGGGCGAATTGCTTCGCAAGGGCGTTAATCCACCCCTGCACATCATCAGGCGTGAGGGCGTCAAGCTCGATGCCGCCGATGCGCGGGGCGATGAGCTTGCTGAGGATTCGGTCGTACTCCGCAGCCGTGGAGCGCTCGACGTGTGGCCGCCGCCCCTCGATGTAGAAGCTCACGTAGTCGGAGACGGTCTCTCCCGGCCTGATGCCAAGCGCTGCCAACTCCTGCGCGGCCCGCGCCTCCTCGTTGAGTGCGCGCCTCAGCTCCTCCGCCTCGTAGCTCGCGGCCTTCCAGACCTGCTTGCTGCGCCCGGTGTCGCGCCCCGTGGTCTCCAGAACGCGGCTCGTTTTCTTCCAGTTTCCTTCTTCATCTTTGTACATGAGCTGAGCGCGCCACTTTTCGTCCCCGTATTGTCTAATCGAGACGCTCGTAAACTTGTCTTCTACCTGCATCTTTGCACCTCCAAAAAATGCGCAATGGCGTGCGCAATGCGTGCGCAATATCGGCCTGACTACATGGTAAATCACAGTCATTATAGGCTCAATAGGCTAAATAGTCGCAGGTAGAGCGTCTGCATAATCCCAGCTAGACGCGATAACGCAAAACATCCGCACACTTCCAAGCTGATGACGCGGGTTCGATTCCCGTCACCCGCTCCATTCGAGACAAGGCCCGGGCCCCGCGCCCGGGCTTTCTGGTAGTTGGGGGCGTGACAATTAGGACAGGTTAAATTGTCACGCCGCGGGCGTGTGACAATTTAACCTGTCCTAATTGTCACGGCCGAATTAAGGGAAAGCGGCGTGTGGATTGCCCCTGTGTTTCGTGTGTACGGCTGATTACGCCCGAGGTTCGATGCCGTTACACTTCGTGGGCTCGATTTGCACAGAGGTGTTTCTCGCACGTATTCTCTCTTCCGGAACTTTCGTCGCGGCCGCGGCCGCAGGAGAGGGGAGAATCTCATGACGTATTCCGAGAAGATCATCGCCGAGCTCGAGGCCCGCTATCCCGAGCAGGCCGAGTTCATCCAGGCGGCAAAGGAGGTCCTCGAGACCCTGCAGCCCGCGCTCGACGCCCACCCCGAGTACGAGGAGAACGCCCTTCTCGAGCGCCTCGTCGAGCCCGAGCGCGTGGTCATGTTCCGCGTGCCGTGGGTCGACGACGAGGGCAAGGTCCAGGTCAACCGCGGCTACCGCGTGGAGTTCAACTCCGCCATCGGCCCCTACAAGGGCGGCCTGCGCTTCAACCCCACCGTCACCGTGGGCATGCTCAAGTTCCTCGGCTTCGAGCAGATCTTCAAGAACAGCCTGACCACGCTGCCCATGGGCGGCGGCAAGGGCGGCTCCGACTTCGACCCCAAGGGCAAGTCCAACCGCGAGGTCATGGCCTTCTGCCAGTCCTTCATGACCGAGCTCTTCCGCCACATCGGCCCCAACACCGACGTCCCCGCCGGTGACCTGGGCGTCGGCGGCCGCGAGGTCGCGTACATGTTCGGCCAGTACAAGCGCCTCAAGAACGAGTGGACCGGCGTCCTCACGGGCAAGGGCCTCACCTTCGGCGGCTCGCTCGCCCGCACCGAGGCCACCGGCTACGGCCTGGTCTACTTCGTCGACGAGTACCTCAAGAGCGCCGGCGACTCCTTCGAGGGCAAGAAGGTCGTCGTCCACGGCTCCGGCAACGTGGCCATCTATGCCATCCAGAAGGTCTCGCAGCTCGGCGGCACCGTCGTCGCCTGCTCCGACACCAAGGGCTGGGTCGAGGACCCCGATGGCATCGACTACCAGGTCCTCGAGCACATCTACGACAAGAAGCGCTCCGGCCACGACCAGGGCGTGAGCCTCGCGATGTACGTCGACGAGCGCCCTGGCGCCACCTGGCACGAGGGCGACGGCCGCGGCGTCTGGCAGCTCCCCTGCGACATCGCGCTGCCCTGCGCCCGCGAGAACACCCTGCACCTCGAGGACGCCAAGGCGCTCGTGGCAAACGGCTGCAAGGTCGTCGGCGAGGGCGCGAACATGCCCACCACGCCCGACGCCACCGCCTACCTCATGGAGAACGGCGTTGCCTTCATGCCCGGCAAGGCTGCCAACGCCGGCGGCGTGCTCGTCTCCGGCCTCGAGATGAGCCAGAACGCCGAGCACCTTTCCTGGACGTTCGAGGAGGTCGACGGCAAGCTCGAGACCCTCATGCGCGGCATGTTCCACAACGTGGACGACACCGCCCGCGAGTACGGCCAGGAGGGCAACTTCGTGATGGGCGCCAACATCGCCGGTTTCCTCAAGGTCGCCGAGGCCATGATGGCCCAGGGCGTCTGCTAGCAGGCGAGAAGAACCTTCAGCTTGACGGCCGCCCCGGATTCCAAGAGCTCCGGGGCGGCTTGCTGTGTCGAGGTTCTTCTCGCCTGCGGGAACTGGTCCGTGCGGCGTGCAGCGTCATTTGCCTGGTGCCGGAATCCGGCTATATGCGTATCGGCGACACGCATATGGCCGGATTTTGGCACCCAGACACGCATATGGCCAAAATCCGGCACCAAAACACGCATTCGGCGGAAATCCGGCACCGTGCGCAGACGGCGGAAATCCGGCACCTGCACGGCACCTGCCCCGCGCCGGCCCGCGCCCGCGTTTTTTGCGAAGGCGTTGCGTCGCCACACAACCAACGCTCGACCTGCTATGCTAGACAACGACCTTTAAGACGGTACGAGAGACCGAAAAGGCGTCCACAACATACTGTCGCAGCCTTATCGGAGTCCTCGCTCGCGGGTGCTCCGTTTTTTGTAGCTGCGATATGCCTGATGAGGGCGCGCGGACGAAAGGGCGGTGTTGCTGTGAACCTACTGGTTGACAACGGCAGGCATCCGAGGGCGCTTCTCGCGCTCGAGAACGGAATGTACTTCTTCGGGCGTTCTGCCGGCGCCGAGGGCGAGACCTTTGGCGAGATCGTGTTCAACACCTCGATGGTGGGCTACCAGGAGATCATCTCCGACCCGTCCTACGCGGGCCAGATCGTGACGCTCACCTATCCCCAGATCGGCAACTACGGCATCAACGAGAAGGACATGCAGGGCGACCCGCTCAACCTGGCCGGCCTCGTCGTCCACGACATGTGCTACACGCCGAGCAACTGGCAGAGCGTCGAGTCCCTGCCCAACTTCCTCGTCCAGCGCGGCGTCGTGGCCATCGAGGACGTGGACACCCGCGCGCTGACCCTGGCCATCCGCGAGGGCGGCGCCATGAAGGCGGCCATCTCCACCACGGACCTCGACCCCGAGAGCCTTATTCGCCGCGTCAAGGCGGCCCCGGCCATCGCCGAGCACAACTACGTCGCGGACGTCTCCACCTCCGAGCGCTACACCGTGCCCGGCCAGGACGCCGACGGCCAGCCGCGCCTGCACGTCGTCGCCTACGACTGCGGCGAGAAGAAGGGCATCGCCAAGCGCCTCTCCGCCGCCGGCTGCGAGGTCACCGTCGTGCCGTGGGACACCCCGGCCGCCGACGTCCTCGCCATGGAGCCCGACGGCGTGTTCTTCTCCAACGGCCCCGGCGACCCGGTCTCCGTGCCGCCCGTGGTCGGCGCCGTGCGCGCCTGCCTCGGCAAGCTCCCCGTCTTTGGCATTTGCCTCGGCAACCAGGTCATCTCCATGGCCGCCGGTGCCACCATCGAGAAGCTCCCGTACGGCCACCACGGCGGCAACGAGCCCGTGATGAACCTACTCACCGGCAAGGTTGAGATCACCGCCCAGAACCACAACTACGGCCCGGTCTTCTCGACCTTCGGCCCGCTCGTGCCCGAGCTCTCCGACGGCGTGACCGAGCACCCGGCAGACGAGGACCTGCGCTTCTGGTCCCGCCGCCGCGTGGCGCCCGTCGTCATGACCGAGAAGTACGGGCGCGTGCGCCTCACGCACGTCAACCTCAACGACGGCACGCCCGAGGGCATCCAGTTCCTGGACGTCCCCGCCTTCTCCATGCAGTACCACCCCGAGGCCAAGCCCGGTCCCAACGACTCCACGTACGCCTTCTCGGCGTTTGCCAAGCTCATGCGCGGCGAGGACGACTACCTCGCCATCGACGTCCGCGAGGGGAGGCGCTTCTAGATGCCCAAGCGCACCGACATCAAGAAGATCCTTATCATCGGCTCCGGCCCCATCGTCATCGGCCAGGCCTGCGAGTTCGACTACTCCGGCACCCAGGCCTGCAAGGCCCTGCGCTCGGAGGGCTACGAGGTCGTGCTCGTCAACTCCAACCCGGCCACCATCATGACCGACCCGGAGACCGCCGACCGCACCTACATCGAGCCCATCACCGTCGAGTCCGTGGCCAAGGTCATCGAGAAGGAGCGCCCGGACGCGCTGCTGCCCAACATGGGCGGCCAGACGGGCCTCAACTGCGCCGTCGCCCTCGGCAAGGCGGGCATCCTCGAGAAGTACGGCGTCGAGGTCATCGGCTGCGACGTGAACTCCATCGAGACCGGCGAGGACCGCGAGCTCTTTGCCAACGCCATGCGCGACATAGGCCTCGAGGTCGCCAAGTCCGGCATCGCGCACACCGTCGAGGAGTGCGAGAAGATCGCCGAGGAGCTCGGCTACCCGGTGGTCCTGCGCCCGGCCTTCACCCTGGGCGGCGCCGGCGGCGGCATGGCCTACGACCACGATGACCTTGTGCGCATTGCCGAGCAGGGCCTCGCGCTCTCGCCCGAGTGCGAGGTCCTCGTGGAGCAGTCCGTCGAGGGCTGGAAGGAGATCGAGATGGAGGTGATGCGCGACTCCGCGGGCAACGGCGTCGTCATCTGCTCCATCGAGAACCTCGACCCCATGGGCGTTCACACCGGCGACTCCATCACCGTGGCGCCCTGCCAGACCTTGAACGACTTCGAGCTCCAGCGCCTGCGCGACTACTCCATCGCCATCCTCGAGCGCGTCGGCGTCGCCTGCGGCGGCTCCAACGTGCAGTTTGCCGTGAACCCCGACGACGGCCGCGTCATCGTCATCGAGATGAACCCGCGTGTCTCCCGCTCCTCGGCGCTCGCCTCCAAGGCTACCGGCTTCCCGATCGCCAAGATGGCGGCCCTGCTCTCCGTGGGCTACACGCTCGACGAGATCGAGAACGACATCACGCGCGAGACTCCGGCCTGCTTCGAGCCCTCGATCGACTACTGCGTGGTGAAGGTCCCGCGCTTCGCCTTCGAGAAGTTCAAGGGCACCGACGACACGCTCACCACGCGCATGAAGGCCGTCGGCGAGGTCATGTCCATCGGCGCCACTTTCGAGGAGGCCATGCAGAAGGCCATGCGCTCGCTTGAGCAGGGCCACGCCGGCCTCGGCGCGGACGGCAGCGTCGACTTCTCCGGCCTCTCCAAGGCGGAGTTCGAGCAGCGCGTGAGCACGCCCACGCCCGATCGCATCCTCTACGTGGCCGAGGCGCTGCGCCGCGGCTGGACCGTCGAGCGCGTCTTCGACCTCACCAAGATCGACCACTGGTTCCTCAACCGCATCAAGGACATCGTCTCCGCCGAGAAGGTCATCTCCGAGCTCGGCATCGCGGGCCTGGACGCCGACCACATGATGGCCGCCAAGCAGCTGGGCTTCTCCGATGCCCAGATCGCGTACCTCACCGGCCAGCGCGAGGACACCGTCCGCGCCGTGCGCGAGGTCCTCGGCGTGCGCCCGTGCATCAAGACCGTCGACACCTGCGCCGGCGAGTTCGCCGCCCGCACGAGCTACCACTACCTCACCTACGAGAAGGGCGGCGTGACCGAGTTCCACGAGGCGGAGAAGCCGCGCGTGGTCATCCTCTCCGCCGGCCCCAACCGCATCGGCCAGGGCATCGAGTTCGACTACTGCTGCGTGCACGCGGCCTACGCGCTGGCGGCCAAGGGCTACGAGACCGTCATGGTCAACTGCAACCCCGAGACCGTCTCCACGGACTACGACACCTCCGACCGCCTCTACTTCGAGCCGCTGACCTTCGAGGACGTCATGAACGTCATCGAGGTCGAGAAGCCCGTGGGCGTTATCGTCACCCTCGGCGGCCAGACCCCGATCAACCTCGCCAAGCGCCTCAAGGCCGCCGGCGTGCCGATCATGGGCACCCAGCCCGAGGCCATTGACCTCGCCGAGGACCGCGACCGCTTCGCGAGCCTGCTCGACCGCCTCGAGATCGCCTACCCGCCCTCGAGCACGGCCGAGACCGTGGACGAGGCCAAGGCCGTGGCGCGCCGCGTGGGCTACCCGCTGCTCGTCCGCCCGAGCTACGTCCTGGGCGGCCGCGGCATGGGCATCGTCTACGATGACGACGACCTTGTGAGCTACATGCAGGAGGCCACCAAGGTCTCCCCGGACCACCCCGTCTACCTCGACGCCTTCCTCGAGGACGCCATCGAGCTCGACGTGGACGCCCTCTGCGACACCGAGCAGTGCTACGTGGGCGCTGTCCTCGAGCACATCGAGGAGTGCGGCATCCACTCCGGCGACTCGGCCTGCTGCTTCCCGCCCTTCTCGCTTTCCGACAAGATCGTGGAGAAGGTCCGCGAGACCACGCGTCGCCTGGCGCTCTCCTGTCACATCCAGGGCCTCCTCAACGTGCAGTACGCCGTCCGCGACGAGCAGGTCTTTGTCATCGAGCTCAACCCGCGCGCGTCCCGCACCGTGCCCTTCTCGTCCAAGGCCACCGGCGTGCCCCTGGCCAAGTGCGCCGCGCGCATCATGAGCGGCGAGAAGATCTGTGACCTCGACCTTCCGGAGGAGGGCCGCGACCTCGGCTTCTATGCGGTCAAGGAGGCCGTCATGCCGTGGAGCCGCTTCCCGGGAGCCGACGTCACGCTCGGCCCGGAGATGAAGTCCACCGGCGAGGTCATGGGTCTCGACGTCACCTTCCCCAAGGCCTACGCCAAGACGCGCGAGGCCATCGAGTACGACGTGCCGCAGTCCGGCAGCGTCTTCATCTCGGTGTGCGACCGCGACAAGCGCTCCGTGGCCCCGGTGGCGCTTTCGCTGCGCAACCTCGGCTACGACCTGCTGGCCACGCGCGGCACCGCCAAGACGCTGCGCGCCGCCGGCATCCCCTGCGAGGTCGTCAAGACCATCTCCGAGGGCTCGCCCAACGTCCTCGACCTGATGGCCGACGGCAAGATCTCCTTCCTCATCAACACGCCCAAGGGCCACAGCTCCCGCGGCGACGGCACTAAGATGAGGAGCGAGGCCGTGAGCCGCGGCATCGACATGGCAACCACCATGTCCGGCGCCGTGGCTCTGGTGCAGGCCATCGTCGCGCTGCGCGAGGGCCCGCTCTCCGTCAACGCCCTCCAAGACCTGTAGGTGATGAAAAGGGACAGTCCCTTTTCATCATGGGCCGTCGGGTTTCTCGCCCGGCGGCCCTTTTGCTGGGCCGATTCGGTCTCCCTTACGGGGCGCTGATGCGCGAGGAGTAGAATTAGTTCGCATTGAAAAGTTGAAATAGGCCGATTGTCAGAAGAAAACCCAGTTGGCTCATTTCTTTCAGCAAACCAATGCGAACTATTTTGGCGGCACAGGGGCGACGGACGAGGAGGCAGCCATGTCAGAGCCGCTCAGGCCGGGCTCGATCGTGGACACGCACACGCACACGCGGTTCTCTGACGGCGTCGGCACGTTCGAGGAGAACGCTCGCGCCGCCGTGGCGGCGGGCTGCTCCGTCCTGGTCTCGACCGACCATCTCACGTTGCCCGCGGAGATGGACCCTGCGGGTGAGGTTCAGGTCGTCGAGGCGGAGCTCGCCTCCCACCGCGCCGCGTGGGAGGCCGCGCGCGACGCCCATCCCGAGCTCGAGATGATCTACGGCTTCGAGTGCGACTGGTACCCCGGCTGCGAGGAGAACGTCCAGCGCTGGAGCTCCGGGGCCCAGGTGCTCCTGGGCAGCGTTCACTGGCTGGGCGAGCAGGAGGACGGCGCCTGGATCGACGACACCTCTGACATGACCATCTGGCGCGAGCTCGGCCCCGACGAGGTCTGGCGCCGCTACGTGGAAGCCTGGTGCCGCGCCTGCGAGAGCCCGCTTCCCTTTGGGACCATGGCGCACCCGGACCTCCCGGAGCGCATGCGCAACGAGGGGTTTGCCGCCACGATCGACCTCGCTCCGCTCTGGGACCAGATGGTCGCCTGCGCGCATGACACCCGCCGTCGCGTGGAGCTCTCCACGGCGGGCTGGCGCAAGGGGGTGGGGGACTACTATCCCGCGCGCGGGCTGCTCGAGCGCTTCCGCCGCGCGGGCGTGCCCATCACGGTGGGATCGGACGCGCATGTTCCCGCAGACATGTGCGACGGCATCGCGACGGCGTACGCGCACGCCTGGGACGTGGGCTACCGCTCGGTCGAGGCCCCGCGCGCCGACGGCTCCTGGGAGCCCATGCCGCTGCAGTAGGGCGGGCTAGAAGTATGGGCGAGAAGAACGATGTGGTCGTCCTTCTCGCCCACCTGCGCTACTCAGCGAAAAGGGGGTTGCTCCATGCCGTGCGGCCTCGCTCGTCCACGCACTCGAGCCGCACATAGGTCTCAAGGCCGCCCAGGGGGAACTCGGCATGCGTGAGCAGGTCGCCCTTGGGCGCGATGACGGTCGTGCCCGCGTTGACCGGGCCGCCCGCAACGAGGTTTACGCGCTCGCAGGGGCTGCAGTCCACCCAGACGCTCCCTTCGCGCACGCCCCAGTTGATGATGTCCGGGCCGGAGCTCGAGTAGAAGCTCCCCGTCAGGAGCGACCTCACCAGGGCGTCGCGCGTGAGTGCGGGCGCGCTCACGACGACCCAGCCCCCGAAGGAGTCGTCGAACAGGCCCTCGTTGTGGTTGTCATCCGAGGCAAAGCCCCAGACGCGCCGCCCGCGGCGCAGCATGAGGTCCCAATAGGTGGTGTCGTATCCCGTGCCCGACTCGTTGACGGTGTCGTAGTTGAAGATCTCGAGCGCGAAGAATCCCTCTGACGCGCAGAACTCGTCGGGCTCCACGCGGCTCCAGATGGGATGGTTGTAGGTCACGGCGCAGCCTCGCGCGGCAAGCTCGCGGGCGAGCTCCTCCGCCACCGCAGCCCCGTCCCACACCCCGTGGAAGCGCAGGGGCTCCAGGCGCTCCATGTGCGAGAAGCGCTCGCGCGCGGAGGCGACCATCTCGCTTGTACCAAGGATCCCGTGCATGTGGTGGCACTTGAGTCGAACGGCCTCAGACTCGTCCGCGTAGAGGTACGCCGAGGCCTCGAGCCCGGGTAGGATCACGAAGCCATCGTCGTCGAACTGGCCCGACAGGTCGGTGTAGAGGTCGTGCTCGGAGAGGCAGAGGAAGTCGTAGCCGCGCGCCCGGAAGGCGGCGACTGAATCAGCGGGAGTGAGCAGGCCGTCGGAGTTGGTGGTGTGGCTGTGGAGGTTGCCCTTGTAGCGCGGGAGGTCTACGGGCAGGCAGGTCTGGTCGCGGAAGGACACGGGAGCTCCTTTCATGAGGGGCGAGGACCGGGAGGGACGCGCGGTCGAGAAGGACGTCGAGCCCGAGCGGGCTCGACCCGCACGCAAAGCGTGCGGGTCGAGGGGGGAAAGGGAGGGCGCTTCTTCTTGCCGGGCGCGAAGCCTATGCCGCGCTCCGCGCGTTCTCCGGGATGACGAGGCAGTCGTGCTTGAGGAGGGTGAGGTAGACGGTCTCGCCCGGGTCGAACATGTGGAAGCTGCGGAAGAGCACGTCGACGAGGAGGTTGGTCTGACCGACCCGCACGGTGTAGCGCAAGACGTTGCCGCGAGGCGTGCTGTTGACGACCGTTCCCGGGACGACGTAGCCGTCGTCTGTCGAGGCGGGGCGCGTGCGGTCGATGCCGATGGTCTCCGGGCGGACGGCAACCACATGACCGGCGGGGACGGGGCTGCCGGAGATCGCGGAGAACTGGGCCCCGGTCAGCTGGTTGTAGCTGCCGATGAAGCTCGCTGCGAACTCGGACGCGGGATGCGTGTAGACCTCGACGGGGCTGCCGGCCTGCTCGATGCGGCCGGAGTGGAAGAGCTGGATGACATCGGACATGACCATGGCCTCGTCCTGGTCGTGCGTGACGAAGATCGTGGTGAGGCCGAGCTCCTGGTGGATCTCGCGGATACGGGACTGCAACGCCTTGCGGAGCTTGGCGTCGATCGCCGAGAGCGGCTCGTCGAGGAGCAGCACGGCCGGCTCGGTCACGATGGAGCGGGCGAGCGCGGCGCGCTGCTGCTGACCGCCGGAGAGGCTCGCGGGGTAGGCCTTCTCCTTTCCGGTGAGCTCGACCATGGCGATGGCCTCGGCGACCTTCTTCTCGATCGTCACGGGGTCGACCTTCTTCATCTTGAGGCCGAAGGCCACGTTCTGCTCGACGGTCATGTTGGGGAAGAGGCTGTACTGCTGGAAGACCATGCCGATGTTGCGCTTGCTCGCGGGCACGTTGGTGACGTCGCGGCCGTCGAGGACGATCTGGCCCTCCGTGACGGTCTCGAGCCCGGAGAGGCAGCGCAGCAGCGTGGACTTGCCGCAGCCGGAGGGTCCCAGCAGCGTCACGAGGTCGCCCTGCTGGATGCCAAAGTCGATGTGGTCGAGGACCGTGTTGTCGCCAAACCGCTTGACGACGTCGTTGAATTCGATATAGGCCATATGGGCTTCTCCTTACCTGTTCTGCGAGCTGCGCTGGAGCTTGAGGACGATTGCGGTCACTGCGGCCACCACCAGGAAGATGATGACGACGATGGCGCTGGACAGGCCGCTCGAGCGCGCCATGTTCGCCTGGAGGAACACCTGGATGTTCTGGTAGTTGGTGCCGGCGATGTTGTTGGCCAGGACGAAGTCGCCGAAGACGATGCTCTCCGCGAGCAGGCTCGAGACCAGGATGCCCGACACGATGTTGGGGAGCACCACCTGGACGTAGGCGCGGAAGCGCCCGCAGCCGAGCATCTCGGCTGCCTGGATGAGCATGTTGGCGTCGATGGCGTTGAGCGCGTTGCGGATGCCCTGGTAGATGTAGGGCAGCACGAGGATGGTGTAGGCGCCGAAGAGCATGAACATGCGGTTGGAGAGGATCGTGCCGGTGCCGGTGTAGAGCGAGATGATGCCGATGGACAGGATGACGCCCTGGAGGGCGTACGGGATCATGCAGACGAACTGCATGAAACGCCCCAGCTTGCGGTTGACGGCCACGACGACGTACATAGCCAGGAGGAGAAGGACGATGGTTATGGCAACGCTCACCAGGCACAGGATGAGCGTGCGACCGATGGAGAGCCAAAACGTCGAGTTGGTGAAGAGCTCGGCGTAGTTGCGCAGCGTGAAGCCGGAGGGAAGGACGTCGGTCCACTCGATGAAGAGCGAGTATACGAGCGTCGTCAGGAAGGGGACCAGCAGGTACAGGGCGACGACGCCCAGGAAGATCTTTGCGGCAAGCGGCGTCTTCTTGCCCTCGACAGGGGCCTTGACCGCCTTGGTCTTGGAACTCATATGATCTCACGTCCCTTCGCTGCGCGCTTGGTGAAGTGGTTGTTGATGAGCGTGCAGACGACCATCAGGATGATGAGCACCACCGCGAGCGCGCCGCCGGTCGCGGCGTCGATCTGGACGTCGCCCTTGAACTTGGACGTGATCTGCAGCGGAAGCAGCGCATAGTTGTTCATGACGACGGCGAAGGCGGTCGCGTACGCGGCAAGGGCGTTGGAGAAGAGCACGGAGAGCGTGCCAAGGATCGACGGCATGAGGTTGGGGATCACGATTTTGAACCAGTAGTCCAGCGGGGTTGCCTGGAGGATGATCGCGGCCTCGCGCCAGGACTTCTTGATGCCGCTGAAGGCCGGCAGGAGCAGCAGTGTGGCAAGCGGGATCTGGAAGTAGATGTAGAGCACGAGCAGGCCCTCGCCGGTGTAGAGGTCAAAGTCGGCGAGGAAGGGGATCCCCCACTGCTCACCCAGGATGGTAAGGACGCCGGAGTTGCCCATGAGGATCATGAAGGCGAATGCCAGGGGAACTCCGGAGAAGTTTGACATCATGTTGAGGACCATCGTGAAGGCGTTGCGGACGCGGTCGCTGGACTCGTAAGCAAAGCGGGCGGCAAGGAACGACACGACGATGCCGACGACGGCCGAGACGAGGCTGATCCACACGCTGTTGATGATGGACTGCTGGTAGAGCGGGGTGGTGAAGACCTTGACGAAGTTCTCGATGCCGAGGGTGCCGGACTCCTTGCCGATCAGGCTGTCCAGCACGAGCTGCGCGAGCGGGAGCAGCTCGTAGCCTACGATCACAAGAAGAAAGGGGAGAAAGGCGACGTAGCCGACCCACTTCCTGCTCTTCGCGGGCCTTGCCTGCGCCGTTGCCGGTTCGCCTGTGGCGGGCGCGGCGGCAGTCTGGGAGATCTCTGCCACGATACCTCCTTACATGCGTTCGTTGGGATGCGAGTCGGGGCGGCTCGTCCTTCTCGCCCGGGGAGCCCGTCGGCGAGAAGGACGGAGGGCCCCATGAAGAGGGCGGCCCGAAGGCCGCCCGGTTGCGCCGAAGACGGCGATGGCGATGGGCCCGACCTAGCCAAGGATGGGGATGATGTTCTCCTGGTACCAGGTCACGAGCTCGTTGGTGACGTCGGTCCACTTCTCGTAGTCGATCGACTGGACCTGGTCGCCGTACTGCTCCTCCGGCAGGCGCACGGCCTTGACGTCCTCGGGGAGCTCCACGGAGCTGCGGATGGGCGTGGCGTAGCCGCGGGCGAGGTTGATCTGGCCCTCGTCGGAGAGGATGTACTCGCGGGCGAGGCAGGCGGCGGCGGGGTGCGGGGCGTTGACGTTGATGATGGTGGCGTAACCGGACTGCACCGAGCCGTCGGTCGGGATGCTCACCGTGAACTTGGCGTCCGGGTTGTTCTCGACGATCTGGGCGCGGTAGTTGAGGGAGTTGTAGTCCCAGTTGAGGCCCACGGCGACCTCGCCGGACTCCAGGCGGGCGACGGAGACGTCGGAGACGTCCAGGCGACCGGCCTCGGCGATCTTGGTGATGAAGTCGTAGGCGGGCTGCATGTCGTCGAGACCGCCGCCCAGGGCAACGGCGATGGCGAGCACCGCGTGCTGCGCTGCCGCGGCTGCCGTGATGTCGCCGATGGAGACCTTGTAGTCGCCGTCGGCGAGCTCGGCGAGCGTCGTCGGAGGGTTGGGCACCTGGTCGTCGTTGGAGATGATCGACATCGTGCCGTAGTAGCCCACGACCCAGTCGCCGTCGTCATCCTTGGCCCAGTCGGGGATCTCGTCCCAGTAGCTAGTCTTGTACTTGAGGGTCACGCCCTCGGCCTCGGCCGTGGGGCCCCACTGCTGGCCCACGTCGCCGATGTCCTTGGTGCCGTCGGTGCCCTCCTGCTTGAACATGGCGATCTCCTCGGCGGAGGACATGTCCTGGTCGGCCTGCGTGATGCCGTACTTCTCCTCGATGTCGTCCCAGGTGCCGACCCAGTTGGCCCAGGTGTCCGGCATGCCCACGGAGTTGATCTGGCCCTCCTCCTTGGCCTGGGCGATGATGTCGTCCAGCGACATGGAGTTGTAGTCCACGGCCTCCGCCGCGGGGGCGGCGCTGTCCTCGCAGCCGGTGAGGCCCAGGCCCGCCGCGCAGGCGAAGCCGGCCATGCCGAGCATGCCGAGGAAGGAGCGGCGAGAGACGCCGCCGGTGGCGGTGATGCTGTTCTTCACAAGAGCTCCCTTCGATACCCGTTCACGTTTGCCGACGGCGCCGTGCCGCCGGCGAAGCCGAGTGCTACGTTAGGGTCCGGTCGCGGCGGAGATGCCCGCGGTCGGGTAGCCCTTGCGCTGAGTTGACCGATGATTACGGCGCTCTTAACAAGGGGGAGTGGTTGCTTACGTTCGGATGGCCTCCCTTACAGCCCCATGATTCAAAAGGGGACAGACCCCTTTTGAATCATTCCGGGGCCCATGCCGCTATGATACGGAGGGACAGTCCCTTCGTACATTTTGGAGGATCATGGCGCGGGTGCTGGTCATAGAGGACGACGCGGCGATCAACGACGTGGTGGCCACGCGGCTCTCGCGCGACGGCCACGCGGTGACGCAGGCCTTCTCGGGCTCCGAGGCGCGCCTGCTGCTGGGCGAGAAGAACCTCGGCTTTGAGGTCGTCATCTGCGACCTCATGCTGCCGGGCGCGACAGGGGAGGAGCTCGTCGGGCTCATGCGTTTGCGCGACGCGGCGACGCCCGTCATCGTGATCTCGGCCCGCACCACGGCGGCGGACAAGATCGACCTGCTGCGCCTGGGTGCCGACGACTACCTCACCAAGCCCTTCGACCTCGACGAGCTCGCGGTGCGCGTGGAGGTGCAGCTGCGCCATCGAGGGGCGGAGGTCCGCTCGGGCGAGGTTCTCCGCCATCAGCGCTGGACGCTCGACCCCGAGGCGCGCACGCTCGCGGTCGCTCCCGACGAGGGCGGCGAGAAGGGCGGGGAGGTCTCGCTCACCAAGATCGAGTTCAACATCCTCGAGGCCCTTGTGCGTCGTCCCAATCGCGTCTTTTCGAAGGCGGAGCTCTTCGAGCTCGCGTGGGGCGAGCCGTTTGCCGGCGACGACTCCACGGTTTCCGTGCATGTCTCCAACATCCGGGCCAAGCTGCGCGCAACCGGCACGGACGACTACGTCAAGACCGTCTGGGGCATGGGCTTCAAACTCGCGTGAGGCGGCCGTGACAAGTAGGACCGTGACAATTAGGACAGGTTAAATTGTCACACCGAGGGCGTGTGACAATTTAACCTGTCCTAATTGTCACGGTCCTACTTGTCACGGCCGCCTGTCTCACCCTCAAACTTTCTTTAGATTTGGCTCACGGATTCTAAAGGTCTGCCTGCCAGACTGGGAGGCAGCCTCTAGAAAGGAGCACGCGTGAACGTCATCGAGACGCACGGCCTCACCAAGCGCTACCGACGCAAGCTGGCCGTGGACAACCTGGACATGACCGTCGCGGCAGGCGACATCTACGGCTTCGTGGGCAAGAACGGTTCGGGCAAGTCCACCACGATGAAGATGGTCGCGGGCCTTGCGCGTCCCACTGCGGGCGAGGTCGTCCTCTTTGGCGACCCGGAGCACGGCGGCGCCACGCCGCAGGGCTTCTCGCGCATCGGCGCCCTCATCGAGAGTCCGGGCGTGCTGCAGAGCCTCACCGCGCGCGACAACCTCGTCGCCAAGGCGCTCGCGCTCGGCATGACGCACGCCGGCGCCGTGGCGGACGACCTGCTCGCCCTCGTGGGACTGGACCCGACGGACCACCGTCGCGTGAAGGCCTACTCGCTCGGCATGAAGCAGCGCCTGGGACTTGCGCTTGCGCTCGTGGGCGGCCCCGACCTGCTGCTCCTTGACGAGCCCTTCAACGGGCTCGACCCGGAGGCGACGCGCGACATGCGACTCGCGCTCGTGCGACTCAACCACGAGCACGGCGTCACGATCATGATCTCGAGCCACGTGCTCGACCAGCTCGACCGCGTGGCCACGCGCTTCGGCGTCATCGCGGACGGACGTCTCACGGCCGAGTTCACCGACGAGGAGCTCCACGAGCGCTGCGGCAGCTCGGTGCGCGTGCGCCCGGCCGAGCCGGAGCGCGGGCTCGCCCTGCTCGAGCAGGCGCTGCCGCAGGCGGCCTTCCGCGCGGAGCCGGACGGCGCGCTCGTGGTGACCGGCGCCACGCTCGACGAGGTCAGCTCCGCGTGCTTCTCGGCCGGCGTCGAGGTCCGCGAGCTCACGCAGCAGGAGCGCGACATCGAGGAGTACTTCGTCGAGCTCATGGGCGTGCAAAGGGGACAGGCACCTTTGCACGGCGAGAAGGACGGTGGCGCGCGATGATCGCCCTGATCCGCTCGGACGCCTACCGCGTCCTTCACTCGCGCTGGATCTGGGCCGTGGCCGCCATCGTCGCGTTTCTCCTGCTCGCGCCTGCCCTCATGATGCGCTGGATCAGCATGGGCCCCATCCGCTACGACGACCTCACCGGCTCGGCGCTGCCCATGAACGGCATCCAGATCCTCGCTGCGGCCATGGCGTCCATCGTGTGCTGCGACCGAACCGACATCGGGTTCGCGCGCTCGGTCCTCTCGTCCCTCGGCGAGCGCGCCCGCATGGTCTGGTTTGCCGAGAAGTGCGTCTTCTCGCTGCTGCTCGCCGCGGTCCTTATCGCGTTCACGTTCGTAGTGGGGCTTATCGGCCTGCTGGTCTCTGGGGTGCCGGTGGCAAACCCGGAGCCCGCGTGGCAGGTCGCGGCCTGGCTAGGCTGCACCTGGCTCTGCGCCGCGCCCTACGTCGCGCTCACGGTGCTCGTTGCCCACCTCACGCGCAACGAGAGCGTGACCACGGTGTTTGCCGTGCTCAGCGCCGGCGGCCTGCTCGAGGGCGGCCTGCTCATCGGGATCGACTTCCTGCAAGCGCTTCTCGGCGGCGAGTTCCTCACGGTGACGGCCGCCGTGGGCCCGTGGCTGCCCGCGGAGATCGCGTCTGCGGTGGGCGCCGGCGCGCAGTCCATGCTTTCCGTCGACAACGCGGTTCACCTGGCGCCCGCCCTGCGCGCGCTCGTCGTCTGTCCGCCGGTCGCCGTGGCCGCCGTCGCCGCCGACGCGCTGCTCGCCTCGAGGAGGGATGTCGCATGATGGCCCTGCTTCGCTCGGATCTCTACCGCACGCTGCGTGCTCGCTGGCCATGGGTCGTGCTCGCGCTCGTCGCGCTTGCTACCCTGGGCAGCGCCGTCTTCACGATCTGGTGGCCGCTCGAGTCCGGTGTCGTCTACGACGGCCTCACCGGCAGGTCCGGGGCGCTTCGCCTCGCCGGTCGCGGCGCGAGCATCACGCTCGTCCAGATGGTCGCCGTGTTCGTGGCGGCGCACCTCTCCTGCGTGGACTCCGACGCAGGCTTTGACCGCACGCTTCTCTCGTCCCTGCGCGGGCGCGGCGCGTATTTCGCCGAGAAGTACCTGCTCACGGTTATCCTCTCAGGTTCCCTCCTGCTTGCCTACCTCGCGCTCAGTGGCGTCGGCGTGCTCGTGACCTTGCGTCCGGTGGAAAACGTCGAGCCGCTCTGGCAGGTCGTTGCCTGGGCGGGGGAGGGCTGGCTTGTGGCGTGCGCCTATGCTCTCGTCGTGCTGCTCGTGGGGCAGCTCACGCGCGTCAAGGCGATTGCCGTGATAGTCTCGTTCCTGCTGCTCTCAGGTGCCGTGGAACAGGGGTTCTTTAGCTTCCTCCTGCTTGTGAGCGACGCGTTCGGCCTAGGGTGGGGCCCTGCGCTCGAGGCCGCCATCGCCTGGATGCCCTACGTCACCACGGCTGCAGTCGGCAACGGCGCCGCGGACATGCTCGCCGTCGACGTTACGGGGTTCGCGCCCGCCGTCCGTGCGCTCATCGTCTGCGCGCCGCTCTGCGCGGCGTGCGGCGCGCTCGGTACCTTCGTGGGCTCGAGGCGCGACGTCGCATGATGTCCGACGCGCTCCTCGAGCCGCTCTACCGCTGGCTTCGGTCGGTCGCGGAGTGGTTGCTCGCAAGCTCTACCATGGGGTCGTGGGTCGGTGTCGTCGAGAGGTTTCGGATGGTCGAGGGAATCGTGGTCGCCGCGCTGCTGCTCGTGGGCCTGGGGCTCGGGGCGTTCTTCGTCTGCGTGTGCTATGCGACCGAGCTCGGGCGCCAGGCTCGCTTCCTGGCGCGCCGCGAGCGCCTGAGCAACGCGCGGCTCACCTGCGGCAGCCGTCTTCCGGGCATGGTCGCCATGGTCGATGCCGTTAACTCCGAGATCGACGCCGCGGATGCGGAGCGCGTGGCGGCCCTGCGCGCGGCCGACGAGTTCTCGCGCGGACTCTCCGCGCTCTCCCACGACGTGCGCACGCCGCTCACCGGCGCCCGCGGCTACTTGCAGCTGGCCCGCGAGGAGGCGGACCCGGCGCGCAAGGACGAGCAGCTCGCCGCCGCCGACGCGCGCCTGGCCGCGATGTCGGGCCTTCTGGACGAGCTCTTCTCATACGCTCGTGCCGCCGACCCGGATACCCCGCTTGAGCTGGGGCCGGTTGCGCTGAGGCCGGTGCTGGAGCAGGTTCTTCTCGGCCATTACCCGGAGTTCGAGGTCCGCGACTGGGAGCCGGAGCTCGACTGCGGGGACGTCGTCGTGACGGCAGATAGGGAGGCGCTTGCACGCATCGTGGAGAATCTCGTGGTGAACGCGCTGCGGCACGGCTCCGGCCCGCTTGCGGTGCGCGTGCGACCCGCGGGCGAGAAGGACGGCGTGGTCGTTGAGTTCTCCAACCCCGTGGCCGACCCCTCCGCCATCGACGTCGACCGCCTCTTCGAGCGCTTTTACCAGGCTGACGCCTCGCGCGCGACTGCGGGATCGGGCCTCGGCCTCTCCGTCGCCGCCAAGCTCGCCGAGGCCCAGGGCATGACCCTCACGGCCCATCTCTCCGGACCGAACCTCGTCTGTCAATTGGGGACAGTCCCCAATTGACAGAGGGGCGGCTCACCTGACGCCCTCTCGAGGGTGTGTACACCCAGCCCTTAGGGTATGTACACTTCCTCGAGCGCGCGTTCTTCTCGGCAACTCTCTGACCTGCATGTTTTGTTGCCCGCACTCGATGGCGGGGTGTACATACCCTCAAAGGCCGGTGTACATACCCTCGCGATGAGTCAAAAGTGATTCAAAAGGGGACAGACCCCTTTTGAATCACTTGATGAGCTCGTCGAGGTGTGGTGTGAGCTGGGACTCGATTGCCTCGGGTTTCTCGCCGAGAAGGACGAGCGGTTCGAGCAGCTCAGCGCCGGGAAGGGCCGCGCGCAGGTCGGTGAGAAGGGCGTCACCGACTTTGCCTGTGCTGTCGGCAAGCGTGATGACTGGCAGCACCGTGATGCCCGTGAGGTCATATGGCCCAAATTTCGTGAGCGCCTCGGTGACAATGTCCGGAAGGCGCCCGTCAAAGACGGGTATGGCGAGCACGATGGACTCGTGATGCTTGATGACGTCCTTCATGACCGGCCAGGTTTCGAGCCCTCTCTGGAGCGAGCTGATCTCCGCGATCTGCACCCGGCTCATGCAGTGCCTCCCGGGAGGAAAGAGCCGTGCGCAGAGGTGCTTCTCGGCAATCTGGGCAACGACTGAGGCAGGGGAGGGCTCGGCCTCGACCGGCCGCCCCTCCGGTCCCATCACGAACCCTGCGCGCGAGAGCCAGATGACGCAGACGTGCCGGTCGTTCGGCGAGGGCTTTGAGTCGATAGCGTACATGGTGGCCTCCGGTCTGCGCGCAGTGGCGACGGTTCCAGTATCTTACATGAGCCTACGGGAGCTCTCCCACGTAGAGCGCGGCGGCAACCAGCGCTACGGCAACGATCGTGACCATCCAGAGCTTCCAGTAGGGGATGAACCAGCGAAACAGGAAGTCACGCGGGACCTCCTCAGTTGGGTCGCGTCCCTCGAGAAATGCCGTCGCGGCGACCGCTCCCGCGAGGTCGTGCTCTCGCATGAACGTGCGGAGACGGGGAACGGCACGGAGTGCGAGGATGGCCACGCAGACAACCATTGCCAAAAGCATGAGGCCGCGTAGGGACTCGATCGCAGGGCTCGTGTTTCGCAGCGGCGAGAGCATATAGCGCACGAAGACAAGAGCGATGCAAACGACGAGCAGCGCGGCGCAGATTGCGAGCAGTCGCAGGAGCTCGTGGCGGTCGTTGGCGGTCGAGCGCACGGCCCGCGCGCCCTTCTCGCCGATGAGCGCGTCGACCGTCGTTCCAAAGACCTGGCTGAGAAGGACGAGGCTCTGCACGTCCGCCAGCGTGCGCCCAGCCTCCCAGTTTCCGACCGTCTGCCGCGAGACGTAGACGCGCCGCGCGAGCTCGGCCTGGGAGAGCCCCGCGGCCTCGCGGAACTCGCGGATGCGCGCGCCGATGATCCGCTGCGCGGTCGCTTGATCGTTGGTCCTCTCGGTGGTCTGCTCGTCCACGGCTCCTCCTTTGAGGCAAGTGTACCCGCGCGTCCGCCCAGGGGCGCCCATGTGGCGGCGAGAGGTATGACAAAGGGTTTTGCCATGGCTGTGAGCTGGGACGATGTTCTTCTCGCTCATTCTCTCATGCAGCCGGCTGCGCGCGCGGGCTATAGTGGTCGCAGACCGAAAGGAGTGCCCATGCTGCCCTTTGCCCTCGGTGTTCCCGTGCTCGTGCTGCCCGTGGTTGCCGCGACTGTCCAGCCTAGCGTCCGAACGCTTGGACTCGTTGCCGCCGGCTACTTCTTCCTTGCGCTGTGCCTCACGTCGGTGCTGTGGAGCAACACGGTCGTCGATGATTCGTCGCTTTTGGACACGGTCAACGGCTGGTTCTTCGGTGCTGCCTTCCTCATGGTCTGGGCGACGCTCTTCTCGGGCGTCGCCCTGGCACGCTATTCTCGGCGCTCATGATGAGCTCGCGCGAAGGGGACGCTGTGGAGAAGGACGTCGTTGAGGTTCGGGAGCTCTCATCGGACGAGCGCCTGGCCCGGTTCGACGAGATTCTCGACCTGTACGAGGCGGTCGGCTGGACGAACTACACCTCCCGTCCCGAAGCGCTGCGTGCGGGGTATGCGGGCTCTCTCGCCGTTTGGGGCGCCTTTACGGGCGATAAGCTCGTGGGGGTCGTGCGCGTCGTGGGCGACGGTGCGACGATCGTCTTTGTGCAGGATTTCATCGTTGCGCCGTCGCATCAGCGCACGGGCATTGGGACGCAGCTCATGCGGGACGTCATGAATCGGTTCTCGGACGTCTACCAGATGGAGCTCCTCACGGACGACGGCTCAGGTGCCTGCGCGCTCTACGAGAGCCTGGGGTTTGTCCGCGGCGATGCGATGGGCTGTGTTAGCTATGTCAGGGTTGCAGTGGGGCCAGATGTATGAAGGATCCACTCCCTGATTGACAGACTCCTCGGTAGGGTACAATGAGCTCGACGGCGGTCTTCGCGTGGAGGCCTAGGTAGCGTCGTCTTTGGGTTCGGGGCCGCTAGCGCATGCGCTTGCGGCCCCTCGCCGTCTTACGTCGTTGACTACAGCCTCCGACGCCAGCGGGCACCGCGGTCGGTGCGCTCGTAGGGCTCAAAGCCGGCGGCCGAGAAGCACCGCTGCGACGCGACGTTCCATTCGTAGATCTCGCCCACGAGGACCTCGCGCCAGCCGAGGCCGCGCGCCCTCTCGCAGAGGGCCCCGATCACGCGCCGCCCGACGTGTCGCGCCCGCTGGTCCTTCTCGCCTATGACGATGGGGAGGTTGTCCGGGCAGAGCGTGACGTCGCCGACCGCGCGCCAGCCGACCCCCGTGCCCTCGTCGCGCACCTCGATGAACCAGAGCTCGCCGCGCTCAGCGAGCCAGTCGTACATCCGCGCCAGCCGCTCGGGCGTGTAGGGCTCGCGCTTGCCGTCGACCATCCAGAGCGTCTCGGGGTCCTGGTACCACGAGAGCGCCTCTGCGGGCGGCGCATCAAGTCGAACGAGCCGCAGGTCATGATCTATGTCAAGCACGCTTGGCGTCATCGTGCCTCTTCTGCATCCGCCTCTCAAGCCGACGGATCTCCTCTGTTGCCTCCTCGACTTTCTCCTCGACGTCGGGGACGTCGCAGGGAGGGTCGGGCACACCCGTGAACCAGAGCGACGTCCCGCCGAGTTCGTTGAACCTGAGATACGGCCTGCGCGGAATGTCCACGGCTCCTCCTTCGTCGCTCCTACCGTAGCGCATGTCCCCCGCGCCGGGGTGATCGTTTCCGATATTGGCCTCTCGTTGCTACATGAAATACCATGTAGCAACCGCGGTCAAACGACCAAAAGGCCCTTCGGGGAGTCAGTTGCTACATGATTTTGAATGTAGCAACGGCAGCGCGGGCGAGAAGATCGTGCCGCCGTCACCCCAGCGTGTTCGCGATGATGGTGACGGCGCCTTCGAGGTAGGCGTCGCGCGCCTCCTCGTCGTAGCAGAGGCGGTCGTAGCGCTGCGCCTCGCCAAAGGTCATCTCGTCGTCGTCCTCCTCCCAGCTGTAGGGATTGCCGTTGGTGCTGACGCCCTCGTGGATGACGTGGGTCTCGTCCACCCAGACGCGTTCGGGGTGCTCCGGCGCGTCCGTGGGCACTGCGGCGTACGGGTGCCAGATGAGCCTATAGACTGGCTCGGTGCCCTGCGTGCCCTCGGGGTAGTCCTTCTCCTCCAGGAAGAGCAAATACTCCTGTCCCTCGCGGTAGGGGACGCTGCAGTCCCCGTAGCCAAACATGACCATGCGCTCGTCGCCCTGCTGGCCCTTGCCGGTGGGGTTGAAATCGGGCGTGGATATCCGAAGATTCTCGAAGACGTCGATCGTGTCGCCCACGGCCGGGGCGTCGCCCGCATCATCGCCGCGCACCACGCCCGTCACCGTAAACGCGCAGCGAAACGCCTGGTAGACGTACTTCCTCTCTCCGGTAAACGTCGCCGTGACCACCACCGGCGCGTAGTCGGCGGGGTTCTCCACGGCGGCACTCGTGAGGTAGAGCTCGTCGGCCGCGTCATCAGCCGGGGCGACACCCATCGCCTCGCGCTCGGCGAGGGTGGCCTCGAGGTCATCCTCGGTCGCCAGCTCCAGCTGAAGCACGTGGTCGGTCCGGACGTCGTACGGCAGCGCGTCAAGCGCGGCTGGGTCCGCCGAGAAGTCCGTCACGCTCGCGCGAAACGCGAGCGCCAGCGCGCCGCACGCGGCGAGCACGAGCGCCACCGCCACGGCGAAGGCGCGTCCCGTGAGCCTCGGGAGCCTCAGCGTTCTTCTCGCCATGCGAATCACCCCTCTCGCACGATGCGGCCGTCCGCCATGTGGAAGCGCCGCTCGAAGAGCGCCTCGAGGTCGGGCTCGTTGTGGCAGGCCAGGAGCACCGTGGCGCCGCGCTCGCGCTCCTCGCGGATGATGCGGCAGACGAGCGCGATACCGTCTACGTCGAGCGCGTTGGTGGGCTCGTCGAGCACGAGGAGCTCGGGCGCCTCCATCACGGCCTGCGCCACCGCGAGCCGTTGCTTCATTCCCAGGCTGTAGGCGCCGTACTCGCGTCCGTCGTCCGGGTTCAGGCCCACGCGCTCGAGCGCGGCGCGGATTTCCCGCTCGCCGATGGCGCCGCGGATGCTCGCGAGCAGGCGCAGGTTGTCGAGGCCGGTGTACTCCTCCCAGAAGCCGACGCTCTCCAGGATGAGGCCGAGCCCGGCCGGGAAGCTCGCGTCGCGCCCGATGCGTCGGCCAAAGACGTCGATCGTGCCGGACGTGAGGTGGATGAGGCCGGCGATGGCGCGGAAGAGCATCGTCTTGCCGGACCCGTTGATGCCGGAAAAGCCGTAGATGCCCCCGCGCGGCAGTTCGAGCGAGACGTCGTCGAGCACCGTGCGCCGACGGATCACCTTTGTGGCGTGGCTGATGACGATCTTGTCCGTGCCGGCGATTGAGACGGTTGGGTCAGTCATGGCGGTCACCTCCGAGGACGTCGAGCCGGCGCGCCTCGCGGACAACGAGCGCGCCGGCGAGAAGGACGAGCAGCAGCAGGTAGGAGAGCGAGAGGGGCGCGCTCGCGCCGATGGGTGCGGCGTGGAAGGCGGCCGTGGCGGCGGCGCTCGGCAACCACGGCGTGAGAGCGGCGACGGCGCTCTCGGGGAGAAAGACGCAGGCCACGAGGCTCGTAGCGTGCGTTACGGCTACGGCTGCCCAGGCGATGACGGCGTCCAGGCGCAGCGCGAGCAGGTTTACGAGAAGGACGAGCAGCACGGACGCGATTACGGAGAACGGCAGGGCCTGCGCGAGCGCAGCGGCGACGTCTTCGAGGGCATCACCGGAGCCCGGAAGGCACGCCGCCGCCGCGACCGTTGGCGCGAGGGCGCCGTACGCCCCGGAAAGAAGTGCGAGCTGGCCGATTCTTATCAGCGCCCAGCGGGTCCGCGCGTTGCAGCGCGTTGGTGTGCGCGCTCCGCAAACCTGTCCCATTTTGTCTGCACGAAATAACACGTCCCCAATTGACAGACGGGGCCAGAGGAGGGGGGCGTGGGCGAGGTCGGCGGTGAGGAAGCTGGCGAGGAGCCAGGCGAGGGCGAGCGGGGGCAGGAGGGAGCCGACCGTGCCAAAGAGGTCGATGCCTAGGTCGTTGGGGAGAAAGATCTCTCCGGCGTGAAGGCGCGCGAGGGCGTAGATTGGGTTGCCGCGCGACAGGAGGAAGGCCACGATGGCCGTGGCGCCCATGCAGGCGCAAACGCGCCCCAGGTAGCGGCGGCGCAGGGGGAGCCAGAGGACATGGCGCCTCTCGCCGCGCGCGTCCTTCTCGCCTGACCCGCTACCCTCGCCGAGCACGTCGCGCCGATGCAGCGCGAGCGCCGCCACGACCGCCAGCGCGACGATTGCGACGGCGTACTTTGCCATGCAGGCGAGCGCATCGACGGCGTCCGGCACGTTGCGGGGCGGCATCGCGCAGAGCCATCCCCAGCGGTCGAGCGGGGTGTCGTTCAGGAGCCGTCCCTGGAGGAGGTAGCCGACCGCTCCGTAGGCGAGCGCCGCAACAGCAGCGGCCGGCACGAGCGAGGTGGGCGCATACGCGGCGAGCATGAGCGCGGCGCACACAAGGAAGAAGAGCGCCTGCCGCGCCAGGATGCCGAGAAACGCAAGCGCAAGCTGCGGCGTTACCGTCTCGAAGGGGATCTGTGGCATGACAATGACGAGCCCGCTCGCAAGCACGACTGCGGAGAGCGTGAGCGCCTTGCCCGCGGCGATGCCGAGGAAGTCCACCGCCGCCCAGCCGCGCGAGCGCGTCCGCACGAGACGGTGCGCGTCGAGCAGGCCCTCGAGGCAGCCCGCGCACGCGTAGACGAGGAGCGGCACGAGGAGGAGCGCGGCGTAGTTGGCGTCCGTCACCCACACGTAGCCATAGAGCGCCCCGCTCGTGCCCGGGACATGGTTCCAAAAGTCGATGGGCCGCGCGAACCACTGCCAGGCGCGCAGAGCGAGCACGATGACGAGTGTCCGGCGACAGCGCCGGTCGAGCACGCGCAGGCGCAGGGTATTGGCCAGGGAGCTCATAGCAGCACGTCCCTTCCGCGCGCGAGAGCCCACGCTATGGCGGCCGCCACCACAAGCGCCACCGCAACGGGCGCGCACGCCATGAAGGCGAGCGAGCCCTCGGACGTGGCGCTGGGGTAGAGGTAGCTCGAGAGCGAGGCCCACCTCGGCAGCACAAACAGGGAGAGCAGGTAGACGAGCGTCGGCGCGCCGAGCACCACCAGGCGGCTCTTCCTCGTGTAGAGCGAGACGGCCACGGACGCAGCCGCCATGATAGCCGCCCAGAGGGCGTCGTAGCAGATGAAGATTAGGTTATAGAGGTAGGGGTGCGACCACCGAAGGTCCCAGAGCGGGAGCTCCATCGAACCGGTGCCAAAGACGTCCGGCATGGAGGCGGCGTCGTTGAAGCTCGTGACAAAGCCGTCGGGCGCGCTCACGGGAAAGACGAGAAGCGCCAGCGCCTGCGAGACGAGCAGCGGCACGAGCACGACGACAAAGGCGGCGAGCGCCGCCGCACCCGCTGTCGCCCAGACGTAGCGGGCGGTGGTCGTCCTCGTTGCCACGCAGCCTGCCGCACGGCATCGCACGTCAAGGTAGAGCGTGTCGGCGAAGGCCGAGGACGAGACGATGAAGAGCAGGAAGAAGACGAGCACCGCCCAGGGCGCCACGCTGAGATAGTCCGCGTTTCCCGCCCAGCCCACGGCAGCGGAGGGGAGCTCGCCCGCGTCGTGCCCCCAGAAGGAGGCGAGCGTCTGGGCAAAGGAGGCGGCCACCACCAGCAGCATGAAGAGGAAGGCGTAGCGGGCCATCCGGGAATGCGCGGCCCGTGCGAGCTGCATGCGGAAGATGCCGTGGCCCCTCGCCCTGCGCCTCGCGTGACGTCCCGTGGATGAAGCCCTCCGTGCCATGCGCCACCTCCCATTCCGTTGTCTCGAGCGTATGCGCCTCCCGCGCGCGAGACCAGTGACCGATTTGTTATATGGGCAGGTCGCCGTGTGACGGATGTGTCACTGGTGCCGGTCCTTCTCGTGCTGCAAGATGGTATGAGGGGTGCCCATGTCCATCCAGCTCAGCGTCTTCACGCACTACGCCATTCGCTCGCTCGCCGCCAACCGCACGCGCACGGTCGTGACCGCGGCGGGCGTGGCGCTCGCGTGCGCGCTGCTCACCTTCGTGCTGGTGCTGGTTGGGAGTCTGCGCGCCTCGCTCGTCGCGAGCGAGGGGGCGTCCGAGGGCGCCTGGCAGGTGAGCTTCTCGCAGATCGGCGAGGATCAGCTCGCCCGCGTCGAGGACGTGCTCGGCGGCCCTCTCGCCGTGCGACGAGACCTCGGCGCTGCGCTCACGGGAGATGCAGAGGCGCCGCTGCTCAACGTCGTGACCACGCTGACGGGCGAGAAGGACCTCGTCGTGGAGCCGCCTCTTGCGGACGGCCGCTGGCCGGAGGCGCCGGGCGAGATCGCGGTGCCCTCGCACCGGGCGAAGACGTGGCCCGTGGGCTCGACGGTCGAGCTCTCGCTCGGGCGTCGCCAACGGACGTCGGGCGGCATTTCGGCTTACGAATACCCCCCGAGCTATGAGCTTGACGAGAAGGGCGTCGCGCAGCTAGCCGAGGAGCTCGTGGATGTGGGCGAGCCGCGGGCCCTGACCGTCGTAGGCATCGTCGACGGTGACTCGGACGTGGCCTACGTCTGCCCGGACGAGCCGGGCTTTGGGCCGGAGCCGCTGATCTTTGCGTGGGCGGCGCCCGACCTTGGCGTAGACGAACTCGACCAGATGACGGAGGGCATCTGCGAGCACGGCGGGTACTCCTCCTATCACAACGCTCTCTTGGAGTATCTGAGCCTGGGAAACAGTCGCGGCTTTGACATGAGCGTCGGGTTTATTGGCGCGTGCGCCTCTGCCCTGGCGTGCCTCGTGACCGTCACGCTCATATCGGGCGCCTTCCGCGTCTCGGTCGCGGAGCGCGTGCGCCAGTTCGGCCTGCTCTCCTCTGCGGGGGCGTCCCGCCGCCAGCTCGTGCGCGTCGTTCTCGCGGAGGCGGCGCTGCTTAGCGCCATGGGAATTCCTGCAGGTCTTGCACTCGGCGTGGCCCTGGACGCCGCGGCGCTGTCGCTCGCCGCGGACGGCACGGCCTGGGTGACGGGCGGGCTGCCGATTGCGCTGAGCGTGGAGCCTGCTGCTCTTCTCATCGCTGCATGCGTGTCCGTGGCAGCGGTGCTCATGGGCGCACTCGCGCCAGCGCTCCGCGCAAGCCGCCTGCCCGCCGTCGAAGCCATGCGCGACGGCGAGTTCGTAGGCTCCCGGTGGAGGCGAGAGGGTCCGCCGCGAGTTCTGCAGGTGCGCCCTGTGCGCCGAAGCTGTCCGAGCGCCGGGCCCTCTCGCCTCCACCGGGAGCCGGAGGGCCACGACCTCCCCATCCTTCTCGCCCGGCGCTTTCGCCGTTCGGGCAGGGAGCGCGGGAGGGCAACGGTGGCCGCGCTCGCGCTCTCCGTCGCGCTCCTGGTGGGCGGCGGCGTCCTGGCGACCTACCAGGGAGGGAACATCTTCGAGGGGACGCCTGCGGATGTGAGCGCGAAGGTGAGCTCCGAGGGAGCTGCGGCTGCGCTGGGGGCCAAGAGCGAGCTTGTCTATCTGCCGGCGCTGCTCGAGCGGCTGCGGGCACAGGACGGCATTAACGATGCGGGATTCGTGTCAAAGACGCAGGTCTCTCTGAACCTTGACGACAGTGCGGTGGTAGAGTGGGCCGACGAGGAGCTCTGGCGTCCCGACGGCAACGTCTTTGGCACGGTCCTCTACGTCGACGACGCCACGTGGGCGCGTCTGTGCGAGGGGGTGGGCGCCGCGGCGGATCCGGGAGGTTGCATCGTCGTGAACGAGGTGACCGACGCGGACCGCGCGGGGGAGCGGCCTTTTTCCGAGGCGATTCTCGGCACGAGGCTCTCCGTCGTCGGGGCGGGCGTGTCGTGGGAGGTCGTGGGGCTTCTCGACGGTGTGCCGGGGTGGTTCTGGCTCACGCGTGGCGAGCTTGAGAGCGTGCTTCCCACGGTGCTCGCATCGGCGTCCACCGTCGCGGACGTTGACCGGGATCTCGTTGGGTACGGCTTCGTCACGCTCTACGCCACGGCGGAGGACTCGGTGCGCGCCGCTGAGGACGTCGAGCGTCTGCTCGAGGAGGATCCCGCGCTCGCCGCCTTGGACGGGGCCGTGGACGAGCGGGCTGAGGCGCATCAGGCCCGGGTGCTCTACGCGGCGCTGGAGGTTCTGCTCTCGGGCGTCGGCATCGTCGCCGCCGCGGTCGGCCTGGCGAGCGCCTTCAACGCCTCCGCCGCGAGCGTGCTGCTGCGCGGGCATGACTTTGCCGTGCTGCGCTCCGTGGGATGGGGGGAGCGGGCGCTGCGACGGATGCTCGCGTACGAGTGCGCGCGGACGGCGGCGTGTGGCCTTGCGCTCGGTCTTGCCGTGGCGCTCGCGTTTGACGTCTGGCTCTACGTGCGGGGCGGCATCAGCGTGCAGAGCCTGGGCCTCGTCGTTCCCTGGGCGCACGTGGCGGGGGCGGTGGTGCTGGTTGCGCTCGTCCTTCTCGCCAGCTGCGTGTACGCGATGCACCGGCTGCGGGCCGTTCCGCTTCTCGACACGCTCCGCGCGGACTGATTTCCGTCACGAGCCTCTTGCCAACTTTGCGGCACCGTTCAATCGCCATGTTTCTCCGGACAAAATCGCCTCCTCAGACGACCAGTTTTGTCCGCAGAAACATGGCGATTGAATTACTGCCCGAACTGAGGTCAGCGATCGCGTTGGTCCGTCGCCGCAGGGTCCGTATATGCTAGTAGCCGCTTCAGCGCTGCGACGATCCCCTGGTAGCGCGGGTCGTCGCCCGCGAGCTCGCGCCACTCGGGGGACGTGACCTCCTCGACGAGCGCGCGGCGCATGAGCGCGGCGGCCTCGTTTGCCTGGCGCTCCTTGTGCTTGGCCCAGGCCTCGCCGGCGCGGGAGGGGTCGAGGCGGTCGGCCATGCGGTCCCAGAGCGGGGAGCTGGACGGATCCGGATGCGCTGGGGTCGCGGCCAGGGCATCGACTGCATGCGCAAGGGCCTCGAGCGCCTCGTCCTTCTCGCCCGCGCGACGCAGTGCCTCCGCGACCTCGAGGGACATCGTTGCCGAGAAGAACGGGTTCACCGCGCCCATGTGGAGTGTCTCGAAGACCGCCTTGGCGGCGCCACCTGCCGCGAGTGCGAACGTGGCGTCGTCACGCATGCCCGCCTCCTGCATGAGCGACGAGAGCACGAAGCTCGCCGCGCGCAGGCGCTCGGCCTGCAGTAGCTCGAGGGCCTCGCCGTCACGACCGAGCTTGCGGTAGGCAGAGGCCAAAAGCATTGTAGGGGCGCCCGCGTCCTGTCGGCGCACGAGCGGCTCCAGCAGCGCCGCCGCCTCCTCGAGGCGTCCCGCCTGGAAGAGCGTCGTGGCCTTCTGCTGCTGCGCGAGGTAGAGGGTCGGCGGGTCCGTTGCCACCTCGAGCACGTGGTCGATCAAGGCAAGCGCCTCGTCGACAAGCGCGTCAGCGTCGGTCGCGTCGTTTCTCTCGCCCGCCGACGCGAACGGCGTTGCCATACCACCCGCCCACACCGTGAGGAGCGACGCCAGCATGAGCAGCAGATTCGAGTCCGAGCAGTGCTCCGCCGCGAGCGCGCACAGCCGCTCGTGCGCCGTGGCGAGGTCCTTCTCGCTCAGAGCGTAGACCTCGGCGTAGAGAGCGGCGGACTCCTCCTGGGTGAGCTCGTCGCGCCAGTCGAAGAGCTCGTCCAGGGTGAGCGAGAAGTACGCGGCGATGCGCGGCAGCAGGCTCACGTCCGGCAGGCTCTGCCCGAGCTCCCATTTGCTCACTGCGGCCTTCGATACGCCGAGGTGGGCAGCGAGTGCCTCCTGCGTGACGCCCCTGCCACGGCGCTCCCGCGCGATCGTGCGGCCTATGTTGATGGTTGCGTTCATGAAGCCCCCTCGACGTGGCGACGTTCGCTATCCCCAGTATGCGGTCGAGCGGGAGTGGAATCAAAGGAGTGTTGGTTGACTTCTCGCATCAAATGTCAACGAGAGTGATACCGCATTACGATGTCTACCCCTCGATGCGGAAGTGCCTGAGCAGCTCGGCAAAGGCGTCCTGAGCCGCGAGACACGTGTCGAGAAGGTAGCCCCGCTCCCGGCCCCACTGCGAGAGCCCGCGATAGTAGAACAGCTTTACCTCGTCCGTGATGATGAAGGGCGTGATGTCGTTGCGCAGGCACTCCTTGAACATGACGAGCCTGCCCACGCGGCCATTCCCGTCCTGGAAGGGATGGATGGCCTCGAACTCGGCGTGGAACGCGACCACGTCCTCGAGCGTCCTTATCGGCAGAGCCTCGTACTTCTCAATGAGCTCCGCCATGCGGCCCGCGACCTCCTCGGGGTCCACCGTCTCGCGTCCGCCCACCTCGTTGGGAAGGCGCTTGTAGTCGCCGACCGCGAACCAGCCCTTGCGGCTGTCGGTTGTGCCCTGCTTGAGCTGGGCGTGCAGGCCCTTGATGAGGCGCTCAGTCAGGTGCCGGTTGGCGGAGTCGATGATCGTGTCGACGCACCGGAAGTGGTTTGCGGTCTCCAGGATGTCGTCCACGCGCACCGTAGCCGCGACGCTGATCGTGTTGGTCTCGAAGATGAGCCGGGTCTGCTCGTGCGTGAGTCGGCTCCCCTCGATGTGGTTGGAGTTGTAGGCAAACTCAACCTGGACGTGATGGTAGATGCCCCCGGATGTTCCGGCGGTTTTCTCCTCGCGCAGCGCGTCGAGAAGCGCGCGCGGCTTCGTCTGCGTTCGCGGCCTGCGGCCCGGACGTTCGGCGCCCTCCGGGATGGCCCACGTCTTTCCAATAAGCTCGGCGCCTGGGATGCGGCCATCGGCACAGTAGTTGCGTACCGTGCGCTCGGAGACGCCCCAGAGCCGCGCGGCTTCAGCAACCGTGAGAAATGTCATGGCCATCCTCCGTTAACGGCAGACTAAGTGAAAGATAAGTATACTTCTTAGGCGAATAGTTTGCCGATAACGGAAATGGAGCCAAAAGCTCATCTCCGCGCCCGTTCGGGTTGTCACGTTTCACGCTCGAGCGTGTTTAGTAGGTGACGGGATGGCGGCCGCGTCCCGGAGAAGAAGAGACGGACATGAGAGGAGGCTGGCCGATGCAGATCCCCCGCAATGCACCCGACCGCGACCCCGAGCGGCTCGTGCGCGACTATGCCGACCTCGTCCTGCGCGTGTGCTACACCTACCTGCGCTCGACGGCCGACGCCGAGGACGTCTGCCAGGACACGCTCGTGAAGCTCATCTGCCGCGACGAGCCGTTCCGCGACTCCGGTCACGAGCGCGCCTGGGTCATACGCGTGGCGGCCAACGCCTGCAGGAACCTGCTGCGCGACCGCGGCGCGCACCCCGAGGCGGACCTCACCGCCGTGCCGGAGCCCGCTGCGGCGGAGGCACCGGATGAGGACGCGCTCCGGCATCGCGACGACCGCGTGCTCGCCGCCGTGATGGCTCTCCCGCTCCCGCAGCGCGAGGCGATCTACCTGCACTACTACGAGGGCTACCCCACGCGCGAGGTCGCGAGGATCGTGGGCGCCACGGACGCCGCCGTTCGCCAGCGCCTGAGCCGCGCCCGCGCGAGCCTCAGAGACGACCTGAAGGGAGACTACGATGACTTTCCCGCTTGATAGCTACACCGCCTCGATGGGCGACCTGCACTTTTCCGACGAGGCAAAGGCGCGCATGGCCGAGAGCCTGCGCGCGGCCGCAGCCGCAAGAGACGCCGAGAAGAACGCGCGGCCTGCAGCCCCTGCCGAGGTCCTGACCATGCCCGCGCGCCGCCCCGCTCGCCCCCATGCGCGCCGCTGGGCCCGCGTCGCCGCCGGGCTTGCCCTGGCGCTCGTGCTGGGCGGGGGCGGCACCGTCGCCGTGGCGGTGGGCGTGCTTCCCAACCCGGCCGACGTGCTCTCGGACGTCTTCGGCGGCGCGCCGGCCCAGACCGAGCTCCTGAACAATGTGGGTCGGCCGATCGGTGCGAGCGCGACCTCGAACGGCGTCACCGTGACGGCCGAGGCCGTGGCAGGCGACCGGTTTAACTATGCCGTGGCCTACTCGATTGAGTTCGACGATCCCGCCGCGCTCGAGGGGATTGAGTTCCACGAGGGTGGCACGCTGACATATGTGGGGGACGCGTTCCTGCGTGTGGACGGCGCGATGAGCGACGGCGGTCTCGTCCGGCTCTACGATGCCGACCCCGGTGACAACACGCTGCAGCTCGTGCAGGTCATGGGAGTACAGACGTGGAACGACGCGGGCATTGTGGGCCGCACGGCGCGCTTCTCGATGAGCAAGCTCGAGATTTTCACCGATGAGGGGGAGTTCAAGACGCTGGCGGCCGGCAACTGGAACCTCAAGTTTGAGATGAACTACGTGGACACGACCGTCGACCTGCCAGCGGGCCAGACAACAACGTGGCAGGGCTCGAACGTTACGATCGACGCCGTGGCGGTGTCCTCCCTCGGCGTCACGGTGGACTACACAATCGACCGGCAGACGCGCGACCTTGCGCTTCCCGGCGAGGTGAGCGACGAGGCCCTGGCCGAGCAGGCTGCTGTGATGGGCCTCCCTGTGATCGTGACCTTCGCTGATGGGACGACGTTCGACGCCACGGACGCCAACGGCTCTTCGGCGAAGCACAGTGACGGCACGACCACCGTCTCCAAGGCGACGACCTACGACCGCATCGTGGCCGCGGGCGACGTCGTCAGCGTGACCGTGGGCGACGTGGAGATTCCCGTGAACGCCGCGTAGAGCTGCGACAACCGTGCGCTGCGGGAGGGGCGAGCCGTCCGAGCGGCCCGCCCTTCCTTGCCGTCTATCCGGGGCGCGTGCGGTCAAGCGCCACCCTTGTGCCGAAGGACCAGTTCGGTCTCCTCCATGGACCCCTCGTCGAAGGTGACCCCGGTCCTCTCGAACCCCATGTGCTCGTAGAAGCCGAGTGCGGCGGCGTTCGAGGAGAATGCGCTCAGCACGACGTCTCGCTCGCCGATGCGCGCGAGGGCCGCCTCAAGGAGTGCGCGGCCGACGCCTCGGCCCTGGAACTCCCGGAGGACATAGAGGTTGCCGACCTCGGCTGCGCCGTCGACGCTGAAGTGCGAGCGGCAGCGATTCGACCATGCGATATAGCCGACGACCCTTCCATCGACCTTCGCCACGAGCGTGCGCAGGCTGGTGAGCCGGCGCGTGACGTCCTCGGCGAACTGCGGCGTGATTGTGTCGTTGAGCTCGTCCGGCAGCAGTCCCCGGTATGTCTCCTGCCACGTCTGCGCATGGACTGCCGCCTTTTCCGGGATGTCCTCGGGGGCGAGGGGAAGTATCTGAGCCATGGGAGTCCCTTCGACGCGTCAATCATAGTGAAAGATAGGCGTTCGATAACGCTTTCCGCTGGAAGGTCGCTGTGCGGCCGACACATATGAGTGTCGGCATATTTGATGCTTTGGAGCGAGAAGTGCCGGGTCCTTCTCGGCGTTTGCCGAGAAGTGTGATCTTGGATGCCCTGACGAGCCGACACTTATAAGTGCCGGCAGGTAGCCTTTTTGTCGCTCGCCTCCGCTGGCCGAGTAAGGCTTGTCAGTGTCGGAGCTGCATTGTAGGGTGGTAACGTACTGTACCCGGCGAAAGGTCGACATGCTCTAGGTCCCTCTCGACATATCAGTTCCGCCTGATGGGAGAAGACCATGAAGTCGACCATGACTGCCGCCGCGCGCGACTACGTTCGCGCATTCTATCGTGACAACCGTCTCAACCTTTCCGCCGCGCTCGTGCTCACGGTGCTCGACGTGCCCGCCGCGCTCGTGGGGTCGTGGCTTCTTGGCCGCATCATCGACGTCATCGGCACCGGTGACGTCTCCGAGCTCGCGCGCCTGGCCGTGTTCTGCGGCGCCTTTCTGCTGGCATCGCTCGCCGTGAGCCTCGGGATGTATCGTGCCAAGTGCGCGTTCATCTATCGCGCGCTCGCGCAGTACAAGTCGCTCGCGTTCGAGCGCCTCTCTGAGAAGGGCGTGCGCGCCTTCGCCCGCGAGAACACGGGCAGCTACCTCTCGCTGCTCACCAACGACGTCACCTCCGTCGAGGAGGGCTACCTCAAGCGCGGCTTCCTCATCGTCTATCACGCGCTTTTGCTCGCGGGGTCGCTCGCTATGATGCTCGCGCTCTCGGTGCCGCTCACGGCGGCGGCCGTGGCGCTCAGCGCGGCACCGCTCGCGGTGTCCGTGGCCATGGGGCGCGAGATGGGGGAGCGCGAACGGGCAGTCTCGGCCGGCAACGAGCGCTTCGTCTCCCGGCTGCGCGACCTGCTCGCGGGCTTCTCCGTGGTCAAGGCCTTCCGCGCGGAGGCCGAGGCGCGCCGGCTCTTCGACGCAGCCAATGCCGAGGTCGAGGGCCTCAAGCGCCGACGCTACTGGTGGGAGTGCCTGATCGGCGCGGTGAGCGAGAACCTCTGCGGGTCGCTCCTGCAGTTCGGCGTCTTCCTCGCGGGCGCGTGGCTCGCCGTGACGGGCGAGGTCACGGCCGGCACGGTGCTCGTCTTCGTGAACCTGTGCAACTACCTCATCATGCCCATCAACATGCTGCCTCAGTTCCTCGCGAGCCGCCGGGCCGCCGCGGGCCTCATCGAGAAGCTCGCGGAGGCGGCCGAGAGGAACGAGGCGCGGCGGGGCGATAAGGTCGGGCGCGACCTTTCGGGCGGCGTCGTGCTGGACCATGTAGGGTTCGCCTACGGCGGCGGGGAGCCCGTGCTCTCCGACGTGAGCCTCACGCTGCGCCCCGGAGGCCGCTACGCGCTCGTGGGCGCCTCCGGCAGCGGCAAGTCCACGCTGCTGAACCTCCTCATGGGCGGGGAGGACGGGTATACGGGCAGCGTCCGCGTGGGCGGCCACGAGCTGCGCGACGTCGACGCCGGGAGCCTCTGCGACCTCATGGGCCTCATCGACCAGCAGGTCTTCCTCTTTGACGATACGCTGCGAAACAACGTGACGATGTTCCGCGACTTCCCCGAGGAGGCCGTTCTGGACGCGTGCCGCCGCGCCGGCCTGGGTGCGCTTGTCGCCGAGAAGGGCCTGGGGTACGAATGCGGCGAGGGCGGCGCCAACCTCTCGGGAGGCGAGCGGCAGCGCGTCTCCATCGCGCGTGCGCTGCTGCGAGAGACGCCGGTCCTTCTCGTCGACGAGGCGACGTCGGCGCTCGACGCTCGGACGGCCTCCGAGGTGGCGGGCGCGATCCTTGACCTCGAGGGGCCGACGCGCCTGGTGGTGACGCATCGGCTGGAGCCGGCGCTGCTTGCACGCTACGACAAGATCTTCGTCCTGCGCGAGGGCCGCGTGGTCGAACGGGGCACTTATGCCGAGCTCGCTGCGGCAGGCGGCTACTTCGCCGGTCTCTGCGCCGTTGCCGGGTGAGGACTAGCCAACAGCCTCGGCCCAGCTCTCGGCCATGATGGTCACGGAATCGTCAGGCAGCGTGACGCGCGCGACCTCCACTTTCTTCTCGGCGTCGATGACGCTGATCTCAACGTGCCAGTCTGTGGCCCCGTCGAGCGCCTGCAGGGTTGCGCACATCCCGGGGACTGCCATGAACGCCTGGCCCACGAGCAGCGGCTTGTCGAGAAGCGCGGGCGAGGCCGTGACGGTGACGGACGCGTTGTCGTCGGCGACCTCTACCGCGCTCACGTCCTCCGCGTCCTGCAATGAGGAGACATAGTCAGCGAGGCTCTGCTCAACGTCCGAGCGGTAGTCCGCAAGCTGCTTGCCGGTGAACGTGAGCGCCAGGTCCTCGCCGTCTGCGCGCGCCGAAAGCGCGACCTCCGGCGACTCCGCAAAGTCCGCGACCAGCTCCTCGGTCGTCTGCGAGAAGAACCTCAGCATGGAAGCGGGGAGGCGCACCTCGTGTGCGTCGTCGAGCGACTCGTAGAAGCTGACGGTGGGCTCCCAGCTGTTGACCAGGATGGGGAATGAGCTCTCCTCGGCCGGAATCCCGATCCACTTGAGGATCACGTCGTCACCCACCTCGGGGAGACCGAACGAGCCCCACTCGGAGAAGTCCGCCGTGCCCTCCGCGCCCGCCGGGTGCGTGCCCCACGTGAGCGTGAGGTCGTCCGGACGCTCGAGAATGCGCACTTCGGCGGTCTGGCTTTCCTCGTCCACCGAGAGGATGAGCGCACGCTCGTTGTGACTGACGGGGCCGTTCTCTCCGCCAACCGTGAGCTCGTCGTCCGAGCAGCCGGGCAGCACGGCCAGGCAGATCGCGCGCAGCAGGGCGATAAGGGCTTCGCGTCGCGTCATGGCGCCTCCCTCGGATATTGTGTCGATAATCGAAGTCTCATGCTCCATGAGCTGTGGTAAAATTCTAACAACTGGACTGGCCTTAGGGCCCGGGTCCACCCAGTGGCGGGGGAAGTCCCCCGCCATTCTCATATCGGAGGATGGTGGTCAAGCTGTCTGAGCTCAGCATCTTCATTGACGAGTCAGGCGACTTTGGATCCCAGTCTGATTATTACCTCCTCACGTTCGTCTTTCACGAGCAGGACCATTCCATTGCCGCCGAGCTTTTGCACTTGGAGAGAAGGATGTCCGAGCTTGGCTTTCCTTCCTCTCATGCGCTTCATGCTGGTCCCATTGTCCGCCGCGAGGACGAGTTCACGTCTCTTCCGCTCTCTACGAGAAGAAGCCTTGCAGGTGCTCTCTTTGCCTTTACACGTCGATCGGGCGTGAAGTTCTTTACCGTTGTCATTCGAAAGAGAGAATGCCCTGACAGAATTCGGCTCAAGGCTCGGATTGCCCGAGAGATTTCTAGCTTTATTCGTGATCACATGGAGTACCTCCTGTCCTTCGATCGAGTCATCATCTACTACGACAACGGCCAGGCACCGGTGACCGAGCTCATCGGGACCGTGTTCGGCTCCACGTTCTTTGACGTTGATTTTCGCAAGGTCGTGCCGTCTGACTACCGTCTGTTCCAATCCGCGGATCTCATCTGCACGCTTGAACTCGCTGCGATAAAAGCAGACTCAGGCGAGCTCTCGCGATCCGAGGAGATATTCTTCGAGAGTCGACGGAAACTCAGAAAGAACTGGTTGTCTCAGCTTGACCGAATGAGGCTTGTCTGAGCGTCGCTTCGTATGGCCATGCTACCGCCAGCCTTTGAGCCTCAGCCAGCGGGTATGTAGTTCCGAGCGGCGTACTCCTTGCTGAGATCAATCAAATGAGTAATGGGCCCCTGGTCGTCGGTGGCCTTTCGCCATGAGCCGTCGACCGAGAAGAACGACTCACCCCTGTAGCTGACGAGCTGGACCTCGATGGTCCCGTCCGAGGCCGTCTCCAGCGCGTAGACGGCTGGGCTGCCCAAGAGCTGGAGGTCCCTGAGCTCTTGCTCGGCGCCAAAGCGCCTCCCCCTGAGCTCCGCGAGCGCTGCGAGAACGGAGTCCCGGTCCTCGTCCTCGAGGGCGATGGGGTCGTTTACGCCCATGGCGTCCGATAGGGTGATTGAGGCGACGTCGTCGCGGTCGAGTCCCTTGAGGGGCATGTCGGTAACGAAGCCGAGGCCAGAGGCAAGGAGCACCAGCACAATGACCAAGCAGAACACGATGACGTAGGGCATCTTGCCAAGACGGGTCCTTGCCATATGGCCTCCCTCGACGTGCGGAGCGTGAAACCGATTCTAAGGTACGGGCTCGATGTTCTTCTCGGCCTCCTGGGGGTTCTCGGCCAAGGGGGGCATGCCCGGCAGGCGTAGCGGCGAGATGCGCTCAATCGACAAGCACGTGCTATCCTAGACGCGGCCTTTCCGTCGATCAGAAGGGGGCAGCGATGAGGCAGGCGAACGAGGAGACCCTCCGCTAGGGAGGCCCGTTCCCGGCGTGACCCGGTGACGCCCGCACAGGCGGGCGGGCCTTGGCGTG
Organism: uncultured Atopobiaceae bacterium; assembly: GCA_944320975.1. Lineage (GTDB taxonomy): Bacteria > Actinomycetota > Coriobacteriia > Coriobacteriales > Atopobiaceae > Thermophilibacter. Next base: position 61,117 of record CALUJM010000007.1, on the reverse strand, counting down.
CCGACAGCCTCCCCGAGGGATCCGACCGCAGGCTTGACAAAGGGACTGTCCCCTTGTCAAGGTCGACCCTTCGTGAAAGGCATCCCAACTTGATACCGCTCTACTACGCCTACGTGGCGTTCTCCAACCTGTCCATGGTCTCCACGGTCATGGGCCTCTACCTCGAGCACGTGGGCTTCTCGCTCGCGGGCGTCGGCGTGCTGTTCGGGGCGCTGCAGCTGGGCAAGACCCTGCTCGAGGTGCCCACGGGCTTCGTCGCGGACCGCTTTGGGAGCCGCGCGAGCCTGATTGCGGCGGTGGCGCTCGAGATGGCAGGCTACTCCCTCATGCTCGTCGCGCGGGGGCTCCCGGCGATGCTGTGTGTGATGCTCGTCCTCGCCTCTGCCTACACGCTCACCACGGGATGCGCGACGGCCATCGTGGCCGACCACCTCATCGCGCGCGGCCGCGAGGGCGAGCTCACGCGCGTGAGTGCCGTCTCGCGCATCGTCTTCTACTGCTGCTACGGGGCCTCGGCGCTCGCGGCGGGGCTGCTCGCCTATGTGGGCTACGCCCTCGTCTTCGCGCTCTCCATCGCGTCGCTCGCGGGCGCGCTCGCCTGTGTGCTCCTCATGCGCGACGACCGGGCGGGCGAGAAGGACGGCGCGCCCGCGGCCCCGGTCCGCGCGCTCGACGCCGCGCGCTACGTGGCCGGCTGCCGCCCTGTGCTCTACTACGTGCTGGTGGAGGGCGCGGTCGCGTGGTCGATGGTGCCCGTGGATGACTTCTACAACAACTACCTCAACGGCTACTTCGGAGTCCCGCTGCCGGCGGTGGGCGCGGTCGTGGCGGCGCAGTTCGCGGTCACGAGCCTCGCGGGGCTGGGCAGCTCTCGGCTCGCGCGGCGCCTGGGGGACGCGCGCGTGGCGCGGCTCGGGCCGCTCGCCGTGGTCGCGCTCTTCTTGGCGTTTGCGTTCTGCGCGGAGCCCCGCGCTGCCGTTGCGCTCTACATGGCGGGGCTCGCGGCGTTCTGCCTCGTGAACCCCGTGCGTACCAAGGTACTCAACGTCGCGCTGGACCCGCGCTTCCGCGTGACCTCGCTCTCGTTCGCCTCGATCGCGGTGTCGCTGCTCTCTGCCGTCTCTCAGCCGCTCTTCGGCTGGCTCTCGGGCCTTCTGGACATGCGGCTCGCCATGGTGGCGCTGCTCGCGACGTCGATTGCCCTCCTCGGCGCGATCAACCTGGCGTTCTCACACACCGACCTGCTTCAGAAGGAGGCGCATTCATGACCATCGAGCTCTATCGCCCCGCCGTGCGCGACCTCTGGTTCAAGCGTGAGCTCCTGGCCGACGAGGCCACCATGTCCTACAACCGTGCCTGGGGAGGGACCGTCGACTTCCCGGAGGACCTCTGGGGCCGCTGGCACGACGCCTGGGTCGCGCGCGAGGACGAGGGTCGGCGTTACTACCGCTACCTGCGTGACCCTGGCACCGGCGAGTTCGTGGGCGAGGTCGCCTACCGCTGGGACTCTGAGTACGACAGCTTCATCACGGACGTGCTCGTGCACGCGCGCTTCCGTGGGCGCGGCTACGGCGCTGCCGGCCTCGAGCTCCTCTGCGACGCGGCCCGCGGGCGCGGAATCGCGACGCTGCGCGACAACGTCGCCCTGGACAACCCCGCTGTCGGCCTCTTCCTGCGCCACGGCTTCGTCGAGGAGTGGCGCAGCGACGAGTTCGTCATGCTGAGGCGCGATCTGTAAATCGGGTAACCATGCATACCCGTCATTTAAGGACGAAAAATGGGTCGGATTTGACGGGTGTGCATGGTTGGCCTTTTGTGGCGGGGGCTGATAATCCACCAGCGGGCCCTGGCAGACCGTCCGCCGGGTCGGAGCGCCTGCCCCCCCCGATTGGGTACTATACGTCAAAGGTCGGGCGACGTGCTCGGTCTGGCTCTGGAAGGTGGCGCGTCGTGGAGTACGTCTGGATGTGGGGCGTCATCGCCGGAGTTCTCGCGGTTATCTCCGTCGTGCTTCTCAGCGGGCGGGGCGCAGGCTTCCTCGCCGGTTACAGTACGGCTTCGCCCTCGGATCGAGCCCACGTCAACGCATCGAAGCTCGCGAGAACCATGGGAGGGGCGATTCTCGTGTGCGCGGCCTATGCCGTTGCCGTTGCGCTCCTCGTCTACGCACATGTCCAGGGTGCCGTGGACAGAACGACGCTCTTCCTTACGTGCGGCGTCGGCGCGATTGTGCCCATCGCCGCGCTCTGCGTCGCGGGCTATCGCGCGAACATGGGGACGTGTGTCTAGCTTCAGCACTTTGGTGGCGGTTCTGCCGACAAGGATGCTGGGTATAATCCATTCATCATCAGAAGCCAAGATGAGGGAGCGGGGGACTATGGTTGACGCATCTTCCAGCTGTGCAGTTCTGAGCTGCGATGGTCCCTATACGAGCTTCTCATTCGGCGGATATGACATTCGTTTTCGAATGCCCAAGAACCTCGTCAGGTACGTTGATGTTCGGGAATGGAACAAGGGCTATCTCGTGGTCAACGCAGAATACGATGGCTGCCCGGAGCCGGTCGAGGAGTACATCGACCTCGTCCCAATTTTGAGCAATCTCTACTTTGACGTTGATGAGTTTCTCGCTCCGATTCGCGGAGTGACCGTTGCATAGGTGATGCTCGACACAAAGATCGATGAGCGATAGCCTCCCGCTGTGATACGAAGGGACAGTCCCTTCGCAACATTCACGCGACCGCGCCAAATGCGTTCAGGAGGTCCTTCTCGAGAGCCCTCTCGTCGACGACGAATCCGTCGTCGGAGCGTGTGAGGACAACGTCAAGCGTGCGTTCCTCGACGGGAGCCGCCTCCGTCGCGGTTTCGAATGTGCGGAGGACGTCCTCCTGCAGGTCCTCCGGGAGCGGCTCCCCGTCGCGCACGCCCTGGTTGTAGAAGTAGGTGCTCATGCCCTCGCTGGCCTTAGACACGATCTCGCCTGCCTGGGGCGCCCAGACGCGCACGCCGATGACCGCCGTGTCGCCGGAGAGCTCGACGTCCTCGATGGAGTACGTGAGACGGGAGACCATCTGACCCGCCCACGCCTCGGCGTCGATCCCCAGGTCCTCGGGCGTGTGGCGAAGGCCCCGCCTGGGCCTGCCCTCGAGCCAGCCCGCCAGCTCGGCGACCAGGCCGCTCGAGCTCGGCTCCTCTTTCAGGGCGGAGAGTCGCTCGCCCGTCGCGTCCACGGAGGCTCTCTCGTCTGCGGTGAGGTCGAAATAGGGGAGCGCGACGCGGTCCTCTGTCGGAGCGTCAAGCTGCTCCGAGACGCTGCTCCCAAACCGCGCCGCGAACTGCACGACGTTGACCACGAGAAACACAAAGATGAGCACCGTAAACACCAATGCCGTCCGCCTGCTAAAGCCGCGCGCCCGCAGGTTATCGCGCATCTTGGGTGAGTTCATCGTGACCGGAGGCTTCGCGTCCATGGTCGCCCCTTTCGTAAGGGCCGGCAGCCCAATCGCTGCCATTTGCTTGGCTTGTACCCAGCGTGGGGGGGGCTAGGCGCGCGCTTGCCGAGCGGATGATGCCGTCTGCCGGACGTCCTTCTCGACATTATCGACAAACGATAATTAGTGGTACAAGAACGATAAGAGCAATTGGCCGAGAAGAACGGAGGGGTCGCGATGAAACACGAGATGCTGACAAGGGCGCAGGCGGACGGGCGCATCCGCGGCGCCGCGCGCGTGGCGACGTGCTTCTGCTGGGTCGCCGCCCTGGTGGCCCTGCTCCTGGCCCTGTTTAACATGTGGTCGACAGTCTTCCTCACGAACGCCTCGATGGGGGAGTCCGGCCGCGACGCCCTGACCGCCTTCTTCACCACGAGCAAGGGCGCCCCGGGGTTCGTCATCCAGGAGACCGAGACCGGCACGGCCTACCTCTCCGGCAGCCCCGTCTCGACCCTCGCCAACGGCGTCGTCTTTGGCGGCCTGGCGTGCGCGGCGTTTGCCCTCGCGGCGCTCATGTGCTCCAAGATCCGGCGGACCGGCGTGCCGTTTGCCCCGGAGCGCGCGCGTGAGCTGGGGCGTGTGGGGTGGCTGGTTCTTCTCGCCGGATGCGCGCCCACGCTGCTCCATATGCTTCTTGAGGCAATCGCCGCCGCGGTAGTCCATGCCCTAGTGGAGTCTGGCGAGATGCTGGGCTACGCGCTCACGGCGAGCTTCGAGCCCCAGGACCTGATGCTCGTCTCGCTGGGGATCGTGCTCGTGCTGGTGGGCCGCGTCTTCGAGTACGGATGCATCCTGCAGAAGCAGGATGACGAGACGCTGTGAGGGCCGCGCGATGATCGTCCTGCGCCTCGACCGCGTGCTGGCAGACCGCAAGATGCGCTCGAAGGAGCTCGCCGAGCGGGTGGGCATCTCCGAGGTCAACCTCTCCCGCATCAAGACCGGGCGCATCTCCGCGGTGCGCTTCTCCACGCTCGACGCGATCTGCCGCGTGCTGGGCTGCCAGCCCGGAGACATCCTGGAGTACGTTCCCGACGAGGAGTGAGCGACTCATAGGGGCTTTTGGGCCTTCGGAGGGGGATATCTTCATTTGTAGTGTATTTCCAGGGCCTAAGTTGAAATACACTACAAATGAAAATCAGAAAAACCCCAGCTACAAGCGTCGCCACGTTTCTAGTGTATTGACGACTGCCCTCTCAAAATACCCTACAAATGAAATCGTCCCTTTCTGACGTGACCATCATCTGCCTATCTTCCTTTGGGGACAGGTTGCGTGGTGACAAATCCCAGATGACGTGCTCGAGAGCTGCCGATTGACCGTCTGACCGTGTGCCTGCTCCGTGTCTCGAGGGCGGCCGCGCGTGCGGATGGGGCGTATTCGGAGCTGCGCGCCGCCCCCAACCGTGAAATATCTGCCGAGACGCGGCCTTCCTGCGGAAGTTTGCTACTATATGAAGGCTGTGAAATCCGCGGGCGTGGTGGAACTGGTAGACACGCTGGATTTAGGTTCCAGTGGGGGAGACCCCGTGAAGGTTCGAGTCCTTTCGCCCGCACCACGCAAGGAAACATGGCGGGGCAGGCCCGCCAGGCACGAGACACTGGAGGAACGTTGAAGATCACCGTCACCGCTGAGAAGCCCGTCGACGAGAAGATGGCCGCCAAGGTCACCGTTCCCGCCGCCGACGTCAACGCAGCCATCAAGAAGACCTACAAGGACATCGCCAAGAAGTACAACTTCCAGGGCTTCCGCCGCGGCCACGCGCCCCGTCCGGTGATCGACGGCATCATCGGCCGCGAGGCCGTGCTCGCCCAGGCCACCAACGACCTGCTCACCGCCCTCGAGCCCATGATGCTCGAGGAGCTCGACGTCACCCCCGTGGGCCGCGTGAGCTTTGGCCCCGAGGGCGCCGACCCCGAGCTCGCCGCCGAGGGCGCCGACTACGTCGTCGACGCCACCATCGGCGTTCGCCCCACCGCCGAGCTCACCTCCTATGACGCCCCCGAGATCAACCTCCCGCCCGAGGAGGCCACCGACGCCGAGATTGACTGGCAGATCAACCAGCTCCTCAGCTACCAGGTGACCTACGAGGACGTCGAGGAGGACCGTGCCGCCGAGCCCGGCGACATCGTCTCCGTCGACATCGAGAACGTCGAGGGCGCTGGCCACCTCGCGGGCAAGAACCGCCTGCTCGCCCTTGACGGCCAGCAGCTCCCCGAGCAGCTCCAGGAGGGCATCGAGGGCATGAAGAAGGGCGAGGAGAAGGCCATCGAGTGGACGCGCTCCCACGAGCACGACGGCGAGACCATCTCCCACACCTTCTCCGTCAAGGTGACCCTCAACGGCATCAAGAAGGCCGTCACCCCCGAGCTCGACGACGAGGTTGCCAAGAAGTACGGCTACGACACCGTCGACGCCTTCAAGGAGGCCGTGAAGGAGGAGATCGAGGGCGACAAGAAGACCACGATCCCCAACCTCAAGGAGGACCGCGTCGTCGAGGCTGTGGGCAAGCTGCTCGACCTCGAGACCGTGCCCCAGGCCTACCAGGACGAGATTTTCAACGAGCTCGCCCAGGAGTTCCTGGCCCAGCTCCAGCGCCAGAACGTCTCCCTCGACATGTTCCTGCGCGCCCGCGGCCTGAAGTCCGACGACTTCATCGCTGACCTGCGCGTCCAGGCCGAGGAGCGCGCGCGTCAGTCCCTCGCCCTCGACGCCGTGGCCGCCAAGCTCGGCCTCGAGGTCAACGAGGACGAGGTCCGCGGCGAGTTCGAGCGCGCCGGCGTCGAGGACGTCGAGGCCTCCTACAAGCAGTGGAAGGACGAGGGCCGTCTGCCCGCCATCCGCGACTCCATCCGCCGCACCAAGGCCCTCGACTGGCTCGTCGAGAACTGCAAGGTGAACGTCGTCGACGAGGTCGCCGAGCGCGCCGCCGCGGCCGAGAAGAACGAGGACGCCGAGTAGTCTCACGCTCACGTTCACGGAGCCCCGGGCGAGCAACTCGTCCGGGGCTTTCTACAAAAAACGTCGAACGAACGGAGTTCGAATGCACCAGCCCACCAACATCCCGCTCATCCCCTACGTCGTCGAGCAGACGCCGCGCGGCGAGCGCAGCTACGACATCTACTCGCGCCTGCTCAACGACCGCATCGTGTTTCTCGGCGAGGAGGTCACGCGCGACTCCGCCAACCTTGTTATCGCGCAGCTCCTCCACCTCGAGAGCCAGGACCCCGACAAGGACATCTCGCTCTACATCGACTCTCCCGGCGGCGACGTGTACGCGGGCCTGGGCATCATCGACACGATGAACTTCATCAAGCCCGACGTCTCCACCATCTGCGTGGGCATGGCCGCCTCCATGGGCGCCGCCATCCTCGCCTGCGGCGCCAAGGGCAAGCGCCTCGCGCTCCCCAACTCGATGGTCCTTATCCACCAGCCGAGCTCGGGCGTCTCCGGCCAGCAGACCGACATCCAGATCGTCGCGGACGAGACCCGCTGGATCCGCCAGCGCCTCAACGAGATCCTCGCGGAGGCAACCGGCCAGCCCATCGAGAAGATCAACGCCGACACCGAGCGCGACAACTACATGCGCGCCGCCGAGGCCTGCGCCTACGGCCTCGTCGACAAGGTCATCTCCTCCCGCGTCGAGCAGAGCCAGGAGTAGCGCATGGCCACGAACGATTTTGGTGACGGCTTCGGCGTCGAGATGCGCTGCTCCTTCTGCGGCAAGACCCGCAGCCAGGTGAGCAAGCTCATCGCCGGCCCCGGGGGCGTCTACATCTGCGACGAGTGCGTGCATGCCTGCTCCGATATGATCGAAGAGGTCGACCTGCCCGACGTGGAGGACGAGGAGCTTGACGAGGAGGAGGGCGGCCTGCCCATCAAGAACCTCCCCACGCCCCATGAGATCTACGACGAGCTCTCCCAGTACGTCATGGGCCAGGAGCAGGCCAAGCGCGCGATGAGCGTGGCCGTCTACAACCACTATCGCCGCATCCTCTCCGGCAACGACGAGGTCGAGGAGGGCACCGAGGAGGTCGAGATCGCCAAGAGCAACATCTTGCTGCTCGGCCCCACCGGCACCGGCAAGACGCTGCTCGCGCAGACGCTCGCCCGCTTCCTCGAGGTGCCCTTCGCCATCGCCGACGCCACCACTCTAACCGAGGCGGGCTACGTCGGCGAGGACGTTGAGAACATCCTGCTCAAGCTCATCACCGCCGCCGACGGCGACGTCGAGCGCGCGCAGGTGGGCATCGTCTACGTCGACGAGATCGATAAGATCGCGCGCAAGGCGGAGAACCTCTCCATCACGCGCGACGTCTCCGGCGAGGGCGTGCAGCAGGCGCTCCTCAAGATTCTCGAGGGCACCGAGGCCAGCGTCCCGCCCCAGGGCGGCCGCAAGCACCCCCAGCAGGAGCTCATCCGCATCGACACGACCAACATCCTGTTCATCTGCGGCGGCGCCTTCGTCGGGCTGGACAAGATCGTCGCGGACCGCATCGGCAAGAAGGGAATCGGCTTCAACGCCGAGGTCGGCCACAACGCCGAGAAGGACGAGGATTACCTCATGGGCCAGGTTATGCCGCAGGACCTGCACAAGTTCGGCATGATTCCCGAGTTCCTCGGCCGCATTCCCGTGATCACCGCCACGCGTGAGCTCACCGAGGACGACCTCGTGTCCATCCTCACCCAGCCGCGCAACGCCCTGGTCAAGCAGTATCGCCGCATGTTCGAGCTCGAGGGCGTTGAACTGGAGTTTGAGGACGACGCGCTCGTCGAGATCGCGCGACAGGCCCTCGACCGCGGCACCGGCGCCCGCGGCCTGCGCGCCATCTGCGAGGCCACGCTGCAGGACACGATGTTCGATCTGCCGAGCAACCTCGACATCACCAAGGTGGTCGTGACCAAGGAGAGCGTCGGCGGCGGCGAGTCGCCGCGTCTGATCTCCAAGGCGCACGGCAAGCACCGCCTCGCGGGATAGCCTGACCACAAGACGATAATGGGGCGTCGTCCACTCCGGACGGCGCCCCATTTATGTGATTTGGGGACAGTCCCCAAATCACATAAAAGATTTCTGTTAATTGGGGACTGTCCCCAAATTACAGGTTGGCGCCGCCGAGGCCCATGTAGGTGCGGATGACGGCCTTGCGCCGGAGCGACCCGGCGGGGCAGACGGCGTCGAATGCGGGCATGATGCCCTTGTAGAGGGCGATGACCTGCAGGCGCTTGGCGAGCCCCTTGGCCGTCGCGCGCGACTCCTCGAGCTGGCCACGGATCTCGTCCAGGTAGGGGGAGCGCATCGCGTAGCGCCAGAAGTCGTCCGCGCGGTCCGCGTCGGGATAGAGCCAGGGGCGGTTGTCGGGACCGGCAAAGTGGATGATCGCAGGGTCCGCGGCGGCCTCCTCGTACTCCTCGCGCACATCGGCGGGGGCGTTGGCGATGATGTGGGTGCGACGGAGGTGCTGCCAGTTCATGAGGTAGTTCCAGCGCATGTGCACGCGGACGTACTCGCCGTTCACGACCTTGTTGAGGATGTCCTGGTCGAGCCAGCGCCACATGCGCTGGGTCGAGAGGTCGAGAAACTCCTCGGGCGTGATCGTGCGGCGCAGCTCGGCGAGGTTCATGAGCAGGACGCCCGCCTGGAAGTAGTCGTGCGGGTCGCTCATGCCGAGCTCGTTCTTGAGGTAGGGCCCGACCGTCGCGTCGTAGCCGTCGATCTGGCCGATGGTGTCGGCGTCTCGGGTTGCGGCGAGCTTGTAGCCCTTAACGTCGACGTCGTAGAGCTTCGCGACGTCGTCGCAGACGATGAGGTCGGAGTCGAGGTAGATCGCCTTGTCGACGTTGGGCAGGAGCTGCGGCGAGAGCAGCCGGTAGTAGGTCTCGGGGCGGAAGTGCCCGTGGTGGGGGAGCTTGATGTCCCCGAGCGCGGCGTCCACGTCGAGAAACCCGATGCCCACGTTGTCCGACTTGGCCTGGCGCGTGAGCGTGATCATGCTCGCCGGCGAGATGTCGCGCGTGAGCACGACGATGTCGTAGCGGCGCGTGAGGCTGGCGTTCTCGATGATCGACTGAACGGCCACGGAGAGATACGGCACGAAGTTCTCGCTGCAGGCAAAGACGACGACCACGTCGTCAAGCGGGAGGTCGAGGTCCTCCGACGTGCTCGCGAGCATGGTGGACGAGAGCGGGTTCCTCGCATGTGTGGTCTTGCGCAGCGGCTTCATGGGACCTCGGTTCGTGCGCCTTCATGACCTGTCAACTCTACCATTGACAGGGCGGGCGCTCAAACGTTGCCGTCATCCCTTTGGTGGCTGGACTGTCCTTGGCGGCTCCTGCAAAAACACTCTTCAGTCCATAAATCTGCTCTTCTGAATGCAAAATCGAGCTTCAGTCCATATGTTTTCGGGCCCGTGAGAAAAATCAAAGAGCTGCTCTCCACGTTTTCGCAGGTCATAATTTTCGGGCGCGAATTGAAGCGTTCTAATGTGGCAAATTCTTATGGACTGAAGCTCGGTTTTGCATTTGAGACAGGGGAATTATGGACTGAGGGACGATTCTGCAGAAACCTGCAGAGAGAAGAACCTTACGAAAGCAGCGCCCTTGCGTTTGCCTCAATTTGGTCGGCAACGTCGTCCCTCGTGGCGGCGCGGGCGGCGGCGATTCCGGCGACTGTGCGCAGAAGGGACGCGACGACGTCGTCGGCGGTCGTGGGGGAGTGCTCGCCCTCGGGGAGGTCGGTCTCCGTGAGGAGGAGCTCGGCTGGGAGGACGCGGGCGTACTCGCGGCCGCGACGGGTCGCGATGGAGTGCTCGCCGAGGGAGAAGCGGCAGCCCAGGCGGGCGGCGCGCCAGAGCTCCTCGGAGGACCCGGAGAACCAGTGCAGCACGCAGCGGCAGCTCTCTGCTGCGCCGGTGCGCTCGAGGACGTCGAGGACCGTTCCCGCGCAGCGGACGGCATGGATGGAGAGGACCTTGGGCGCCGCGGGGTCGCTCGTCTCGGCGCAGGTGGCGCAGATGCGCTCGAAGGCCGCCAGCTGCGCGTCCCAGGTCGCGGCATGTCGGGGTGCGGCGTCGAGCCCAATCTCGCCGACGAAACGCGTCTCGGGCAGCAGCACGCAGAGCGCGTCGGCGTCGCGCGCGTCCCGCACCCACCAGGGGTGAAGCCCCGCCGCGAACGCCACGTTCTTCTCGGCCGCAAGGGCCTTCCTCGCGCCCAGGTACTCGTCCGGGGTCACCGTGACGGCGAGCATGCCCAGCCCCCGCGCCGCGGCGTCGCGTGCGACGGAGGCGGGGTCGGAGAACCAGCCAAGATGAACGTGCGCGTCGAACAACATGCTTCCCCTTTCGTTTCCTGTGATGATACCGCCCGCGTGCTATCCTGTTGAGCTGATATGAACGCGCGCCACGAGAGGACATGCCGTGGAAGAGATGCCCAAGAACTACGATCCCCAGACCGCCGAGCCCGAGCTCATCGAGCGCTGGATGAGCGCCGGCTGCTACCAGCGCAGCAAGGGCGTGGGCGACTGCACCGTCGTCATCCCGCCGCCCAACGTCACGGGCATCCTGCACATGGGCCACGCGATGGACGACTCCATCCAGGACACCTACGTCCGCTACAGCCGCATGCGCGGCCGCTCCACGCGCTGGATCCTGGGCACCGACCACGCAGGCATCGCCACGCAGACCAAGGTCGACAAGAAGCTCAAGAGCGAGGGCGTCTCCCGCCTGGAGATCGGGCGCGAGAAGTTCCTCGATGCCTGCTGGGACTGGACGCGCGAGTACGGCGGCACGATCGTCTCCCAGATCAAGCGCATGGGCTGCTCGATCGACTTCTCCGACGAGAAGTTCACGATGAGCCCCGAGTTCTCCCGCGCGGTGCGCAAGGTCTTCTGCGACTGGTATCACGACGGCCTGATCTACCGCGGCAAGCGCATCGTCAACTGGTGCCCGTCCTGCTGCACCGCCATCTCCGACGACGAGGCCGAGTACCAGGACGAGAAGGGCCACCTGTGGTACCTCCAGTACCCGCTCGTGGAGCCCGTCGACGGCATCGACCACATCACGGTGGCCACCACGCGCCCCGAGACCATGCTCGGCGACACGGGCGTGGCCGTCTCCCCGCAGGACCCCGAGAAGGCCAAGCTCGTGGGCAAGATGGTGCGCCTGCCCATCGTTGACCGCGAGATTCCGATCTTCTCCGACTGGCACGTGGACGCTGGCTTTGGCACGGGCTTCGTCAAGGTCACGCCCGCGCACGACCCCAACGACTACGCGATGGGCCAGGCTCACGACCTGCCGCAGATCAACATCTTCGACGAGCACGCGGTCGTGGTCGACGGCTACGGCGAGTTCTCCGGCATGAACCGCGACCAGTGCCGCGAGGCCGTCGTCGCGTGGTTCGAGGAGCACGGCCTGCTCGAGAAGGTCGAGGAGCTCGACCACTCCGTCATGCACTGCTACCGCTGCAACACCTCCCTCGAGCCCTGGCTCTCCGAGCAGTGGTTCGTTGCCGTGGACAAGCTCAAGGAGCGCGCGACGCAGGTCGTGCGCGACGGCGAGGTCAAGTTCCACCCCGAGCGCTGGACCCAGACCTACCTCACCTGGATGGACAACCTCAAGGACTGGTGCATCAGCCGCCAGCTCTGGTGGGGCCACCGCATCCCGGTCTTCTACTGCGAGGACTGCGGCTGGGAGGACGCCCTCATGGAGGACACGGACGTCTGCCCCAAGTGCGGCGGGCACCACGTCCATCAGGACGAGGACGTGCTCGACACCTGGTTCTCGAGCCAGCTGTGGACCTTCGCCACGCAGGGCTGGCCGGATGACGCCTCAGAGCTCGCCGAGCACCACCCCACCAAGGTCCTTGTGACCGCGCGCGACATCATCGCCCTCTGGGTGGCGCGCATGATCATGAGCTCGCTCTACTTCACTGATGAGGTGCCCTTCCACGACGTCTACATCTACGCCACGATCCTGGCCAAGGACGGCAGCCGCATGTCCAAGTCCAAGGGCAACGGCGTCGACCCGATGGAGCTCATGGAGAAGTACGGCGCGGACGCCATGCGCTACAACCTCCTCACGCTCATCACCAACAACCAGGACGTCAAGTTCGACGCCAACATCGACAAGAAGACGCACAAGCTGATCGACAGCCCGCGCACCGAGCAGGCCCGCGGCTTCGTGACCAAGATCTGGAACGCGAGCCGCTTCGTCCAGATGAACCTCGAGGGCTACGAGCCGGGCGCCCCGGCCGCCGTGACGCCCGAGGACGCGTGGATGCTCAGTCGCCTGGCGCGCGCCGTCGCGCACGCCACCGAGCAGCTGGAGACCTACGCCTTCGGCGACTACGCGCGCGAGATTCAGAGCTTCTTCTGGGGTGACGTCTGCGACTGGTACATCGAGCTCTGCAAGAGTCGCCTGCTCGACGGCGCGCCCGCCGAGCGCCTTCAGGTCCAGCGCAACCTCGTCTTCGTGCTGGACACCTGCATGCGCCTGCTCCACCCGGTGATGCCCTTCGTGACGGAGAGCGTGTGGGACGCGCTGCCCGCGAGCGGCCTCGACGACCACTCCGCCGAGTTCCTCATGGTGGCTGCCTGGCCGGAGCCCGAGCGCTTCGCCGAGTTCGTGAACGAGCGCGCCGAGAGGGACTTCGAGCTCGCCAAGCGCGTCATCTCCTGCGTGCGCTCCACGCGCGCCCGCTACCGCCTGTCGCCCCGCGCCGAGCTTGACGTGTGCGTGCGCTGCTGCTGCGAGGACGCGGCGGTTCTCGCTGGCCAGGAGGGCTTCGTGCGTTCCGTGGGCCACGTGGGCGCGTTTGTTGCTGCCGCTGACGCCCAGAAGCCGGAGGGCTGCGTCTCGGTGGCCGACGGCTCGCTCGAGATCTTCGTCCACGTGGGCGATCTCGTGGACCTCTCTGCCGAGTCCGCGCGCCTCGCCAAGGAGCTCGCCAAGGCCGAGAAGGACCTCGCGGGCGTGGAGCGCACCCTCGCCAACGAGGGCTTCGTTGCCAAGGCGGCGCCCGCGGTCATCGAGAAGAAGCGCGCCCAGGCCGCCGAGCTTACGGCTACGATTGAGCAGCTGAAGGCGCAGATTTCGGACTTCGCTTAGGCTTTCGCGTATCTGTGGGCCCCGCCGCCCTCTCGCCGTGCTCAGACAGCTTCGCCGCGCAAAGGGCGCGCGGCTGCAGAACTGCGCGCGGCAAGAGGGCGGCGGGGCCTTTCCGCCTTGGCCCTGGTGATGGGGGAATACATGAGCTCACGGGGATACCGGACTGAGTCGTATACGGACGTGAACGCGCGCGTCGTGGACGCGTGGGTGGCCGATGCCTGGGAGTGGGGAACGCCCGTCAGCCACGAGCGCTACGAGGCGGCGGTTGATGGTGACTGGTCGATGGTACTCACGCCCACGCGCGAGGTCCCGCGCGACTGGTTCTTCGACGACATGCGCGGCAAGCGCGTGCTCGGGCTGGCTTCCGGTGGCGGCCAGCAGATGCCGATCTTCGCGGCGATGAGCTGCGCGTGCACCGTGCTCGACTACTCCGAGGCGCAGATCGCGTCCGAGGTCATGGTCGCCGAGCGCGAGGGCTACGAGATCCGTGCCGTGCGCGCGGACATGACGCGCCCGCTGCCCTTCGAGGACGGCGCGTTCGACCTCATCTTCCACCCGGTCTCCAACTGCTACGTGGAGGAGGTGCTCCCCATCTGGCGCGAGTGCTTCCGCGTGCTGGCGCCGGGAGGGCGCCTGCTCGCCGGGCTGGACAACGGCTTCAACTACGTCATGGACGACGGGGAGGAGCGCGTCGTGCGCGGCCTGCCGTTCAACCCGCTTCGCGATCCCTCGCTCATTCCCGAGAAGGACCTCCCGGAGTGGGGCATGCAGTTCTCGCATACTTTGGACGAGCAGATTCGCGGACAGATTCTGGCAGGTCTGCGGATTCTGGACCTCTACGAGGACACCAACGGCGAGGGACGCCTCCACGAGCTGGACATCCCCACGTTCTGGGCCACCTGCGCTGAGAAGCCCACGGCCTGATGTGCAACAACTCGACTTTCTTAAGCGGCACTCTACCTGCAGAAACTTAAGAAATAGCAGGTAGATGACCTGTTTCTGGCGCTTAGAAATTCGCGGTCGTTCATCGCCTGCCATGCGTGCGAGGGCCGCTGTCCCTTTGGCGTGAAGGTTGCCGACAAGATGGCCGCGGCGGCGGGGCTCTTCGGGCTCTAGCGAGAGGCGCAACGAGTGCGCGCGGGGAGGGGCTCAGCGAGAGAGCCGTGGTAGCACGCGCTCGATGAGCTCAGAGCCCTTGCCCTGCCCGTCCGTGCGATACACAAGATAGAACGTCGCGCGGGCGCTGGCGTCGCTGAGCGGGACCGCGACGCGGGCAACGTTTTCGGTCTGATGCGATGTATACGGCGTTGCCGCCTCGGTGCTAAACGCGAGAGCATCGCTCGTGGAGAGCAGAATCTCAAACATCGAGCGATCCTCCTGCCAGAGGAATGTCGCATGCGGCAGCTCGCGCTCGACGATGCTGCGCCAGAAGCCGATGTTGGTGTATATGAGGAAGGTCTCGCCGTCGATGTCGCAAAAGCGCAGCGTCTGTTTGCTCGCGAGCGGGTGCGTGCGCGGCAGGAGCGCCGAGAGGCTCTCGGTCATGATGGGCTGCGAGATAAAGCCGGGGAGCACGAGCGGGTTGAGCGTGATGGTGGCATCGAGCGTGTCCTCCATAAGTCCGCGGCGCAGATGCTGCTCATCAAGGGATTCCGAAGCGACGATGGTGCCGGGCGTTGTCTCCACCACGAGCTGCGTGACGCGCCAGAGCGGGGCTGGAGCGCAGGTGCCGATCCTCAGCGTGCGTCGGCGCGTCTCGAGCGAGGACAGTTCGTCTCGCATGCGCCGATAGGTGCGGAGCAGGTCGTCGGCGTAGTCTGCCGCGATGCAGCCCGCCTCGGTGAGCGCCGACCTGTTCGCGGTGCGGCGCAACAGGCCGCAGCCAAGCTCGTCCTCAAGCCGCCGGATGGAGCGGCTGAGCGCAGGCTGGGACATATGGAGCTCGGCGGCGGCGCGGGATATGGATCCCGTTCGTGCGACGCAGGCTATGTGCTCGAGCTGCTCGATGGTCATGGGTGTCTCCCGTGTTCTGGTGTGTCCTTCTCAGTATGCACGTTATGCATGCTAACTGCTCGAATGCGTAGGGCGCGGCATTCGCTTTTCGCAGCATGATGGTGGGGTCAAAGGACGGTGCGATTAGGCGAGAAGGGAATCTACCATGGCAAACGTTCAGACCGTGACGCTCAACAACGGTATCGAGATGCCGTGCGAGGGCTTCGGCGTGTTCCAGGTGCCGGACCCTGCGGTATGCAAGCAGGCGGTGCTTGACGCCATCGACTGCGGCTACCGCCTCATCGACACGGCGGCCGCCTACATGAACGAGGAGGCGGTGGGCGCCGCCATCCGCGAGAGCGGCGTGGCGCGCGAGGAGCTCTTTGTCACCACCAAGCTCTGGGTGCGGGACGCGAGCTACGAGGGCGCCAAGGCGGCGCTCCAGACCTCGCTTGACAAGCTCGGTCTTGACTACCTGGACCTCTATCTCATCCACCAGCCGCTCGGTGACTACGTGGGGGCCTGGCGCGCCATGGAGGAGGCGTACCGCGCTGGCACCATCCGCGCCATAGGCGTGTGCAACTTCTATCCGGCGCGCTTGGCGGACTTCTGCGAGACCGTCGAGGTGACACCTGCCGTGAACCAGGTGGAGCTGCACCCGTTCTTCTCGCAGGAGGCGGCGCTTGCCACGATGCGCGAGTACGGCGTGGTGCCCGAGGCGTGGGGTCCCTTCGCAGAGGGCAACCACGGCATCTTCACGCACCCCGTCCTTATCGCGATCGGCGAGAAGTACGGCAAGACTGCGGCTCAGGTGGCTCTGCGGTGGAACATCCAGCGCGGTGTGGTGGTTATCCCCAAGTCCGTGCACCGCGACCGCATGGAGCAGAACATCGACGTGTGGGACTTCGAGCTTACCGCAGATGACATGGCGCAGATTGCCGAGCTCACCCTTGACCACAGCGAGATCGTGAACCACGACGATCCGGCGTTTGTGAAGATGCTCCACGGCGTGAGCAGCGTGAGGACTCGTCTTTAGCGACGCAGGCGGACAGGGGACGCTTTGCTGGGAGCATCGATGCTGCCGGCAGAGCGCCCCTTTCCGGAACGTGTGAATCGTTTGAGCTACACGCGCACCACGTAGCCCTCCTTACGCGGGGCGGCGGTGGGCTCGGGGCCGTCGGCGTAGCCGAGCGCGATGGCGCCCACGCCGCGCAGCGCCTCGGGCAGGCCCCACTCCTTGAGGAGCGCCTTGCCCTCCTCGCTGTCGAAGATCTCGCGCTCGCGATGGATCCAGCAGCTGGAGAGGCCCACGGCGTGCGCCGCGAGCATGAGGTTCTCGAGCACGCAGGAGCCGTCCTCCACGAAGGTGCCGCGTCCGCCGTCGGCGAGCACCACCACGATGGCCGGCGCGCCGTAGTACGGGTCGGTTTCCTTGCCCATGACGGCGGCGTTGAGCGCGCGCAGGCGCTCGCGGGTCTCGGGGCTCGTCACGGCCACGATCACCGGCGACTGGTGCCCGCCGCCCGTGGGCGCGTAGGTGCCCGCCTCAAGCACGGTGTCGAGTGGCTCGGCGTGGCGGTGATCCTCGCGGGCGTGTGCCTTGCTCAAGTGCCGTCGCTTTTTGCGCGACATGCCCACAGCGATTAAACTAGTGCGCGGGTACGCTGTATGAAAGGGAGGGCAATGGGTGCCGAAACAACGAAACCCTTCGCGAATTGCGAGGATGTCCTAGCGTGTCCTGTCTGCGGGGAGCCGCTGAGCTTGTCCGGGACATCCTTGCGTTGCGTACGCAACCATTGCTTCGATTTGGGTCGCCAGGGGTACGTTAACCTGCTTGCGCATCACAAGGCGGCGGGACCGTATGATCGGGACTCGTTTCTCAGCCGACGCGCGGTCTTTTCAAGCGGGCTGTACGATGCGCTCGCTGCCGAGCTGTGCGACATCATGGTTTCACTCGACATCGAGGGCGTCGTTGTCGATGCGGGCTGCGGCGAGGGTTTCTTCTCGAGCCGTTTGGCGGAGCGTTTCGTGCCGCCGATTCGGCTCTTCTCGTGTGATATCTCCAAAGATGCCGTTCGCCTCGCCGCAGGTGCGGACCGCGAGGGCTCCGTTGCATGGCTCGTGGCAGACTTAACCGCGATTCCCCTGCGCGACCACTGTGCGAGCTGCGTCCTCAACATCTTCTCGCCGGCAAACTATGGGGAATTCCAGCGTGCGCTCAAGCCCGGCGGCTTTCTCATCAAGGTGGTGCCGACCCCAAACCACTTTCGTGAGATTCGTGAGCGGGTCAGTGACAAGGCGCCTGAGCGAGGAGATTACTCAAACGAGCGGGTGATCCGGCACCTCTCCGATATTTGCGGGATACGAGAGAGGCGCGTGGTAACCTCCACGATCCGCATGACGCAAGAGCAGCTCGTCGCAGCGGTTGAGATGTCACCGATCATGTTTGGGATCGACGGCTCGACTCTCGACTGGACGTCAGTCGATACGCTCACCATGGAGGCGGAGATCCTGGTGGGGACGTTTGATCAAGCCGCCCGCCTCTAGGCGGATGCAGGCTCGGCGAGCACCGTCCCCTCAGGGAACGCGCGGCGGAAGACCCAGCGCGAGAGCGGGCCCGCCACCAGCAGGTTCCACGGCAGCGCGGCGACGAAGTTCCACGGGATGTTCGCGATCCACGTGGGCAGGATCATGGCCGGGTCGCCCACGTGCGTGAACGCCTCGAGCGCGCCGTAGAGCGACATGAAGAGCACCATGGGGAAGACCATCATCGTGCTGATGGCCAGCGTGACGGCAAGGCGGCTGCTCTTGCCCGGCGTCACCAGGAAGCGGAACGCAAACCACTTGGCAAAGCGGCTGGCGAGAAGGACGTCCAGCAGCATGGCCACGACGTAGGCCGGCGGGAAGCCGAGCCATGCGTCGGCCAGCGTTCCGGAGCCGAAGCTCCAGCCATGCACGCGAGCGACGTTGTAGACGGACATCCAGAGCACCATGCAGAAGCACATGATGATGGTGAAGATGAGGCTCTCGCGTTTGTTGGTGGGCATGGGGGCAGACCTTTCTCGACGGGACCCGCAGGGCGGGCGAATGCGAGGAGCTACCCTACCAACTTTTCACGTCGCGCGTAAGCGGTGATTTTGTGGCGGACGCCCCTGCGCGACATATGCCCCGGAGGGTTCTGTCGCACGCGGCTTGCGTCACGCCCACCCCAGAAGGTCGCGAATCACGCGGCTGGCGAGCATCTGGCCCATGATGGGGGGCAGGTAGCTCATCGTGCCCAGGAGCGACCCCTCGCGCAGCCACTGCTCGTCTGAGATGCGCTCCATGCGGACCGGCTCCTCGTCCGAGAAGAGCACGCGCAGGCCGCGGATGCCTCGGCGGCGGCACTCCTTTCGCATGACGCGCGCGAGCGGGCAGTTGACGGTGTCCTCGATGCGCGCGAAGCGCAGGCGGCAGGGGTCGAGCTTGTTGGCGCCGCCCATCGCGGAGAGCTCGGGGACGCCGCGCTCCTGGCACCACTGCGCGAGGCGCAGCTTCTGGGCCACGGTATCGATGGCGTCCACCACATAGTCGAGCGGACCCAGCCCATCCATCTGCTCGGGCAGGGCGTCCTTGTCGAGGAACGCGGTCACGGCGGTGACGTCGGCGCCCGGGTTGATGTCGAGCGCCATGGCGCGCATGACCTCGGCCTTGGGGCGGCCGATGGTGCTCGTGAACGCGAGCGCCTGGCGGTTGAGGTTGCTCGGCGCCACCACGTCGCGGTCCAGGAGCACGAGACGCCCTACGCCGCCTCGGACCAGCGCCTCCGCGCAGGAGGATCCCACGCCGCCGAGACCGATCACGGCCACGCGTGCCCGCGCGAGCCGCTCAAGGCCCTCGTCGCCGACGACGAGCCTGAGCCTGTCCGTTGCCGTCTCCGCCACGCTGCCTCCCGAAAATGGGGACGTGCTTTTTCTCTCAGAGATTTTGGGACAGGTCCGGCTTTGCCGCAACAGGCCTGTCCCAAAATCTCTGAGAGAAAAAGCACGTCCCCAATTTGCAGAGCCCCCAATTTGCCAACCTGTAACGTGGGTCTGGTAGAGTGGCCGGAGCGAAGGGGAGGTAGCATGCACAGAGAGTTCATGATGGGCAACGAGGCCATGGCCCTCGGCGCGCTCACGGCGGGCGTGAACGTCGTGGCCGGCTATCCCGGCACGCCCTCGACCGAGGTTCTGGAGACGGTCGCGCGCCGCAGGCCGGAGGGCGTCTACGTGGAGTGGTCGGTCAACGAGAAGGCCGCGCTCGAGGTGGCTGCCGGCGCTGCCTATGCCGGCGCCCGCGCGCTCGTGACCATGAAGCAGGTTGGCCTCAACGTTGCCTCCGACCCGCTCATGAGCCTCTCCTACATCGGCGTCAAGGGCGGCATGGTCGTGCTCGTGGCTGACGACCCAGGCCCCATCTCGTCCCAGACCGAGCAGGACACGCGCACCTTCGCCGCCTACGCCAAGCTGCCGATCCTTGACCCCTCCAGCCCGTCCGAGGCTTACGCGATGATGTGCGAGGCGTTCGAGCTCTCCGAGGAGCTGGGCTGCCCCGTGATCGTGCGCCCAACCACGCGCGTGGACCACGGCTACGAGGACGTGCTCGTGGCGGGGCCGGAGGAGTGGGCGCACCACGAGGCGGAGGGCTTCGTCCGCGACCCGAGCCGCTGGGTCATCTTCCCAGCGCTCTCCGTGCGCGCCCATGCCGCCATCGAGAGGCGTGACGCGGCGCTCGCTGGACGCCTCTCTGGCTACGCGAGAAACACGGTGACGCAGACGGCCGGCCCCGACGCGCGCCCGCGCCTCGGCGTGGCCACCCACGGTATCAGCGCCACCTACGTCGCCGAGAACCTTGGCGAGAAGGACGACGTTCGCGTCCTTCGCGTGGCGACGCCGTACCCGTTCCCCGAGGACCTCGCCGCTGACTTTCTCGACGGCCTTGATGAGGTCCTCTGCGTGGAGGAGCTCGACCCCGTGATAGAGCGCGCCCTCGTCGCGACCTGCGGTCGCCGCGGGCTTACGGTAAAGATTTGCGGCAAGCTTACCGGCGACATCCAGCCCTCCGGGGAGAACACCGTCGAGAGCGTGGGCCGCGCGCTCGACGCCTTCCTCGGCCGCCAGACGGCCGTCGTTCCCACCCCGGCGCCCCCCACGCTCCCCGTCCGTCCGCCGGTCCTGTGTGCCGGCTGCCCGCACCGGGCGAGCTTCTACGCCGTCAAGCGCGCCATGCGCGGCCGCAAGACGCTCTTCTGCGGCGACATCGGCTGCTACACGTTGGGCAACGCCAAGCCGCTCGACATGGTGGACACGTGCCTGTGCATGGGAGCGGGCATCAACATCGCGCAGGGAGTGACGCACGTGGAGCCGGACACCACGGCGTTTGCCTTCGTGGGCGACTCCACCTTCTTTGCCTCGGGCATCACCGGCGTGGTGAACGCTTTCTACAACCAGGCGAACATGACGCTCGTCGTGCTGGACAACTCCACCACGGCCATGACCGGCCACCAGCCGCACCCCGGCACGGGGCGCACGATGATGGGGCAGGTCGTGGAGAAGGTCTCGATCGAGCGCGTTCTGCGCGCCATCGGTCTCACGGTCGTGGAGACCGTCGACCCGCTCGACCTCGATGCCGCCGTCTCCGCGGTGCGTCGCGTTGCCGACGAGCCGGGCGTCAAGGCCATCATCTTCCGGAGCCCGTGCGTGGTGCTCGCCAAGCCACAGTCCACGAGCGCGGTTGACGCCGAGAGGTGTGTCGGCTGCCAGCGCTGCGTGCGCGAGCTTGGATGCCCTGCCCTCGTGCCGGACGACGCGACCGGCAAGGTCCGCATCGACGCTGCGCAGTGCACGGGCTGCACCCTCTGCGAGCAGATTTGTCCCACGCACGCCATCTCGGGAGGTGAGCGCCTGTGAGCGAGCGGCGCTGCACGAACGTCATTCTTGCCGGCGTGGGGGGCCAGGGGGCCGTTCTTGCCTCCAAGCTGCTCGCCCGCGCTGCGATGGAGCGCGGCCTTCCCGTCAAGACCGCCGAGACCATCGGCATGGCGCAGCGCGGCGGCTCGGTCTTCAGCCACGTGAGGCTGGGGGAGGGCGCGGTCTCGCCACTGATCGGCCGCGGTCGCGCCGACGCGATCGTCGCCTTCGAGCCCGCCGAGGCCGTGCGCCAGCTGCCCTTCCTGCGCGCGGGCGGCGTGGTCGTCACCAGCGACGTCCCGGTGGTGCCCGTCTCCGCCGCCACGGGCGGCCCTGCCTACGACCTGTCCGCCATCATGTCCTACCTGCACGAGCACGTGGGCGAGAAGAACCTCGCGGTCGTGGACGCCGCGGCGGCCGAGGCCGAGCTCGGCACCGCGCGCGCCCTCAACGTGGTCCTTCTCGGCGCCGCGGCGCGTGCCGGCGCACTCGGCCCCGTCACCCTTGACGACCTTGCGGCTGCCGTCCGCGCCACCGTGAGCCCCCGCTTCCTCGACCTCGACCTTGCCGCCCTGCACCGTGCAAAGGGGACAGTCACTTTTGCACGGTCATGCGTGCAAAAGTGACTGTCCCCTTTGCACGGTGGAAGGAGCCCAGCATGAAAATCAGTGCGTCCCAGCTCAAGCTCGTGAACGACCAGGTCCAGCGGCTCGTTGCGTCCGGCAACTACTTCGGGCGGCGCCTTCAGGAGGCCGGCGTCACCGAGGTCCTCACCGAGGAGGACTTCCTCGCGCTGCCCTTCTCGGAGAAGGAGGACCTGCGCAACTGCTACCCGCTCGGGATCTCCGCGGTTGACGAGCGCCAGATCGTGCGCATCCACTCGAGCTCGGGCACCACGGGCACGCCCGTGATCATCCCGTACACCGCGCGCGACGTCGACGACTGGGCCACGCAGTTTGCCCGCTGCTACGAGCTCGCCGGAATCACCGCAGACGACCGCATCCAGATCACGCCCGGCTACGGCCTCTGGACCGCGGGCATCGGCTTTCAGGCGGGCGCGGAGAAGCTCGGCGCGATGGCCGTCCCGATGGGCCCCGGCAACACGGAGAAGCAGCTCCAGTTCATGGTGGACCTGCAGACTACGGTCATCGGCGCCACGTCGAGCTACGCGCTGCTCCTGGCCGAGGAGGTCGAGGCGCGCGGCATGCGCGACAAAATCGCGCTGCGCAAGGGCGTCATCGGCTCCGAGCGCTGGGGCAAGAAGATGCGCGACCGCGTGAAGGCGGGCCTCGGCATCCAGGTCTACGACATCTACGGCCTCACGGAGGTTTACGGTCCCGGCATCGGCATCTCCTGCGACGCCGAGGATGGCATGCACTACTGGGACGACTTCATCTACATCGAGATCGTCGACCCCGCCACGGGCGCGCCGCTGCCAGACGGCGAGTGGGGCGAGATCGTGATCACGACGCTGGTCAAGGAGGGCGCGCCGCTCATCCGCTTCCGCACGCATGACCTCAGCCGCATCATCCCCGGCACCTGCCCCTGCGGAAGCCCCTACCCGCGCATCGACACGCTCCAGGGTCGCTCCGACGACATGGTCAAGATCAAGGGCGTCAACGTCTTCCCGCGACAGATCGAGGAGGTGCTGCAGGAGTTCCCGCAGCTCTCGAGCGAGTACCAGATCCGCATCTCGCACCTCGAGGGCCGCGACACCATGCGCATCTACGTGGAGACGGACGGCACGCAGGACTTCCTCGACCTCGCCGACGAGGTCGCGCACGAGGTCAAGCGCCGCATCGGCTTCACGCCGCTCGTCAAGGTGGTCGAGCTCGGCGTCCTGCCGCGCAGCGAGAAGAAGACCCGCCGCGTCTTCGACGAGCGCTACGAGTAGGGGGGCACGTTCTTCTCGCCCGCGCCCACGGGTAGGTGCCGCACGTCCTTCTCGCCCGCTCCAACGGGTAGGGCTGCACGTCCTTCTTGCCCGCACTCATGAGTGCGGGCATCGAGTGCGGGCGGATTTGGGCCCGAAGGGCATCCAGTGCGCGGGGCTACTCGGCGTTTGCCATCGAGTGCCCGCGTCCAGCGCGCTGCCGCCCGCACTCGATGTGCGGAGGCAACAGGTGTCCGCTCGCTCTCGAGGTTTGCCGTCGAGTGCGGGCCAGAAAGAAGGGGCCGGTCGCGCATGGCGGCCGGCCCCAGGTTGTGGTGGCGGTAAGGCGAGAAGAACAGACCTACAGGCTCGCGACGAAGCGCATCTGCGCGGCGCGGCCGGCCTCGTCCCACTTGAAGACGCCGGCGTCCTCGAGCACGTGCCCGAAGACGGCGCCGACCTCGTCGCGCAGGACCTGCTCGGCGGCCTCCTCGGTGAGCTCGCCCGCGCGGCGCCCGTAGACCTCGGCCGCCCAGGCGGCGTGGCTCGCGCTCGCCGGGTCCGCGTCCAGCGCGGCGCGCACGGCGTCGACGTCGGCGCCCGCGGAGACGCCCTCGAGCAGGTGCGCCCGCACGGCGGCGAGCTCGCCCACGAGGCGCGGCGGCAGGATCGCGAGGCCCATGACCTCGATGAGGCCGATGTTTTCCTTCTTGATGTGGTGGTACTCGGCGTGCGGGTGGAAGATGCCGAGCGGGTGCTCGTCGCTCGTCACGTTGCAGCGCAGCGCGAGGTAGGCCTCGTAGCGCTCGCCGCCCACGGCGCCGCCCTCGTCCACGCGGCGCACGACGGGCGTCACGGTGTTGTGGCGCGTGCCGTCCTCGTCGAGGGCGATCACGCCCACGGACTCGTCGGTCCAGGCGCGCCACGCGTCGATGACGTGCACGGCGGCCGCGAGTAGGTCGTCCCGGCTCGCGGAGCGCAGGCGCAGCACGGAGAGCGGCCAGGTGAGCACGGCGCCCTCCACGCCGGGGAAGGCGTCCATCGAGAAGGACTCGGCGACCTCGGCGCGCATCATCGGGAACTCGTGCGCGCCGCCCTGGAAGTGGTCGTGCGAGAGGATCGAGCCACCCACGATCGGCAGGTCGGCGTTGGACCCGATGAAGTAGTGCGGCAGCAGGTCGACGAAGTCGAGCAGGCAGCGCAGCGCCTTCTCGTCGATGTGCATCGGGCGATGGTGGGCGCTCATCGCGATGCTGTGCTCGTTGAAGTAGGCGTAGGGGCTGTACTGCAGGCCCCAGCGCTCGCCGTCGAGCTCGATCGGGATGATGCGCAGGTTCTGGCGGGCCGGGTGCTCGCCGCCGGCCATCGCCGCGCCGCGCCCGGGGTAGCCCTCGTTCTCGATGCAGAGCTGGCACGCCGGGTACTTCTCGCCCGTGGCCTTGGCCGCGCCCGCCGCCGCGATGTCGCGCGGGTCCTTCTCGGGCTTGGAGAGGTTGATCGTGATCTCGAGGTCGCCCCAGCGGGTGGGGGAGCTCCACTGGATGTTGCGCGCGATGGCGGCGCGGCGCACGTAGCCCGCGTCGCAGCAGATGCGGTAGAACCAGTCGGTGGCCGCCTTGGGGTCCTCCTCCACGAGCGCGTCGAAGATGGAGATGGTCTCGGACGGGCGCGGCATCAGGGTGCCCATGACGCGCATGGAAACGCGGTCGCGGCCGTTTGCCGTGTCCTCGACGCAGCCGTTGGTCACCGCGACCTCCGCGAGGTCGGCGAGCGTGGCCTCGAGGTCGAGCTCGGCCGGCTCCGCGTCGAGGTCAGGCTCCTCCGCCAGGACCCAGGACTGCTCCGGCCCGGGCCCGAGCGCCCCGATGGCCTCGAGCGTGGCGTTGTACGACCAGACGCGGTCCGTCCAGCCGATGAGATCGCGCGTCGCCGCGTAGTCGACGAGCGCCTGGACGTTGTCGCGGACGTTCTCTACAGCCATGCCGCATGCGCCCCCTTCTCGGCGATCTGGTAGTGGACGCAGGCGCCCTCGCCCAGCCAGGCGTTCATCTGGGCGGTGAAGTCTTCGACCATGTCGAGCGGCACGAAGCACTGGATGGAGCCGCCGAAGCCGCCGCCGTGGATGCGCGTGGCGCCGCGGCCGTCGAGGATGCGCTCGGCCAGGCCCAGCGCCAGCATCGCCGGCTGGAAGGAGCCGCCGGTGGAGACGTTCTGGAGGAACATCGCGGAGCTCGCGCCGGACTCGCGGGTGAGCTCGAGGAAGCGGTCGATGTCGCCGGCCGTGAGGGCGTCCCAGCGCTTGTCGACGAGCTCGTTCTCGCGCCAGTAGTGGATTGCGCGCAGGATCGCGCGGTCGCCGAGCTTCTCGCGCAGCTCGGGCAGGCGACGGTCGAACTCGGCCGGGTCGACCTCGCAGAGGCGCTCATGGCCGAACTCGCGGGCAACCTGCTGCATCTCAACGGGCACAGCGGCGTAGTCTGCGGTGAAGGGCGCGTGGTCGCAGCCCACGTCCACGAGGCAGAGGGCATAGCCCGCGGCGTCGAAGTCGAGCTCGAGCTTGGCTGTGCGCGGCTCTGCGGCGTCCTCGAAGTCCATGAACGCGAGGCCGCCCAGGCAGACGGCCGCCTGGTCCATGAGGCCGCACGGCTTGCCGAAGTAGCGGTTCTCGGCGAACTGCCCCATCTTGGCGAGCTCGACCGGCGTGACCTCGGGGCCCTCCCACAGCGCCTCCATCACGCGGCCGAGCGCGGCCTCCACGGCGGCGGAGCTGGAGAGGCCGCCGCCGGAGGGGATGTCGCTCGTCATCGCGAGGTCAAAGCCAGCGGGGGTGCGCCCGGTGGCCGCCATGCACGCCGCCATGCCGCGCACGAGGCCGGCGGTCGTGACGTGCTCGTCCTCGCGCTCGTCGAGGCTGTCCAGGGAGATCTCGAAGGTGGGGTACCCCGCGCTCGCCACGCGCACGCGGTCGGTGCCGTTGGCCGCCGCGACGCCGTCGATGGCGACGTTCAGCGCACCGGCGATGACGTGGCCGCCCTCGTGGTCGGTGTGGTTGCCGGAGATCTCCGAGCGCGCGGGCGCGTGGACCGCGAGCAGGCGCTCGTGCTCCACGTCGGCGAACTCCCGCCCAAAGAGCTCGCGGGCCACCTCGAGGGGCGTGCCCTTGTCCGTTCCTGCTGCCATGCTGCTCCTTTCATCGAGCCCCCTGCGGGGCGCTTTCACGATTGCTAGCGGGCCGTCGCTCTTTTCGCCAGCCCTTCCTTCCGGGGTTGCTAGTACGCACAGTTCTAGTTTTGCTTCAAAATATCCTGCGGATATAGGAAAGTTAATCGAACTGTGCATACTAGCGAGCGGCGCGGGCGAGAAGAACGCGCTACCCGACGGTCGAGAAGCGGTACACGATCGTCTGCGCGTACGGCCTGTCGGGCCCCCAGACGGCCTGCGGCCACTCCGGGTGGTGGATGTTGTCCGGGTAGAATTCCGGCTCGAAGGCAAGGCCGTCGCGCGGCGTGTAGCTCGCGCCGTCCTTGGCGTCCTCATCGCCGAGCCAGTTGCCGGTGTAGAGGTGGGCGCCGGGGGTGGTCACCAGGACGTCGAGCGCGCGGCCGCCGACGGGCTCGACCACGTGCAGCGCGGGACGCGGCGCCGCGCCGGGCTCCCATCCGCGGATGCACAGGCAGTGGTCGTAGCCTCGCCCGATTTTGATCTGCTCGTCGTCGGCGTCGACGGCGTCGCCGAGCGCGCGGGGCGAGCGGAAGTCGAACGGCGTGTTGGCCACGGGTCGGATCTCGCCCGCGGAGACGCAGTCGGGGCGCAGCGGCAGGAAACTGTCCGCCTCCGCGACCACGACCTCCCCCAGGACCGGGCCCGCGTCATGGCCGGCGAGGTTCATGTAGGTGTGGTTGGTCATGCTCACGTAGGTGGGGGCGTCCGCCTCGCAGCCGTAGGCCACGGTGAGCACGTGGGCGGCGCCGTCCGCAGCAAGCGAGAAGGACGCGGAGAAGGTGCGGTTTCCGGGGAGGCCGAGCTCGCCGTCTGCGAGGCGACAGCTCATGCGCACCGTGTTGGCGGCGTCGTCTGCCGCGGCGTCCCAGAGGCGCCTGTGCAGCCCGCGCTCTGCGTCGGTGTGGTTGTTGTTGGCGAGGCCGGGCCCGTCGTTGTGAGCGAGGTGGTAGACGGTGCCGCCGAGCGGGACCTCGGCGCGGTCGGTGCGGTTTGCCACGGGTCCCACGGTGCCGCCGTAGAAGGCGGGGTTGGGGCCGAGGTACCCCGCGAGGTCGCCAAAGCCCAGGGCCACGTCGGCGAGCGCGCCCGCGCGGTCCGGCACGTCGATGCCCAGGACCGTGGCGCCGTAGTCGCTCACGCGCACGCGCGCGACGCCGTCGGACAGCTCGATGACGTGCGCCTCCCTGCCGTCGGGCAGGGTTCCGAACGAGGTCGTCTTGATCACGATGCTCCTCTCGCCAGTGTCCGCGGGCATGCCCCATGAGCTGCCCCAGGCACAATGTTAACGTACTCATTCCCGGTGGAGGCGAGAATGCCGCCTTTCCGCCCATCGGTTAGAATTGGGCTGCAAGCGGTCGGCGAATCGGCGGGGAGGGGAGTCCATGCAGGACGAGAAGAGCGGTCGCGCCCCGGCGGGGCCCGTCTCCATGGCGCAGGTCGCGCGCGTGGCGGGCGTCTCGCAGCAGACGGTCTCGCGCGTCGCCAACGGGCTTCCCAACGTGAGCGAGCGCACGCGGGAGCGCGTCCTTCTCGCCATGGAGGAGCTCGGCTTCCGCCCCAACTTCGCCGGCAGGTCCCTGCGCAGCGGACGCTACAACTCGGTGGGCCTCGCCCTCTACAACGTCGAGCAGTTCGGCAACCTCGGCACGATCAAGGGCGTCCTCTCCGCCGCCGGCGACGTGGGCTGCGCGGTGACGACGGTCGAGATGGACGACCGCGCGCCGCTCTCCCTGGCCGAGGCCACGCGGCGCATGGCGGGCCTGCCCATCGACGCGCTCGTCATCAGCATGAGCCTGAAGTCGGATGACTTCGAGGACTTTGTCCCGCAGCCGGGCCTGAGCACCGTGCTGCTCACCATGTACGAGCACCCGCGCTGCACGACCGTGGACTCGGACCAGTACGGATGCTCGACGCTGCTGATGGACCACCTGGCCGCCCGCGGGCACCGCGAGGTCCGCTTCGTAGGCGGTCCGGCCTACTCGGTCGACTCGACCTTTCGCGAGAAGGGCTGGCGCGACGCGCTCGCCGCGCGCGGCGTCGACGCCGCCGAGCCCCTGCGCGGGGACTGGACGGCCGACAGCGGCTACGAGGCGGGTGCCGCGCTCGCGGGAGATGCGGCGATGACGGCGGTCTACGCCGCCAACGACCAGATGGCGCTCGGCGTCGTGGAGGCCCTGCGCGACGCGGGCCGGCGCGTCCCCGAGGACGTGAGCGTGGTGGGCGTCGACGACTCGCTGCGCGACACGGTGCCGCACGTGGGTCTCACCACGGTGCGCTTCGACCTCGTGGCGCGCGGTCGCGCAGCTGTCGAGCAGGCGCTTCTCGGCACGGCGCCGAGCTATCGCCCCCGCGCGATCCGCATCCCGCCCACGCTCGTGGAGCGCAGCTCGGTCGCCGAGGCGCGCCGCTGACGCCGCGGGCTTTCGGCCTGACGTCCTTCTCGCCCGCGCCGGCTCGCCGCGCTCCAATTAACGCGCGCCGTTTGTTTTCACTTTGCATATCCGCAGGAAAGATTTTGCCGTAATACATTCTGTGCGCGTTAATCGTGCGTGCCCCCGGCGCCCGTGTGACCGAGCGCCGCGGCGCCGAGAAGTACGCGCTATAGTAATAGGTTCAGACAGCCCGCGTCGGAGGGACGGTTATGGCGGAGTACAAGTCGGACATCGAGATCGCCCAGGAAGCCAAGATGCTGCCCATCGCCGAGGTGGCCGCGCGCGCCGGCCTCACCGAGGACATGATCGAGCCGTACGGCCGCACCAAGGCCAAGGTCGACATCCACTCGCTCGCGGACGCGCCGCGCAAGGGCAAGCTCGTCCTCGTGACCGCCATCAACCCCACGCCCGCGGGCGAGGGCAAGACCACCACGTCGATCGGCCTGGCCGACGCCATGAACCGCATGGGGCACCAGACCATGCTCGCCCTGCGCGAGCCCTCGCTCGGCCCGGTCTTTGGCATCAAGGGCGGCGCTGCCGGCGGCGGCTACGCGCAGGTCGTCCCCATGGAGGACATCAACCTCCACTTCACGGGGGACTTCCACGCCATCGGAGCGGCCAACAACCTCTGCGCCGCGATGCTCGACAACCACATCAAGCAGGGCAACGCCCTGGGCATCGACCCGCGCCGCGTGGTCTGGAAGCGCTGCGTGGACATGAACGACCGCCAGCTGCGCAACGTCGTCGACGGCCTGGGCGGCGTCGCGGACGGCATGCCGCGCCAGGACGGCTTCGACATCACCGTTGCCTCCGAGGTCATGGCCGTGTTCTGCCTCGCCACCGACCTCATGGACCTGAAGGCCCGCCTGGCCCGCATGGTCATCGCCTACACCTACGATCGCAAGCCGGTCACCGTGGCCGACATCCACGCCGAGGGAGCCATGACCGCCCTGCTCAAGGACGCCATCAAGCCCAACCTCGTGCAGACGCTCGAGGGCAACCCCGCCTTCGTCCACGGCGGCCCGTTCGCCAACATCGCCCACGGCTGCAACTCCGTTGAGGCCACCACGACGGCGCTCAAGCTCGCCGACTACGTGGTCACCGAGGCCGGCTTCGGCGCGGACCTGGGTGCCGAGAAGTTCCTGGACATCAAGTGCCGCTACGCCGGCATCCAGCCGAGCGCCGTCGTGCTCGTGGCGACCGTGCGCGCGCTCAAGTACAACGGCGGCGTCGCCAAGGCGGACCTGGGGGCAGAGAACCTCGAGGCGCTCGAGGCGGGACTGCCCAACCTGCTGCAGCACGTCTCCAACATCCGCGAGGTCTGGGGGCTGCCCGTGGTGGTGGCCATCAACGCCTTCCCGACGGACACCGCCGCCGAGCTCGCGCTCGTCGAGCGCAAGTGCAACGAGCTCGGCGTCAACGTCGCGCTCTCCGAGGTCTGGGCCAAGGGCGGCGAGGGCGGCCAGGCGCTCGCCGAGGAGGTCGTGCGCCTGTGCGAGGAGCCGAGCGGCTTCCGCTTTGCCTACGACGTCGAGGACTCGATCGCGAACAAGCTGAACGCCATCGCCACCAAGGTCTACCACGCCGACGGCGTCGACTTCACGAGCGCCGCGGCCAAGCAGCTGAAGCAGCTCGAGGAGCAGGGCTTCGGAGGCCTTCCCATCTGCGTGGCCAAGACGCAGTACTCCTTCACCGACGACCAGACCAAGCTCGGCGCCCCGCGCGACTTCCGCATCACGGTGCGCAACCTGAAGGTCTCGGCGGGCGCTGGCTTCATCGTGGCGCTCACCGGCGACATCATGACCATGCCGGGCCTGCCCAAGGTGCCGGCGGCCGAGAAGATCGACGTCACGCCCGACGGCAAGATCGTCGGCCTCTTCTAGTCCGCCCGGCCCGACGGGGACGCCGTCTTGAAGGAGTGACCGTGGAAGAGCGATTCATGGAGCTGAGCTGCGAGGAGTTCGCCGAGCGGCTCGCCGCGCGCACGAGCGTCCCGGGAGGCGGCGGCGCCTGCGCGCTCGCGGGCGCGCTCGCAGCCGCGCTGTGCTCGATGGTGGGCTCGTTCACCATCGGCAAGGCTCGCTTCGCCGACGTCGAGGGCGAGGTCTCCGAACTCATGGACGAGGCCGAGGACGTCCGCTTCCGCCTGCTCGAGCTCATCGAGGAGGACGCCGCGGGATTCTCACCGCTGATCGAGGCCTACGCGCTGCCGCGCACCGAGCCCGGCCGCGCCGAGGCCATCGAGGCCGCCACGGAGGGCGCGTGCATGGCGCCGCTCGCGATGATGGGGGAGTGCTGCCGCGCGATCACGCTGCTCGAGCGCATGCGCGAGATCGGAACCCCGGGGCTCGTCTCCGACGTGGCCACCGGGGCCCTTCTGGCCGGCGCGGCGCTGGAGGGCGCGGGCGTCAACGTCTGCGTCAACACGACCTCCCTCAAGGACCGCCGCCAGGCCGCGCGCATCGAGGCCACCTGCGACGAGCTCCTGGACGAGTACGCGCCGCGCGCCCGCGCCCTCGCGGACGCCATCGTCGACGGCATACGCGGGAGGGCATGAGGTGACGGAGCTTTTGCGCGGCGCGCCCGTCGCCGCCGTCCTGACCGAGGACGTCGCCGCTCGCGCCGCCTCCCTCGCGGGGCGCGGCGTCGTGCCGACGCTCGCCATCCTGCGCGTCGGCGAGCGGCCGGACGACCTCTCCTACGAGCGCGCCGCCATCAAGCGGTGCGAGAAGGTCGGCATCGCCGTGAGGGTTCTCGCCTTCCCGGAGGACGCGGGCACCGAGGTCCTTCTCGCCGCCGTCCGCGACGTCAACGAGAACCCCGCGGTTCACGGCTGCCTCATCATGCGGCCCCTGCACGCGCACGTGGACGAGGCCGTCGTCTGCGCGGCGCTCGACCCCGCCAAGGACGTCGACGGCGTCACCGCGGGCTCCCTCTACGGCGTCTTCGCCGCGCACGCGGTCGGGTTCCCGCCGTGCACCGCCCAGGCGGTCCTCGCGCTTCTCGACCACTACGGCGTCTCGCTCCCCGGCGCCCGCGCGGCCGTCGTGGGACGATCGCTCGTCATCGGCCGCCCCGTCGCCATGATGCTGCTCGCGCGCGACACCACCGTCACGCTCTGCCACACGCGCACGGCCGACCTTGCGTCCGAGCTTCGTGCCGCCGACGTCATCGTGTGCGCCGCGGGTCACGCGGGGACGGTCGGCGCCGACGCGCTGCGACCCGGACAGGTCGTCGTGGACGTGGGCATCAACTGGGACGATAAGAGCCAGTCGCTCGTGGGCGACGTCGACTTTGCCGCAGCGGACGGCGTCGTCCGCGCCATCACGCCCGTGCCGGGAGGCGTCGGGTCCGTCACAACCGCCATTCTCGCCCGCCACGTCGTCGAGGCGGCGGAGAGGAGCTGCTCATGAAGGTAACCGAGAAGCCGTCATCTTCCTACAGCGGGGCGATGACCCCCGCGTCGATGGAGCTCAAGAACGAGCGCGTCGCCGAGACCAAGGCCAAGACCGACGTCGTGAGCGCCCTCGTGCTCTCCGTCATGGCGGGCGCCTTCATCTCGATGGGCGCCACGTTCATGCTCGTGGTCAAGTCCGACGCCGCGCTGCCCTTCGCGGCGACGCAGCTTCTGGGCGGCTTCGCCTTCACGCTGGGCCTCTTCCTCATCCTCGCCGCCGGCGCGGAGCTCTTCACGGGCAACTGCCTCATGGTCATGGGCCCGCTCGCCGGGCGCTTCTCGTGGAGGCGCCTGCTCGCCAGCTGGGCGCTCGTGCTCTTCGGCAACCTTGTGGGCAGCGTGCTCGCGGCGGGGCTCGTGCTCGCCACCGGCGTCGCCTCCGCCAACGGCGGGGCGGTCGGGGAGGCCGCGATCACGGTCGCCGAGGGCAAGGTGGCGCTCGACTGGGGCGTGGCCTTCGCGCGGGCCGTCCTCTGCAACATGCTCGTGTGCCTCGCCGTCTGGGTGGGCCATGCCGCGACGTCCGTCACCGACAAGTTCTTCTCGGCCCTGCTGCCCGTCATGGCGTTCATGGCGGCCGGCTTCGAGCACTGCGTCGCCAACATGTTCTTCCTGCCCTACGCGCTCATGCTGCAGGCGACGGGCACCTGCGCGGGGTCGGTCGAGATCGACGGCGTCGTGAGCAATCTGACGGCCGCCACCCTGGGCAACCTCGTCGGCGGCGTCGTGCTCGTGGGCGTGTCCTACTGGTTCGTCTACGGCCGCGGCCGTTCCGGGAGGTAAGCGATGGCAGAGCTTGAGGTCGCGGGCGAGAAGAACGGGCAGGGCTTCCGCCCGATCGACAAGCCGCGCGTGGAGGCGGCGGTGAGGGAGCTGCTCCTTGCCATCGGCGAGGACCCGGACCGCGAGGGGCTTCTCGGCACGCCCGACCGCGTGGCGCGCGCCTGCGAGGAGGTCCTCGGCGGCATGCAGGAGGACCCGGGCGTGCACCTGCGCAAGCAGTTCCACGAGCCGGGCAACCAGGAGATGGTCATCGTCAAGGACATCCCGTTCTCGTCTTTGTGCGAGCACCACATCCTGCCGTTCACCGGCCGGGCACACGTCTGCTACATCCCGCGCGACGGGCGCATCACCGGCCTCTCCAAGATCGCCCGCTGCGTCTCCGGCTACGCGCGGCGCCTCCAGGTGCAGGAGCGCCTGACGGGCCAGGTGGCCGACGCGATGGTGCGCGAGCTCGACCCGCTGGGCGTCCTCGTGGTGATGGAGGCCGAGCACACCTGCATGACGATGCGGGGCGTCCGCGCCGCTGGCGCGCTCACGACCACCTCCGCCGTCCGCGGCTGCCTGCGCGACCTCAAGACCCGCCAAGAGGCCCTCCGCCTGCTCGGGCTGTAGGCCGTCCGTGCGCGCTCCCCGAGCGGGGAACATCCGGCGCTCGGACAGCTTCGGCGCACAGAGCGCGCCTGCAGAACTCGCGGCGGACGTTCCCCGCTCGGGGAGCGCGCCGCACGTCGTACGTCATCGATTGCCTCGCGGCAGGGGCCTGGGCATATCCCGCCGCGAGTTCTTGCCGCGCTCTGTGCGGCAAGCTGTCTGAGCGCCGGGGTATGCCCAGGCCCCGACCAGTGGAGCTACGAGGGAGATCTCATGTATCAGCTGCCGTTTGAGGTTCCGGAGATTACGTACGACGAGGCGCTCGCCATCGTGCGCGGGGCGCTCCGGTTTGGCATCGAGCCGCTGCTCGAGACCGTGGAGGACATGCTCGCGGAGCTCGGCGACCCGGACCTTGCCTTCGAGTGCGTGCAGATCGCCGGGACCAACGGCAAGACGTCGACCTCCCGCTACACGGCCGCCATCCTGGCCGGCGAGGGGCTGCGCACGGCGCTCTACACCTCGCCCGAGCTCGTGAGCTACACGGAGCGCATGGAGGTAGCGGGCGCGCCGGTCTCCGAGGAGGCCTTCGCCCACGGCGTCTCGGCCGCGCACGTGGCGGGGGAGCGCGTGAACGCGCGCCGCGCCGAGCAGGGCCTGCGACCCTACGACATCACCGAGTTCGACACGCTCACCGTGGCGGCGATGGTCGTCTTCGCCGAGGCGGGCGTCGACGTCGCGGTGCTCGAGTGCGGCATGGGCGGGCGCTGGGACGCGACCTCGGCCGCAAAGTCCATTCGCACCGTCGCGGTGACGGGCATCGGCCTCGACCACATGCGGATCCTCGGGGACACGCTCGAGGAGATCGCGGGGGAGAAGGCCGCGATCATCAGGCCCGGGCGCGCCTGCGTGCTCGGCACGGGCACCGCCGAGCCCGCGTCGGTCGAGCGCGTATTCCTCGACCAGGCGGCCGAGGCCGGGGTGGCGCCCGTGCTCGTGCGCCCCGATGGCGCGGGCGAGAAGGACGCGGGGCTGCCCGTCGCCACCTTCCGCGTGACCAAGGTCCCGCGGCGCCTCGGCGGCCCGCTCGAGCTCGACGTGGCCACGCCGCGCGCGACCTATCCTGAGCTCGCCGCGCTCAAGCCGTCCTACCAGGCGCAGAACATCGCCTGCGCCGTGACGCTGGCGGAGGCCCACCTCGGCTGCGCGCTCGATGCGGAGGCCCTGTTCACCTCGATCGTCCAGTGCCCGACGCCGGGGCGCTTCCAGCTGCTGCGCCCCGAGCCGCCGCTGCTCATCGACGCCTGCCACAACCCGCAGTCGGTCGAGGTCTTCCTCGCGGCGCTGGAGGACGTGCTGCCCCAGGGCGAGCCGCGCCCGCTGCTGCTCGCCGCGGTGCTGGCCGACAAGGACGTGCGCGGCATCGTCGATCTTCTCGCCCGGGCGTTTCCCCGCGTGGCCGTCACCCAGACCTCGAGCCCCCGCGCGCTTTCGGCCTCTGAGCTCGCCGCCCTCTTTTCCGAGGCGGGCGTCGAGGTCGTCGGAACGTATCCGACGGTTGAGGCCGCAACGTCGGCATTATGTGGAGAATCGTGCGTCGCATGCGGCTCGATCACCCTTGCGGGCGAGCTCGCGGCCCTTTTCCGGTAGCTTTTGCTACAATTCCTGCTGTATGTGGCGCCGAAGGGCGCCGACACGTGATCAAAGGAGTCCCTGACATGGCGCAAGAACTGTTCGACCAGCTCATCACCCCCGAGGTCCGCATGGTCCTCTACCTCATGGTCGTGTGCGTCGTCATGCTCTACATCCTCTCCATCGTCTACGTCATCCGCGACGCCCAGCGCCGCGGCGCGGAGCCCTGGTGGATGTGGGCCATCATCTCGGTCATCCCCGTCGTGGGCCTGCTCGCCTACGTCATCCTGCGCCCCAGCTCTTACCTCATCGACCGCGAGGAGCAGGACCTCGACATCGCCCTGCGCGAGCACCAGCTGAGCCACTACGGCATCTGCCCCAAGTGCGGCGCCCCTATCGACCGCGACTTCGTGGTCTGCCCGATCTGCAACACGCAGGTCCGCAACGTCTGCCCCACCTGCCACCGCCCGCTCAACGCGGACTGGAAGGTGTGCCCCTACTGCCGCACCCGCATCCAGTAGCGGCCCCGCGTTCTTCTCGCTCTCTCGGCCCCGCCTCGGCGGGGCTTTTTCATGCCGAGAAGAGCGGGCCGGCTGTGGACGCTTTTGGCGGCGTGTTTCCGCAGGTGCCTGATTTCCGCTATATGCGTGTGCGCCGTACGCATTTGAGCCGAATTTGGCACCCAGACGCGCATATGGCCGGATTCCGGCACCAAAACACGCATATGCCGCGAATCAGGCACCAGGCCCGCCGCCCGGTGCCCCCGCCGTCCCCGCCGCGCACCCGCGCCGCCCGCGCAGATGCTGCGAATATCCGTCCCCGCGCATGAAGCGGCCCCGATTGTGGTAAACCTATGGGCAGGCAATGACGAAAGGCGTGTCTCGATGCTGCGCATCTTCGCACATATCGCTCGAACGCAGACTATCTAGGCGTCTGTCCCTTCTCCGGGCTCGCTGGCCCCGGACAGGCGCCACATAGCGCTCGACGCTGCTCCCGCGGGCGGCGTGCGGGCGTTTTTCATGTTCTGAGCTGCGACACATCCGACAGAGAGGTATTCCCATGAAGGTCCTGTTCAACGACGGTCACATCGACGAGTGCCCGGCCGACGAGGTCACCCACGTCGTCCGCCACAGCGCCGCGCACATCATGGCGCAGGCCATCAAGCGCCTCTACCCCGAGGCCGACTTCGCCTACGGCCCCGCCACCGACAACGGCTTCTACTACGACATCGACCTGCCCGAGGGCCAGAAGATCTCCGAGGAGGACTTCCCCGCGATCGAGGCCGAGATGAAGAAGATCGTGAAGGAGAACCTCAAGTTCACCGTCTTCGAGCTTCCGCGGGCCGAGGCCGTCGCCCTCATGGAGGAGCGCGGCGAGAAGTACAAGGTCGAGCACATCGGCGACCTGCCCGAGGATGCGCGCATCACCTTCTACCAGCAGGGCGAGTACATCGACATGTGCGTGGGCCCCCACCTCACCTACACCAAGGCGCTCAAGGCCTTCAAGCTCACGGGCGTCTCCGGCGCCTACTGGAAGGGCGACAAGAACAACAAGATGCTCATCCGCGTGAACGGCACCGCCTTCGCCACCAAGGACGAGCTAGACGAGCACCTGCGCCTGCTCGAGGAGGCCAAGAAGCGCGACCACCGCAAGATCGGCCGCGAGATGGACATCTTCATGATGCGCGACGAGGCGCCGGGCTTCCCGTTCTTCCTGCCCAACGGCATGACGCTCAAGAACGAGCTGCTCAGCTACTGGCGCGAGATCCACTGCGCCGCGGGCTACGTGGAGATCTCCACGCCCATGATCATGAGCAAGGAGCTCTGGAAGACCTCCGGCCACTGGGACCACTACAAGGACAACATGTACTCCACGATTATCGACGACGAGGAGTACTGCGTGAAGCCCATGAACTGCCCGGGCGGCGTGCTCGTGTACTCCTCCAAGCCGCACAGCTACCGCGAGCTGCCCATCCGCGCCGGCGAGATCGGCCTGGTGCACCGCCACGAGATGCGCGGCGCCCTGCACGGACTGTTCCGCGTGCGCTGCTTCAACCAGGACGACGCCCACCTCTTCGTGCGCCCCGACCAGCTCACTGACGAGATCATCGGCGTCGTGAACCTGATCGACTCGGTGTACGAGAAGTTCGGCTTCACCTACCACCTCGAGCTCTCCACCCGCCCCGAGGACTCCATGGGCTCGGACGAGGACTGGGAGCGCGCGGAGGAGGCCCTGCGCGTGGCGCTCGAGAAGCTCGGCAAGGACTACGTGGTCAACGAGGGCGACGGCGCCTTCTACGGCCCCAAGATCGACTTCCACCTGGAGGACTCGCTCGGGCGCACCTGGCAGTGCGGCACCGTGCAGCTGGACTTCCAGATGCCGATCAACTTCGACTTGGAGTACACGGACGCCGACGGCTCCAAGAAGCGCCCGATCATGCTGCACCGCGTGTGCTTCGGCTCCATCGAGCGCTTCATCGGCATCCTGATCGAGCACTTCGCCGGCAAGTTCCCGACGTGGCTCGCCCCGTGCCAGGTGAAGGTCCTGCCCGTGTCCGAGAAGAGCCGCGACTACGCGCGCGGCGTCACCGAGAGGCTCGAGGCCGCCGGCATCCGCGCCGTGCTCGACGAGCGCGACGAGAAGATCGGCTACAAGATCCGCGAGGCCCGCAACATCGACCGCCCGCCCTACATGCTCATCATCGGCGAGCAGGAGGTCGAGGCCGGCAACATCTCCGTGCGCGACCGCTCCAACGAGACCGTGACGCGCGACCTCGACGAGTTCATCGCCGACGTCGTGTCCGAGATCGCCGAGCGCCGCTAGGCGCGCCGCGGTGGGCGAGAAGAACCTCGACATAGACGCTCTCTCGGCGCTCTCGTCCCAGATGGGGCGGGAGCGCTGGCGCGTTCTCTCGGATGCGGCGCAGGTGGTGGCCAACTACCTTGTCTGCCATCCGCGCGTAGAGGCGGTGCGCTACCCCGGCCTGAAGACGGACCCCGACTTTCCCCGCGCGGCCAACGCCCTCGTGGGCGGCTTCGGGCCGCGCGTGGTCTATCGCGTGGCGGGGGAGTGGCGGATCTGGGAGGCCGACGCGCGCGTCGCGCGCGAGCAGGTCATGGAGCTCGAGGTTCTTCTCGCCCGATCGTGAGGTGCGAAAACGCGACGCTTTCCGGGCTGGATTTGTCGCGCCCGCGCACCCCTACGGTTGACGTGCGCCAGACCGACGTTTCCGCCGACAAGAACGTCGCGCCCGCGCACCACAACGGACACGGGGGTCAGAGGACCTCGACCTCGGCCTCCTCGCAGTACTTCTTGAAGTGCTCGGTGAGGTTGCCGTCGGAGACGACGCAATCGACGTCGGCGAGGTCGCAGATCTTGAACGTGCTCTTCTGCCCGAGCTTGGAGGAGTCCATGAGCACCACGGTCTTCTCGGCATGGGCGATGAGCGCGCGCTTGAGCGCGGCCTCGTCGTCGGAGCCGCAGGCAAAGCCCGTGGTGGACTGGAACGACGTCACGCCCAGGAACAGCAGGTCGAAGGAGAGCTCGCTCACCTGCTCGATGGTCTTGGAGCCGTTGAGGCTCATGCTGTAGCGGTTGAGGCCGCCGCCGACCATGATGGTGCGCACGCGCTCGAGGC
Source organism: uncultured Atopobiaceae bacterium (assembly GCA_944320975.1). GTDB lineage: Bacteria > Actinomycetota > Coriobacteriia > Coriobacteriales > Atopobiaceae > Thermophilibacter. The sequence continues at coordinate 21,985 of CALUJM010000007.1, read as the reverse complement.
GGGCGAGCTCGGCCGCGCAGGTGAGGCTGTTGGTGAAGGCCAGCGCGCGGACGTCCTCCATCTCGCGGGCGAGCGCCGTGGTGGTGGACCCCGAGTCGAAGAAGATCGTGCTGTCCGGGCGGATGAGCTCCCTGGCCTTGCGCGCGATGATGGCCTTGGCCTCGACGTTTCTGGTGTTGCGGTTGAGCAGCAGGTCGTCGGTGCCCACCACGTACTCCACAGAGCGCGCGCCGCCGTGGGTGCGCACGATGCGCCGCGCCTCGTCGAGGGCCTTGAGGTCGGTTCGCAGCGTCATCTCGGACACCCCGGAGAAAGCCTTCTTGAGCTGGCCGAACGTGACGCTGCCCTCGGCGGTCACAAACTGCGCGATGCCGTCGCGTCGCTCCTGCATGCTCGTGCTCATGGGGTCCTCCCGTTCTTGTCGTTTCGACAATCTTACCGCAAGACATGCAAAAGGGGACAGGTACAGAACCCCAGTTAAAACCTGTCAAAAGTTGGTTACTTTTGACAGGTTTTAACTGGGGTTCTGTACCTGTCCCCTTTTGCATGGCCCGCCGGCCGCGACGGCCGGCGGGCATCGTGACCCTTACGCCTCGGTCCAGTGCTCGAGCAGGTAGCGCTCAGCGGCGGGGCACCAGAGGCCGCGGTTGGCCTCGACGATGTCAGCGAGGCCCGCGAAGCGCTCGTCGGTCTCGGCCGCCGCGCGCAGGTCCTCGAGCGCGGTGAGCGGCATGCTCACGTGGGTGTAGATGAGCTTCTTGCCGCCGGGGATCTTCGGGAGGTTGAGCGTGGACTCGGCCGCAGCGTCCAGGCCGCCCACGTGGGTGACCATGACGGAGGGATCCACGCTGTTGGCCGCGGTGAGCTCGAGGGACTCCACCATATCGTCGGTGTTGCCACCCGTGGTGCCCATCACGTGGTGGGAGCCGTAGTGCACCTCATAGAAGTTCATCTCTGCCGAGAAGTTCTTGTCGGTGGGGCCGGCGAAGAAGTTGAGGCAGCCGTCGCGGCCGAGGATCGCGTCGGAGAGCGTCACCACCGGCGCCACGGGCGCGTAGCAGAGCACGTCGTCAAAGCCGGTGCCGCCGGAGACCTCGCGCAGGGCCGCCACCTGGTCCTCATAGGCGCCGTTGTTGATGAAGACGAGGTCGATGCCCGTCTCGGCCTTGACCTCCTCGGGCGGGAAGAGCTCCACGGCGCGGTCGAGGCGGTCCTGGTTGATGTCGGCCACGCACACGAGCGCGGGGCGACGATCGCAGTGCAGGGCGTAGGTGAGGGCGCCCAGGCCCATGGGGCCCGCGCCGGCCACGATGGCGAGCTTGCCGCCTTCGCAGATGCCCATCTCGTGGGTGTAGACGCCCATCTGCGTGTGGTACGCGGCGTGGAACGCGCCGATCGAGCAGCTCATGGGCTCGGCGAGCGAAGCCTGGTAGTACGCCTCACCGGTGTACTCGAGCAGGCAGTCGCACTCCATGACCTCGGCCGGCAGGATGCAGTAGGTGGCGTCGCCACCGCAGAACTCGTAGGAGTAGCCGGGGCTCCACATGGTGCCCTTGTAGTTGAGGGCGGGCTGGATCGTGAACTTCATGCCGGGCTTGAAGCGGTCGGCCCACTTGGCGCCCACCTCGACGATGTCGCCCGCAAACTCGTGGCCCATGATCGCGGGGTGCTCGGCAACGTCCTCGTGGACGCGCTTGTGGTCGACGCCCAGGGTGGCGCACTTGTAGGTGGACATGCAGATGGAGTCGGAGACGACCTTCACCAGCACCTCGTCGTCCTTGATCTGGGGAAGCTCGAACTCGTCCAGACGCAGGTCGTTTGCCGCGTGGAGACGCACTGCCTTGGCCTTCATGATGGTTCCTCTCTGTTTGTATGCGCTTGCGTACGGATTGCTGTCAGGTGCTAGAGCTCCTCGAGCGTGACCTTGCTCAGGAGCGAGTCCACCAGGTCGCGCTCGGCGGCCTGCGTGCCGGACTGCATGACGTTGGCGGCGCCGGTCGCCATGGCGAGGCGCGCCGTCTCGTCGAGGGACATCCCGCGCTCCTCGGCGTAGGCGAGGGCGGCAACCACGGAGTCGCCGGCGCCGACCGTCGAGCCCACGCGCACCTTGGGCGAGCGGGCGAGAAGAACGCGGTCCTTCTCGGCCATCACGGCGCCCTTGCCGCCCATCGAGACGACGACGCGGGCGATGCCGCGGTCGACGAGCGAGCGCGCCACGACCGCCACCTCGCGCTCGTCGTCGAGGGGCTTGCCGCAGAGGCGGGAGAGCTCGGCGTCGTTGGGCTTCACGAGGTAGGGGGCGGCGTCGAGGCCGCGGGTGAGCGCGTCTCCGTCGGCGTCGAGGAAGACCTCCGCCCCTGCCTTGGCGCAGGCGCGGGCCCAGGCGCCGTAGGTGCCCACGGGCGCGCCCTTGGGGAGGCTCCCGGAGAGCACGACGATGTCACCGTGCGCGAGCTCCTGCACGAGCGCGGAGAGCATCGCATCGAGCTGGGCTACGGTCGCCTCCGGGCCGGGCTCGTTGATGTCGGTGTGCGTGTCCAGCTCGTCGTCGACGACCTTGAGGTTGGTGCGCGTCTCACCGTTTGCCTCGAACGCCCAGACGTCGATGCCCGCCTCGTCCAGCATCCCGGCGATCTTCTGGCCGACCGATCCGCCGAGAAGGGCGATGGCGCGGCTCCTCCCGCCGAGCCGGTCGATCACCTTGGAAACGTTGATGCCCTTGCCGCCCGGGTCCTCGCGCAGCTCGGTGATGCGGTTGACCTCGTCCACCGTGAAGCGGGGGACCTGCGCCGTCTTGTCCAGCGCCGGGTTCAGCGTGACGGTGTAGATCATTGCGACTCTCCTCTCCAATATGTCGAATCGAAAGTACGGCTGTCGAAACAAAAGTCGATTATTATCATAACGACAGCCTTAGGACTGTCAATCCAAAAGTCAAAAGGAGAGAAAATTGACCGTATAGCGGCAAAAACCTACCGTTTATCGCCAAATCGGTCCTCTACACTTCACTATCGAAACGAAAGTATAGAATCACAGTCGTTGAAACAAAAGTCACGGGCTCAGCCCAACCTGTTCAACGCGTCGACCCGTTGCGACGGGTCTCAAGGAAGGAGGGACCGATGTCGATCCGAGATGGTCTCTCTAAGTTCGGCAAGTTCCTCAGCGGCATGGTCATGCCCAACATCGGCGCCTTCATCGCCTGGGGCTTTCTGACCGCCCTGTTCATCCCGACGGGCTGGCTGCCCAACGAGCAGTTCGCGAGCATCGCCACGCCCATGCTCAGCTACCTGATCCCCGTGCTCATCGCCGCCCAGGGCGGCTACCTCACCGGCGGCGACCGCGGCCGCATCGCCGGCGCCATCGCCGTCATCGGCTGCATCGCCGGCGCCCCCGACACCACGATGCTCATGGGCGCCATGGTCATGGGACCGTTCGCCGGCTGGGTCATCAAGATGTTCGACCGCTTCATGGAGGGCCGCACGCCCGCGGGCTTCGAGATGCTCGTCGACAACTTCTCCGTCGGCATCATCGGCATGGTGCTCGCGATGCTCGGCTACATCGCCATCGGCCCGATCATGACCACCATCCTCGCCGTGCTCATGGGCGGCGTGCAGATCCTCATGCAGTACGGCCTCATGCCACTGCTCGCCATCTTCATCGAGCCCGCAAAGGTGCTCTTCCTCAACAACGCCATCAACCACGGCATCTTCACGCCCATCGGCATCGCGCAGGCCGAGGCCACCGGGCGCTCCATCATGTACATGCTCGAGGCCAATCCCGGCCCGGGCCTCGGCGTTCTTCTCGCTTACTGCTTCTTCTGCAAGGACGCCAAGACCCGCCAGTCCGCCCCGGGCGCGGTGATCATCCACTTCTTCGGCGGCATCCACGAGATCTACTTCCCGTACGTGCTCATGAACCCCAAGGTCATCATCGCGCCGATCGTGGGCAACATGTGCGCCATCGCGTGGTACAGCTTCACCGGCGCCGGCCTCACCTCCGCCGCCTCCCCGGGCTCGATCATCGCGTTCCTCTCGATGACGCCCTCCGACCTCATGCTCGTCAACCTCGCCGGCGTGGCGATCGCCGCGGGCGTCTCCTTTGCCATCGCCGTGCCGCTCGTGCGCTCCATGGCCGTCGCCGACATCGACCAGGCGAGCCAGCAGATGCGCGAGATGAAGGGCACCGCCGAGGCCGCTGTCATCTCCGACACTCAGGGCGGCAAGATCGTCTTTGCCTGCGACGCCGGCATGGGCTCCTCCGCCATGGGCGCCACCCGCTTCCGCAACCGTGTCAAGGCCGAGCGCCCCGACCTCACCGTCGTCCACTCGAGCGTCGACACCGTCCCCGGCGACGCGAGCATCGTCGTCTGCCAGCGCGTCCTGTCCGAGCGCGCCCGCAGGAGCGCACCGCAGGCCCAGATCGTGACGATCGACAACTTCCTCGACGACCCCGCGCTCGACGCCCTCTACAAGGCGCTCACGCAGATCTCCCACGCCTCTGAGCTCATGGAGACCACGCCCGCCCCGGCCCCGGTGCAGTCGGCCGAGAAGGACGACCGCCCGAGCCTCGCCATCACCGCGGCAGACGTCCAGCTGGGCCTTGCCCCCGTGGACCGCGAGCGCTGCATCCGCGAATCCGGCGCGCTGCTCGTCGAGCGCGGCTGCGTGGAGCAGCCCTACGTGGACGCGATGATCGAGCGCGACCGCCTCACGAGCGTCTACATCGGCATGGGCATCGCCATCCCGCACGGCACCAACGAGGCCAAGGACGCCGTCCAGAAGACCGGCGTGGTGCTGCAGCAGTACCCCGCGGGCGTCCCCTGGGGCGACGAGAAGGCGCAGCTCGTCTTTGGCATTGCCGGGAAGGGGGAGGAGCACCTCGAGGTCCTCGCCAACATCTGCCGCATCCTGGAGGACGAGACGGTGCTCGAGAAGATGAAGACCACCGACGACGTGGACTGGGTCGTGAGCGTCCTCTCCGGCAAGGCGTAGACCCCGCCCGCTCGGCCCTGCTCGGCCCCTGTTCGAGGGTGTGTACACCGCCCCCTGAGGGTATGTACACCCCGCCATCGAGTACGGGCTGTAAAACCGCAGGTCAGAGCCCTGCCGAGAAGAACGTGTCGTCGGGGCTGTGTACATACCCTCATGGGCGGGTGTACATACCCTCAAGGTGGCGCATAGCCCCGCGCTGCGCCGTCCGTCGAGCTCGTTGGGCCGAGCGTCCAAGTGATGCTATACTCCAAGAGATTTATCTGTGTTGCCGTACCAAACGCGCTTTACCCTGTCCTTTGTACGACCGCGGCGCCGATGCGTCGACGCACGGTCCGAGAAATAGGAGGAACGCATGGCAGACATCGTCAGGACCCCGATCGACAGCGTCGAGGCGCTGCAGGAGCGCATCAAGGAGATGCGCGTCGCTCAGGCCGAGTTCGCGACGTTCACCCAGGAGCAGGTGGACAAGATCTTCTATGAGGCCGCCATGGCCGCCAACAAGGCCCGCATCCCGCTGGCCAAGATGGCCGTCGAGGAGACCGGTTACGGCGTCATGGAGGACAAGGTCATCAAGAACCACTATGCCTCCGAGTACATCTACAACAAGTACAAGGACATGAAGACGTGCGACGTCATCTCCGACGACCCCGCCTTCGGCTACAAGCAGATCGCCGAGCCGCTCGGCATCGTCGCCGCCGTCATCCCGACGACCAACCCCACCTCCACGGCCATCTTCAAGACGCTCATCAGCCTGAAGACCCGTAACGCCATCCTCATCTCCCCGCACCCGCGCGCCGGCAAGTGCACCGCCGAGGCCGCCCGCATCGTGCGCGAGGCCGCCGAGGCCGCCGGCGCCCCCAAGGGCATCATCGACTGGGTCGACGTCCCGTCCCTCGACATGACCTCCGAGCTCATGCGCTCCGCCGACATCATCCTCGCCACCGGCGGCCCGGGCATGGTCAACGCCGCGTACTCCTCCGGCAAGCCCGCCCTGGGCGTCGGCCCGGGCAACAACCCCGCCATCATCGACGACACCGCCGACATCGAGCTCTCCGTCAACTCGATCATCCACTCCAAGACCTTCGACTACGGCATGATCTGCGCCACCGAGCAGAACGTCATCGTCCTGGACAAGGTCTACAACAAGGTCAAGGCCGAGTTCCAGAAGCGCGGCTGCTACTTCCTCCAGGGCGACGAGATCGCCAAGGTCGGCAACACCGTCATCGTCAACGGCGGCGTCAACGCCAAGATGGTCGGCCAGCCCGCGCCCAAGATTGCCGAGGCCGCCGGCGTGTCCGTCCCCGCCAGCACCAAGGTCCTCATCGGCGAGGTCGAGTCCGTCGAGCCCACCGAGCCCTGGGCCCACGAGAAGCTCACCACCATCCTCGGCATGTATCGCGCCAAGAACTGGGAGGACGCCCTCTCCAAGGCCGAGCGCCTCATCGCCGACGGCGGCTACGGCCACACGAGCTCTCTGTTCATCGACACGCGCGAGACCGAGAAGATGGCCGAGCACGCCAAGCGCATGAAGACGTGCCGCATCCTCATCAACACCCCGGCCGCCCAGGGCGGCATCGGCGACATCTACAACTTCAAGATGCCGCCGTCGCTGACGCTCGGCTGCGGCTCCTGGGGCGGCAACTCCGTCTCGGGCAACGTCGGCCCCCAGCACCTGCTCAACATCAAGTCCGTCGCAGAGAGGCGTGAGAACATGCTGTGGTTCCGTGTTCCCGAGAAGGTCTTCTTCAAGAAGGGCTGCATGCCCGTGGCCCTGCGCGAGCTCTCCGAGGTCTACGGCAAGAAGCGCGCCTTCATCGTCACCGACTCCTTCCTCTACAAGAGCGGCTTCACCAAGAAGATCGAGGCGTCCCTCGACGAGCAGGGCATCGTCTACTCGAGCTTCTGGTCCATCTCGCCCGACCCCAAGCTCCAGGACTGCGAGCGCGGCCTCGAGCAGGTCAAGGCCTTCGAGCCCGACTGCATCATCGCCATCGGCGGCGGCTCCGCTATGGACGCCGGCAAGATCATGTGGATGATGTACGAGCACCCCGAGGCCAAGTTCGAGGACATGGCCATGGACTTCATGGACATCCGCAAGCGCGTCTACACGTTCCCGCAGATGGGCGAGAAGGCCTTCTTCGTGGCCATCCCCACCTCCTCCGGCACGGGTTCCGAGGTCACGCCGTTCTCGATCATCACCGACGCCAACACCGGCACCAAGTGGCCGATCGCTGACTACCAGCTCCTGCCCAACATGGCCATCGTCGACACCGACAACATGATGACCCAGCCCAAGGGCCTGACCGCCGCCTCCGGCGTCGACGTCCTCACGCACGCCCTCGAGGCCTACGTCTCCATCATGGCGTCCGACTACACCGACGGCCTCGCCCTGCGCGCCATGAAGCTCGTCCTGACCTACCTCGAGCGCGCCTATGACGACGGCACCGACGTCGAGGCCCGCGACCACATGGCCAACGCGTCCTGCCTCGCCGGCATGGCCTTCGCCAACGCCTTCCTCGGCGTCAACCACTCGATGGCCCACAAGCTCGGCGCCTACCACCACATCGCCCACGGCCTGGCCAACGCGGTCATCCTGACCCGCGTCATGCGCTACAACGCCGCCGAGCGCCCGGTGAAGATGGGCACCTTCCCGCAGTACGACCACCCCAAGACCCTGGCGCGCTACGCCGAGGCCGGTCGCTTCTGCGGCATCAAGGGCCGCACCGACCAGGAGGTCTTCGAGAACTTCGTCGCCCGCATCGAGGAGCTCAAGGCTCACGTGGGCGTGCCCGAGACCATCGCCGGCTTCGGCGTGACCGAGGAGGACTTCCTCGCCACGCTCGATGAGATGTCCGAGAACGCGTTCAACGACCAGTGCACCGGCGCCAACCCGCGCTACCCGCTCATCTCCGAGATTAAGGAGCTCTACCTCGACGCCTTCTACGGCCGCGAGCCCAGCTCCTACGAGGACTAGTCCCAGCCGGTTCTTCTCGTTGCCCAGAAGGAGGCAGCAATGGAACTTTCTGACAGCAAGCAGGTCATCGTCGAGCGCCACAACAAGGCCGTCTACGTTGATGGCGACCGCATCGTCAAGGTGTTCAAGGCCGAGAAGCCGGCCTCCGACATCTTCAACGAGGCCCTGAACATCGCCCGCGTCATCGAGGCCGGCGTCCGCGTCCCCAAGATCCTCGAGGTCTCCCAGGTCGCCGACGGCTCCTGGGCCCTGGCCACCGAGTACGTCCCGGGCGTCACCATGCGCACCCTCATGGACGCCGCCGAGGGCACGCCCGAGTATGACAAGCTGCTCGAGCAGTTCGTGGACTTCCAGCTTGAGATCCAGAACACCCCCGCGTCCGACCTCATGAAGGACCAGAAGACCAAGATCGCCGGCATGGTGGGCAAGGTCAAGGAGCTCGACCCGTCCGTGCGCTACGACCTCCAGATGCGCGCCGACCGCATGGCCCCCGGCCGCTCCATCTGCCACTGCGACTACAACCCCTCCAACGTCATCGTGGCCGAGGACGGCACCCTCTACTGCTGCGACTGGACCCACGTCACCCGCGGCCTCCCCGAGGCTGACGCGGCTATGACCTACATCCTCTTCAAGATGTATCACCCGGGTCACGCCGAGGCCTACCTGGACGTCTTCTCCAAGAAGGCCGACATCGCCAAGCAGAAGGTGCACTACTGGGTGCCCGTCATGGCAGCCGCCGAGCTCTCCCGCGGCCGCAAGGACGCCGAGGAGTTCCTCCGCAGCCAGGTCGACGCCGCTCTCGACATCGACTAGCGCTGGCGTTCGCGCAAGCGACCATCGGGGCCCGTCAGCTCTTGCTGGCGGGCCCTTTTCATGTGGTGGAGACGGCATCGCGGAGGTTGCGCGGCACCGTGCATCGGCTAAGCTGGTAGGCGAGAAAAACGACGGGGGAGAAGAACATGCGAGACAGGCGTCCTTTGATCATCGTCGCGGCGGCCGTCGTGGTCGCCGCCGCCCTGGGGGCCGCGTTCGCCCTCGGCGTCTTCCGCTCCGATGCCGAGCGGGCGACAGACGCCGTGACCGAGCTCATGGAGAGCTACACCGTTCCCGTCGCGGGCGAGGACGGCGAGGAGCCCGAGGACGCCGCGTGGCCCGCTGCAGACTACGGTGACGCCGCGACCATGGAGCTGCTCCAGAAGTTCGGGGTGAACGCCGACGAGTGGCACCGCCACTGCTTCGGAAACTTCTCCTATGAGATGGGGGAGGCCGTCGTCGAAGGCGACTCCGCCACAGTGAATGTGACCGTCACCAACGCCAGCCTGGCCTCTGCCGTCAACGCGGCGGGCGCTGACTTCACGTCCTTCTCGGCGACGCAGGAGTCCCAGGACACCTACGCGCAGGGGGGCAAGGCCGCGCTCTTCGGCTATCTCGTCCAGCGCGTCTACGCGCACCTCGACGCCAACGAGTCCCCGGTCACCACCACGGTGGGCGTCCCCTGTGCAAAGGGGGAGGACGGCGGCTGGGAGCCGCAGGTCAGCGGCAACGAGACGTTCTTCTCGGCCCTGTACGGCGGCTCCAACGTCGTCGCGGGCCTCGCCGCACCCGCCGAGGGCGATGCCGCAGCGGAGGCCGGGCCCGCCGCGTAAGCCCACTCCATCCATCCCCGGGATTTCGCCAGGTGCCTGATTTCCGGTAAATGCGTGCGATCGGTACCAAATATCCGAGATATGCGTGTCCCTCACACGCAGATGCCCGGATATTGGAACCTGGGAAAACGCGTTCCGTGAGGTTTCCTTACGCGCGCTTGGAGCGCGTCGTGCGGTGCGAGAGCAGCGAGCCGATGAAGGGCTTGCGGGGCGCGTCCTCGCGGGCGACGCGGCGGTACGTGACGTACTCGAAGCTCACGCCGTCGGCGGTGACCCCGCCGGGCTCGGTCGACTCGACTGACCATGCGTCGTCCTCGTCGAGGTCGGGAAACCATGCGTCGGCCGTGACCTCGCAGTCGTTCTTGGTCACGTAGGCCCGCTCGCAGCGGTCGAGAAGCGCGGCGTACACGGAGGCGCCGCCGATGAGCCAGACCCGGTCGGGGTCGTCGCCCGCCGCGAGCGCGAGCGCGGCGTCGGGCGAGCTCGCCACCTCGACGCCGTCGGGGTCGTAGTCCGGCCGTCCCGAGACCACGATGTTGCGCCGCCCCTTGAGGGGCCCGCCCGGGAAGCTCTCGAGCGTCCTTCTGCCCATGATCACGGTGCCGCCCATCGTGAGGTCGACGAAGCGGCGCATGTCGTCGCGGTTGCGGACGAGCAGCTGCCCGTCAAAGCCGATGCCCCAGTCCTGCGTGACGGAAACGATCGCGTTCATGGTCCCTCCTAGACGGCGATGGGGATGTTCTTCACCTGCGGGCCGTGCTCGTAGCCCTCCACGATCAGGTCGTCGGTCGTGAAGGCGTAGAAGTCCGTGACCTCGGGGTTGAGGCGAACGCGCGGCGCCGGGTGCGTGGGCCGCGAGATGAGCTCGCGGACGATGTCGACGTGGCGGTCGTAGATGTGCGCGTCGGCGATCATGTGCACGAGCTCGCCGGCGTTCATGTCTGAGACCTGGGCCACCATCATGAGCAGGATGGCGTACTGGCACACGTTCCAGTTGTTGGCCGCGAGCACGTCCTGGCTGCGCTGGACGAGGACCATGTTGAGGGTTGGCCGGTCTTCGCCGGGCTCCTGCGTCACGTTGTAGATCGCGTTGTAGGCGCAGGGGTAGAGGTTCATCTCGCTGAGGTCGGAGAAGGTGTAGAGGTTGGTCATGATGCGGCGGGAGTAGGGGTTCTCGCGCAGGTCCTTGAGGACGCGGTCCATCTGGTCGAAGTCGCCGTCGGGGTAGTGGCTCTTGACGCCCACCTGGTAGCCGTAGGCCTTGCCGATCGAGCCGGTCTCGTCGGCCCACTCGTCCCAGATGTGGGAGTTGAGGTCGTGGATGTTGCTGGACTTGCGCTGGTAGATCCAGAGGACCTCGTCCATGGCGGACTTCAGCGCGGTGCGCCTCAGCGTGAGCGCCGGGAACTCCTCGCGCAGGTCGTAGCGGTTGCACACGCCGAAGCGCTTGATCGTGTAGGCGGGCGCGCCATCCTCCCAGCGGGGACGGACGCGCTGGCCCTCGGTTGTGGTCCCGTGCTCGATGATGTCGGAGCACATCGCGATGAAGATGTCGTCTGCCTTGCTCATGGCGTCCTTTCCGCGCGTCCCGCCGCCGGGCGGGAGATCAGCTGAAGAAGGTGTAGGTGCGTTCCCTGGTGAGGTCGAGCCCGTCGAGCAGCTCGGAGAGGGGGTCGTCGGAGGAGTCCGGGTACAGCTCGTAGACGTCCCAGCCGTAGCCGTACCCCTGACCGTAGCCGAGCCCGCCGCGCTCGAGGCTGCGCGCGGCGACGTCGGACACGGTCCCGGCGCAGCTGGTGAGGCCGGCGACAAGGACCACGAGCACGCCCACGGCAACGGCGAAGATCACGTAGGCGGTCGGGCCGGACCGGGCGTTGTCGGGGCTCGTCGTCGCGCTCGCGCTCTCTATGACGGTATCGAGGTCCTTCTCGGGCACGGGGGTGTGCTCGTCCACGTGCGCTCCTTCCTGGCTCGTCATCTCCTTCGGGCGGTTCCTAGAGCATCTGGTCGCCGAGCGCCTCGTCCCAGTAGTAGACGAGCCCCCGCACGAGGGAGAGGTCGGCGGGGAGCCACTCGACGTCGAGGAGCTCGTCGCGGCCGAGCCAGCGCAGCTCCTGGTGGACGGACTGCTTGGCGGAGGGCTCGGAGCCTGCGGGCAGGCCGCAGATGAAGCAGTCCATGGAGAGGTGGAAGTCGGGGTAGTCGTGCTCCACCGTGTCGTAGAGCCAGGCCGCCCCGAGCTCGCAGCCCAGCTCCTCGCGGATCTCTCGCCTCAGGGCGTCGAGCGGACGTTCGCCCTGCTCTACCTTCCCGCCGGGCAGCTCCCAGAGCCCCTCCTGCGGGGCCGTCGCCCTTCTCGCCGCCAACACCTTGCCGTCGCGGTGGATGATGGCCGCACTTACATGGACGCTCATGCGAGCTCCTCTCTCTGCTGTATCCTGACGAGCGCGTAGGTCCTGCCCGCGCCGTCCGTGAGGTCGACGTCCCAGCCGCCTGCGCACTCGTGCGCGACGGGGACGATGCGGTCGCCGAGAAACGCCATGGTGCGGTACTGGACCTGCAGGGCGAGCGGCGGCTCGGGCGTCGCGATCCCGAGCCCGTCGAGCGCTTCGAGGGCGAAGGCGACGTAGCGCGCGTTGTTGACGTGATGGTTGGTGTCGAGGTCGCGGTGGGCGGCCGTGAGGGCGGTGCAGGCCCGCCCCGCGCCCTCGGGGACGAGCCGGCGCGTGAGCGGCGGCATGTCGATGGGCGGCTCGCCGGCGAGGTAGACCATCTGGTCCTCGGGGACGCGGGTCGCCCTTCCGCGGGCGGTGTCGTAGACGAACCACTGGGTGTTGGCCCTCACGATGCGCCGTCCGCCCGCCTCCATCTGGAAGCTCCTGAGCGCATGGGCGCGCGACATCTCGTAGCACCACGTGGAGACCGTGACGTCCTCGCCGAACGGCGGCAGCATGTCGACCTCGATGCGCCAGTTCGCGAGCACCCAGGCGAGCCCGCGGCCCGCGAGCCCGTCGATGCCGAGCCCCATGCCCGCCGACTGGAAGGTCGAGCAGTCCTGAAGGTAGTTCATCAGCGAGAAGAGCGACAGACGCCCGGTCTCGTCGCACTCGCTGTATCGTATGCGCCCATCGAAAGAGAACATCTCGCTCCTCGGTCCCGTTCCCCTCCACCTTAGCAGTTCGGCGCGCTGCGGCGCGGTGTAGAATCTGTTGTCGACGGTTGACGCCGACACCAGGTTAGATTGCCAGCCCCGGCGCGAGGCGTCCGACGAAAGGGGGACCCGTGGATACGGTGAGGTTTGCGACCATCGGCACGAGCGGCATCTGCGAGCAGTTCTGCGAGGCGCTCGCGGAGGCCCCGGGGGCCGAGCTCGTCGCCACGTACTCGCGCGACCTCGAGCGCGCGCGGTCGTTCGGCGGGCGCTACGGCGCGACGCTGTTCTTCGACGACCTCTCCGAGCTCGCCGCGAGCGATGCCGTCGACGCCGTCTATGTGGCGAGCCCCAACGGCGCGCACGCTGCCCAGGCGCTCCGGATGATCGCCGGCGGCAAGCACGTGCTCGTCGAGAAGGCGCTCGCGTCCAACGAGCGCGAGGCGCGCGGCGTCTTTGACGCGGCGCGCGAGCGGGGGGTCGTCGCCATGGAGGCGCTCCGCAGCCTCCACGTCCCGAGCTTCCGGACGATCGAGGAGGTCGTCTCCGGGCGTCTCGGCCGGGTCCGCAAGGCGACGATGCGCTTCTCCAAGGTCACCTCGCGCATGGCGCGCCTGCTCGCCGGGGAGCGGCTCAACATCTTCGACCCCCGCCTGGCCGGCGGCGCCCTCATGGACATCGGCGTGTACTGCGTGGAGCCCGCCGTGGCGCTCTTCGGGCGACCCGGGCGCGTGCTCTCCGTCTCTGTGACCACGCAGGTCCCGGGGTGCGCCGAGGGCGACCCGTGCCGGCTCATCGACCTCGCCGGCGAGGCGCTTCTCGACTATGGCGACAAGGTCGTGAGCCTCTCGTACGGCAAGACCAGCGACGACGTGCTGGGCTCCCAGGTCGAGGGCGAGCGCGGGACCCTGGTATGGGACGCCATCTCCTGCCCCGTCAACCTGCGCCTTCACGAGCCCGAGGGCGGCGGCCAGGTCTTCCGGATGGGGGAGTCCAGGCTCGAGCCCCTGCCGACCGACGTTCCCGAGAAGGACATGGTCTGCGAGATCGCCGACTTCGTCTCCGCGGTCCGCGGGGACGTCGGCGCGCTCGCGCTCAGGGGGCGCCTCGAGCGCGTGACCCTGGACGCGCTCTTCGTCATGGACCAGATCCGTTCCCAGGCGGGCGTCGTCTTCCCGGCCGACGTCGCTTAATCGCGATGACGAGGCTCTCTCGCGAGGACCTGCGGGCGGGGGTCGCCGCGGCCGCGCCCGTGATGCTCGGCTACGTCGCCATCGGGATCCCGTGCGGCGCCATGGCCGCCGAGGTCGGGCTCTCGCCGGCCGTGGCCTTCCTGCTTTCGGCGACCTTCTATTCGGGCGCGGGCCAGTTCATGATGGCGTCGCTCGCCCTCGCCGGCACGCCGGTCCTCTCGATGGTCGCGAGCGTCGCGCTCGTGAGCACGCGGCAGCTGCTCTACTCCGCCGCGCTCTCGCCTTATCTGAGCGACGCCCCGCGTCCGCTCGCCGCCCTCTTCGCCGCAACGGTGACCGACGAGAGCTTCGGCGTGAACATGGGGCGCCTTGCGGGCGACCCCGCCTGGACGCCCGGGCGCGCCACCGTGGTCAACCTCGCCAGCATGCTCTCGTGGGCCTTTGCCAACGCTCTCGGCGCGCTCGTGGGGCCCGCGCTCGCCATACCCACGGCCGTCATGTCGTTCGCCATGACGGCGATCTTCATCTGCCTGCTCGTTGGCCAGAGCTGGTCGCGCGCGACCGCCGTGGTCGCGCTCGCCTCGGCGGGCTCCGTCGTTGCGCTCAAGTGCCTCGGCGCAGGGTCGCTCTCCGTCCTTCTCGGCTCGATCGCCGGTGTCGGAGCCGGGCTCGCCTTCGCAGCCTGGGAGAGGGGGCGCTCGTGAGATCCTCGGATTTCCTGTTCTTCTACGTTTGCGTCCTCGCGGTCATCGTCGCGTGCCGCTGCGTGCCCCTGCTCGCCCTCGGGGGCAGGGAGCTCTCCCCGCGCGTGAGCGAGGCCCTCGGGCTCATCCCCCCGGCCGCGTTCGCCGCGCTCGTGGCCAACGACCTCTTCGACCCCTCGACGGCCCCCGACGTCCCGGCGCTGCTCTCAGCCCTCGTCGTCCTCGCGGTGGCGAGAAGGACGGGCTCGCTGATCTGGTGCGCCCTCACCGGCATGGCCGCCTTCGCCCTCCTCGCCGTCGTTGCGTAGGCATTCAAAAGGGGACAGGTACAAAACCCCAGGTAAAACCTGCCAAAAGCGAGAGTGACTTTTGACAGGTTTTGCCTGCGCTTCCGTACCTGTCCCTTTTGGCGGGCGCTTTTCGCAGGTTTTACCTGGGGTTTTGTACCTGTCCCCTTTTGAATGCCCTTACTCGGGGTAGGCGATGACCTCGGACTCGCCGAAGCGGGAGGAGCCGTCGTCCTCGGAGCCGTAGGGGCTCAGCGAGTCCACGACGATCCTCACCGTGCCGGGCAGGACGCGCGCGGTGTAGGACCTGACGGTGCCGGGCACGACCTCGCCGTCGATCTCCAGCGGGACGTCGCCGGAGGACTCGATCGTGATCTCGCGTCCGGCGAAGCTCTCGAGATGCGGCCTGCCGATGGCCTTTCCGGTGCGGTCGACCAGGCCGAAGGCCAGGGGCTTGAGCAGCTGCGCCGCGCCGTCGGTCTCCGCGACGATGACGTTGAGCAGGCCGTCGTCCATGCGGCAGTCGGGCACGAGCTCGATGTCGCCCTGGATCATGGCGTTGTTGGCGACCATGCAGGTGATGCCGCTGCGCTCGAAGGTCTGTCCGTCCACCGTGATGGTGAAGCGCTCCACGGCCGGCTTCGGGTTCGCGAGGGCCGCGGCGAAGTAGGCCGCCTGGCCCATGATCGCCTTGTTGGGGAGCGCCGCCTGCATGAGCTGGGCGTCGAAGCCCGTCCCGGACATGATCCCGAAGCCGCGCACGTGCTTCTCGCCCTTCTCGTCCTCCCAGCTGATCTCGCCGAGGTCGAGCGCCGCCGTCTTGCCGATGCGGCAGGCGCGTGCGAGGGCCGAGGGCTCCAGGGCGTTGCCGATGTTGGCGCACAGCAGGTTCGCCGTGCCGGAGGGGAAGACGCAGGCCGGGACGTCGCTGCCGCGCAGGGCGTGCAGCAGCGTGGAGACCGTGCCGTCGCCCCCGGACAGGACGACCATGTCGTAGCCCTCCACGCCCGCGCAGGCCTCGTCGGCGGTGAAGTCGTCGGCGAGCATCCTCAGGTCGCACTCGTCGCCGGGGTGGACGAGGGCGCGCATGAACTGGAAGATGGCGTCCGAGCCAAAGCCTGAGCGGGGATTGTGGATGACGAGCGTGCGCACGGGAGCCTCCCATCGGTACCGAGG
Source organism: uncultured Atopobiaceae bacterium (assembly GCA_944320975.1). Classification (GTDB taxonomy): domain Bacteria; phylum Actinomycetota; class Coriobacteriia; order Coriobacteriales; family Atopobiaceae; genus Thermophilibacter. The sequence goes on along the minus strand of CALUJM010000007.1, from coordinate 5,866 downwards.
TGCCGGTTTGTGTCATGATGGGTCGGTCGGGAGAACCGACGTGACACAGTGTACCCAACCCCGCACGGGAGGACCGAGCTCCTTGTACCTTTCAACACAAGACCAACTCGCGGAGTTCTGCGAGCGCATCTCGGGCGAGAAGGTCGTCGCCGTCGACACCGAGTTCCTTCGCGAGAAGACCTACTTCCCCAGGCTCTGCCTCGTCCAGGTGGGCGCCGGCGAGCTCACCGCCGCGATCGACCCGCTGCTCATCGAGGACCTCGAGCCGCTCGCCCGCATCTTCCGGGACGAGACCGTGACCAAGGTCTTCCACGCCTGCGGCCAGGACCTCGAGGTCATCCTCGACGGCATGGGCTGCGTGTGCGCGCCGGTTTTCGACACGCAGCTCGCCGCCGCGTTTCTCGGCATGCGCCAGCAGGTGAGCTACGGATCGCTCGTCGAGGCCTACTGCGGCGTGCGCCTCCCCAAGGCCGAGTCCCTCACCGACTGGTCGCGGCGCCCGCTCGACCCCGAGCAGCTGGAGTACGCCGAGGACGACGTCCGCTACCTCCCGGGGATCTACGACCGCATGGTCTCCGAGCTCATCGAGCGCGACCGGCTCTCCTGGATCAGGCCCGAGATGGAGGCCCTGTGCGACGCCTCGCGCATCCGCCGCGACCCCGAGCAGGCCTACCTGAGGCTCAGGAGGTCGGGCTCGCTCACGCGCCGGCAGCTCGCCGTGGCGCGCGAGGCGTGCGCCTGGCGCGAGCGCGTCGCCATGGAGCGCGACGTCCCGCGCAAGTGGGTCGCCTCCGACGAGGTCATCGTGGAGGTCTGCAAGCGGACGCCCGGCTCGCTCGAGCGCCTGCGCAAGATCCGCGGGACCGAGCAGGTCTCCGACCGAGACGGGGTGCTGCTCGTCGAGGCGGTCGCGCGCGGGCTGGCATGCCCGGCGGAGCAGTGCCCCAAGGTGGCGCGCCATGTCCGCCCCTCAGCCGAGACCGAGGGCGTCATCGACCTCATGTACGCCGTCCTTCGCCTCGTCTCCGAGAAGAGCGGCGTCGCCACGCAGCTCATCGCCACGCGCGACGACCTCCTCGACTTCCTCCAGGACCGCGAGCGCTCGGCGCTGGCGGGCGGCTGGCGCTGGGAGCTCGCCGGAAGGACGCTCGACCGCCTGCTCTCCGGCGAGGTCGGGCTCACCGTCAAGAGCGGACGGATCGAGCTGCTGTAGGCCCGGGGCCTGGAGCTTGGGGCCCGGTGATGGTGCCCCGCTCCCGGTGCCGGATTTCGGCTAAATGCGCGTCATCGCTACGCATATAGCGGAAATCCGGCACTATGGGCACGCGTTTCTCGCTTATCAGGCACAAAACGCGCTTTTGACCGGATTCTGGCACCGCCGATGGGCGCGCGCATTTGGCCGGATTTGGCACCACGCCGCCTGTCGGGCGAGAAGGACGGCGCGCCGCGTAATTATTGTCCGGTCCTGCGGGTAGAATGTCTCTCAACTTCTTGGATTGGAGACGCCATGCCTCTGTACTACGGATTCGGATACGGGATGGACATGGGCTACCTCCTGGTGGCCCTGGTCGCGCTGGTCATCGGCGGTGCCGCGCAGGCCTACATCAGAAGCACCTACAGCAAGTGGTCCAAGGTCCCGGCCAACGTCCCGGGCACGGGGGCGGACGTCGCCCGGCGCATGCTCGCCGAGGGCGGGGCGTCGGCCGTGGGCATCGCCCGCACCCCGGGCAGCCTCACGGACCACTACGACCCCCGGGACAACAGCCTGCACCTCTCGGACGACAACTACCGCGGCGCGTCCGTGGCGTCGGTCGCCGTCGCGTGCCACGAGGCGGGCCACGCCATCCAGGCGGCCCAGGGCTTCTCGCTCTACCGCCTGCGCACCGCGCTCGTCCCCGCGGTCAACATCGCCCAGCAGGGCTGGGTGGTCGTCCTGGTGCTGGGCGTGATGCTCAACGCCTTCGGGCTCGTGAGGCTCGCCATCGTGCTCTTCGCCGTCTCCGTGGTCTTCCAGCTCGTGACGCTCCCCGTCGAGATCGACGCCTCGCGCCGCGCCGTCGCCTACCTCTCCGCCCAGGGCTCCGGCCTGGACGAGAAGGGCGCGCGCTCGGTGCTCACCGCCGCCGCGCTCACCTACGTGGCCGCCGCGCTCACGTCGATCATCCAGCTCGTGTACCTCCTCGGGCGCTACGGCGGGCGGGGTGACGAGTAGCCATGGCCGAGAAGAGCGAGGCCCAGCAGCCGCTCTCCGTCTCCGACGCCGTCGCGCTCGCCAAGGGGGCCGTGTCGGCCTGGCCCTCGCTCGTCGTCAACGGCGAGGTCTCCGGCTTCCGCGGCCCCAACGCCCGGTCGGGCCACTGCTACTTCGAGGTGAAGGACGACGGCGCGTCTATGAGCGTCATCGTGTGGCGCGGCACGGCCGCCAAGATGGGCTTCCAGCTGCGCGACGGGCTCGCGGTGCAGCTCACGGGCAAGTTCGACGTCTACAAGGCGTCCGGCAAGCTCTCGTTCGTCGCGAGCAGGGTCGAGGCGGCGGGGGAGGGGCTGCTCCGCCAGCAGGTGGCCGAGCTCGCGCGGCGCCTCGAGGCCGAGGGCCTCATGGACGCCGCCCGCAAGCGCCACGTGCCGGTGTTCTGCTCGCGCGTCTGCGTGGTGACCTCGCTCTCCGGCAGCGTCATCGAGGACGTCAAGCGCACGCTCGCGCGCAGGAATCCGCTCGTCCAGATCGACGTCGTGGGGTGCTCGGTCCAGGGCGCCGACGCCCCGGCCACGATCATGCGCGCGCTCGGCACGGCCGCCGCGTCGCGGCCCGACGCCATCCTGCTCGTGCGCGGCGGAGGCTCCTTCGAGGACCTCATGTGCTTCAACGACGAGGCGCTCGCCCGTGCCATCGCCGCGTGCCCCGTTCCCGTGGTGACCGGCATCGGCCACGAGCCCGACACCACGATCGCCGACATGGTGGCCGACCGCAGGGCCTCCACCCCCACGGCTGCCGCGGAGTCGGTCGCGCCGGCCATAGACGAGGTGGAACGGCAGATGCTCCAGCGCCAGCTCAGGCTCGGGCGCGCCATGTCCGCGGCGCTCGAGGTCCGCTTGCAGCGCGTCGGGGCCCTCGCCCAGATGATGGCGGGCAACGCGACCGCCGACCTCGCGCGCCGGCGCGTCGCCCTCGACGCCCTCGGCGCCCGCCGCTGCCTGCAGGACCCGCTCGCCCCGATCGAGGCGCGCCGCGCCGACCTGCTCCAGACAGAGGAGCGCCTGCACGACGCGATCCCGCGCTCGCTCGAGCGCCGCCGCGAGGCCTCAGATGCCGCCGCCGCCCGCCTCAGCGCCGCGGGCGCCCGGCTGCTGAGCCCCGCCGAGTCCACGCTCGCGCGCCTGGCGGCCTCGCTCGACGCGCTCTCGCCGCTCTCGGTGCTGTCGCGCGGCTACGCGATAGCGCGGGACGGCGCGGGGCACGTGGTGAAGGACGCCTCGGAGCTGGGCTACAGCGACGAGGTTCGCGTCCTTCTCGGCACCGGGTCCTTTGACGCGACCGTCACCGCAACGCACACGACCGAAGACTAGGGCATGCGCCCTGAGATGGGAGGAACCATGGCGGAAGACAACACCAGAAGCATCGAGGACATGACCTTCAAGGAGGCCTCCATCGAGCTGGAGCAGATCGTGCGCCAGCTCGAGTCCGGGGACCTTGAGCTCGAGGACTCCCTCGAGCGCTACGCCCGCGGCGTCGAGCTGCTCAGGAGCCTCCGCGAGCGCCTCTCGAGCGCCGAGCAGAAGGTCCGCGTCCTTCTCGACGCCACCGACGAGAACGCACCGGTGACCGACACCGCCTCCGCGCCGAGCACGGCGTATATTAACGAGTAGCCAACGGAAAGGAGCGCGCATGTCCGACTGCATCTTCTGCAAGATCGCCAACGGCGAGATCCCGAGCGAGTTTCTCTACGAGGACGACAACGTCGTCGCCTTCAAGGACCTCAACCCCCAGGCGCCCGTGCACGTGCTCGTGGTGCCCAAGGCCCACCATGACAACTTCGTCGACGAAGTCCCGGCGCAGACGCTGCTCTCCATGGAGCGCGCCGTCAAGGCGGTGGCCGAGAAGTGCGGCGTCGCCGAGTCGGGCTTCCGCTGCATCATGAACACTGGCGCGGCCGCCGGCCAGACGGTCATGCACCTCCACATGCACGTACTGGGCGGCAAGCCCCTCGGCGAGGGCCTCATCCCCGCTTAACGATTTGTTCTTCAGCACAGTCCTGCGACGCGCCCGAGGGCGTATCATGGAACGCGTCACCGTGAACGTGTGTGGGGGAGTCCCCGCGAGAGGAGAGTCATGAACGTCCTTGTCATCAACGCCGGCAGCTCGTCGCTCAAGTACCAGCTCCTTGACGTCGACACGCGCGAGGTCTACGCGAAGGGCAACTGCGAGCGCATCGGCATCGAGGGCTCCTTCGTCGGCCATGAGGAGATGGGCGGCGAGAAGCAGAAGCTCGAGGTCGCGCTTCCCGACCACAAGACCGCCATCAAGTACGTCTTCGACATCCTCAAGACCATCGACAAGCCCATCGGCGGCATCGGCCACCGCGTGGTCCAGGGCGGCTGGTACTTCCCCGAGTCCGCCATCGTCACCGACGAGACGCTCGCCCAGGTCCGCGAGGTCGCCCCGCTCGCGCCGCTCCACAACTACGCCGAGGCCGACGTCATCGAGATCTGCCGCGACATGTTCCCCGAGCTCGGCAACGTCATCGTCCCGGATACCGCGTTCCACTACCACATGCCCGAGCACGCCTGGCGCTACGCCCTCCCGCGCGACGTCGTGGACAAGTACCACGTCCGCAAGTACGGCGCCCACGGCACGAGCCACCGCTTCATCTGGCGCACCGTGCACGAGATGATGGGCGACAAGACCCACAAGCTCGTGAGCTGCCACCTCGGCTCCGGCGCCTCTCTCTGCGCCATCCAGGACGGCAAGTGCATGGACACCACGATGGGCCTCACCCCGCTCGACGGCCTGATCATGGGCACCCGCTGCGGCACGCTCGACCCCGCCACGGTCTTCTACCTCAGCCGCGAGGCGCACATGAGCGTCGACGAGATCGACACGATGATGAACAAGAAGTCCGGCCTGCTCGCCGTCTCCGAGGTCTCCTCCGACTCCCGCGACATCGAGGCCGGCGCCGCCGAGGGCGACGAGAAGTGCCAGATGGCCCTCGACATGTTCAACTACCGCGTCTCCCAGCTCTTCGCCGAGATGGCCGCCTCCATGCAGGGCGTCGACACGATGGTCTTCACCGCCGGCATCGGCGAGAACGCGCCCGAGATCCGCGCCGGCATCTGCGAGCTGCTCGGCTGGATGGGCGTCAAGATCGACGCCGAGAAGAACGCCCCGCGCTCCGACGAGCCGCGCGTCATCTCCACGCCGGACTCCGCCATCACCGTCATGGTAGTCCCGACCAACGAGGAGTATATGATCGCCCTCGACGTCGAGGAGCTTCTCGGCTAGTTTCTCTTCTGCGCAACGCCTGCGGGCCCGGACCCTCCGCGTGGGGATCCGGGCCCGTTTTGTCTGCAGCGCCCGCCCTTCCGCCCGAGCATGCCAAATAGGACAGAATCTGGTCTTCATAGTTGGAAAACTGTCCCATATGGCATGCTCGGTCGACGCTGGCGGGGAACTATGCCAAACGGCTTTCCTTCGTTTACCAGAAGAGCCGCAGTTTGATGCTCCAGTTTCGATAATCAGCGCCCTGATGTATCCGTGGGACAACCTACCGTTCGGTCTTTCGGGCTACCGTGGTACCGTCAAGAATCTTGCGCACTTTCCGACAGTCCCATAGGCCCGCCGTCCGGTGCGGCTACCCCTCCAGCAGAG
>CALUJM010000006.1 GCA_944320975.1 uncultured Atopobiaceae bacterium | reverse complement strand
GTACGACACGATAGCGGGGAGGAGGGGGCGGCTCGGGCTCGCGGCCTAGGCCGTCCAAGAAAACGTCCGGACCCCCAGCGCGTCAAAAAGTGCACGCAGTGAGTGCACAATTCGAGACGCTCTGCGTCTCGAATTAACGGGGCGCTACAGGTCGACAACGCGCACGGTGCAGCCGTGCTCGCGCAGCAGCGCAATCAGGTCCGTGGTGGCGAGAAGGACGGTCGCGGTGTTGTCGCATGGGTGCACGGTCACGTGCCCGGCGCCGACGAGCTCCTGGTCGATCACGACCTCCACGCGATGCTCGACGTCGTTCAGCGCGCCGAGCGGCGTGACGGAGCCCGGCACGAGGCCGAGCATCGAGCGCAGGTCCTTCTCGCTCGCAAACGAGAGGCGGCGCGAGCCCAACCGCCCCTGGACCTCTCGCAGCGAGACGTCCTTCTCGTCCGGCAGGCAGACGAGGTAGTACGCGCGGTGCTTGTCGTCCCGCAGGAAGAGGTTCTTGGCGCCGAGCTCGGGGTGGGGGATGTCCGCGGCGTGCGCCTGCTCCACGGTGAAGACCGCCTCGTGCTCGTAGAGCTCGTAGGCAATGCCAGCCTGGTCAAGCAGCGCTACTGTCTCTGCCTTTCCAAACATGTTGATCTCCCGCGAAATGATGAAAAGGGACTGTCCCTTTTCATCATCGCTCGAGCTTGCGGACGACGGCGATGGCGGGGTCAACCGCGGCGGCGAAGGCGTCGAAGTCGTCGTAGGTGCCGACGATGCTGCCATAGTGGGTGGGCACCACGACGGCCGGGCGCAGCGTGTTCACGAAGGCCGCCGCCTGGCGCGGGTCGCAGGTGTAGGTGCCGCCGATGGGCACGAGCGCAACGTCGCAGCTCACGGCCTCGTTGTCGGCGTTCTGGTCCGTGTCGCCGGAGACGTAGTAGCGTGTGGGCTCGCCGTCGAGGGTGATCACGTAGCCGAGCCAACCGTTGGCCTGCGGATGCATGGCCAGCCGCTCGGGCTCCACGTTGTAGGCGGGAACGGCCTCCACGGTCAGCCCGGGGAGCTCGATCTTCTCGCCCGCGGCCATGAGGTGCGTAGCGGCAGCGCCCAGCCCCGCGATCTCGCCCGCCATGCTCGCCGGCGCCACGACCACGGTCTTCTCGCCCGCCACGCGCGCATAGTCCTCGGGCGAGAGATGGTCGTAGTGGGCGTGGGTGATCAGCACGTAGTCCGCGTCGTGCGCCGCCTCGGCGTCGGTGAGCGAGAAGGGGTCGAGGTAGGCCACGGTGCCGTGCGCCCCCTCGATGCGGATGGCGCTCTGGGTGTACACGCGGACGTTCTCCAGGCTCAGGCTCATGGCTGCCCCTCTCACGACGTAGCGGATGCGTCCATTCTACCCGGACGGGGCGGTCCGTTGCGGTGCCCGCACTCATGAGCGCGGGCGAGAAGTGCGGGCGGTTTTGACGCCTGCGCCCCTCAGGTGTGGGCGTCCACTCGTGCGATGGCAGCAAGTGCCCCCAACAAGTGCGCGACGGCCCGCACTGGATAAGTGCGGGCCGAAACCTGTGAAATGCCGAGAAGTGAGGGCTCAGCCCTTCTCGTCCTACTTCTTGCCGAAGAGGCCGCCGATGGTGTCGGCGATGCCGCCGAGCGGGCTGTTCTCGAGTGCGTCGCCAAGGCCCTCGGTGATGTTGCCGAGGTCGAGGCCGCCGAGGTCGAGGCCGCCCTCGGCGATGTGGCTCTTGATGCCGTCGACGATCTCGGAGGGGTCGATGTCGCCGAGCTCGTGGCCGGTGAGCTCCTCGATGGTGCCCTTGGGGTCGGAGACGAGGCCCTGGAGCTTCTCGGGGGCGTCGGCGAGAGCCGCGGAGACCTGGGAGATGATGTCCTGAACGTCCATGTTCTTCCTTTCGGATCGTGCGCGATGCGCGCGTTTACCCCTCTAGGGTACCTGCTGTCGCGCCGTTTCAGGGGCCTGAAGGCCGCGTGCGCCGTTGGTTGAGGGGCCGGCGGCGTTCTTGTCCTCTGGAGGGGACAAGAACGGTCGCCGCGATGGCAAATCGGAGCCTCCGGGACCTGTTCTTGTCCTCTGGAGGGGACAAGAACGGTCGGCAGCCCTACGCGGCAATCTTGGCGCGCGCGGCGTCGAGGAGCTCCGCGCAGCGCAGCGTTGCTGCGAGCGACATGACGGGCGACTCCGTGAGCCCGGCGCGCAGCAGGTCTGTGAAGTGCGCGATCTGGTCGTAGAGGTCGTCCACGGGGTAGGGGACGTCCAGCTCCACGGGCTCGGCCCCGTCGGCGAGAAGGACGGCGCGCTGCGGGCGGTGCATGTCCTCGACCACGATCTTGCCGGCGGTGCCCACGAGCGTCGCGGTGCGCGGGCCGGCGGTGTCCGCGGCGGTGACCAGGCGCGCGGTCTTCTCGCCCTTTGCGTCCAGCGTGAGCTCGGCGTCCACGAAGCAGTCGATGCCGTGGTCCCAGCGGGCATGCGCGGATACCACCTCGTACGGGCCGGGCAGGTAGTCGTCGATCCACGCAGCGCAGTAGATGCCGGAGTCCAGCAGGATGCCGCCCGCCGCGGGGTCGGACATGTAGTCGTCGCCGCGCGCGATGCGGTCGCCCATATCGTTCTCCAAAAGCGCCTCAACGCGCATGAGCTCCCCGATGGCGCCTTCGGCCACCAGCTCGCGGACGCGCCGGTAGAGCGGGGTGAAGCGCGTCTTCATGGCCTCCATGAGAAGGGCACCTTCCGTTCGCGCCGCGTCGACGAGCGCCCGCGTCTCCGCCGCACTCGCGCACGCGGGCTTCTCGCAGAGGACCGCCTTGCCGGCGCGCAGCGCGGCGACGGCCCAGGTGAGGTGCATCCCGTGGGGGAGCGCCAGGTAGACGGCATCGACGTCGGGCCGGGCGAGAAGGGCGGCGTGGGCGGCGCCCGCCACGCCCCCGAGGCCCTCGTCGGAGAACGTGCCTTCCTCCGGCACGCCGTGCTCTGCGGCAAAGGCAGCCGCGCGCCCGGCGGAGCGGCAGCTGATGGCGACGAGCTCGGAATGCGGCTCGTGCGCGAGGCTTCGTGCGAAGCGGTGGGCAATGCGCCCCGCGCCGACGATGCCCCAGCGGACGTTCTTCTCGGCCATGCGCGCCCCTTTCCGCGGCGTGACGTTTTGCCAGGTGCCGGAATCGCGTCATATGCGTGTGAGGGACACGCATATGACCGCATTTTGGTTCCGATTTTACGCATATGGCGGAAATCAGGCACCACGGTACGCAGATGGCGGAAATCAGGCACCTGGGGTGTTGCTGCGACTCTACAGCAGCGCGCGCTCCACAGCGAGCGCGAGCGGGTACGGAAGCACCTTGGTCGCCACGTAGAGCGCCTGCATGTCAGCCGACGGGATACAGAGCGCGCGTCCTTCTCGCGCCGCCCTGAGCCCGCGCTCCGCCACGTGCTTCACGTCCTCGAAGCCGGTGAGGCGCGACATCCGCGCGGCGACGTCGTCCGCGCCCGGATGGTCGAGAAACCCCGTGCGCATGAACTTGGGGCAGAGGGCGGTCACGTGGATGTCTACGGGCCCGAGCTCGGCGTCGAGTGCGCGGGAGAGGTCGAGCACGAAGCGCTTGGACGCGGAGTAGGTGGCGAGCCCCGGCTGCGGCATGAAGGCGGCCACGCTCGCCACGTTGAGGATGCGCGACCCGGCCGCCATGTACGGCAGCGCGCGGTACGTGAGCTCCACGGGCGCCAGCATGAGCAGGCGCACCATGTCCGCGTTGTCGCGCGCGGGCATGTCCGCGAAGTCGCCGAAGGTTCCAAAGCCGGCGTTGTTGACGAGAAGGACCACACGGGCACCGGGCGTCTCGGCGAGCGCGGCCTCCAGGACGTCGAACGACGCCGGGTCCGTGAGGTCGAGCGCGAACGGCCGGACGCGCGGGCTCGTGCGCTCGGCGCGCCGCGAGACGGCCCAGATCTGGTCGAGCGGGCCGAAGGCGCCCTCGGCGAGCTGGCGGACTATCTCCGCGCCGAGCCCGGACGACGCGCCGGTGACGATGGCGATGCTGGTCATGAGAGCCTCCCTGTGACAATGAGGACGGGCTGAACGGGGTGTGACAATTAGGACAGGTTGAATTGTCACACCGCACTCGTGTGACAATTCAACCTGTCCTAATTGTCACACCCCGTTCAGCACGTCCTCATTGTCACATTGCTCCACTTACGGATGACATTAGTGCTTTCTCGCTCGCTCCGACGGACGCGGCTGGTAGGGTATGCCGGTTCATTTTCTTTTCCGAACACCGTGAAAGGACCACCGTGAAGAACTCCGAGATCTACCGCCGCACGCTGAAGTTCTCCGTCATGCGCCTCGTGCGGACCATCCTGTGCGTCATCATGCTGGTCGCCCTGCCGCTGATCACCTTCGTCGCCACTGGTCTTGCGGGTCTCGACGAGGTCGTGCAGCTCGCCGCGACGGGCGTCGCGTTCATCGTCGCGCTCATCGCCTTCTACCTGATCGCCCACTACGGCGGCTACCTGCTCACGGCCGGCCAGGTCGCCATGATCACCGAGGGCGTCGCCAACGGCGAGCTCCCCGACAACGTCTACGCGGCGGGCAAGCAGGCCGTGAGGAGCCGCTTTGCCACGGCGAGCATCTACTACGGCCTGTGGAGCGTCACCAGGGCAATCACCAACGAGATTTCCTCCGGCATGAACGCCCTGGCACGCGGCATCGACGGTGACAACACCACCGGTCCCGCCTCGATCATCGCCAGCATTGTCTCCACGGTCGTGAGCGTGGTGCTCGAGTACCTCAACTACTGCAGCCTGGGCTGGGTCTTCCTCCACAAGGAGCAGTCGGCGTTCAAGAGCACCTGCGACGGCGCCGTGATCTACTTCCAGAACTGGAAGACGCTCATGAAGAACTCCGCCAAGGTCATCGCCATCACCATCGTGTCGCTCGCCCTCATCGGCGGTGCCTTCTTCGGCGTGGCCTACCTGCTGCTGGGATCCATCGAGCCGCTGACGGCCGTGCTCGCCGACATCGACGCCGCCGCCACGCTCGAGGATGGCACCGCTGTGCCCGCTGGCACCTCGCTGATCGTGCTCTGCGCCGTCATCGCGCTGGTGCTGTGGAGCGGCCTGCACGGCGCCTTCGTGAAGCCCTACATCCTCGTCTCCGTCATGCGCCGCTACATCGAGGCCGGCCGCGCGGACACGCCGCAGGTCGACGTCTACGAGAAGCTCTCCGGCATGTCCAAGGGCTTCAAGAAGGCCCTCGGTCGTGCGGAGCAGGAGGGCGCCGCCGCCTAGGCGAGAAGGACCACAGGCCGGCCGCCTCTGGCGGGCGAGAAGAACGTGGGTTTGAGAGACGGTGGCCGCTAGTAGCCGGTCACTGTCTTTTCTGAGTTGAGCAGCCGCTTCATGAACGAGAACTCGCTCTGCGCAAACTGATTGAGATGCGCGACCTCGGGGCGCTGCGGCTCGTCGAGCATCACGAGGCACACGGGGACCGTAGGCGCCTCTGCGGGGTCGATGCCGTGCATCGTGGCAAAGGGGACGATGCTGAGCGCCTTCAGGTTGACGCCCATGATGTAGCCGTTGCGGTTCTCGAGGAAGTCGACCACCTCCTCGTTGGTCTTGATGCTCTCGAGAGGCGAAGCAAGGCCGTGTTTGATGCAGGCGGTGAGAATCGTCTCGCCGAACCCGTCGATCTCGTCGGACCAGAGGGCGGGGTAGGGCTCGAGGTCGGCAAAGGTCAGGGGGCTCTTGCCGCGCAGAGGATGGTGCCTTCCCAGGAACACGCCGGGCATGACGGTGCCGATTTGAACGCAGCTGCAGCCCGGAGCGTCCAGCCTGCCGATCGTGAAGAGGGCGTCGAGGGTGCCGGCGCGCAGGCGCGTCAGCGCGCTCTCGCCGACGCAGACGGAGAGCTGCGTCTCCACCCCGAGCGAGTGCGTCATGAGGCGTGCGATGATGCCGCAGATGAACTCGTGCTTTGAGAACGGCGGGGTGACGAGCGCGAGCCTGAGGTCGTCTCGCGGCGACGCCTCCCGCCACGACGCCGCGGCGTGCTCGACGGAGTCAAAGCTCTCGACCGTCTTGAGGGCGGGCTCGAGGAGCGTCCTCCCCAGAGGGGTGAGGCGCATCCCGCGGCCCGAGCGGACGAACAGCTGCCCGCCGACCTCCTCCTCGAGCTCGTGAATCGACTTGGAGACGGCCTGAACGGAGACGCCCTCCTCGCGCGCGGCGACGGAGAAGCTCCCCGAGCGCGCCGCGCGGCAGAAAAAGACGAGCTGCCTGATGTTCATGCCTTCCTCCGTTGGAAGCCGAGTGATGCCTCTAGTCTAGCCAGGCCGGGGAAGCGTCGATGAGTGACAAGAACGCGCGCCTCATTATCAACTGGAGCTTGATTTTAAAAAACGGGCAGCAAATGAGATGCGAGAGTCCCTCCGATTTCAGGTATCGTCTCAATCTGTATGCCTATCTTTCAGCGAAGTTTCAAGGAGCTCGTATGACCCCAGAGACGCAGCCCCAGTCCTCCAGCGATGCCGAGAAGGGCGCGCCGACGCACCTCGCGGCCGCCCCGTCCGCCAAGATTCCGCTGGTGATGAGGCTCTACGGCGTGCTCTGCACGGTTCTCGGCGTGTTCACCGTGTTCGCGGTCATCGTGTTCGCGGCGATGATGACGTGGGCGCTCCAGACGGACCCGTCGATGATCATCGTGGGCACCGACCCCACGCTGCCCGTGGTCCTTCTCGTCATCGACTATCTGGTCACCATCGGCAACGCCGTGGCTCTTCTCGTCTTTGGGCACTCGCTGCGCAAGAGCCAGCGGCGCAACGCCGTCCGGTGGTCGCACGTGCTCATCGGCACCTCCGTGGTCCAGATCCTGCTGAAGATCATGCTGCAGGGCATCGACACCACGCTCATCTCCGACGTGATCCAGCTGCTCATCCTCGTGGCGATCTCCGTCACAGTGGACCCGTCGCTGCGCAAGGAGCGCGCGTTCAAGAAGCGCGTGCAGGACATGGTGGACCGCGAGGCGGCCGAGGAGGGCATGCTCGGACGCGACCTCGAGGGCAAGGGCTACATCGAGCTCAACTTCTTCAATCTGTTCTGGGTCTTTGTGATCTGCTGCTTCCTGGGGCTGATCATCGAGACCGTCTATCACTTCGCCGTGGTGGTCCCCGGCGAGATCCAGGACCGCGCGGGCCTGCTCTTTGGCCCCTTCTCGCCGATCTATGGCTTTGGCGCCGTCCTCATGACCGTGGCGCTCAACCGCTTCTACAAGGCCAACCCGGTGATCATCTTCGTGGTCTCCGCCGTGATCGGCGGCCTCTTCGAGGCGGCGACGGCGTGGTTCATGGAGATGGGCTTTGGCGCCGTGGCCTGGGACTACTCGGGCTCCACGATCTTCGGGCTCTTCCCGGACCCGATCGCGGTCATCTTTGGCGGGCGCACGAGCGCGCTGTTCATGTGCATGTGGGGCGCCCTCGGCTTCGTGTGGATCAAGCTCTGCCTGCCGTGGATGCTCAAGCTCATCAACCTCATCCCGTGGAAGATCCGCTACTCCTTCACCACGATCTGCGCCGTCCTCATGCTCGTGAACGGTGTCATGACGCTCGAGGCGCTGGACTGCTGGTTCGAGCGCCTCTCCGGCATCCCGCAGACCACGCCGGTCGAGCAGTTCTACGCCGAGCACTACGACAACGACTACATGGCGCACCGTTTTGAGTCCATGACCATCACGCCGGACGACTCCGCGCGTGTGGACGGCGCGGCACGTGCGGCCAACGTCGAGGCCGGCGAGGAGGCTCTCGAGCAGGCCGCCGACGCCACGTTCGAGGATGATGCCGCGTGACGGACGAGGCTGGAAAGAAGCGTCCCCGCTGGGGGCTGCGCGTTCTTGTCGCCCTGCTGGCGATCGTGGTGGCGGCGGGCGTGGCGCTGGCCGTGGCCGTCCATCACCGCCAGGAGCAGGAGCGCCTGGGCCTGGGGGCCGTCTCTGCCCCGAGCGCGCCGAAGGAGCTCGAGGGCTCCACGGGCCGCACGGGCTCCTTCACCGCGCAGATCGACTTCACGAGCATGGCCACGGGCGCCGAGACCATCTCGACCGAGGTCGCCTGGGACGATAACTGGTTCTTTGCCGACCCCACCGAGTACAACCACGAGCTCGCCACCACCTGCGCGGTGCTCTCCGCTGTGGCCAACTCCGAGTCCGGCTACTACCAGAAGGGCTCCGACTCGCCCGCCTACATGGAGGAGGCCCTGGCCGAGCTGGGCTTCGAGGACATCTCCACGGCGTCCTACCAGTACCGCAGCGAGATCTTCGACGAGGTGGTGGACTTTCTCGCCGGCACGGACGATGTGGTGGCCTACTCAGTGGCGACCAAGCGCGTGACGGCGGACGACGGGCGCGAGAAGACCCTCTACCTGGTGTCCGTGCGCGGCAGCTACGGCTCGGAGTGGCTGAGCGACCTCAACATGGGCGACGCGGCTGACTATGAGATGGACGCGATCGACCACGAGGGCTTCATGCGCGCCGCCAACGAGATCGTGTACGACCTCGCGGAGCGCATCACGCGCGAGGCGGGCGATGGCGGCACCGATGACATGGCGCTGCTCTTTACCGGCCACTCGCGCGGCGCGGCGACGGCAAACCTCGCCGCCTCCTACGCCGACGACATGACGCTGGGCCTGCGCGTGCTGGCGCCACTGGAGAGCATCTACTGCTACACCTTTGCCACGCCCGAGCTCACCACCGTGGACAACACGGGCGACGCACTCTACGACAACATCTTCAACATCCTGAACCCGAGCGACATGGTGCCGCGCCTGCCGCTTGCCTCGTGGGGCTATACGCGCTACGGGCACGACCTGTGGCTGCCCGGCTACGGCGACGAGGGATTTGACGAGAAGTACGAGGCGATGTGCGAGGTCTTCGAGGCAAACACGGGCGTGGCGTGCCCGTATGTGCCCGAGGACCGCGAGCACGTGGACAAGCTCGTCGAGGACCTCGCGCGCGAGATTCCCACGGCAGACGACCTCTCGAGCGCGGGAGGCGTGGTGTCGCTCGTGCACGACCTTCTCGCCGACGTGAACCCGATGCAGGTGCTCTACGGCCACTACCCGAGCGTGTATATCGCCTGGATGCAGTCGCTCCAGGGACTCTGAGGCGCCCGCGCGGCGTTTGCCCAGGTGCCTAAATCCGGCCATCTGCGTACGGGAGACACGCAGATGGCCGGTTTTTGGCACCAATTCACGCATATGCCGGAAATCCGGCACCTGGGAGGATGCTGCGCCTGCCTGCTGCGGCGCCCGCGCGGTATAGTGATAGTGACAACCGTCGGCGGACGAAGGGACGGCAGACATGGCGCAGCGGGACGTTCGCAGGGAGCTCGCCCGCGTTCTGCGGGAGTGGGACGATACCGTGGAGCGCCGCCTCAAGGCGTTTCTCGCCGACCCCGACGACGTCGAGACCATCCATCGCTTCCGGATCTCCATCCGCACGCTGCGGAGCCTGCTGGTCTTTGTCTCGCCGTTCCTGAAGCGCCGGCGTCACCGCCTGCTTCAGGACGAGCTGCGCTCCGTGGTGGTGGAGACCTCGCGCCTGCGCGAGTACGACGTGCTGCTGCGCCAGGTCCGCGCGCTCGACGTGCCCTGCGGCGAGCTGGCCGATAAGATCTCCGAGCTGCGCGAGCTCGAGCGCAACCACGTGATCGACGTCATGCGCGGGAGGCACACGCGCCAGGCGCTGCGCCGCGTGCGCAAGGGCCTGGGCAAGCTGCCGTGGAAGGACCGCGCGCGCGAGGACGGCGTGACGCTCGACGACGTGCGGGCGAGCTTCGACGAGCTCGTGTGCGTGGTGGACGAGGGGTACGCGACCGTCGACCGCGCTGACGCCGACGCGGTGCACACCCTGCGCAAGCGGGCCAAGCGCGTCCGCTACGTGGGCGAGAGCTTCGCGGACCTGCTGGGACCGGGCGCTGCCGCCGAGGGCGCGCGCATGAAGGACGTCCAGGACGAGCTCGGCGACATCTGCGACGCCCGCGTCAACGTCACGATGGCGGGCGAGTTCCCGACCGCGGGGCTCTCTGCCGAGGCGCGCCGGGCCCTCGAGGTTCTTCTCGCCCAGAACCAGGCGCTCGTGGACGAGTTCTGCCACGTCTGAGGGGCGCGCCGTGCTCTGGCGTCCCGCAAACCTCACAGGTAGTCTCACTCAAAAAAATTATATCGCTTTAAACCTTTAAGAATTAATCTAAGATTGGTGGTACGGACCACTACCTGTGAGGTTTGCCGAAGTCATCGCGAGGGTTCGGTCGCGAGCGCGCCACCGGCAGGCCGGCGCCGCGGGCGGCGTCGAGGAGCTCGGCGTTGCGCGCGTTCATCGTGCCGAAGCCGCCCACGCAACAGATGACCCGCCTGCAGCCGAGAAGGACCTCGCACGCCTCCGCGACGGCGCGCTCGCTCACGGGCTCGAAGTCGCGCTCGTAGACCGCGCGTGCGGCAAGGCTGCGCGCGAGCAGCCCGTCGGCGTCGTGCTCGTGCAGCACGCCGGTCGCAAACGGCACGCCGTCACGCGCGAGCTTCCGGAAGCACGCCGTACCCGTCCCACCGCCGGCGATCACGAAGACCTCCGGCTCGCCCTCCGGCCGCGCGAGCTCGACGCTGCCGAACGCGGGGTCGTACGCCCCGGGCTCAAGGCCGTAGAGCTCGGCCATGCGCTCGGCGGTGAAGACCTCCTCCGGCGCGCCCTGGAAGGTGACGCGTCCGTCGCGAATGCAGATCACGTGGTCGGCCGCCTTCTGCGCGAGGTCGATCTCGTGCAGCGACGCCACGACGGCGATGCCGCGCTCGCGGGCCTCGCGCCGCAGGAGCTGCAGCATCTCCAGCTGCGAGCGCACGTCCAGGTACGACGTGGGCTCGTCGAGCAGCAGCACGCGCGGCTCCTGGCAGAGCGCGCGGGCGAGAAGGACGCGCTGCCGCTGGCCGTCGCTGATGTGGGAGAAGTCGCGCTCGGCGAGGTCGGCGGCGCCCGTGGCCTCCAGCGCGGCGCGGACGGCCTCGTGGTCCTTCTCGCCCAGCACCCCGAGCCGCCCGGTGAACGGGTAGCGCCCCGCCTCGACGACGTCGCGGCAGGTGAGCAGCTCCGTGCTCGGCCGGCCCGTGAGCATGACCGCCATCTCCTGCGCGCGCTCCGTGGGCGGGACCTCTCCGAGCGGGCGGTCGAAGAGCTCCACGACGCCGCCGAGCGCGCGCAGCTGGCCCGCCACGGTGCGCAGAATCGTGGTCTTGCCGGAGCCGTTGGGGCCGATGAGCGCCACGACCTGCCCTGGTCGCACTGCCAGGCAGACGTCGCGCACGAGCGCCCGCTGCCCGTGCCCCACCGCCAGCCCCCGCAGCTCCAGCGCGCTCTGCCCATTGGGGACGTGCTTTTTCGTGCAGACGCTTTGGGACAGGTTTTGGCCTCTCTCAGCATCGTCCAGTGACAAACCTGTCCCAAAGCGTCTGCACGAAAAAGCACGTCCCCAATGGGCAGTCATCGGGACCTCCCGCGGAGCATGAGGGCGATGACGATCGGCGCGCCAAAGACGGCGGTGACGGCGCTCACGGAGAGCTCGACCGGCGAGAAGAGCGTGCGCGCCACGAGGTCGCATCCGCAGCAGAAGGTCGCGCCTGTGAGCAGGCACGCCGGCGTCACGTAGAGCGGTCGAGACGACCTCACGCCCCGCTTGGCCAGGTGCGGCGCGGCGATGCCCACGAACGAGACCGGTCCGGCAAACGCCGCGACGCAGGCCGAGAGCAGGCTCGACACCGCGACGATGAGCAGGCGCAGGCCGCTCACGTTGACGCCCACGCTCTGCGCGTAGGGCTCGCCGAGCTGGTAGGCGCCGAGCGGCTTGGAGAGCGCGAAGACCGCCGCGCCCATGGCGAGCACGCACACGGCAATGAAGGCGACGTCAGGCCACGTGGCGCCGGAGAAGCTGCCGCGCGACCAGTTGTCCAGGTTCACGATGGACTGGTCGTCGGCAAAGGCCACGAGGAAGTTGGTCGCGGCCGAGCAGATGTAGCCCACCATCACGCCGGCCACGATGAGCATGCTCTGCGTGCGCACCCGCCGCGAGATGAGCAGCACAAAGCCCATGGTGAGAAGCGACCCCGCAAACGCCGCGCCCACCGACGCCGCCGGGCTCATGACCTGCCCCGCGCCCAGCACCACGATCATCACCACGGCAACCACGAGCTTGGCGCCCGACGAGATGCCCAGCACGAAGGGGTCGGCGATGGGGTTGGCGAAGAAGGTCTGCAGCAGGAAGCCCGAGAGCGAGAGCGCCCCGCCTAGCAGCACCGCCTCGATGGCGCGGGGCAGGCGGATCTGCCAGATGACCTGCGCCGCGGTGGAGGTGTCGCCGGGACCGGCCGCAATGATGCGCAGCACCTCGGCAGGCGTGGTCTCCACGCTGCCCAGGCAGAGGTTGGCAACGAAGAGCGCCGCCAGGCCGAGAAGGACGACGAGGTCGAAGGCAAGCGCCCGCGACGCCCCGCCCTTCTCGCCCGCCCGCGTCTTCCCGCGCGCCGCGCCGCCCACGCTAGGCCAGCTTCCAGACGAAGGTGGTGGGCTCCCCGGAGCCGGAGATGGCCGCGCGCAGGTCGAAGATGATGTCCGCCATGCTGGTCATCTGCTGGTACATGGTGGAGTCACAGGTCCAGACGTTGCCCTCGCGCACGGCACGGAAGTCCGCGAGCAGCGAGTTTTTCTGCACCAGCTCCGCGACGGACGCGACGCCCTCGTCGACCGTGGCGTTGTAGATGATGACGTCCGCGTCGCGCGCGTCGGCGTAGAAGCGCTCCATCTCCACGGTGACGGTGGTGGGGGAGGAGTCCGCTGCGCCCGCGGCGTCAAAGCTCACGTACGTGCCGCCCGCGGCCTCGATCATCTGGCAGAGGTAGTCGCCCGAGCGGCGCGTCACGGCGGCGCCGTCCTCGTTGACGTAGA
This sequence comes from uncultured Atopobiaceae bacterium, assembly GCA_944320975.1. Lineage (GTDB taxonomy): Bacteria > Actinomycetota > Coriobacteriia > Coriobacteriales > Atopobiaceae > Thermophilibacter. Next base: position 106,023 of record CALUJM010000006.1, on the reverse strand, counting down.
AGAACGCGACGGTCCTGTCGAGCGGCCCCTCTTGCGAAGCCGCCTCCACGCCGGCCGCGACCTCGTCAAAGACCGCCGCGGCCTCGTCCTCGCGGCCAAAGAGCGCGCCCATGAGGCGGATCCACTCCAGTCGTCCCAGCATGCCCTCCTCGCGGCTGGACTGCTCCATGAGCACGGTCACGCCGAGCTCCTCGAGCTTGGTGCGGACCTCGGGCACGTGGTCGATGTTGGTGTTCTCGATCGCGAGCGGGCAGCCCGCGGAGGCGATGAGCTCGTAGTCCGGGGCGCGGTAGATGCCGCCGTAGGCAATCTCGCCGCTCTCCAGGCGCTCCGCGAACCCTTTGACGGGGGAGTCCTCGGCGCGAACGGACGAGACGCCCACCGCGTCGAGCGCCCCGATGGCGTCGACGAGGCAGATCATGCCGGTCGAGACCAGGTAGACGCTCTCGAGCGGCCGGCGCACCACGGCGACGTCGGCCGGAAGGCCCTCCGGCGCGTCGGCGCCCTCGGGCACGATGAGGAAGCGGTCCCCGCTGGCGAGGCTTGCGAGCCGGTACCCGCCCTCGTAGGCGTCGAGCGTGAACTGCGTGGCGTGCGCGAGCGGCACGGACGTGGCGTCGCCGAGCGCCGAGAGGCCCTGCGAGCCGGCGTCCTTCTCGCCCGTCGCCGCGTGCCGGCCGGAGCAGCCGGCCAGGGTCAGGGGCGCGAGAAGGCCGAGCCCGACGGCGGACCGGCGAGAGACAGACGTGCTCACGGGGACTCCAATTCAACGAGATGCTGCTCCCATGATACGCCCGCCGGCCGTCACGCCGCGAGGCCGTATCATTGACGGCGTTGACTTCCGTTGAAAGGGGCGCGATGAACGCCATCTCAAAGCTGCTGCTGGGCGGCGAGCTCGACCGCAAGGTCCTTCTCGGCGCCGAGCGCTCGACGCTCATGCTCGCTGACGACCCGCTGCGCCAGTACTCGAGCTTCTTCATGCGGCTGCTCGCGGCCACGGTCGTGGCGACCGCCGGCATCGCCAGTGACTCCGCCACGACGATCATCGGCGCCATGCTCATCGCGCCGCTGATGTCGCCCATGCTGGGGACGGCGCTCGCCACCGCCATGGGTCGGCCGCGCCAGGCCCTGCGCACGCTCGCGCTCGTGGTGTTTGGCATGGCGCTCGTGGTCGTGGCGTCGGCCTGCGTGACGGCCCTCATCCCCGTGGCCGCGGACATGGAGACCAACTCGCAGGTGCTCTGCCGCGTCTCGCCGCGCCTGGTCGACCTGATCATCGCGCTGGCGGCGGGCTTCATGGCGGCGCTCGCCTCGATGCGTGCCGACATCCCCGACGCGGTGCCGGGCGTTGCCATCTCGGCCTCGATCGTGCCGCCGCTGTGCGTGGTGGGCGCGGGCATCTACGAGGGCGTGCCGAGCGCGGCGGTGGGCGCGTTCACGCTCTTCTTCACCAACTTCCTGGCCATTCAGGTCATGGGCGGCCTCGTCTACCTGCTCATGGGGCTCGGTGCACGGCGCCTCTCAGAGGTGGGGGCCCAGGCGCGCCAGATCTGGTACGCGCTGGTGGCGCTGGCGATGGCCGTGGTGGTGGGCCTGCTCTTCTCCACGAGCATGGACGTGCTCAGCGTGACGCAGCGCGAGCGGCAGGTCCAGGACGTCACGGCGGCGTGGCTCGACGGCTCCGACTACCGCGTGGAGGGGCTCGAGGTCGATGGCGAGGACGTCTACGTGCGCATCGTCGGCCATGGCGACGTTCCCGACGCGCGTGGCCTCAGCGACGCGCTGGACGAGAAGGACGTGGGCGTGCAGAGCGTCTCGGTCTCTGTCCTGGAGGAGCAGCGCGTCGTCACCGGCTCGTAGCGGGCGGCGCGCGACCGGACGGCCCGCGGTTCTTGTCCCCTGGAGAGGGCAACAACCGGGGCTGGTGGCACCGAATCGGCCTCTTGATGGCTGTTCTTGTCCTCCCGAGAGGACAACAACCGGGTCTTGCAGTCGCAATCCAGCCTCCTGGAGGCCGTTCTTGTCCCCTAGGGAGGACAAGAACCTCGGTGGTCCCGGACGGCCCGCCGCGCGCCGCCCGGTACAATGGGGGGCACAGCATCCGAGAGGGGGCCTTGTGGACGACGGTCCGTTCATCCAGAGGTCGGACGGCGGCGAGCCCGTCTCGCCGGACCGTGGCGGATCGGACGGCGGCCGGACGGACCTTCGCCGCGTCGCGCGCTACCTGGGCATAGCTGCGGCAGTCTGCCTGCTGCTGGGCCTACTCGCCGTATGGGGAGCTCGTACGAGTTTTGTCGGATACCTCGACACGGTGGACACCGCCGCAGGCGGAGGCTGGCTGCTGTTGTTTCTCCCGGCGACGGTGGCCTTTTCGGGCTCGCTGGCAATGTTCGCCCTGGCGCTGGCGGCGGGAGGCGTCGTTCTTCTCGTCATCGCGGGCGTCGTGCTCGTGGTTGATCTGGTCAGGAAGAGGGGCTCCAAGGGAGGGCAAGATGCGCGTCCAGAAGGTTGAGCTGCCGTCGACGGGTTACGGGTCCAAGGCTGCCGCGCTCACCGCCTATGTTCAGGACAACGTCGAGGCGCAGACTGCGCGTCGGCGCCCCGGGGTGTTGATCTGCCCCGGCGGCGGGTACGCCTTCTGCTCGGATCTGGAGGCCGAGCCCATCGCGCTCGCGCTCGTCGCGCGGGGGCTTCAGGCATTCGTGCTCGACTACACCGTGCTTGACGACGCGGAATCCACCTCGCTGCTTCCCGCTCCGCAGGTCGACCTCGCGCGGGCGCTCGCCCTGGTGCGGTCCCGTGAGGACGAGTGGCGCGTTGACGAGAAGGACCTCGGCGTGCTCGGCTTCTCCGCGGGGGCGCACCTCTGCGCGTCCTACGCCGGCGTCATGCGCGACGAGGCGTTTCTCGCCCGGGCGGGGGTCTGCGCCGATACCGCACGCCCGAACTGGCAGGTGCTCTGCTATCCCGTCGTCGACCTCGACGCCGGCTGGCCTCCCGACCCCGCCTACGCCGCGCGCATCTGCGACGCCGGCTCGCCGCTGCGTCACGCCCAGGACCTGGTGGGGCCCGACACGCCGCGGTCCTTCCTCTGGCACACCGCCACGGACGAGACGGTGCCCGTTCGCAACGCCTACCTCTATGCCGAGGCGCTCGCCGCGCACGGCGTCGATCACGAGTGCCATGTGTTTCACGCGGGCCGCCACGGCCTCTCTCTTGCGACCGAGCAGTCGGCGCGCTGGGACGACTGCGTGAGTCCGCACGTCGCGCATTGGCTGGACCTCATGCTGGAGTGGCTGGATGACGGAGGACGCGCGTGACGGGCTTGGCGGAGAAGGCCGTGCGGCCCGGAGCGCGCATCGGGCGCTTTGTAGCGGCGGCGTTTCTGGCGGCGTGCCTCTATGCGCTCTCGACCCCGTGCTCCAAGGTGCTTCTCGGGAGCGTCGCTCCCAACATGATGGCGGCCCTGCTCTACCTGGGTGCGGGCATCGGAATGGCGGCGCTCACGGCCGTGCGGGCGGCGGTGCGGCGCGCACCGGCCGCGGAGGAGCCGCTCGAGCGCGCGGACGCCCTCTACGTCGTGGCGATGGTCCTTCTCGACATAGCGGCGCCCATCCTGCTTATGGCGGGCCTCGCGCATGCGGCGCCCGAGAACGTCGCGCTGCTCAACAACTTCGAGATCGTGGCGACGGCGGTCATCGCCTTCGCGGCCTTCCGGGAGCGCGTCGCGCCGCGGACCTGGGCGGGCATCGCCGTGATCACGGCGTCGTGCGCCCTGCTCAGCCTCGAGGGCGCCGGGGCGCTGAGCTTCTCCGCGGGGTCGCTGCTTGTGCTCGGCGCGTGCCTGTGCTGGGGCGTCGAGAACAACTGCACGAGCCGTCTTTCGCAGAAGGACCCCGCCCAGGTGGTCGTCGTGAAGGGGCTGGGGTCGGGGACGGGCGCGCTGGCCGTGGCCCTTCTCGCCGGCGACGCGCTGCCTACGCTCCCGGACGTTGCCGCTGCCCTTGTGCTGGGCTTTGTTGCCTACGGCCTCTCGATCTTCTTCTACGTGTACGCCCAGCGCGGCCTGGGCGCGGCGCGGACGAGCGCCTACTATGCGGTGAACCCGTTCATCGGGGCTGCTCTGTCGCTGGCGCTGTTCCGGACGGTGCCGGGGCCGGTGTTTCTCGTTGCGCTGGCGCTCATGGCGCTGGGGGCATGGCTGGTGACCCCGCGGGACGAATAGGTGCGGCAGACGGACGTTTTGGCGGCCCAGACCGTCCATCTGCCGCACCTCAGCGGGCGAGAAGAACCTACAGCCGCGGCTCAGGCTGCGCCTCGAGGTCGCGTCCCACGCGTGCCAGGCGCGTGACGTCGGTCTCGGCCTGCCCCTCATGCCAGTCGGCGCGCTTGGCGCGCAGCGGATCGTCGGGGTCTGCCCACAGTTGCTCGGCCACCGGCGCCCAGGCGGCTGCGGCAGGAGCGGTCTTCTCGCGCAGCTGCTCGGGCGTCTCCTGCTCCACGAGGTCCGTGGAGCGCGCGCCGGTCTCTGCCACCATGCGCGGCAGGTCGTCCGGGTTCTCCAGCATCGGGCAGGGGCGCAGGTGGTTGGTGTTGAACGGCTGCCCCTCGTAGTACTTCATGAACAGCGGCGAGCGCAGCGCGTCGAGCAGGCTGACGTCGTGGATGTTGGCGTTGGCGTAGTGGATGAACACGCACGGCTCCACGTCTCCCGCGGCGTTGATGTGCAGGTAGCGGCGTCCGCCCGCGATGCAGCCGCCCACGAACTCGCCGTCGTTTTGGAAGTCCAGCGTAAAGAGCGGCTTGACCCCGCGCATCTCGCGCACGAAACGGTACATCTTCTCGCGCTGCTCGGGCGTGGGCATGAGGTCGGCGGAGGCCGCGCGCCCCACCGGCATGAAGTGGAAGTACCAGCAGAAGAGCGCGCCCTTCTCGATCATCCAGTCCATGTTCTCCTCGGTGGCCACTGCGTCCGCGTTCGCGCGCGTCCAGCAGCAGGAGATGCCGAAGGGTAGGTCGTGCTCGCGCAGCAGGTCCATCGCGCGCTCGATCTTGGCGTAGGTGCCATCGCCGCGGCGGGCGTCGGTGGTGTGCTCGTTGCCCTCCGCCGAGATGGCGGGCACGAAGTTGGCCACGCGAATCATGTCCTGGCAGAAGGCCTCGTCGATGAGCGTCGCGTTGGTGAAGCAGAGAAAGGCGCAGTCGGGGTAGCGCTCGCAGATGCGGATGAGGTCGTCCTTGCGCACGAGCGGCTCGCCGCCGGTGTAGATGTAGACGTGGCAGCCCAGCTCGCGGCCCTGGTCGATGATCGAGCAGATGTCGTCGTAGGAGAGGTTGAGCGCGTGGCCGTACTCCGCCGCCCAGCAGCCGATGCAGTGCAGGTTGCAGGCGCTCGTGGGGTCCAGCAGGATGGCCCACGGGATGTTGCATGCGTACTTCTCGCGCGCCTTCTCCTGGATGGGCCAGGCGAGGATGTTGGCGTCCACGATGAGGGTCTTGAGCAGGCGACGGCGCATCTCCGGGTTGAGCCGGAAGGCGCGCAGGATGAGCTGGTACCAGTTGCTGCGGTCATCGATGGCGCTTCTGAACGCCGCGCGCTGGGTGGGGAAGACGCTCGCCGGGGTGTACTTGTCGATCGTGTCCATGATCTTGGGGATGCGGGCCTCGGGGTCCTCGTCCACGTAGTCGATGAGCTTGTAGAGCGCGGCGCGCTCTGCCGTCTGGGTCAGTGCCATCTCCGGTCCTCTCACATAAGTCGCTGGTTTTCTGTTTATACCCAGTTAGGTGATAACCCACATATGTGGAATAATAAGCGTGTCTCTTCCGTGAAAGGGAAGGGGCATGAGGTCTATTCCACAGAACACGACGTCGTGTGGAGTGTGCAATTTACACAAAGATGAACTGAATATGGAAAAATAGTGAACATCTCGATTATATGATAAATCCCTGGCGCGGCCCAATTGTTTCGAGTAGATTTCATAATCGGACAGCAAAGAAGCTCCCGGCCGGCGGCGGCCGGGAAATCGACCAATCAGGAGGTCAACATGGGCCGCAAGCTCGGCAACCTGCTCGCAAGCATCTTCTCTGGAGACCGCTCCCTCGAGGCCTCCCGCAAGCTCGAGGCCAGCAAGAGCTCCGCGCCTGCCTTCGTCGAACTGGATGCGCGCCTCGGGGCCGGCAGGTTCCCCATCGCGTAGCGCGGCGGCCGCACGGCCAGGTTCGACCCACAATCTCCCACAGCTGTGGAACAATAGACGCGTCCCGTCCGTATGGGCGGGGCGCGTCTTGCTGCCGGCCAAAGGGGTGTTCATAGATGATGGGCGAGAAGAACGACGAGCACGTTGACCGGCGCGTGAGGCGGAGTCGTCGCGCCATCGTCGCGGCGTTTGACCGGCTGATTACGGAGATGCCGCTCGAGCAGATCACCGTGAGCGCGATCGCGCGCGAGGCTGATGTGGACCGCAAGACGTTCTATCAGCATTTTGGCTCGATCGACGGGCTGCTCGACGCTATCGCCGACGACGTGGTCACCGGGCTGCTCGACGACGTCGAGCTCGCCACGCGGGAGCGCGTCGAGGTCGCCGCGGACGTGACGCCGCTTAGAGCCTTCTTCGCGGCGCTCGCGGAGCACCTGAGCCAGAACGAGAAGCTGGGGCGCGGGTACTGCGAGCACGTGCCGTCCAAGCTGCTCTTCGAGCACCTCTCGCGCCCGCTCGTGCGGCAGTGCGTCGAGCGCGGCTTTGTCCGCGGGGACGTGCCGGACGGGGAGCTGGAGATGCTGCTCGCGTTTGGGCTCGGCGGGCTCTTCTCGCTGTATCGCTGGTGGCTGCTCTCGGACCGCGCCGTGCCGCTCGCCGAGGTGACGCACTACGCGTGCGAGCTGTTCGAGGGCGGGGCTGACGCGAGGCAGGTGACAATTAGGACAGGTGACAATTAGGACAGGTTAAATTGTCACGCCTCAAGAGCGTGACAATTTAACCTGTCCTAATTGTCACCTGTCCTAATTGTCACCTGCCTCGCGTCAGCCCCGCACCCGCTACGGGCCTACTTCACCGTGAGCACCGGCACGTCGACGGAACGCAGCACGCCAAAGCTCACGCTGCCGAGCATGCCGCGCAGGGCGCCCAGGCCGCGCCGGCCCATGATCACGAGGTCGATGTCGCGGCTCGTGACGTAGTCGACGATGCCTTCGAGCGCGGAGCTGGCGATGACCGCGTTGGCAACGATCTTGCACTGCGCGTCGTCTCGCGACTCCTCGACAAAGGATTGGATGTCCGCGACCGCCCGCTCGACGGCGGAGTCCATGATGCGCTCGTAGGTCGTGGGATCGCCGAGGGCGTAGGGGGTGTCGAGCCCGATGTCGCCCAGCAGCGTGGGGTTGGGCAGGGACTCCGAGGGGATGACGGTCACCACGTGCACCTTCGCCTCCGGATAGGGGCCGGCCATTCCCAGCGCGATGTGCAGGGCGCTCTTCGCGTGGTCGGACTCGTCGTAGGGAACCAGGATATTTTTAAAAAACATGGTTGCCTCCTCGGGTCGAGTTGACGCTTATCGGCGTTTATACCCGCTGGCAGGCGCCACATTCGACGCGTCGGCAAGCGCGGCCGACTTGCCCGCGGGCGTATGATGAAAAGGGACTGTCCCTTTTCATCAGGAGGCGAGAAGAACGTGCATGTCACGGTGCTGATGGAGAACTGCACGCCGTCGAGCCGCCTTGTGGCCCGGCACGGCCTGTCGCTGTGGATCGAGCTCGCCGACGGGCAGCGCGTCCTGTTTGACATGGGCCCGGACGACACCTTTCTTGCCAACGCCCGCGCGCTCGGCGTGGACGTGACCACGGCCGACCTGGCAGTGCTCTCCCACGGGCACTACGACCACGGCGGCGGCCTGCGCGCGTTTCTCGACGCGTGCGCGCAGGCGGGGCGCGAGGCGCCCGTCTACGTGCGCGAGCATGCCTTCGAGCAGCACGTCTCCGGCACGCCCGAGCGTCATCACGCAATCGGGCTGGATCCGGTGCTCGCCGCGGACCCGCGCGTGATCGTGGTGGGCGAGAGGCACGAGGTGGGCGCTGGGCTCACGCTCTTCTCGACCGCGCGGCGCGACCACCCGGCGGCGCGCTCCAACCGGCGTCTGATGGAGCGGCGCGACGGCGGGTTCGCGCCGGACCGCTTTCTGCACGAGCAGAGTCTTTTGATCGTCGAGGGCGACCACCGCTACCTGGTCTCCGGCTGCTCGCACGGGGGCATCCTCAACATCATGGACGCCGCGGAGGAGCTTGCGGGCGGCCCGCTCGACGCCGTGGTCGCCGGCTTTCACCTGATGGACCCGAGCGGCGGCACGGTGGAGGACCCCGAGCTCACGCGCGCGCTCGCGGCCGAGCTCGCCGCGCGGTCCACGCGCTACCTCACGTTCCACTGTACCGGGACCGACGCGTTTGCCCTGCTGCGCGACACGCTGCACGAGCGCGTGGGCTATCTGCACGCGGGGAGCCGCGCGGAGCTCTAGGCGCGCCGACCGGCTCGGACGGGTATACTGCGCCTAGGAAACTCGTGATCGGAGGCACGCATGTCCGGGTTTATCGGACTGATTCTCACCCTGCTGGTCGTGGCGTTTGTCGTTTCGCTCGTGGTGTCGTTCCTGGTGAACATCGTTGCCGGGGCGCTCTCGCTGCTGCCGGCGATCTTTGTCATCGTGGTCATCTGGTTCTTCGTGCGCGGCGGGAAGATACACATCGAGTTCCCCGGGCGCGACGACCGCGACCGGCTCGACTAGGGAGGCGAGAAGGACATGGCGACGCCCGAGTTCATCCTTCGCCTGCGCGAGAAGATCGGCCACGACCTGCTGTGGCTCATCGGTGTGACGGCATATGTCGAGGATTTCGAGGGGCGCGTCCTTCTCGGCCGGCGCGCCGACACCGGCGAGTGGGCGCTCGTCTACGGCATCAACGAGCCGGGCGAGGAGCCGGCTGATACCGTGATTCGCGAGGTCGCCGAGGAGACGGGCGTGGACGTGGTGCCCGTCGCGCTGGCGAGCGTGAAGGCGGGGCGCCGCATGACGGTCTACGCCAACGGCGACCAGACGCAGTACCTGGACCTGAGCTTCGTCTGCCGGCTTGCCGAGGGCGGCAGCGCAGAGCCGCGCGTGGCCGACGACGAGAGCCTGGAGGTGGGCTGGTTTTCGCCGGACGCGCTGCCCGAGCCGCTCGCCGCGTCGACGGTCGAGCGCATGGCGCGCATCGCCGCGTGGCGCGAGGCGGGCGCCGGCGCCGCGCTCTTCTCGTTTGGCGGCTAGCCGGGCGGCAGACATCCTTTCCGCTGTCGAGGGCTTCTGAGGGTATGTACACCCTGCATGGAAAGCCCTCCGCGTTCTCGCAGGTCAGAGGCCTGACGAAAATCAGCGGAGGGCTTGCGGGTGTACATACCCTCGGGGGCAGGTGTACATACCCTCAGAGGGACGTCTGCCTGGGGCCGGGAGCGCTACCAGCGGATCGTGTACGGGTCGGCCGTGAACGAGCAGAACGTGGCGGTGACGTTCTCCAGCGCAAAGACCTCGCAGTTGCCGTCGTCGGCGGCGTACATGGGCTGCAGCTCGGGATACTCCGCGAGCACTGCCTCGCGCGCCTCCAGGCGGTCGTCGAGCACGGCGTCGGCCGTGATGCGCAGCCACGTGCCGTCGGTGCCGGACGCGCAGATGGCCACGCGCGGGTGGGCGAGCATCTGCTCGGAGACCGGCTTCACGCGCCCGGTCTGGATGTAGAGCTTGCCCTCGAACTTGGCGATGGTTCCAAAGGGGCGGACCTGCGGGTTGCCCGCCTCGTCGACGGTTGCCAGGAAGTACGTGGGGTTGGCCTTGAGATAGGCGAGGACCTCGTCCATGGGTGCTCCTTTCGCGCGGGAACGGCTGTTGGCGCTACTTTACTCCGCTGCGGGGGCGGCGAGGGCGCGCTTGTAGTAGATCTTCACGGCGAGCAGGACGAGCGCGAGAAAAACCAGCGTGGCTGCCACGGAGATCATGGACTCAAAGCTCACGAGCGCCCCAGCGAGGACGGCGACCACGGCGAGGGCGGGCATCAGCTGAACGTAGGTGCGCGCGACCTCGCGCTCGAGGTGCGCCTGGAGCTCGTCGTTCTCGCGTGCGAGGAAGCGGCGCAGCGCTGCCTCATCGCGAAGCGCGCGGCGCAGGCCGAGGACCTGTCGTGCGGTGATGCCTGCGGCGACGGTGAACATGCCCATCATGAACCCCGAGAGGAAGCCTGAGGCACGCGAGTCCCCGTGTGGGGCGGGGAGCGCGTCAGACATGGTGAGCGCGAGCAAGGCAACCCACGCTGCGAGGGTGACGACAAGCAGGACCCTCTCGCGACGCAGACGACCGCGGACGGTGGCGCGCATAGTCTCGATGGTTCTCATGGCGATCACAGCTCCTCTTCAATGTCGGAAAAGTCAAAGACGTCCTCGATCGTGAGGCCAAAGTACCGAGCGATCTTGTAGGCGAGCGGCAGCGAGGCGGTGTACTTGCCCACCTCGATGGACGTGATGGTCTGCCGCGTGGTTCCCACGGCGTCGGCGAGCTCGGCCTGGCTCATCTTGCGCGCGCGGCGCAGCTCGCGTATGCGCGTCCTCATCCGTCTCCTTCCCTGTGTTCAATCTTGCAAAGTTTGCTAAGCATCCTTAGCATAGCGTACTTTGCATTTTGTGACAAGTAGACTTTGCATACATAACGAGAAGAACGTGCTGTCGACCGTTTACCGGTCGCGCGGGGCCGCCGGGGAGACGGCCCTGCAGCGCTTTGTCAAAATGGAGGCGTCGGGCCCGCGCCCCTCCGCCGCGCCCCACGCCGCTCGGCGGGCCGGCGCGTGATTGTCACCTGGGAGGAAACGTGGATAAGAGGCTGCTTGGGATCCTGACCGCGACGACCCTTGCGCTTGCGTTGGCCGCCGCGCCCATTCCGGCGAGCGCGGAGGGCGTCGGCGTCGCGCTCGGCACAGAGCCCGAGGTCACGCCTGCCGCTACCGCCGATTTCGTCGCCGAGCCCGTGCCCCGCGCTGCAACCGTAGGCTGGGACGGCGATACCTACTGGGACGGCGCCATCGATGCCACCGGCGCGCCTCGCCCCTACACCGGATGGGTCGTCGACGACCACGGTGGCCACGGCCTCGAGCGCTACTGGATCGTCGAGGGCCGGCTCTTTCGTGGAGGCCTCTTCGACGCGGATGCGGACGGATGGGGCTACGCCTGCGAGGACGGTCGGGTCCTGCGCGGCCGCCTCGCCGTAGTCGACCGCGTCTACCTGGCCAACAACGACGGCCGCCTGCTCGACCCGGGCTGGGCGGTGACGGGGGAGTTCACGGATGGCGGCCTGCAGCGCTACTATATTGACCCCGTGACGCACGCCGCGCGCACGGGCCTGTTCGAGGTCGACGGCGCAACGTACTGCGGCTTGGACGACGTGGGCTACGTGCTGCGCGGCAAGCTCGCCCGCGACGACGGCCGCGTGTTGCTCGCGGACAACGACGGCAAGCTCGCGTGCGCGTCCGGCTGGCTCGTGACGGGCGTCTACGACGGCGGCGGGCTGCAGCGCTACTGGCTCGAGGAGCTCCCCGACGCCCCCGGGTTCTACGCCGCGCGCACGGGCTACTTCGAGCTTGAGGACGGCGTGCACTTTGGCGAGAAGGGCGCGGGCTACGTGCTCCGCAACGCCCGCTGCTGGCGGCCAGGTGTTGCCGGTGGCGCGGGGAGCTACTACGAGGCCAACAACGACGGCCTGCTTGTACCGCTCGCGGGCGGAAGCGCTCTTGCCATCGAGACGTACGTGAGCTGGATGCTGGGAATCGCTGAAGACAACGCCCATGGCTATGACCAGCGCTTCCGTTGGGGCGAGTACGGCGACTACGACTGCTCTTCGCTCGTGATCGCGGCGCTCAGGGTCGCCGGTGTCGACACGGCATGGGCTGACGACACTCACGACATGCTCGCTGCCCTCACCGCGAGCGGCCTTGCGTGGACGTCTGGGACCTCGGGTCTGCGCCGCGGTGACATCCTCCTTAACGAGGAGTATCACACCGCGGTCTACCTCGGTAACGGTCAGATCGTACATGCCTCGGTCAACGAGTGGGGAGGCATCGAGGGCGGGCGCCCCGGTGACCAGACTGGCCGCGAGATCTGCATCCGCGGCTACTATGATTACCCCTGGGACGGCTATCTGCGCCTGCCGTAACGACCCGCGCCTTTCGGTGCTTCTCACGCTGGGGGCGCAGATTCCGGAGGCAACGGGCCTTATGAGTGCCTAGGACGCGACCACCCTGCTGCCTCTTCTCGGTCTTACGGGGATCGCAATCGCGCGCATGAGGGCCTCGCGACCCGCTCGCTCGCTGGCTGGCTAGCTAGCGAGCGTAGTGGTCGAGGCACATCCCGATGAAGTCGCGCATCTCGGCGCGGAAGTCCGTCTCGGGCCGAGAGATCTCGAGCCGATCGAGTGCCTCGGCGATGAGCGGGTTGCTCCAGCAGCCGCTGACCAGGCCGGTTGCGTGGTAGTAGATGGCGACGAGCAGGGGCTCAACGCGCTCGGGCGCGATGTCGAGGATGAGGGGCAGGTGCTCGCGCATCTGCGCCACGTGGTCGTAATAGGCGCGCTTGAAGGCCATGAGGCGCTCGATGGTGACGTTGGTCTCCACGATTGTGGTGAGCAGGTCGCCCAGGCGGAAGTACTCCTGGTGCGCGTTGGCGATGCCCGCCCAGACCTCGGCCACGGTGTCCGGCGCGAGGCCGCAGCCCTCGGGCAGGGCAGTGAGCAGCGCGTTGAAGTAGGAGTCCATCTCGTCCGCGGTCAAGAGCAGGAAGACCTCCTCCTTGGTGCAGACGTACTTGTACAGGTTGGCGCGCGACCAGCCGAGCTCGTCGGCGATCGTCGTGAGCGTTATCTCGTGGTAGGGGCGCGCGGCAAACTGCCTGCGGACGGCCCCCTTGATCTCCTCGAGGCGCTGCCCCTTCTGCTCGGCGCTGCGCGCGCGAATGAAATCTGCCATGACTCCTCCAAACCGTGTACGAGGAAAGTATACCGCAGCTTATTAGGAAAATAAGAAAAATGGCGTCACCTAACCATTGACAAGATACGTAACGCAACGTAACTTATGAGCCGAGAAGAACCTTTCGTCGGAAGGAGCGCGTATGCTCGGCAACTTCACCTACCACAATCCCACCAAGCTTATCTTTGGCAAGGACGCGATGGACGCCCTGGTCGGCGAGCTCGCGGCCTACGGCCCGACCGTCCAGCTCGTCTACGGCGGCGGCTCCATCAAGAGGAACGGCATCTACGGCCAGGTGATCGCCGCGCTGGCAGCGGCGGGCAAGACTGTTGTCGAGGACGCGGGCGTTATGCCCAATCCCACGGTCGAGAAGCTCTATGAGGGCGTGCGCATCGCGCGCGAGAACCACGTGGACCTCATCCTCGCGGTGGGCGGCGGATCCTGCGTCGACTACGCCAAGGGCGTGGCGGTCTCGGCCAACCTGCCGGCAGACGTGGACCCCTGGCAGAAGTACTGGGTGGACTTCGACGAGCCGGCGGCCGACCTCGACGTCATCCCCGTGGGCTCGGTTCTCACGATGGTGGGCACCGGCTCCGAGATGAACTGCGGCTCGGTCATCACCAACCACGAGGCCAAGATGAAGGTAGGCCACGTCTTCGCGGACGCGCGCGTGTTCCCGCGCTTTGCCGTGTTGAACCCCGAGTTCACCTACACGCTGCCCAGGTACCAGATGGTCGCCGGCATCTTCGACATCATGAACCACATCACCGAGCAGTACTTCTCGGGTACGGACGACAACACGTCCGACTACCTCTCTGAGGGCCTCATGAGGTCGCTGGTCACCGCCAGCCGCGCCGCCGTGGCCAACCCGGAGGACTATGAGGCCCGCTCCAACATCATGTGGTGCGCCACGTGGGCGCTCAACACGCTCGTGGCCTGCGGCAAGTCCACGGACTGGGAGGTCCATATGCTCGGCCAGGCCGTCGGCGCCCACACCGACGCCACGCACGGCATGACGCTCGCGGCCGTGGCGCTGCCGTACTACCGCCTGATTATGACGTATGGCGTCGAGAAGTTCGCGCGGTTCGCGACCAACGTGTGGGGCGTCTCGCCGGAGGGCCGCACGACCGAGGAGCTCGCGTCCGCCGGCCTCGACGCCATGGAGGCCTGGATGCGCGAGATCGGCTGCGTGATGAGCATCTCCGAGCTCGGCGCCACCGAGGACATGCTCGAGGACCTTGCCGACTCCACCCTCGTCATGCAGGGCGGCTACCACATCCTTACGCGCGACGAAATCATTCGCATCTTCCGCGCCAGCCTGTAAATTGGGGACAGTCCCCAATTCACACAAAAGTTTGATACGAAGGAGAACGCATGAAGAAGAACATCGGATCAAAGCCCGCGCTCTATCCCATGCCCGTGATCGTGGTGGGAGCAATGAGCGGTGGCGAGCCAACCTGGACGCTCGTGGCGCACACGGGCATCCCCAGCCACAGCAAGATCATGGTGAGCCTTGCCGGTGCGCACTTCATCAACCAACACATCAAGCAGGCGGGCGTGCTCTCTGTGAACGTGGTCGACGAGTCCTGGCTCGACCGCGCGGACTTCTGCGGCAGCGTGAGCGGAGCGCGCCAGAGCAAGGCCGACGTCTTTGCCTGGACGGCAGGTGAGGTCGGCGCTCCGCTCATCGACGACGCCAAGCTCTCCATGGAGTGCCGCGTGGAGGACGTCTACGAGATCGACCACTTCGAGAACTTCATCTGCTCGATCGCGGGCACCTACGCGGACGACGCGATCGTGACCGAGGACGGTAAGGTGGACGTCGCGGCACTGCACCCCGTGCTCTTTGAGATGCCTACCTACACCTATCTGGCCACGGGCGAGAAGATCGCCGACTGCCTGAGCTTCGCCAAGATCCGTGCGTGATTCAAGAGGGGACAGACCCCTTTTGAATCATTGGGAGGGAGAAGAACATGCTGACGAGAAGAGCGTTCGTAAACGCGCTGGCTGCGACTGCGGCAACGGCGGCGCTGGCGGGCTGTGGGACGGCGGAGCCCGCGCCCGGGCCCGGGCCCGAGCCCGTGACGCCGGAGCCCCCTGAGCGCGCAGCCGCGCCGACCCCCTCCGCGACGGTCTACCTCACGCGCGACATCAGCCCCGCCGGCCTGCGCCGCGCGTTCGACGCTCTGGGCTTCTCGCCCACGGGCAACGTAGCCGTGAAGCTCTCCACCGGCGAGCCGGGTGGTCACAACTTCCTCTCGCCCAATCTCATCGGCGACTTCGTGCGCGGCCTTGGCGCCACGATCGTGGAGTGCAACACTGCCTACGGCGGGGCGCGCGGCACCACGGAGAGTCACCTCCGAGCCGCCGCCGACCACGGCTTCACCGCCATCGCTGACGTGGACATCATGGATGCCGACGGCGCGATGAGCCTGCCCGTCGAAGGCGGCGCGCACCTTACCGAGGACCTCGTGGGCGCCCACCTAGCGAACTATGACTCCGTGGTCTCACTCGCGCACTTCAAGGGCCACGCGATGGGCGGCTTCGGCGGCGCCATCAAGAACTGTTCCATCGGCATCGCCAGCCGAGAGGGCAAGATGCTCATCCACAGCGCGGGCACCTCCACCACGAGCTGGGGCAGCCCCGCCCAAGACGACTTTCTCGAGTCCATGGTCGAGGCCGCCAAGGCGGTCTCGGACCACTTCGGCGGCGTGGGCGGCGCCATGTGCTACGTCAACGTGATGAACCGCCTGTCGGTGGACTGCGACTGCGACTCTCACCCGGCGGAACCCGAGATGGCCGACATCGGCATTTTGGCCTCGCCCGACCCGGTGGCGCTCGACCGCGCATGCGTGGACCTCGTCTACGCGGCTCCGGACGGCGCGGCGCTCGTTGAGCGCATCGAGAGCAGAAACGGTGTCCATACGCTCGACCACGCCGAGGCCATCGGCCTGGGCAGCCAGACCTACGAGCTGGTTGATCTGGACTCTGGAACGACGGAGGGGGAGAGCATGACAATAAACGTTACCTGCAACGGGCAGACGGCGACCTACGAGCTCAATGACTCCGCGGCGGCCCGTGCGCTCTACGGGCAGCTGCCGTTGACGCTTTCGGTCGAGCCCTTTGGCAACAACGAGCAGACCTTCTACCCGCCCGAGGCGCTCGACTGCTCAGACGCCCCGCTCGCCGAGGGTGGAGCCGGCGTGCTCGCCTACTACGAGCCGTGGGGCGACGTCGTGATGTTCTACGACGACTTCTCCGGCAACGGCAGCCTCTACGAGCTGGGGCGCGCGGTGGCAGGCACGGAGCACATTGCGGACATGGCGGGGACCATCGAGGTGAAGCGCGCGTAGCGCACGGACAGAAGGGGAGAAGAACATGCTGACGAGAAGGAACCTCCTGGTAATTGCCGTAGCGGGCACGACCGCGCTCCTGGCCGGCTGCTCCGGCGAGAAGGACGAGGCGCCCACGGCCGATCTGGCAACGGAGTTGGTCGAGGGCACCCCGCGGCGGATGCCACGCCGGCGGGTAACGTGCTCGTCGCGTACTTCTCGGCGACGGGCAATACGGAGGGCGTGGCCACCGCGATTGCCGAGCGTCTGGGGGCGGACGTCTTTGCCATCGAGGCTACGCAGCCCTACACCGAGGCGGACCTGAACTACAGCGACGACGCCTCCCGCACGAGCGTTGAGCGCGCGGACGGGACCAACCCCGAGCTCGCGCAGGTCACGCCCGACGGCTGGGCCGACTACGACACGGTCCTTCTCGGCTACCCGATTTGGTGGGGCGAGGCGGCATGGCCGCTGCGCACGTTCGTGGCGGGCAACGACTTCGACGGCAAGACCGTGGTGCCGTTCTGCACGTCTGGCTCTTCGGGTATTGGGGGCAGCGCCGATGGCCTTGAGGAGCTTGCCGGCTCTGGTGACTGGCGCGAGGGCGCGCGCTTCTCATCCGGCGCCGGTGACGAGGCTGCGGACTGGGCAGCGGGACTGGGGCTGTAGGAGAAGAACATGAACATCGTCATCTTGCAGGGAAGTCCAAACCCTGACGGCTCCACCGCCATCCTCTGCGAGGAGTTCGCGCGCGGGGCGCGCCAGGCGGGACACGAGGTCGAGCGCATCGATGTGACCCGGGTGGACGTGAGGCCCTGCACAGGCTGCGTGGCCTGCGGCTACGGGGCGCGCCCGTGCGTCCAGCGCGACGGCATGGCCGCGATCCTCGAGAAGATCCTCGCGGCCGACGTGCTGGTCCTGGCGACCCCGCTCTACTACTACTACGGTATGTCGGCCCAGCTCAAGGCCGTGATCGACCGCTTCTGCTCCGAGAACTCCGCCATCACGGCGCGGCGGCTGCGCTCCGTTCTTCTCGCCGTGGCGTGGAACGCGGACAGCTGGACCTTCGAAGCGCTCGAGGCGCACTACGACACGCTGGTCCGCTACCTCGACCTGCGCGACTGCGGACGCGTGCTCGGCCACGGCTGCGGCACGCCGTCCATGACGCGCGCGTCCGACGCCCCGCAGCGCGCCTTCGAGCTGGGGCGTTCGCTGTAAAGCCTTATCAGCATCTGCGCTCCATCATGTCGCGGGCAGAGCATGTTTCATCGCCGGAAGGCTTTCGCCAAACGGGAAAAGAAGGGAAAACTCGGGAAAACTTGCAAAACAAGTGAAAGAGCCCGAGAACTGGCGCACGCGCATGAATCGCCTGTTCAAGTCGCTGGAGAAGTACGACATAGGCCTCCTGATAACCATCGACGAGATTCGCGTCACGCTCGACGAGATGATCGCTTTCGCCTCTACGTACCAACTCTTCGTCCGTGAGGGCAAACGAGTGGGACTGCTCATGGCGGGCCTTCCCCAGCAGGTGTCAGCGTTGTTGCGAGACGAGTCCGTTTCTTTCCTGCGCCGCTGCGTCCAGCATCATTTATCGCGAGCTCTCCGAACAGGATGTTCAGTTTCTTGAGGCGATGCTGCCCGATAGCGGGGACGTGAGCTCCATTTCAAATGTCGCGAAGCGCATGGGTGTGAGCAGCAACTACGCGTCCAAGTATCGTGCGCGTCTCATTGAACAGGGCGTCATTGGAGAGCGCGGGCGCGGTCGGATTGGCTATGATATGCCGCTCTTTAGGGAGTTCGTAGACAAGATTCACACAGCGTAGTCGAGAAGAACCTCGTGGGTCGTCCCTACGCCCAACCGCGTGCTCGGAGTTCGGTGACCAGCGGATCGAGGTAGCTGCGCTCGCAGCCGTCGTAGCCCTTGCGCATCTGGGCGAGGGCCGTGGCCGAGCGCTGGTCACCCTTGCGCACCTCGCCTTCGAGCATCTTGAAGTAGATGCGCATCATGACTTTGTCAACCGCGCCGAGCCGCTCGAAGTGAAAGCCGCCCTGGCAGTAGCACCATGGCAGGTCGGGGTAGGCGTCTGTGGGGAAGGAGCGTCGGAACGCCTCCTCGTGCTCGCTTGCGGGCCAGAGCTCGCAGGGCATGGGCGTGGCGCCCACGGCAACTATGGCATAGCGCTTCTCGCCGTGCGCTGCGATATAGGTCCGGAACCGTTTTGCCCCCTTGAGCGATGCCGCGTGGAACCAGCTGCAGAGGACCACGAGGTCCGCGTCTGCGGCGGCGACCTCGATTCGTTCGAGCGGGGCCGCCTGGCATCCGAGCTCCTCCGCGAGCCAGTCGGCGTATCTCTTGGCAGAGCCCGTCTGCGAGCAGTATGCGACGACCGCGGCCATGGTAACCCCTTTCGACGGAGGGCGGATTATCCACGTTCTTCTCACCAGTGTACGGGGTCGGCGTCAGCTCCCGGTAAGCCGACTGCGAGATGCAGGCGTGAAGGGCTCTGGCTGTCGTCGCGGCTGTCCCTAACGGATGAAGTTCGTCGTCTGGCCGGCCTCCTGCGCGGGCAGCGGAACGCCCGCCGTGCGGCCCGCCTCGAGGCACTTGAGCATCCACGCCATGTTGCGGCCGAGCTGGCGCATGGTCCAGAGGCCCTCGGCGTCCTGCTCGGTTTCCTCGGCCACGTTGCCGTGCACGTTGTTCCAGTAGCGCGAGCTCACTACGGGCATTTGCGCGATGGTGAAGAACTTGTTGATGTCGTCGAAGGCCGAGGTGGTGCCGCCGCGCCGGGCGCTCGCCACGGCAGCCGCCGGCTTGTATGCGAGCACGTTCTTCTCGCCCGCACGGCCGTTGCTGTAGAAGAGGCGGTCCATGAAGCCCAGAAGCGACGCTGCGGCGTGCGCGTAGTGCACCGGCGCGCCAAAGACAAAGCCGTCGGCCTCGGCGGCCTTGGGCCGGAACTCGTTCACCACGTCGTCGAACGCGCAGCGGCCGAGCTTGGCGCACCCGCCGCAGGCCACGCATCCGCCCACGGGCCGCGCGCCGATCCAGAAGATCTCCGCCTCGACGCCCTCTGACTCCAGCGTGCGCGCCACCTCCTCGAGCGCGCGGTTGGTGCTCCCCGTCTTGTGCGGGCTTCCGTTAACGAGCATGACCTTCATGGCCGTCTCCTCTCACTGCGCGAAGGGACTGTCTCCGGCCCATTGTATGTCGCCATCTGTAAATTGGGGACAGTCCCCAATTTACAGATTGCCCGAGCGAGCGAGCTCCAGGAACCGTCGCGCTGCGTCGCCGAGGGGGACGTCGCGCTTCCAGGCGAGGTCGATGACCGAGACGAGCGGCGGGAAGAGCAGGCGAAACTCCAGCTCCGTGCCCGGGCCCACCGTCGTGAGCCCGTCGAAGGAGAGCATGCGGCCCACGCCCTCTCGCACGAGCAGCGCGCCATTGTAGGCGAGGTTGTACGTTGCGGCCACGTTTGCCTCGGAGGCGTGCTCGCCGAACCACGTGGCGAGAAGCCCGGTGAGCTTGTCGCCCTTGGCATGGCGCTCTGGCACGATCAGCGGCACGTCGAGAAGGTCGACGGGACTCACGGCCTCGCGTGCGGCCAGCGGGTCGTCGTCGCGCATGAGCACGCCCCAGGCGTCGGTGGGGGAGAGGCGCAGGTGGGCGTAGCGGTCAACGTCTGGGTAGCTCATCAGCACGGAGAAGTCGTCGACGCCGTGCTCCAGGCGCTCGATGAGGTCGGGAGCGTTGCCGCTGTGCAGGTGGAAGCGCACACCGGGGTACTTCTCGCGAAAGGCGCGCACGTGGCGTGCAATCACGCGCAGGCCCTCGGACTCGCCGGCGCCGATGAAGACGTCACCCTCCACGATGTTCTCGCCGTGCGCGAGGTCCGTCGCGGTCTGGTCCGCGAGGCCTACGATCTCCTGCGCGCGACGTCGCAGGTAGAGGCCCTTTTCGGTTGGCGTGACGCTGCGGCTGCGGCGCTCGAGGAGCGGGGCGCCGAGCTCGCGCTCCAGTGCGGCGATCTGACGCGAGAGCGCGGGCTGCGTCACATGCAGCGCCTCGGCCGCGCGCGACATCGTTCCGTGCTCGCAGACGGCGAGGAAGTAGCGCAGGGTGCGGAGTTCCATGTATGCTCCATTACGTTAATTCATATCACGATATGCGATATAAGCAATTGTAGTTCATCCTCCCACAACGGAGAATGATGAAAAGGGACAGTCCCTTTTCATCAGGGGAGGCGGACGTGAGGGTTGAGCTGCGGATAGGCGAGGTTACGGTGCCGGTGGAGCTGAACGGGTCCGCCGCCGCCCGCGCGCTTGCTGACCGCCTGCCGCAGGAGCTCTCCATGAGCGTCTCGAGCGTGGGGTGCTGCGGGCAGCTGCCCTTCTCGCTTCCGCACGATGCCACCGACGTCCACCCCGGCTGGTCCGACGGCGACCTCAACTACAAGCCCGAGGGAGACTGGCTCGCGCTCTTCTTCGACGACGAGCGCAACTCCGCTCGCTACGGCGGACAGGTCACGCTGGGCCACGCCGTGGGTCCGCTCGACGCGCTGCGGGGTTTGGAGCGGACGTATGAGGTGAAGATCGAGGCTCTATATGAGGGGTCGTGAAAATAGTTCGCATTCGAATCGGCTCACCAAAGAACTATCTGGACAAACGTTGCTGGGTACATGGTTTTCAGCTACCCAATGCGAACTAGTTTCTGGGACCCGCGAAGGAAGCGCATTCGACGGACGTCGCCTAGGGGAGTAGACACGGCATTTTCGGTGAACCTGTATTACACGGCTGGGGCCGGCGTTACTCGCGACCAGGCATCCATTCGCAAGTAACCAAGCGGACAAGGTCCGGTGAAAGGAGATCAAGATGGCAGTCAAGCAGACGGCGGGACGCGACCAGCTGGGCGAGCTCGCCCCCAAGTTCGCGCAGCTCAACGATGACGTGCTCTTTGGCGAGGTATGGGGCCGCGAGGAGCAGCTCAGCCTCAAGATGCGTTCGATCGTGACCGTGGTGACGCTTGTGGCCAAGGGCATGGTGGACAGCTCGTTCGAGTATCACATGGCCACGGCGCGCAAAAACGGCGTCACGCGCGAGGAGATGGCGGAGATTCTCACCCACGAGGCCTTCTATGCCGGCTGGCCCAACGCGTGGGCGGCGTTTCGCGTGGCGCTCAAGGTCTACGGGGACGAGGCGGACGCCGGCGAGGGCGCGTCCTTCTCGCCCATGTTCGGCCTGGGCGACCCCAACGACGCGTATGCCCAGTACTTCATCGGCAACTCGTACCTCAACCCGCTGACCAGCGCCGCGGAGTGCGGCGTGGGGCTATCCAACGTCACCTTTGAGCCGGGCTGCCGCAACAACTGGCACGTGCACAATGCCGAGAAGGGCGGCGGGCAGATTCTCGTCTGCACCGACGGTCGCGGCTGGTACCAGGAGTGGGGCAACCCACCGCAGGAGCTCACGCCGGGCACCGTCGTGGTGATTCCGGCTGGCGTCAAGCACTGGCACGGCGCCGCGCGCGACAGCTGGTTCAGCCACATCGCCTTCGAGGCGCCGGGCGAGAATTGCGGCAACGAGTGGCTCGAGCCCGTCACCGACGAGGACTACCCCGCGTAACAGCACGTTGGGGACGTGTTATTTCGTGCACATAACCTGTCCCAAATGGTCTGCACGAAATAACACGTCCCCAACGGATACAACTGACAGAAAGGTTGCGGCATGACAGAGATGACGTACACGACGCTCGGACACTCCGGCATCAAGATCTCGCGGCTGTGCCTGGGCGGGATGAGTTTCGGCCAGCCCTCGGCGGACTTCCACCAGTGGACGATCGGCCCGGACGAGACGCGCGCGGTGATCGCCCGCGCGCTCGAGCTGGGCGTGAACTTCATCGACACGGCCAACTGCTACGCGCACGGCACGAGCGAGGAGTACATCGGCGCCGCCCTGCGCGACCTGGGCGTGCCGCGCGAGCAGGTGGTCCTGGCCAGCAAGGTCTTCTTCAACGATGGCGGGCTCTCGCGCGAGGCGATCAACCGTGAGATCGACGGAACGCTCGCGCGCCTGGGCACGGATTACCTGGACCTCTACATCATCCATCGCTTCGACTACGAAACGCCCATCGATCAGACCATGGAGGCGCTGGACGCCCTCGTGCGCGCGGGCAAGGTGCGCGCCCTCGGCGCGAGCGCGATGTACGCCTACCAGCTCCACAACATGCAGGTCGTGGCCGAGAAGAACAGCTGGACCCCGTTCACGAGCATGCAGTGCCACTACAACCTGCTCTACCGCGAGGATGAGCGCGAGATGATCCCCGTGTGCCGCCAGTATGACATGGCGCTGACGCCCTACAGCCCGCTGGCGTCCGGGCACCTGTGCCGCCCCACCTGGGACTCCGCGTCCAAGCGCTCGACGACCGACGCGACGATGCGCAACAAGTACGACGCCGACCGCGAGCGCGACATGCCCATCGTGACGCGCGTCGACGAGCTGGCCGAGCGCCACGGCGTCCCCATGTCGCGCATCGCGCTCGCCTGGCACTGGGCGCGCGGCGTGGACGCGCCGATCGTGGGCTGCTCCAAGCCCGAGCGCGTGGACGACGCGGTGGCGGCGCTCGACGTGGAGCTCACGTCTGAGGAGGTCGCCTACCTCGAGGAGCCCTACGTTGCGCACGAGCTCGTTGGCCCGGCCGCCCGCCCCGGCGAGAAGCCCCTCGCGGGCACCACGAACCCCAACGCAAAGTAGGCAAGCCGCGCATGGACATCCTCACCGTCCTCGGGAGCATGGGCTCGCTCGTGCTCGTGACGCTCATCGGTTACGTTGCGGCGCGAGCGGGCTTCCTCACCTCAGATGTGCGGCCCAGGCTCTCCGCGCTCATCTTCAACGTGACCCTGCCGTGCACGATTCTGGCGTCGGTGGGCGAGGTCGATAGCTCGGCGGGCACCGAGCAGGTCACATGGTCGTTCGTCCTCGGCTCTGCGCTCTTCTTCGTGATGCTTGCTGCGGCTGCGTTGGCGTGTCTTGCGCTGCGGGTCCCATGCGAAGAGCGACCGCTCTACCTCTTCATGGGCGTGCTCACCAACACGGGCTTCATCGGCTTCGCCGTGCTCGAGTCGCTCTTCGGCGGCGGGTCGGTCTTTCTTGGGAGTATTTTCATCGCGGTCTCCAACGTCTTTCTCTACAGCATCGGCGTCGGGGTTCTGACCTCGGGAGACACGGGCGAGAAGGACGTGGCGACCGCACGCTCTTCTCGCTTCTCCGGCGTCCTCAAGAACGTCCTCAACGTTCCCATGGTTGCGAGCGTCATAGCGCTCGTCGTGTTCTTCTCGGGCGTGCCCCTTCCCGGGCCCGTGGCGCAAGCCGTCGACATGGTGGGCGGCGCCACGTCCCCTCTTGCCATGATGCTCGTAGGCCTCGCCATCGCGGAGGCGGACCTGGGACAGGTTCTCGGCAACGGCCGCCTCTGGGGCTTCTCGGCCATTCGCTTTCTGCTTGTGCCTGCAGCGTGCTACCTGCTGCTGGCCCCGGTGGTGCCGGATGCGCTCTCGCTCGTCGTCTTCATCGTGATGCTCGCCATGCCCACGGGCTCGATGGCGGCGGCGATTGCCTCCACATACGGCCGTCCCGGCGAGCTGCTCTCCCAGGGCACCATCGTCTCAACCATCGCGTCATTCGTCATCGTCCCCCTGCTCATGCTGCTCATGTAGTGTGTCAATTGGGGACGTGTTTTTTCGTGCAGACGCTTTGGGACAGGTTATCTGTACGAAAAAACACGTCCCCAATTGACAGAAAGGACACGCCATGGATTTGAAGAGCGTCATCACTAACGAGAAGAACCAGGCAATGCCTGCCGGGACCGTGCCCCTGGGCCCGGAGGCGTTCGGGTCCCGCGCGGACACGGCGGTGACGTGGCTCGGCGGCGCGGGCATCCTTCTCAACTCCCGCGGCACGTGCGTCATGATCGACCCCGTGCTCGAGGGCTTTGACATGCCCGTGCTCTTTGAAGCGCCGGTTGCGCCCGCGAACGTGCCCGCACTCGAAGCGGTCCTTATCACGCACATCGACAACGACCACTTCAGCCGCCCCACCTGCCATGACATTGCCGGTGTGTGCCCCGCCTACCATGCTCCGCGCTACGTGGCCGAGGTCGCGCGCGAGGAGGGCCTGCCCGGCGTCGGTCATGGCATCGGCGAGTCCTTCTCGGTGGGCTCGGTGACGGCGCGCCTCACGCCCGCGTGGCACGCCTGGCAAAACGAGTCCAGCAAATGGGCCTGGCGCACGTGGGCGCGCGAGGACTACTGCGGCTATTGGCTCGACACGCCGGACGGCTCGATCTGGCTGCCGGGCGACTCAAGGTTGCTGCCGGAGCACCTGGAGATGCCCGACCCCGACCTCATCCTCCTGGACTTCTCCGACAACGAGTGGCACATCACCTTCGACGGGGCGGTGCGCCTCGCCAACACCTACCCGAGCGCGCGGCTGCTGTGCATCCACTGGGGCACAGTCGACGCCCCGGACTGGTCGACCTTTAGCGGCGACCCACGCGTGCTCGCCGCGCACGTGGACAATCCGGGTCGCGTGCTCGCTCCGCTGCCCGGCGAGCCGGTCGTCCTGTAGGGCGGAGCCGGGAGCCGCCCGCACTTCTCGGCATTGTTCAAGACGATGCCCGCACTTACGAGTGCGGGCATCGAGTGCGGGCGGTTTTGGCCGTTTTGACTAACAAGTGCGGGCAGACTCTCGGCGTTTCTTCGCAAGTGCGCGCATCGAGTGCGCTCCAGCCCGCACTTCTTGCGCGGGGCGAGAAGTGCGGGCGCGCTCTCGGGTGACGCCGAGAAGTGCGCGCTGCTGCGCCCTCCTCGTACCCGCTACGCCAGCAGCGCGGCGTGCTCCGGGTGCTTCTCGAACCAGCTGACGGCGTACGAGCACGTGGGGCGTGCGCAGTAGCCGCTTGCGGCGATGCTCGCCACGGCGCGGCCCAAAAGCTCGCCCGCGACGCCCTGGCCGCGCAGGCTCTCGTCCACGAAGGTGTGGTTGATCTCCACAATACCCGGCTCCACCTGCGGGAAGGTGACCTCTGCCAGCACGTTCCAGCTCTCGTCCAGCACCTGCACGCGGTCGCGCTCCATGATCCAGTCCATGTGTGTCTCCTTCGGTTGCGGTCTGCGGGGCTATTGTCTCACACGGCAACGGGTAGAACCTCCAACGAGGACGGTTGACGGCAGCGGGGAGCGCACTATGGCACGGACTTGGCACATCGCAAACGGACATCTTGCGACGGGCGAGAAGGACGGCGGGCATGTCGCCACTCTCCTGCGACTGGAGGAGGCGCGCTCGCGCTCGCTCTCTCATACCCAGCGCGAGGTTCTCGACCAGCTCGAGCATGCCGCGATGCCCTTTCTGGAGCGCACGTCCACTGGAGCGGCAGGGCTTGTGGTCACGCCAAGCGGGCGACGTCGCTTTGGCTTCATCCTCACCCCCAACGAGCTGCTGCTCATTGACGACGGAGACGTTTGCGCCACCGCGCTCGGCCGTGCCGTGGAGAACCGGGCGCGCGTCGAGGGGGCTGCCGGCGCGCTCTGTGCACTTCTTCGTGAGCTTCTGCGCGACCACCCCGCTCGCCTCTCTCTCATGCGCGAGGACTTTGAGCTGATGGAGCAGCAGGTTCTCGAGGGGCGCGAACATCCTGATCGGCGCAAGATGATGGCGGACTCGCGTCGCATGCTCGGGCTCGACACGTTCTATCAGGGCATGTCGGACCTTGCCGGCGATCTCGCCGAGGACGACTCCGGCCTTGTGGCGCCCGCGGACCGCGCGAGGCTCCGATCGCTCGCGCGCCTGCTGGGTCGGCTCGCTGCGCGCCTGGAGTCGCTTCAGGACTACAGCCTGCAGGTTCACGGCCTCTACCAGGAGTCCATCGACATGCGGCAGAACAACGTCATGCAGTGGCTCACGGTGGTGACCACGATCGTGATGCCTCTCACCCTCATCACCGGGTGGTATGGCATGAACTTCCCGCACATGGCGCTCTTCGACGTGCCGTGGGGCTATGCCGTGGTGATTGTGGCGTGCGTGGTAATCGTGGCCGTTGAGGTGGCGTTCTTCTGGCATCACGGCTGGCTGAGCTTTGGCGAGCGGCGTCGCGGGGGCGGTGAGCGGCGAGGTTGATAAGCGTCTGCGGGAGGGGTATAACATCGCGCATCATGCTCGTCTGAGGAGGCTGACATGGCTGGATTGAACCTCGAGATGCGCGACAAGGCGCTGTGGGCGGTCCTTCTCGTCATGGTTTTGGCGAGCTCGGCGGCCTACCTTTTCTGGGCGCTGCCCGCGATGCCGGAGACCGTTCCCACGCACTGGGGCGCGGACGGCTCCGTCGACGGCTGGAGTGACAAGGGCTCCACGGTCTTCATGGGCGTCGTCATGCCGCTGCTCATGCTGGCCCTGCTCTTCGCGGTGCCGTACTTTGACCCACGCGGGGCCAGCTTCAATCGCTTCAAGGGTATCTACCAGGGGTTCTCGGCAGCCTTTACCGTGTTCATGGTCGCCGTGGGCTGGCTCACGCCTGCCACGGCGCTCGGGCTCGTCCCGGAGAGCGGGTCTGCCGTGGGCTCGCTCGTCTTTGGCTTCATGGGTCTGCTCCTCGTGGGCCTTGGCATCGCGATGCCGCGCATCGAGCCCAACTACACCTTCGGCGTGCGCGTGCCGTGGGCGCTCGACGACCCGGACAACTGGCGTCGCACCCACCGCTTCGCCGGTCCGGTTTTCGTGGTCATGGGCGCGGTGATGTGCGCGATGGCGTTTCTCGGGTCAATGCTGCCCGAGGGGGTGCTGGTGGCGGTGCTGCTCGTGACGCTTCTCGGCGGCGTGGCGCTCGTCACGCTCTACAGCTTCCTGATCTGGAAGCGCGTTCTGTAAATTGGGGACAGTCCCCAACTAACAGAAATCTTTTATGTGAATTGGGGACTGTCCCAAATTTACAGAACCCGTTAGGGAACCGTTAGACGGGCCTGATACGCTGTCCCCAGACGCGAGAGAGGGGACGGCGATGGCACGGATTCTGGTGGTGGACGACGAGCGGGCGATCACGGAGACGCTTGAGCGGGTTCTCGCGCTCGACGGGCACGTGGTGACGTCCGTGTGCGATCCCACGTGCGTGCCGGGCATGGAACTCAACCGCTACGACCTGCTGATCCTTGACGTCATGATGCCGGGGCTCGACGGCTTTGAGCTGCTGCGTGCCATCCGCTCGCGCGTGGACGCGCCGGTGCTGTTTCTCACGGCGCGCATTGCCGAGAAGGACGCGGTGCTGGGCCTCGGCCTGGGCGCGGACGACTACCTCCGCAAGCCCTTCGGGGTCGATGAACTGCGCGCCAAGGTGGCGGCGCACCTGCGCCGGGAGCGCCGTCCGCGCGTGAGCGCGCTCGCCTTTGATGCAGGCGGCACGGAGCTTCGCGTCCTTCTCGCTTTCAAGCAGATCGAGGTGAGCGGGCAGGTCGTGCCGCTCACCGCTACCGAATATGAGATCTGCGAGTTTCTCGCCCGACGCCCTGGGCAGGTGTTCTCGCGCTCCCAGCTGCGCGAGCACGTGCTCGGCTGGGAGAGCGTCGCGGGCGACGATGCCATCTCGATGCACGTGAGTCGCGCGCGCAGAAAGCTCGCGGCCGCCGGGGTGGATCCAATCGAAACCGTCTGGAAGGCGGGATACAAATGGCAGCTGTGAATGAGACCGCCGGGCGGCGTTGCTGGCGCGGCCTGCCGATGGGCTTTGTGGTCGGCCGCTACTTCGTGTACGTGATCGTGGGGCTTCTGGCGATTGTGCTCTGGGCGCAGCTTGCGCTCAAGGGGATGCTGCAGTCGGGCGAGGTCTACCCGGCGGACTACGGCTCTGAGCACGTCGAAGAGGTACGGCAGAAGCTCGCCGCGCAGGATGCGTTTGACCCGAGCGTCATCCCGTCCGCCTACTGGTACCTGCTGATGGACGAGAAGGGCAACGAGCTTGCGAGCGACCTTGGGGACGAGTACTCGATTCTGCGCACCGTTGCGGAGCACCTCAAGGGCTCCGATGCTCTGGGCTGGCACGTCGAGGAGTTGCCGCGCTACTACGATATCTGGGGCAGCGCCGTTCACCACTACCGGTACGCCCGGCTCGACAACGGCACCATCGTCCTTCTCGCATACCAGAACCTGCCGCAGTACGCTACGCGCGAGCTGCGCGACAGCCGGCCGAACGTCCTGGTGCAGCTGGGGTGGACCTGCGCGGGAGCGGGCGCGGCGCTGATCGTGGGCGTGGGCGCCTGGGCCGCGCACGTGATCTCGCGCAAGCTTCGGCCGGCGGCCGAGGCGGCGGCGCGCATCGAGGCCTCCGACCTGGACTCCCCGGTGGGCCGTTCCAACGTGCGCCAGGTGAACGACCTGCTCGCGGCGATGGAGCGCATGCGGGCGGCGTTGCGCGAGACGCTCGACGCGCGCTGGCGGGCCGAGGAGGAGCGCCGCGAGACCGTGACGCAGCTCGCGCACGAGCTCAAGACGCCGCTCACGGTGGTGAGCGCCAACGCGGAGCTGCTCGCGCGGGGTGAGGCCACGGGGCCGGACGCCGAGGCCGCGGCTGCCGCGGTGGCCGACGCCGCCCGCGAGCTCGACGAGTGCGCCTCCCGCATCATGTCCGCCGCCTTCGAGTGATCTAAAAGGGGACAGGCCCCTTTTGACTCATCGCTCGCGCACGCGGCCGTCGCGGACCTCCCAGGTGCGCGTGGTGCAGGCGTCGAGGAACCGCCGGTCGTGGCTCACCAGCAAAAGCGCCCCGGGATACGCCGCGAGCGCGCGCTCGAGCGCCTCGGTGGAGTGCAGGTCCAGGTGGTTGGTCGGCTCGTCCATGACGATGAGCGCGGGGTGGCGCAGGATGCCCTCGGCGAGCATGAGCTTACGCAGCTCGCCGGGGCTCGTGCGCCCGCCCTCGAGGATGCGGTCCGGGTCGGAGTTGAGCTGCGCCACGCTGGAGAGCACGCGTCCGCGCTCGGCCGGCGCCAGCTCCGCCACGCGCGCTACCACGGCGTCGCGGGCCTCTGCCGGGAGCTCCTGCGGGATGTCCAGCATCTCTAGGCCCAGCCCGGCGTCTGTCGCCTGGGCGAGAAGGACCCGCAGGTGCGCGAGGAGCGTGGACTTGCCGGCTCCGTTGGGCCCGACAATGCCCACGTGGTCGGTGCTCCCCACCCAGAGCTCGGGTATCTCGAGCGTGCCCTCCGGGCCGCAGAGGATGGTCGCTGCGGGAACGTGCAGCACCGTGCGCCGCCGCGCGGGCTCGGCGTCCATCCAGAGGTCGCCGTCATAGCGCTTGGTTACGCGGGCGGCAGCCAGGCGCTCCTGCGCAGCGGCAAGGCGCGCGTCCATCTGGGACGAGAGGCGCCCCGCCTGCCCGTCCTTGCCGGTGAAGATAGCAAGGTCGATTCTCCCGCGGGCGTCGCGGTCGCGCGGATCCAGGTTCCTCTTGCTCCGCCGAGCGTCCGCCCGCGCCGCCTCGTGTGCCCGCTTGTCCTTCTCGGCCGCCAGGCGTGCGAGCTCGCGCCTGGCGTTCTGACGCTCAGCTGCCGCGGAGCTGCGCTCGAGCTCTGCCTGGGCGTGCGCGGAGCTGTAGCCTCCCGGGCGCACGACGATGCCGCCGGGCTCAAAGGACGCGCAGCGCGCGGCGAGAAGATCGACGAGCTCGCGGTCGTGGCTCACGAGGATTCCGATGCCGCGGAAGCGTGCGAGCGCCGCGCCCAGCTGCTCGCGGGCGTCCGCATCGAGGTGGTTGGTGGGCTCGTCCGCCACGAGCACGTCCGGACTGCTCCAGAGGGCAACCGCCACCTGCAGCTTCTTGCGCTCGCCAAAGGAGAGCTCGTCCCAGCGCCACGGCAGGTCGTCAGCGATTCGGAAGCTCTCGCGCAGCTCCCGGGCAGCTCGGCCATAGTCGAGCGCAAAGTCGGCGAGCGCCTCGGGCGGCTCGTCGGCGTCCTGCGCCACGTAGGCGCAGACGAGGCCGCGCGTGACCGAGCCGGCATCCGGGCGCAGGAGCCCGCACGCGATCTTGGCCAGCGTGGTCTTGCCGCAGCCGTTGTCGCCCAGAAGCGCAGTCCAGCCGATGGGGAAAGTGACGGTGAGGTTGTTGATGACGGCCTCGCGGGCCGCGGGATAGGCGTACGTGACGCCGGAGAGCACCAGTTGCATAGACATCTCTTCTCTGATGAAAAGGGACAGTCCCTTTCCATCATCGGGGTTTCTTGGTCGAGGATGTCTAGCGAATGCGCAAGGCTCCGGGTCCTTTCGACGGGGTCACGACGTCGCCAGTATACCCTATGATGAAAAGGGACAGTCCCTTTTCATCATAGGAGGTTGACGCGTGAGACAGGCGGTCGTGGGACTTCTGGCGCACGTCGACGCGGGCAAGACTACGCTCGCGGAGGCCATGCTCGCCGCCGCGGGCGCCATTCGCAACCCCGGTCGCGTGGACAGCGGCGACTCGCACCTCGACACCGACGCCATGGAGCGCGAGCGCGGCATCACGATTTTCTCGTCCAGCGCCGCCCTTGACTGGGGCGACGCCCACCTCATGCTCGTGGACGCGCCCGGCCACGTGGACTTCTCCGCCGAGGCGGAGCGCACGCTGCAGGCCCTCGACTACGCGATTCTCGTGGTGGGGGCCAACGACGGCGTCCAGGGCCATACCGAGACGCTCTGGGACCTGCTCGAGCGCCATGCGATTCCGACCTTTGTCTTCGTGAACAAGTGCGACCTGGAAAGCCCCGGGCGAGAAGAACTTCTCGCCGAGCTTTCCTCGCGCCTCTCGACGGGCTGCGTCGACGCGGCCGCGCTGCTCGCCGGCGACCCGGCGGCAACGGAGGAGGCGGCCGCAAGCGACGAGGCGGCTCTGGACGAGTATCTGGAGAGCGGCGAGCTCGCTACGACAACGCTTGCGCGCATCGTGGCCGCCCGCGGGGTCTTCCCGTGCTTCTTCGGCGCGGCGCTGCGCGACGACGGCGTGCGCGAGCTGCTCGACGGCGTCTCCCACCTCATCGCCGAGAAGGACTGGCCCACGGAGTTCGCGGCTCGCGTCTATCGCGTCTCCCGCTCGGCTCGCGGCGAGCGGCTCGCCTGGGTGAAGGTGACGGGCGGCTCGCTGCGCGCCAAGATGCAGCTCGCGGGCAGCGACCGCGGAGTCACGTGGCAGGAGAAGGTCAACGAGGTGCGCCTCTATCAGGGCGCGAGCTTTGAGACCGTCGCCGAGGTGCCCGCGGGGCGGATCTGCGCCGTCACGGGCCTCTCGCACGTGGTGCCCGGGAGCCCTCTCGGCGCCGAGCCCGCCGGCGAGCGCCCGGTGCTCGCGCCCGTCCTGTCCTATCAGGTGATTCCCGAGCCCGGGACGGACGTCTCCTCGCTCGTGCGGGCGCTTCGCGAGCTCGCGAGCGAGGACCCGATGCTCGGCGTGACCTGGCACGAGCAGCTCCAGGAGGCGCATGTCCAGCTCATGGGCGAGGTCCAGCAGGACGTGATCGCCGAGCTGCTGCGCGAGCGCTACGGCATGAGCGTCACCTTCGGACCGGGCGGCATCCTCTACAAGGAGACCGTGACCGCGCCCGCCGAAGGCGTGGGCCACTTCGAGCCGCTGCGCCACTACGCCGAGGCACGTCTTTCGGTGGAGCCGCTCCCGCGTGGTGCCGGCGTGGAGTTTGGCACCCGCTGCTCCACCGACGATCTGGACCTCAACTGGCAGCGCCTCGTCCTCACCAACGCGATGGAACGCGACCACCTTGGGCCCCTCACGGGCGCGCCGCTCACCGACGTGCGCATCACGCTGCTCGCGGGCCGCGCTCATCCCAAGCACACCGAGGGCGGCGACTTCCGCCAGGCCACCTACCGCGCCGTTCGCCAGGCGCTCATGGGCGCGCGCGAGCGCGGGGAGTGCCTGCTTCTGGAGCCGTGGTACCGCTTCCGCCTGACCGTGCCTGCCGACCGCGTGGGCCGCGCGCTCACGGACCTCACGCGCATGGCGGCCGTCTTCGAGGCTCCCGTGGCGTCCGGCGAAACGGCGCGCATCGCGGGCGAGGTGCCTGCCTCTGAGGTGGGGGAGTACGCGCTCGAGGTGGCGCGCTACACGGGCGGGCGCGGGCGCATCTCGCTGGAGCTCGCGGGCTACCGGCCGTGCCACAACGCTGAAGAGGTCATCGCCGCCGCGGCCTACGACCCCGAGGCCGACCTCCCCAACACGCCGGACTCCGTCTTCTGCAGCCACGGTGCCGGCCGCACCGTCAAGTGGTACGACGTCCCGGAGCACGCCCACACCGTCGCCGACCCCGCGCGGCTGCGCCCGTACCGCCCCGCCGACGCCGCGTTCTTCTCGAAATGATCCAAAAGGGGATTGTCCCCTTTTGGATCATTTGACCACGGAGGTAAGAGATGAGCAATGAACCCGAGTTCAGATGCGCTAGGCGCGCGGATGTGCCGCTGATCCTTCAGTTCATCCGCGAGCTGGCGGACTACGAGGGGATGCTCGACGAGGTCGTGGCGGACGAGCCCACGCTCGAGGAGTGGATCTTCGACCGCGGGCGCGCCGAGGTGATCTTTGCGCTGGAAGATGGCCGCGAGGTCGGTTTTGCCCTCTTCTTCCACAACTTCTCGACCTTCCTTGGTCGGGCGGGCCTCTACCTGGAGGACCTTTACGTCCGTCCCGAGCACCGTGGAAAGGGCTACGGAAAGGCGCTGCTCAGACGGCTCGCGCAGATTGCGGTGGAGCGCGGGTGCGGCCGGCTCGAGTGGTGGTGTCTCGACTGGAACCGCCCGAGCATCGATTTCTACCTCGCGATGGGTGCCGAGCCCATGAGCGACTGGACGGTCTACCGCGTGGCCGGCGAGGCCCTCAATAACCTCGCTCGGCCAGTGTGACTCAAAAACGGGGCAGATGCTCCGGTGGCTTCTCTCCGCCGCGACCTAGACAAGGTCGTAGGGCATCGCTCGCATCACGAGGTAGAAGAGCGCGAGAATCGGCCACGCCAGCGGGAAGAAGAAGTACGCACCGCCCAGCACCACGACGCGCAGCACGTAGAAGGCCAGGCGCCGCGCCCCCGCGCGCTCCTGGGTCTCGCACGACATGCGGACAAAGGCCCCGCCCGGCGTCGAGCCGCCGTGGCGCCAGGGGGCCACGAGCTCCACCCACACGAACGCCGCGTAGAGCACGACGTCCATGACGTGGGCGCGCACGCCCTCGGAGATGCCGAGCATCGCCAGCGCAAGGACGATGGCGCCGCCCACCAAGAGCGAGAGAAGCGTCACGAGCAGCGTGTCCAGCCAAAACGCAACGCAGCGGCGCACGAAGCCCGGCGCGTGCGTGACCTCGCCCTCCTCGGCCAGCGCCCCGGGCGGCAGCACGCGCGCCAGCGCCGACGCGCACAGCCATCCCACCGCAGCGCCGGTCGTGTTGTAGATGAGGTCGTCGACGTCGGCCGTGCGGTATGCGTACGGGTAGATGCCAAAGAGCCCCGTGCCCTGCGCCGCCTCGATGCAAAGCGACGCCAACAAGCCCACGATCACCGACCGCCAGAAGCCCCAGCGCAGCAGACGCCCCGCGATGAAGCCGAGCGGCATGAACAGCACCACGTTGAACGCGATCTGCGGCAGCGTGCTCACGCCCTCGCGCCGAAAGTCGCCCACGAAGGCGAGCGGGTCCAGCTGCCAGGGCACCCCGTAGGTGATGCCGAGGCCAGAGGTGCCGCTCGGCAGCGGGTAGAGCGTGAAGCACCCCAGGCCCAGCACGTAGAGCACGGCGAGGTAGGTGGAGACCACCGTGCCAAACCGCAGCCGGCCGTCGCGGTGGTAGACCCACGCCAGAATCGGCAGCGTGAGCACTGCCGAGGCCAGCGGCCAGAGCATCAGCGCCATGAGGAAGTTGTCCGTGTACCCGGAGAGGAAACGCCTGATGAGGTTCATGTCGTCCGTTCTTCTCGTCTCTTCGTGCGACCCCATTGTCTCCCAGAGGCGTGCCCGTCGCCATCGAAGCCCCTTACGGTTTCGCAAGAGTCGGCCTTGTCCTGAGGGTATGTACACCCAGCCTTGAGGGTATGTACACCCAGCCTTGAGGGTATGTACACCCAGTCCCAAGGTTCTTCTCGCAAAGCCGCAGGTCAGCGCCACGGCCGAGAAGAACAAGCGGGTCGGGACGTGCACATACCCTCAAGGGGTGCTGTACACACCCTCATCACGGCGCGCATATCGGGGGTGACATCCCAAAATAGGCGCGCTATCATGTGTTGGAAACGTTTCCACACCAGCAACTAGCGC
Source organism: uncultured Atopobiaceae bacterium (assembly GCA_944320975.1). Classification (GTDB taxonomy): domain Bacteria; phylum Actinomycetota; class Coriobacteriia; order Coriobacteriales; family Atopobiaceae; genus Thermophilibacter. The sequence goes on along the minus strand of CALUJM010000006.1, from coordinate 71,361 downwards.
CGAAAGCCGAAAGGGGAGCCCCCGCATGACCATCGTTCTTCTCGTCGTCATCTACGTGGCCTTTATTGGCCTGGGCATCCCGGACTCGCTCCTGGGCGCGGCGTGGCCCGCCATGAACGCCGACCTCGGGCTGCCGGTCTCGATGGGCAGCGTCATCACGATGATCGTCAGCTGCGGGACCATCGTCTCCAGCCTCGCCTCGGCCGCCGTGATCAACCGCTTTGGGACCGGCCGCGTGACGGCGGTATCCACCACGCTCACGGCGCTCGCCCTCCTGGGCTTTGCGCTCGCGCCCAACATCGTGTGGCTGTGCGCGCTCGCCGTGCCCCTCGGCCTGGGTGCCGGCTCCATCGACACGGCGCTCAACAACTACGTGGCGCTGCACTACAAGGCCACGCACATGAACTTCCTGCACTGCGCGTACGGCGTCGGCGTTACCATCAGCCCGTTCATCATGTCCGTGGCGCTTTCCGCCGGGACGTGGCGCGAGGGCTATCTCGGCGCAACGGCCTGCCAGGCGGCGATCGCGCTGCTCACCATCGCGATCCTGCCGCTCTGGGGCAAGGTCGCGCACGTCCAGGAGGCGCAGGGCGAGCAGAACGTGGAGCCCCGCACGGAGAGCCCCCTCAAGCTGGTCCGTCGCCGCGACGTGCGTCTGGCCTGCCTGGTCTTCCTCGCCTCCGTCGCGATCGAGGGCATCTGCAACACCTGGTGCACGAGCTACCTCGTCGGGGCGCGCGGCATGGGCGCCGGCGAGGCTGCGGGCATGGTGACCGTCTACTACGTGGGCGTGACGGCCGGCCGCTTCCTGTCCGGCGTGCTCGCCAACCGACTCTCGAGCAAGCAGCTCGTGGGGCTGGGGCAGGCGATCACCCTGGCGGCGGTTCTCGTCCTTCTCGCCCCGCTGCCCGTGTCCGCCGCGCCCGTGGGGCTCTTTCTGGTGGGCTTTGGCAACAGCCCGCTCTATCCCAACATGCTGCATCTGACGCCGCGCCTCTTTGGCCGAGAGCTCTCGCAGTCGGTCATCGGCGTGCAGATGGCCGCGTCCTACGTGGGCTCGCTCGCGATCGCGCCGCTCTTTGGCGTAGTGGGGCAGGCCTTTGGCTTCTGGCTCTTCCCGGTGGCGCTGCTTGTGCTGGGGCTCGTGGTCACGGGCGCGTTTCTCGTGCTCATGCGCCTCAAGGGCTGGAGGCCGCGCGAGTATGCCCGCCGTGCCCTCGGCTCCCGACGCTAGTGGGACAGATACCTCCGGGGTATCTGTCACACGCGTAGAATAGCCGTATTGATTACCTGGAGGCGAGAAGGGCGGTGGCGCATGCGCATCTACAAGGGCAATCCGGAACTCGTCTTTCGCGGCAGGGTCGCGCCGTGGTACGGGGTGCTCTCGGGCATCGTCTGCGTGGCGGCCGCGGTGCTGGCGCTGCAGCCGGGGATGCCCGCGGTGGTGCCGGCGGCCGTGCTCGTCGTCGCGGCGGTCGCGCTCTGGCCCGTGGTGGTGCGCAACCGCGTCGAGCTCTACGCCGACCGCCTGGAGATCGTCTTTGGCTGGGGACGTACGATCATCCCCTATGACCACGTGCACGACGTGCGCCGCTCCGCCGGGGCGCTCGTGCCGGACGAGTTCACCGGGCACGTGGCGGCCGCTTCGACGGATGCGGTCTACATCGACGCGCCGATCGATGGCGACGCCGTGGTGTCCGTGCTCGGCAACGACCACCTGGTGACGGAGCTGCGCCGCCGCGCGGGGCTCGACGCGCCGAGTGCGCCTGGGCAAGACGGCGCCGAGTAAGAGTTATTTGCGAAAAACGCCCTCCTGAGGGGGCTGTTTTGGCAGAAAACTCTTACTCGATGGGATGTGTCGAGAAGAACGCGCTGCCGAGAAGGACGCGCTGCCGAGAAGGACGCGCGGACTACGCCGGGCGCCGCGCAACCACGGCAAACGTGAGCGGGATGCGCGGCGCGCCCGCGGGCATGGTCCAGCCGTCTGCCGTCTCGACTAGGCAGGGGAGCGACTGCCACTCGGCAAACGGACTCTCGCGGAAGTCCTCGATCGCAAGGCCGGCAGCCAGCAGGCTGCCCAGGATCTCCTGGAAGTCGTGGTTCCAGTTGTGCGCGCTCGTGTGCTCGATGGTGCCGGCCGACCCGGGCACGTAGCTGCCGTCGTCTTCGTAGTCGTCGCAGAATCCGGAGAGGTAGTCGGCGTGCACCTCAAGAGACTCGTAGAGCAGCGCCCCCAGCAGCGGGTGGTCGTCGCGGACCACGAGGAGGCCCCCGGGCGTGAGCAGCCGAGCCGCCGATGACGCCCAGCCCGCGAGCTCCGGCAGCCACTGAAGCGCGCCGGTGCCGGTGACCACGACGTCGAACTGCCGGTCGATGGCGTCGGCGGCGTGCCGCGCGTCGCCCTCGACGTAGGTGACCTGCGCCCCGGCCCGCGCAGTGATCTCGCGCGCCTGCTCGAGCGAGGCGGGGGAGAAGTCCAGCCCCCAGACCTCTGCGGCGCCGAGGCGCTCCCAGCAGAGCGTGTCCGTCCCGATGTGGCACTGCAGGTGCAGCACGGAGCGGCCCTCGAGTCCGTCCGGGCCCAGGTGGGGGCGTAGGACCTCGAAGTCGCGCCGCGCAACTGGCGAGACGTACGAGCGGTCCGCAACCAGCCGCTCGACCTCGTAGAACGGCGAGGCCACGTGCACTGCCGCCCGGTCGTCCCAGTTGGCGCGGTTCTCGGCCACGCGCCAGTCGTTCTTCTCGTCCACGTTCTTCTCCTCTGCGATGCCTTTTCCCGCGTGCGTCTCTCAGCTTCTAGGTGCCGATTCTGCCGCCGAGGTGACGAGCCGCGACAGGCGTCCGCCGGGCGCGGTCGCGCGCTCGGCCTCTTCCCGAGAGCGCAGCTCGACGAGCCGGCATCCCTGCGGCCTGGCATCAAGAATCTCGCGGATTCGGGGCAGCTGCTCATCCGGGAAGCGCTCAACGTAGCTGACGAATTCGGGATCGAGCTCCGTCTCCTGCCAGGGCAGGTCCTCGCGTGCCGTGCCAATGCGCGCCCGGATCCCCTCGAGGCACGTCTCGAGCGGCAGGTCGAGAAGCACCACGAGGTCGGCGCGCGCGATGCGCTCGGGAAGCGTCCTCAGGTAGGTCCCGTCTATGATCCAGCGCTCCTGAGACACGAGCTCGGCGTGCGCGGCATCAAATGCTGCGCGCGTGACGTGGCTGCCGTCGGGAAGGTGCCAGAGCATGTCGAGGTAGTGGAGCGGCAGGCCCGTGAGGTCGCGCAACGTCCGAGCGAGCGTCGACTTGCCTGAGCCCGGGCTCCCTATGATGGCGACGCGTCTCATGGTGTCCTCCCCTGCCTGTTGCGATGGGGTAGAGAGTATACATTGGCCTTGGGCGCGCTACAATGCCGGCAGGGCGGCGGAAGGGGATCATCGTGGCAATCGAGCGCGTGGCGATTCTGGGCAGAGGAGCGGTGGGCCTGCTCTACGGCACCATTGCCGAGAAGAACCTCGGGCCGGGTGCCGTCCAGTACGTGATGGACGACGCTCGCTACGCCCGCCACGCCGGCGAGGTCGTGACCGTGAACGGCGAGCCGTGCCGCGTGCGCACCGTGCCCGCGAGCGAGGCCGAGCCCGTCGACCTGGTGATCCTTGCGATCAAGGCGCCGGGGATGCCCGAGGCGCTCGACACGATGGAGCGCCTCGTGGGCCCGCATACGGCCATTGCGTCGCTGGTGAACGGCGTCACGAGCGAGGAGCGCGTGGCCGAGCGCTTTGGCTGGGAGCGCACCGTGCTCTCGGTGGCGCAGGGCATGGACGCGGTCTTCATCGGGACGGACATGACCTACAGCCACCCCGGCGAGATTCGCTTTGGCGCGGCGCCGGGGACGGCCGCGGGCGTGGTCGAGGACGTCGCCGATCTCTACGCCCGCGCGGGCATTCCGCACGTGGTGGAGGCCGACATCCGCCATCGCATGTGGACGAAGCTCATGCTCAACGTTGGGATCAACCAGGTCTGCATGGTCTACGGCGGCACCTACGGCACCGCGAGCGAGCCCGGCAGCGAGCAGAACCGCTGCTTCGTGGCCGCCATGCGCGAGGCGCTCGCGGTGGCGCGCGCCGAGGGCGTGGACGTCACGGAGGCGGACCTCGCGCAGATGGCCGCGCTCATCGCCTCGCTCGACCCGGAGGGCATGCCGTCGATGGCGCAGGACCGCATCAACGGGAAGCCCACCGAGGTCGAGGAGTTCTCCGGCACGATCATGCGGCTTGCCGAGAAGCACGGCCTGCTCGTGCCCACAAACCGCTGGCTCTACGAGCGCATCCGCGAGCTCGAGGCGAGATGATTCAAAAGGGGACCGTCCCCTTTTGAATCATCGCAGGACGGACGTGGCGATGTAGGCGGCGTAGAGCACCACGAAAACGACGCCGTTGGCGCGGCTCATCTCGTGCCGGCGCCCGATGAAGGCAAACCCCACGAGCGCGAGCGAGAAGATCGCGAGCAGCGCCAGGTCGACGTTGTACGCGGCGTCGTAGGGGATGTTGGCGACGAGCGCCGGACCGCCCATGACGAGCAGCAGGTTGGAGATGTTGGAGCCCACCACGTTGCCGACGGCGATGTCGGAGTTGCCGCGGAAGGCGGCGACCACGCTCGTCACGAGCTCGGGTAGGCAGGTGCCCAGCGCCACCACGGTGATGCCGATGATGCGCTCGGAGATGCCCAGGGCGCTTGCGATCTCAACGGAGTTGTCCACGACGAAGTCCGCGCCAAACTTGAGCATCGCGATGCCGAGCACGACCATGATCGCGCTGCGGAAGACGAGGGGCTCTGCCACGGGGTCGGCGTCTGCGGCATCCGCCTCCGTCTCTGCGTCCTTCTCGCTCGCGCCCTCGGAGAGGCCCACGACGGCGGTGCGCACGACGAAGGCGGCAAACGCCACGAGCAAGATGATGCCCTCCACGAGCGTGACCTGCCCGTCGGTATTGGCGAAGAGGGCCAGCAGGGCCGTTGCCGCAACGCTCACCGGGATCTCGAAGCGCTGCGTGCTGCGGGAGAGCGTCACCGGCGCGATCACGGCGGAGAGGCCGAGGATGAGCAGCAAATTGGCGAGGCAGCTGCCCACCACGTTGCCAAAGGCCATGTCGGCGTGGCCGCCGGCGGCCGAGGTGATGCTCACGACGAGCTCGGGCAGGGAGGTGCCGATGGCCACGATGGTGAGGCCCGCCACGCGGTCGGGCATGCCGAGGCGCCGCGCGATGTTGCAGGCGCCGTCCACGAGGAAGTTGGCGCCAAAGACGAGAAGGGCGAATCCGATTGCAATGATGATGAGGCTGAGGAGCACGTCGGTCCTTTCGGGATCGGGGCTGATACCTCATCCAGTATTCCATGGTCCGATATCGCCCCAATCTGAGTCGCGGAGCGACTCCCAAGCGAATCCATAGATGGGCCGACCATGCACACCCGTCATTGTTAGCGTTGCCATCGGCTCAAAATGACGGGTGTGCATGGTCGGGCAAAGTACACGGGCCTAGGCGCGGCGGCGGATGGCCAGGGCGACTGCCGCGACGACCGTTCCGGTCAAGAGCATGCCGAGAAGAACGACGGCGCTCGTTGAGGCGTCTCCCGTGGAGGGGAGCTTGTCGGGCGCCCGGTCAGAGCTCTGCTGATCGTTGGACGGGCGTTCCTCGGGGGTCTGGTCGGGGGCGACGTCGGGATCGGGCTTCGGCTCGGGATCGGGTTCCGGATCGGGCGTCGGGTCCGGCGTGGGGTCCGGGTCCGGCTCCGGGTCCGGCGTCGGCTCAGGATCGGGTTCGGGATCCGGTTCTGGATCCGGCGTCGGCTCCGGCTCCGGATTGGGCTCGGGATCGGGCTCCGGCTCGGGGTCCGGCGTCGGGTCCGGGTCAGGCGTGGGCTCCGGATCCGGGTCCACCACGGGCGGCTCCTCGGTCCCTGCCGGCAGCACGAGCACACCGTTGTTGCCCAGGCGCGACGCCAGACGCACGCCGCCGCCCTCGACGTCGGTCACGCCGAGGCGCTCCACGTAGGGCGCGCTGCCCGTGGCATTGGGGTCTTTCTCAAGCGTTCCCAGCTCGACGGGCCGCACGTAGCGCGGCGTCCCCGCGAGCGCCACGCACTGCCCGTCGCGCATCACGAAGCGCGTGGCGATCTGATCGGCGTCGAGCGTCACAACGTAGGGGACCCACTGCTGTTTCACCGCTGCGCTCGCGGCAGCGTCCGCGGATGGCAACGTTGCCGAGTATACGGTCCTCTGGAAGTAGTACGTCCCGCCCGCCTCGGGAAGCGTCGTCAGCGGCTCGTAGCTTTCCTCGCCGCGCGCGTAGAGCGGCGTGTCGCGCGAGAACGCGTAGTAGGAGTTGGTCTGTGCCGCCCAGGCGCTCGCCACGGTCCCGGCCTGCGCGTCTGCGCCCGCGCCGTCAAACGCGCTCGCGAACAGCAGACGCTTCCCGCCCGCCCCGCCGACGACCGGATTGCCCGTCGCAGCCGAGAGCTCCTCGTCGCTCACGAGCTCGCCCGCGTCCATGCGCTCGAGCAGCGCCTCCACGTCCGGCGTCGGCTCGACCTCGTAGGCAAATCGCAGCGGGGCCACGTCCTGCCCGCCGTCGAGAGCCATCGTCGCCGAGCCGTCGGCCGCCACGGTCACGTCGACCCGCCGCGCGGGCACCGCCTCCACGGGCACGGAGAGCAGCAGCGTCTGGCGTCCGGAGGAGAGGTCCGTCTCGACCATCACCACGAAGTCGTACAGGGTGACGTCGCCGCCGGAGTACTGGTTGGGCAGGTTGCCGATGTAGAAGTGCGTCTCGCACACGGCGGTGGCCCCGGCCGCCTGGGCCGCCTCGATCTTGGCGCGCACGTCCTCCGGGGCGCGCTCCTGCCAGTTTCCGTCCGCCGCGGCGTCCACCTCGGCCTGCGTGGCAAAGGCGTACGGCCGCCCGCCCAGTGGGACCATCTCGTGCTCGGGGTTGACGTACCAGCTCGCGTGATTGGAGAAGGTCGCGTTGTCGGCGTAGGAGAACTGGCCGTCCTGCAGCGCGTCGTAGAAGAGGTCGTAGGCGGCATACCCCAGGTCGTAGCGCGCGTTCATGGCTTCGACGAGGTAGGCGAACTCGTGCGTGGCCTCGATGTCGTTGGGGTCCTCCAGGCTGATTTCCACCGCCTGCGCCGCCAGCGCGCCGTCGAGCAGCCGGTCGCCGTACACGATGCCGCTCACGCGCGCGACCTCCATGCCGGCCTCCACCTGGTCCGACACCGTGACGCGGCTGCCGCCCGGGCGCTCGTCGCCGGGGCCGCCCGAGGCCGGCGCGGTGTAGACGATGCCCAGGCAGCGGTCGACCACGGTTCCGAAGGCCCACGAGAGCGCGGCGGCGCTGTGGGCGGAGAGGTAGTCGTCGACGACGCTGAGCCGCGCGGGGTCGCCGGCGTCGAGCAGGCCGGGGGCGGTCGCCAGCGTCACGTCCTCTGGGACGATGCCGTAGCTCCCGGACCCGTAGAGCGAGAGCGTCACGTCCTTCTCGCCCCGCTCCGAGGCCTCCTCGAAGGCCCGCGCGGCCGCGGCCAGGTTGTCGTTCAGGTTGACCCCCGAGGTCACGAGCGGGTGATGCTCCTGCTCGTGGGCGGTCTCCAGCAGGTAGGCTGCCGCGTCGCTGGTGTCCAGCCCGGTCGAGAAGAACGTGAGCTCGCGGCCCGCGCCCCAGGCGTCGTTCACGCGCGAGACCGCGTCGCGCATGGTGAGCATGGTCGCGAGCATCGCGTCCGTTCCGTAGCCGTTCTCGCGGCTGTCGGGCAGCGGGCCCAGAAAGCCGGTCGGATCGCCGTCGTAGGCGGGCGGGTTCGCGTAGTCGACGCTGGCCATGGGCGGGGTCGAGCGCCCCATCGCGCAGAGCACGGGCAGGCGCGCCTCCGAGCCCGGGTCGTCGGCGGCGTCTGCGAGCACGGCGCCCGCGACGCTCACGGCCCGCTGCAGGTAGGACCCGTTGCCGAGCGGCACCGACGCCGTCTGGGCGCCGCTCGCCGCCGCGGCGGTGACCGCGAGCGCGCCGTTCTCGTAGGCGAGGTAGCGGCCCTCGGCGTCCGGCTCGTAGACGTCGAGCGGCATGAGGGTCGCGACCTGGGAGTCGTAGCCGACGACGCCCACGCGCGTGGGCGCGGCGGCGTCGTCGTTCTCGGCCATGAGGCGTGCGATCGCACTGTTGAGCGCGTCGACGAGGTAGCCCGCCTGGGGTCGGCCGCCGTAGGTCATGTCCATGAGCAGCCGGTTGGTGCTCACCACGAAGACCACGTCGTGGGCGGGCCCGCCCTCCTGCCGCACCGACGTCGCGGACGAGAGCGCGGAAAGCCCCACGAGAAAGCCGTGGTCGGAGACGTCGATCTTCACCGGCAGCCCGGCGGCGCGTGCCTCGTCGGTGCTGCCGTAGACGGACTTGTCGGCCCAGATGCGACCGGCCTGCTCGGTGGAGTAGGTGCCGGCCCCCGACCCAAAGACCTCCTCCCAGCGCGCGGAGGTGTCCGGGTCCGTGAGCTTGGAGATGGCCGCGGCGCGGGCGGTGAGCGGGGAGAGCGCAAGAACGAAGGCGAGAAGGACGGCGAGCAGGGCGCGTGGACGGCAGCGCATGGGGCCTCGATTCGACGGAGGGCAAATGCTAGCCGTTTACCCGCACATCAGGCCTCCATGCGGGCGTCACGACATCCCCGCATCGCTGCTCGCGGCCTGAAGGCGCGCGTCCTTCTCGCCCTGTGGCGTATAGTTGTCGCAAGCCCAAGGAGAGGAGGCGATCATGACGTCCGAGAAGTACCCGCTGCTGTTCTCGCCCCTGAAGGTCGGCATCCAGGAGGTGCGCAACCGTGTCTTCAAGGACGCGATGGCAGCCGCCTACACCCTGGCCCGCGAGCTGTAACCTGCGGGTCTGTAAAATGGGGACAGTCCCCAATTGGCAGACCGCGCTCTTTGGATGGAGAAGAACGTGCGCGAGAACATGGCCTACAACCCGTGCTTTTTCCAGCTGCGTGGCCCGCAACTGGAGCGCATGCTCGAGATCGTGCGCGCCACCGATGCCGCGGAGCCCGGCGGCGTGGTCTTCTACGGCGACTCGCTGACGCAGCTCTTTCCCGTGGAGCGGCTCTTCCCGGAGCTGCCGGGCGTCCAGAACTGCGGCGTGGCGGGCGCCGTCTCCGAGGAGCTGCTCTGGCTTGCAGACGAGGCGGTCATCAAGCGCCGCCCGCGTCTGGTCGTGCTGATGGTGGGCACCAACGACCTGGGCAACACCGTCATGGCGAGTCCGCGCGACGTCGCCTGCAGCGTGCGCGACCTCGTCGACCTCGTGCTCGGCAACCTGCCGGAGGCGCGCGTGCTGCTGTGGAGTCCGCTTCCGTGCGTGGAGGAGCTCGACGGCTACTGCGCCAAGCCGTGCGCGCGCAGCAACGACCTCCTGCGCATGATCTTGGACCAGGAGCGCGAGCTCATCCGCGACGGGCGCGTGAGCTTCCTCGACGTCTTCGATGCGTTTCTCGACGAGCGGGGCCGCACGCGCGCCGAGCTCTACGCCGACGGGCTGCACCTTACCGAGGAGGGCTTCCGCCGCCTGGCCGACCTCATGCGTCCCTCGCTTCTGTCAATTGGGGACAGTCCCCAATTGACAGACTGCTACACTGGGGACTCCATTTGAATAGAGGGCACGGCTCGCGCAGCTGCTACGTCATGTTGAAAACGGCTCCGGTTTGACTCCGGATCAGCACCCGGCTGTGTCTTGAGGCGGCGACCGCCCGGTCGCCCGCCTCGCCTTGCCCTCCCGACGCCCTGGTTCCAGGGAGAGAGTGAGGCACCATGTCCATGCGCAACCTTGCACAGAAGAACCACGCCGAGAAGAACCTGCTCACGAGGCTCGCCGCGGGCGCCGCGGCCGTCGCGCTGGCGCTGACCGTCGCTGCCTGCGGCGGCACACCGGCCGCGACCGGCGGCGACGCAACCTCCGACGCCGGTCAGGAGCAGCAGGCCGCGGTCGAGGCCACGGTGGAGATCGACGCCACGGCCGGCGAGGGCGAGCTCTCGAGCTACGACGTCGAGCTCGTCGAGGGCTCCACGGTCTACGACGCGCTGGTCGCGACCGGCGCCGACGTCAACGCATCCGACTCCGACTACGGTATGTACGTCCAGGGCATCAACGGCCTCGCCGGCGGGGACTTCGGCGACATGAGCGGCTGGATGTTCGAGGTCAACGGCGAGATGGCGGAGGTCGGCTGCTCCCAGCTCGAGGTCGCCGACGGCGACGTCATCACCTGGACCTACGTGACCGAGTTCACCGAGTAGCCAGCGAGAGAAGCGGCGAGAAGAACGTGGCGCCCGCGCGTCCCACACCCTTCGACTCCTGGCACGTGGCCGTCCCCGCGACCCTTTTCGCAGGGACGGCCGTGCTCACGATGCTGGCGGTTCAGCCCGTGCTCGTGGCGCTGTCGCTCGGCGGCGCGTGCGCGTTCTCGCTGCTCGCGCGCGGCGTGCGCGCGACGGCGCGCGGGCTCGCCTGGCAGCTGCCCCTGCTCGCGCTCGTATGCGTGCTCAACCCGTTCTTCTCGGCATCGGGCTCCACGCTGCTCTTCAAGGTGGGGCCGCGCAGCGTCTACGCGGAGAGCCTCGCGTACGGCGCGACGATGGGCGCGCTGCTCGTGGCCACCGTGCTGTGGTTCGAGGGGGCTGCAACGGTGCTGACCCAGGACCGCCTGCTCGCGCTGTCGGAGCGACGCGCGCGGACCCTTCCGCTCGTGGCGTCGATGGCGTCGCAGCTCGTGCCGCAGATGCTCGGCAGGGCGAAGACGGTGCGCGCGACCGTCGCCGCCTGTACGGCCTCCGGGCAGCGCCCGGGGCTTCGCGACGAGCTCGCGCGCACCTCGACGATGCTGCTCACCTGGTCGCTCGAGGACTCGGTCGAGCGCGCGGACGCCATGCGGGCCCGCGGCTGGGAATCGGGCCGCCCGCGCACGAACTATCGGCTCGAGCGGCTGCGCGGGCGCGACGCAGCCGCGCTTGCAGGCGTCGCGGGGCTGCTCGTCGTCTGCGCGGCGTGTGCGTGGCAGCTGTGCGCGAGCTGGCGCTTCTACCCCACGATGGGGGAGCTCGGACCGTGGTGGGCCTACGTGCCGTGGGCTCTGCTGATGGCGCTTCCGAACGTGGAGCGGGTGAGACAGCGGGGACGGGTGAGACAGTGGGGACGGGTTCGTTTGTCTCATGCTCTTCATGAGACAAACGAACCCGTCCCCACTGTCTCACCCGTCCCCCCGCGACCAAAGGAGACGTCCGATGAGCGCGCTTGAGTTCGACCGCGTGTCCTTCTCGTATGCGGGCGCGACGTCGCCCGTCCTTCTCGACGCCTCGTTTGCGGTGCCCGAAGGCGCGTTTGCCCTGCTCGTTGGTGCAACGGGCTCGGGCAAGTCCACGCTTCTGCGCCTGGCCAAGCCCGAGATCGCGCCCGCGGGCCGGCTCGGCGGCTCGGTCCGCGTTTTCGGGACGGACCCGCACGAGTTCGGCGCGCAGGCCTCGGCCCGCGCCGTCGGATACGTCTTCCAGAGCCCGGACGCGCAGATCGTCTGCGACACCGTGTGGCACGAGCTGGCCTTCGGCTTGGAGAATCTCGGCGTGCCCGAGCCCGAGATGCGCCGGCGCGTGGCCGAGACCTGCAACTTCCTCGGCATCGAGCCGTGGTTTCGCGCGCGCACCGCGGAGCTCTCCGGCGGGCAGCGCCAGGTACTCGCCCTGGCTTCGGCGCTCGCGATGCGCCCGCGCCTGCTTCTGCTCGACGAGCCCACGAGCATGCTCGATCCTCTGGCCGAGAAGAACTTCCTCTCGCTGCTCTTCCGCGCAAACCGCGAGCTCGGCGTCACCGTGGTGGTGGCAACGCACGCGCCCTGGACGATGGCCGACTACGCCACCTGCGCGTTTGCCCTCGAGGGCGGGTCGGTGCGCATGGCCCCGCTCTCCGAAGTCGCGACAGAGCCCCCCTTGGAGGCCCCGGCGGCCCATGCTCGCACAATCGGGAAGGGCGCACTGCTCGCGGACGACGTCTGGTACCGCTACGCCCGCGACGCTCGCTGGGTCTTGCGCGAGCTCGACCTCACGGTGGGGGAGGGGGAGGTCCGCGCGCTCGTGGGGTCAAACGGCTGCGGCAAGTCCACGCTGCTCTCCGCGCTTGCCGGCGTGGTGCGACCCGCTCGCGGTCGTGTGCGCAACGGGCTCGCCGCTTCGCAGGCGCTCCTGCCTCAGGCGCCCAAGGCGCTGCTCTCCTGCGAGACCGTGGCAGATGAGCTCAAGGCGTGGTCGCGAGCCGGCGGATACGGGTGCGCGGAGGTCGACGTGGCCCTCGCACGCATCGGCCTCGAAGACGCGGCAGACCGCCACCCCTACGACCTCTCTGGCGGGCAGCAGCAGCTGCTCGCGCTGGAGAAGCTGCTGCTCGTGCGCCCGCGTCTCCTGCTGCTTGACGAACCGACCAAGGGGCTCGACCGAGCGGAGCGCGAGCGGGTCGCGCGGCGCCTGGCAGAGGTTCGCGATGACGGTGCGACCGTCCTTCTCGCCACGCATGACATGGGGTTTGTCCGCGCCGTCGCCGACCGCGTCTCGCTTATGTTCGACGGTGGAATCACGCTGACCGAGTCCACCGCGGAGTTCTTCGCCAACTCGTGGCTCTGGTAAACCGCGCAAAATCGACCTTCAATCCATAAATTGCGCTGCCATCATGCAAAGTATGGACTGAAGGGCGAAATTGCAGCAGAGCGGGCACGGCCCGTCCCGCCTCGACCCCTAGAACAGCAGGAACGGCTCGCTCTCGGACATGGCGTCCTCGTCGAGGTCATCCAAGTCGTCGTAGTGGCCGTGCTCGTCCTCATCGTCCTCGCCCCACCCATAGGCGTTGGCGAAGTCGCTGTCCTCGTCTACCACGGGGAGCGCACTCGTGATCGAGCACAGGCCGTCCATCGCGGGCACGATCTTCTGCCACTGGCAAATCACGGGCTCGGAGGGCGCTCCCTCGAGCTCGCAGAGGGAGTCGAGGTAGATCTCGTGCGCGCCGTCGAGCAGGTCGGAACCCTTGCGGATCTGCTGGAAGTGCTCGGCGAACTTCTGCATCGCCTCGTCGGCGTCGTCCGCCTCCACGACGCAGGGCATGAGGCAGTAGTTGTCCTTGCTGTCCGAGTCGTCGTTGTAGCTGAAATTGCCGATGTACAGCATGGTGCCTCCCTAAACGTCGCCGCCTCTATGGCAAACTGTTACCCATGATTGTCGATGAGCAAACACGCCGGCCGCTCGCCGGTCTCATTCGCGCCGCCGAGGCGCCCGCGCTCGTGGTCGTGCCCGTTGCCATGGTCGCCCTCGCGGCCGCAGGCGTGCGTGCGACGGCCGGCCTCACCTTGGTCCTGGCAGCGCTTGCGGTCGGCCTCATGTTCGCGGGCTTCGAGGCCTCGCGCCCCGCGCTTCGCCAGCTCATGCCCACAGCCGTGCTCGCCGCGCTCGCCGCCGCGGGTCGGGTGCTCTTTGCCCCGCTCCCGGACGTCAAGCCGGTCTCGGCGATCGCCATCGTGGCGGGTGCGGCGCTCGGCCGGCGCAGCGGATTTGTGGTGGGTGCGCTCGCCGCCCTGCTCTCGAACTTCTTCTTCGGCCAAGGGCCGTGGACGCCCTGGCAGATGTATGCGTGGGGTCTCGTGGGCTACGTCGGCGGTCTCCTGGGGGAGAAGGACCTGCTCTCCCGCACGCCGGTCCTCTACGGCTGGGGCATAGTCTCCGGCCTGGTCTACGGCCTCATCCTGAACGGCTACCACGTTCTCGGCTACGTCCAGCCGCTCACCTGGCCTGCCGCGCTCGCTGCCTGCGCGGCGAGCTTGCCGCTCGACGTGACGCACGGCGCGGCGACGGCGGTCTTTCTCGCGGCGATCTGGCAGCCCTGGGGCCGCGCGATTCGCCGCGTCGTTGCCAAGTACGACCTGTGAGTGCGGCGACGGGGGCGTGTGACAATTAGGACAGGTTGGATTGTCACATCGGTTCGATGTGACAATCCAACCTGTCCTAATTGTCACACGCCCCCGTCGCCACGGCCCTTTACAACCCAGCGACACTTGGATATCGTAGGCATGTTTCATGCCATGAATCATTGTCGAGGGCCTCGCGCGGAGGGCAGCCGCAAGCGGGGCAAGAAGGAGATGTACATGTCCGGACACTCTAAGTGGGCAACCACCAAGCACAAGAAGGCCGCCATCGACGCCAAGCGCTCGTCGCTCTTCTCCAAGCTCTCCCGCAACATCACCGTTGCGGCCAAGCTCGGCGGCGACCCCAACCCGGACAACAACGCCACCCTCGCGGCCGCCGTTGCCCGCGCCCGTATGGTCTCCATGCCCAACGCCAAGATCAAGGCCGCTATCGACAAGGCCTTTGGCTCCGGCTCCGACGCCGCCAACTACGCCGAGATCACCTACGAGGGCTACGGTCCCGCCGGCGTGGCAGTCTACGTCGACTGCCTGACCGACAACAAGAACCGCACCGCCGCCGACGTGCGCTCCGCCTTCTCCCACTCCGGCGGCTCGCTCGGCACCTCCGGCTCCGTCGCGTTCCAGTTCGAGCGCAAGGGCTCCATCGCTGTCGAGAAGATCATCAAGTCCGAGGACAAGAAGGTCGCCGACAAGGAGAACGCCGTCGACGAGGACGAGTTCATGATGGCCGTGGCCGAGGCCGGCGGCGAGGACTACGAGGACGCCGGCGAGGAGTGGATCGTCTGGACCGCCTACGACAAGATGCAGGACGTCCAGAAGTCCCTCGAGGAGCAGGGCATCGAGGTCAAGGGCTCCGAGCTCACCATGGTCCCCACGACCCCGACGCAGGTCTCCGTGGCCGACGCCAAGAAGGTCCAGCGCCTCGTCGACCGCCTCGACGAGCTGGAGGACGTCCAGAACGTCTACCACACCATGGACATGACCGACGAGATCGTGGCCGCCCTCGACGAGGAGTAGGCAGCGCTCGTCCCATACGCACCAGGGGGCGCCCCCGTTCTTCTCTCCGGCTCACCGCGCTGCGCGCAGAAGTCGCCGGGCGAGAAGAACGGGGGCGCCCGTGTCGTATATGCCGAAAGGTCGCGGGTTGGCCGTGCTTTTACTCGACGGTGCCGTAGGTGCCGGCCCAGCCGTGGCCGATCAGGATGGAGTTGATCTGGTCGCAGAGGCGCTGGCGCGTGTAGGTGCGCGAGGGGAGGGCCTCCACGACCTCGGCGAGGTCGGCGCTCAGGTCGAAGATCTCCGCGCGCGTCACCACGTCGAGCTTGGAGCAGGTGGCGGCCGAGGAGACGCCCGGCACAAAGATGGCGTCGACGAGTCGCTGCAGCTCGCCGTAGTCCTCGCTGCGAACGTCCGTCCCGAACATGTGGCCTCCCTGTAAGCGCTTCTTTTCGTCCCAAACATGGTAGCAGCCCCGTGGCGGAATGCATCTATACTAGGCGGGACCCTTAGACGGGAATCCCGGAGGAGGAACCATGACATCCGCGTATCAGAACATGACCGATGCCGCGCTCGACGCCGCCCTCGCCGACCTCGAGCGCCAGGCGGACGACCTGCGCGCCCTGAACCTCAAGCTTGACATGGCCCGCGGCAAGCCGAGCCCCGAGCAGACCGCGCTTTCCAAGCCCATGCTCGACCTCGTGACCAGCGAGACCGACCTCACCGACGGCGGCTCCTCGGTCGACAACTACGGTGACCCCGACGGCCTGCCCTCCGCGCGCGCCCTCGCCGCCGAGCTGCTCGGCGTCGACCCCGCCAACGTGAGCGTCATCGGCTCCTCGAGCCTCAACCTCATGTACGACTGCGTCGAGAACGGCTACGTCCACGGCATCGCCGGCTGCAAGCCCTGGTGCCAGCAGGGGACCGTCAAGTTCCTCTGCCCCGCGCCCGGCTACGACCGCCACTTCACCGTGACCGAGAGCTTCGGCATCGAGAACGTCCCGGTGCCCATGCGCGAGGACGGTCCGGACATGGACGTCGTGCGCGAGCTGGTCGAGAAGGACCCGCAGGTCAAGGGCATCTGGTGCGTGCCCAGGTACGCCAACCCCACCGGCATCACCTACTCCGACGACGTTGTGCGCGCCTTCGCAGCCCTCAAGCCCGCTGCCCCCGACTTCCGCATCTTCTGGGACAACGCCTACGCCGTGCACACCTTCGCCGGCGAGGGCGAGCCCCTGCTCAACATCTTCGACGCGCTCGCGGAGGCGGGCGCCGACAACCTCGTCTACGAGTTCGCGTCCACGGCCAAGGTGACCTTCCCCAGCTCCGGCATGGCGTGGGTCACGGCGTCCCCGTCCGACATGGCGGAGCTGCGCCGCGCGTTCTCGGCCATGCGCGTCTCCCCGGAGAAGGTCTCCCAGCTCGCGCACGTCAAGTTCCTGAAGGACGCCGCGGGCGTCGCCGAGCACATGAGGCGCCACGCCGCCGTGGTGGCGCCGCGCTTTGCGCTGGTGGAGGAGAAGCTCTCCGCCGGCCTCGGCGAGCTGGGCGTCGCCACGTGGACGCACCCCAAGGGCGGCTACTTCGTGAGCTTCGAGGGCCCGGAGGGGTCGGCCAAGGCGATCGTGGCCCTCGCCAAGGAGCTGGGCGTCACGCTGACCGGCGCCGGCGCGCCCTGGCCCTACGGCCGCGACCCGCGTGACACCAACATCCGCATCGCGCCGACCTACCCCTCGCTCGAGGAGCTCGGCCAGGCGCTCGACGTGTTCGTGGTGGCGGTCAAGCTCGTGTCCGCCCGCCTCGCCAAGGCCGAGCGCGCGTAGGGGCGCGAGCGCCGCGGCGCCGCCGCGAGGCTGCCGGGTTTCTCGCCGCCGCGGAATTCTGTTATTGTCATCGCGCAGGACTTCTCCCCCCGCGGGGGAGGGGCCCTTGGCCTATGCTAAAAGCTTGCGGGCAAGGGCCCGATAGCCAACACGTACGTGAGGAGTGTCAAACGATGGCGGACAGCAAGAAGTCCGGGGCGCAGGACAAGAAGGCCTCCAAGAAGGGGCAGCCCAAGAAGCGCGCTCAGCGCAAGCCGGGCGAGCTCTCTCGCTTCCAGAAGGTCGTCATCATCATCTTCATCGTGATTTTCGCCGGGTCGACGCTGGCCGGCGCGCTCGCCGCCGTCGTCCAGTCGCAGAACTCGCAGACCCAGGAGTACACCGTCGAGACGATGGACGAGAACTACCAGGGCATCGTGGACGATCTCGAGGCCAAGGTGGCCGAGAACCCCGATGACACCGACTCCCTGCTCCAGCTTGGAAGCTACTATTCCTCCTGGGGCACGAGCGTCCTCATGCTCGCGCAGAACGACGACGACGTGACGCACGGCAACGACCTGCTCGACAAGGCAGTCGAGCGCTATGACGACTACCTCGGCCACGAGGACTCCTCGGACGTCCGCGTGAGCCGCGCGCTGTGCCTCTACTACCAGGGCAAGACCGATGAGGCCACGACCTCGCTCGAGGAGGCCACGACCGCCTTCCCCGACTACGCGCCCGGCTGGGAGACGCTCGGCGTGCTCTATGAGAGCACCGGCAGGATCGACGAGGCCAAGGCGGCCTACGAGAAGGCCATCGAGCTCGACCCGGACGACGAGGCCGGCGCCAAGAGCGCTGCCGAGCAGCGTCTCTCCGCGCTCGAGGAGAGCGAGAGCTCCGACGACGCCGCGACCGACGACGACGCGGCCGCCGACGCCGCGACCGACGACGATGCGTCCGCTGACGACGCCGCGGCTGCGGACACCAACGACTAGCTCGCGTCCAGAGGAGGACCCATGAGCCTTTCCATCGACATCAGAAGCGCCGCGGCCAGCGCCGCGGGCAGCGTCATCCTCGTCTCCGGCGAGGTCGACGTCTCCAACGCCGACGAGCTGCGCTCCGCGCTCGACGGCCGCCTCGGGTCGGACGTCACCGACGTCACGGTCGACCTGGCCGGGGTCCCCTACATCGACTCGACGGGCATCGGCGTCCTGGTGGGCGCCGCGCACCGCGCCGCCGAGAAGGGCGTCCGCCTGGAGGTCGCGCGCCCGCAGAGAAACGTCGCCCGCGTGCTCGGGCTGCTCGGGGTCTCCTCCGAGCTCAACATTCGCGAGGACGAGGCCCGCTAGGGCACGACGGAAGGATAGAACGTGTTTGGTATCGGAGGAACAGAGCTCTTCCTCATCCTGCTGTTCGCGTTCCTGATCTTTGGCCCGGACAAGCTCCCGGGCATGGGTAGGACGATCGGCCGCGCGCTGCGGCAGTTCAAGCAGGCTCAGGAGGGCTTCACGCAGGTGGTCCAGAGCGAGGTCCTCGACCCCGCCGCGGAGGCCATGAACGCGAGCGCGGGCAAGCCCACGCGCAACCGCGCGGCTGAGCTCGACGAGGACGCCGACCTCGACGCCCCCGAGGGCGAGGACGCTCCGGCGCCGAGAAGGACCGAGACCTTCGCCGAGCGCAAGAAGCGCCTCGCCGCCGAGAAGGCCGCCCGCGAGGCCGAGGCCAAGGAGGCCGCCGACCGCGCCGCCGCCGAGCAGGCAGACGCGGCAGACGCCGATGAAGACGCCGACCTCGACGCCGACGCCGAGGCCGTCGCCCCCAGGCCCGCCGCGGCCCAGCCCAAGCCGGCTGCCGCCAAGCCGTCGGCCGCCGACCTGTACTCGATGAAGCGCCCCTCTCGCTCGGAGGGCGCCGTCGCCGGCGAGGACGGCTCCGCTGCGACTCTCGAAGCGAGCGACGAGCGCGGCGAGGAGCGTGGAGCGGGCGAGGCCGCCCCCGCCGTCGACGACGCTGCCCCCGCCGGTAAGCCCGCCGGGACCGGTGCCGTCCCCAGCTGGCTCAGCGCCGCCAAGTCCACCAAGAAGGAGGCCTAAGCCATGCCGATCGGACCCGCACGCATGCCCATCATGGACCACCTCGGCGAGCTCAGGCGGCGCATCACAATCATCGTGGTCGCCATCATCGTTGGCGCGCTCGTCGTCTACATGGCCACGCCCACGCTCATCGAGATGATGATCGACCAGATCCGCTCCGCCATGCGCGGCGGCGACCTCTACGTCTTCAGCGCGCTCGGCGGCTTCACCATCCGCTTCAAGGTCGCCCTGTTCTTCTCGGTGATCGTGTGCTCGCCGATCATCATCTGGCAGATCATGGGATTTTTCCTGCCGGCGCTCAAGCCCAACGAGCGCAAGTGGGTCGTGCCCACCGTGGGCGCGATGGTCGCACTGTTCTTCCTGGGCATGATCTTCTGCTACTTCGTCATCCAGCCCGCCGCGTTTGGCTGGCTGCTCGACCAGACCTTCGAGTTCGCGCAGTCCATGGCCGACGCCGAGGACTACCTCAACATCTACATGCTGCTCGAGATCGGCTTCGGCCTGGCGTTCCAGCTGCCGCTCGTCATCTTCTACCTGTCGATCTTCCACCTGGTGCCGTACAAGACCTTCCGCTCCCAGTGGAGGACCGTCTACGTGGCGCTCATGGCGCTCTCCGCCTGCGTGACGCCCGACGCCTCGCCGGTCACGATGGTCCTCATGTTCGCCGTCCTTATCGCCCTGTACGAGGCCGCCCTGGCCGTGGCCCGCTACATCATCATCGCGCGCGACGGCAAGGCTGCCCTCAAGTGGGGCCGCGAGGACTACGAGCAGCGCGACTTCGACCGTCTCTAGGCAGGTGATGTCGTGAGGCTGATCGTCACCGAGAAGAACGACGCGGCGCAGCAGATCGCGCGCCTGCTCTCCGAGTCCGGCAAGCCGACGGCGGACAAGGTCTACAACACGCCGGTCTACCGCTTCCGCGTGGGCGGGGAGGACAACGTCACGATCGGCCTGCGCGGCCACATCCTCAAGGTGGACTTCCCGATCCAGCTGACCTTCAACCGGCAGGACGGCTGGCAGGGCCTCACCGCCGACGGCGAGCTGCTGCCCGCCGATGTGCCCGACGGCCTCGCCCGCCCGCCCTACAAGTCCAAGCGCAAGCCGTTCCTGGCGGACGGCATAGATCTCAAGGGCTGGAAGATCGCGAGCCTGCCGTACCTGGTGTGGGCGCCCATCGAGAAGCTCCCCGCCGAGAAGGAGATCATCCGCGCCCTCAAGAACCTGGCCAAGAAGGCCGACAGCGTGGTCATCGGCACGGACTTCGACCGCGAGGGCGAGCTCATCGGCTCCGACGCCCTGCGCCAGATCCGCGAGGTCGCCCCAGACGTGCCCGTGGCCCGCGCCCGCTACTCCGCCTTCACCAAGGCCGAGATCGACCACGCCTTCGCCAACCTCGTGGAGCTGGACCAGGACCTCGCCGACGCCGGCGAGTCGCGCCAGTACATCGACTTGATCTGGGGCGCCGTCCTCACGCGCTACCTCACGGCCGCGCGCTGGTCGGGGCTCGGTAACGTGCGCTCCGCCGGCCGCGTCCAGACGCCGACGCTCGCCCTCGTGGTGGAGCGCGAGCGAGAGCGCCTCGCCTTCAAGCCCGAGGACTACTGGGTCATCCAGGGGCAGGCCGAGAAGGACGGCGACGCCGCGGGCCCGTTCCGCATCACGCACGCCACCGGCCGCTTCTGGGAGAAGGACGCCGCCGACGCCGCCTTCGGGCGCGTGGCGGACGCCGCCGAGGGCCGCGTGACGGCCGTGGAGCGCAAGAGCCGCACCCAGCGCCCGCCCGCGCCGTTCAACACCACCTCGCTGCAGGCGGCGGCCGCCGCTGAGGGCATCTCGCCGGCGCGCACGATGCGCCTCGCCGAGAGCCTCTACATGGACGGCCTCATCTCGTACCCGCGCGTGGACAACACCGTCTACCCGAGTTCGCTCGACCTGCGCGACTGCGTGCGCACGCTCGCCAAGGTCCCGCAGTACGCCGGCACCTGCCAGGCGCTCCTGTCCCAGCCCAAGCTCACCGCAACCCGCGGCAAGGAGGAGACCACCGACCACCCGCCCATCTACCCCACGGCGGCGGCATCCCCCGACAAGCTCCAGCCCGCGGCGTGGAAGCTCTACAACCTCATCGCGCGGCGCTTCCTGGCCACGCTCATGGGGCCTGCCACGCTCGAGGGCACCAAGGTCACCATCGACGTCGCGGGCGAGCCGTTCACCGTGAGCGGCAGCGTGCTCGTGAACCCGGGCTTCCGCGCGATCTACCCCTACGGCCTCAAGAAGGACGACCAGCTCCCCGCGCTGGCGGAGGGCGACGTCGTGGGCATCTCCGAGATGGAGCTGCTCGCCAAGCAGACCGAGCCGCCCGCGCGCTACAGCCAGGGCAAGCTCATCCAGGAGATGGAGAAGCGGGGCCTCGGCACCAAGTCCACGCGCGCGAGCATCATCGATACGCTCTACGAGCGCAAGTACTTCAAGAACGACCCGGTCGAGCCCAGCCAGCTCGGCATGGCGATCATCGACGCCCTCACCACCTACGCGCCGCGCATCACCTCGGCCGACATGACGGCCGAGCTCGAGGACGACATGACGCGCGTGGCGGAGGGCTCCGAGACGCAGGGGCAGGTGGTCAACCACTCCCGCGCGCTGCTCGCCGGCCTCATGGACGCGCTCGTGGAGCACGTCGACGACCTCTCCGACTCCATCGCCGACGCCGTCACCGCCGACGCCAAGATCGGAACCTGCCCCAAGTGCGGCAAGGACCTCGTGGTCAAGACCTCGGCCAAGACCCGAGGCAGCTTTGCTGGCTGCATGGGCTGGCCGGAGTGCGACGTCACCTACCCGCTGCCCCAGGGCAAGATCTCCGCGCTCGAGGGCGATGCCGCGGTCTGCCCGGAGTGCGGCGCGCCGCGCGTGAAGGTGCAGCCGTTCCGAAGCCGCGCGTACGAGACCTGCATCAACCCGGCATGCCCCACCAACCGCGAGCCCGACGTGGACGTGGGCGCCTGCCCCGCGTGCGCCGAGGCCGGGCGCGAGGGGCGCCTCGTGGCGCACAAATCCGAGAAGAGCGGCAAGCGCTTCATCCGCTGCACCAACTACGACGACTGCGGGACGAGCTATCCGCTGCCCGCCCGCGGCAAGCTCGAGGCCACAGGCGAGACCTGCCCGGACTGCGGAGCTCCGATGGTCGTGGTGACCACCGCCCGCGGCCCCTGGAAGCTCTGCCCCAACATGAGCTGCCCGGGCCGCGAGAAGAAGGAGGCCGCCAAGGTGACGCGCGGCCGCGGCAGGGCCGCCGGCGGAAGGCGCGGCACAAAGAAGAAGTCGTGACGAGGCGCGGGGTCGAGGTTCTTCTCGGCCCCGCGTCCTTCTCGGCGGAGCTCGGGTCTCCCGCGGCATTCAACCGCAGGTGCAGAGCGCTCGGGCTCCCGTATCATGGATGGAAGGCAATGACCGCGTCGTCGCGTCGGAGGGGATGACCATGCTCGACATCAAGCGCGTCCTCGCGAGCAGGCCCCGTCCGCCGGAGGACGTGGAGCTCGCGCAGCTCCTGACGCCGTGGGGCGAGAAGATCGCGGCAGGCGAGAAGGACCTCCCGCCGGCGTCGCACCCCCGCCCGCAGCTGAGGCGCGATTCGTGGGTCTCGCTCAACGGCGTCTGGGAGTGCGCGTTCGTCTTCTGCGCCGACGCCGAGACCGGCTGGCGCAGCGCCCTTCCCCCCATCGGCGGGTGGCAGGACATCCGCGTGCCCTTCTCGCCCGAGGCACCGCTCTCCGGCGTGGGCAGGCAGCTGCAGCCCGACGAGCTCCTCTGGTACCGCCGCGGCTTCGAGCCGCCGGAGCTCGCCGAGGGGGAGCGCCTCATCCTGCACTTCGAGGCCGTCGACTGGGCGTGCGCGGTCTTTGTGAACGGCGCTCCCGTGTGCGAGCACGTGGGCGGCTACCTGCCCTTCTCGGCCGACGTGACCGACGAGTTGCGCCCGGGCGCCAACCAGCTCGCCCTGTGCGTCTTCGACCCGAGCGACACCGGCACGCAGCTGCGCGGCAAGCAGCGCCTGGAGCGCGGCGGCATCTGGTACACGGCCCAGAGCGGCATCTGGCAGGACGTGTGGTGCGAGGTCGTGCCCGCGGCGCATGTGAGCGAGCTTTCTCTGGACGCGCGTCCTGCCGAGGGGCGGCTCGTGCTCACGGCGGGGCTTGAGGGCGAGGGCACGCTGTTCGCGCGGCTGCTCGACGGGGGCCGCGAGGTCGCGAGCGCCTCGGTTCGGTCCGCGGGCGCGCGCGAGGTGAGGCTGGCGCTCGACGTCGAGGAGCCGCATCTCTGGCGCCCGAGCGACCCGCACCTCTACGACGTCGAGATCGCCTTTGGGGCCGACCGCGTGCGCAGCTACTGCGGCTTTCGCACCGTCGAGGTGAGCCCGGACGAGGCGGGGAAGCCCCGGGTGCGCCTCAACGGCAAGACGCTCTTCCTGCGCGGCGTGCTCGAGCAGGGCTACTGGCCCGACGGACTCATGACGGCGCCCTCCGAGGCGGCCTTCGCCCACGACATCATGGCGGCGCGCGAGCTGGGATTCAACATGCTGCGCATGCACGTGAAGGTGGAGTCGCGCCGCTTCTACGCGCTGTGCGACCGCCTGGGGATCTTGGTTTGGCAGGACATGGTCTCAGGCGGGGGAGCGTATAGCGCCTGGCAGACGAGCTACAAGCCCACGCTGTTCCGGGCGAGCTGGGACATGGCATCGGACGAGGGGCCGCGCGCCACGCGGCGGCTTGCCGCGGACGACCCGAGCTACCGGCGCGAGTGGCGCGCGACCTGCGACGGCACGGTGCGCCTGCTGCGCGGGCACCCCTGCGTGGTGGGCTGGACCCTCTTCAACGAGGGCTGGGGCCAGTTCGACGCCCGCTCGGCCTGCGACGACGTCCGCGCCTTGGACCCCACGCGCCTGGTCTGCGCCACGAGCGGCTGGTACGACCGCTGGTGCGGGGACGTCCGCGGCGTGCACAACTACTTCCGGCCGCTCGAGGTCTGGCCCGACCGAGCCCGCGCGCCGCGCGCCTTCATGATCTCCGAGTTCGGCGGCGTAAGCTGGTCGGTGCCGGGCCACGTGTGCCTAGAGACGTCGTACGGCTACGAGCGGGCGGAGGACGGTGCCCAGTTTGCCCGCGAGGTGCGCGACCTTCTCGACCGCGCGCTCGCGCTGCGGGGCGCGGGGCTGGCCGGGTTCGTGTACACGCAGCTTTCCGACGTGGAGGAGGAGACCAACGGGCTTCTCACCTACGACCGGCGTGTGAGCAAGCTGGCTGCGGGCGAGCCCGAGGCTCCGCGCAGCTGAGGGCAGCGGGCTTTTCCGGCCCGCGCGCCCCTCTCGGCCCCCGGTCCTTCTCGGGCCGCATGGCGTTCTCGTGGCGCGCCCCCGGAGGCGCTACCATGGAAGGACTGACGACCGAAAGGGGGCGCATGGGCGCTCGGGGCATCTTCATAACGCTCGAGGGGGCGGACGGCTGCGGCAAGTCGACGCAGGCCGCGCTGCTCGCCGACGCGCTCGCCGCTCGCGGCCGCGAGGTCGTGCGCCTGCGCGAGCCCGGCGGCACGCCCATCTCCGAGAAGGTGCGCGCGCTGCTGCTGGACCCCGCCAACGCCGAGATGGCCCCGGAGTGCGAGCTTCTGCTCTACGAGGCCAGCCGCGCCCAGCTCGTGCGCCAGGTGATAGAGCCCGCGCTCGCCCGCGGCGCCGTGGTCCTGTGCGACCGCTACTACGACTCCACCTACGCCTACCAGGCCGGCGGCCGCGGGCTCGACGACGCGCTCGTGCGCCGCGCCAACGAGCTCGGCGGCTGCGGCTGCGCGCCGGACCGCACGCTGGTGCTGGACCTCGAGCCTTCCGTCGGCTACGCGCGCGCCACCGCCGGGGGCGCGGACCGCATGGAGGCCGAGGGCCTCGCCTTCCAGGAGCGCGTGCGCGCGGCCTACCTGCGCCTCGCGGAGCAGGAACCCGGTCGCGTGCGCGTCGTGGACGCCCTGGGCGAGAAAGGCGCGGTCACCGACCGCCTGCTCGCCGCGTGCGCGGACCTGTGGGGGTGACGGACGTGACCCGGCCCGAAGCCGCGGCGCGCCCCGCCGCCCTCGATGCGCTCTCCGACCAGCCGCGGGTGCGCGATTTTCTCGCCCGCGCCCTGGCCGAGGACTGCCTCAGCCACGCCTACCTCTTCGTGGGCGCCCCCGGCTCGGGCAAGCACGAGGCCGCGGAGGCCCTGGCAAAGTGCGTCGTCTGCCCCGGCGGAGGGGACGGCTCCTGCGACGAGTGCCGTCGCGTGGCGCACCGCACCCACCCCGACGTCCACTGGCTCGAGCCGGGCAGCGCCACCGGCTACCTCGTGGCGCAGGTCCGGGACCTCATCGCGGACGTGAGCCTCACGCCCGTGCGCGCCGCTTCTAAGGTCTACGTGCTCGAGCGCGCCGAGCTTCTCCGCGGAGCGGCTGCTAACGCCCTGCTCAAGACCCTCGAGGAGCCGCCCGAGGGCGTGATGTTCATCCTGTGCGCCCGCACGGCGGCCTCGATGCTGCCCACCATCGTCTCTCGCTGCCAGCAGGTGCCCTTCCGCGCGGTCTCCGCGCGCGGCGGGGTCGCGGCGGTGCTCCGGGCGGTCCCGGCGAGCGAATCCGAGGCGCGCGTGGCGCTCGCCGTGGCCGGCACGCCGGCGCGCGCGGCCGACTTCCTGCAGTCCACGAGCCGCCGACAGGTCCGTCGCCTCGTGGTGGGAGCGCTCGATGCGCTCGCGCGCGACGACTCGTGGGACGTCCTTCTCGCCGCGCGCGAGATCGTGGCCGCCGTGGCGGTCCCGCTCGCCGACGTCAAGCAGGCACAGGAGGACGCGCTCAAGGAGACCCAGGACTTCCTCACCTCCGCCGCCCTCAAGCAGGTGGCCGACGCCAACAAGCGCGAGCTCACCGCTCGGGAGCGTTCGGGTATGATGGAAGCTCTGGCTGCCGCCGAGTCGCTGCTGCGTGACGCGCTGATCCGTGCCGAGGGAGTGGGCGAGGACATCGTCAACGACGACGCGGCGGCGACGGTCGACCGCATCGCCGCCGCGAGCGACACCGCGTCGCTCCTGCGCGCCCTCGACGCCGTGGGCCGCGCGGCGGACGACCTTTCGCACAACGTATCACCCCAGCTGACCCTCGAGGTCATGCTGCTTCGCATCAAGGAGGCACTCGCATGCCCGCCATCATCCCGGTGAGGTTCACCTACGCCGCCCGCGACCTGTGGTTCGATCCGGCCGGCACGGGCGCCCAGGAGGGCGACCACGTCATCTGCTCCACCGAGCGCGGCCACGAGTTCGGCCTCGCCACGGGCGACGCCCGCGAGGTCACCGAGGAGGAGCTCGCCCAGGCCATCGGGCACGCCCAGCTGCGCGAGGTCCTGCGCATCGCCACCGACGAGGACATCGACCGCGCCGAGGAGCTGGAGCGCCGCGGCGAGGAGTCCATGCCGGCCTTCCGCCGTCACGTCGCCGAGTCCGGTCTGGACATGAAGCCGGTGGGAGTCGAGTACCTCTTCGACGGCGACAAGGCCGTCTGCTACTTCGCCGCCGAGGAGCGCGTCGACTTCCGCCAGCTCGTGCGGGACCTCGCCCGCGAGTTCCACGTGCGCATCGACATGCGCCAGATCGGCGTGCGCGAGGAGGCCGCCATCGTGGGCGGCTACGGCCACTGCGGTCAGGAGCTCTGCTGCCGCCGCTTCGCCATGGGCTTCGACCCGGTCTCCATCCGCATGGCAAAGGAGCAGGACCTGCCCCTCAACTCCACCAAGATCTCCGGCGCGTGCGGCCGCCTCATGTGCTGCCTGCGCTACGAGTTCGAGGCCTACCGCGACTTCAAGGGCCGCGCGCCCAAGCGCAACGCCGTGATCGACACGCCGCTCGGCAAGGGCAAGATCATCGAGTACGACACGCCCAAGGAGCAGATCGTCCTGCGCCTGGAGAGCGGCAAGCAGATCCGCGTGGCGCTCGCCGACATGGTCGCCTCCGAGGCCGCGCACAAGAAGTCCGAGGAGCTGGGCTGCCCCTGCCGTCCGGATACCGTCACGCGCGAGGTCCTGGACAAGCTGGACTCGCCGGACGTGCAGATGGCCCTGGCCGAGCTCGACCGCAAGATGGGCGTCACGCATGAGCCTGAGGTCGACGCCTCGGACCTCTTCGTGGAGACGCGCCGCAAGCGCCGCCGCTCCGGGGGCGCTGCGCCGCAGGGCGAGAAGGACCGCGAGGCCGCGGGCTCTTCCGCCGCTGGCGCGGAGGAGGGCGCCACGCGCCGTCGCCGCAAGCGCCGCCCGGGCGACGGGGGAGCCGGCAACGCCGCCGCCCCCGCCGAGGCTGCGGCCGGATCGCAACCGGGCACGAGGCGCCGCCGTCACCACCAGGCCGCCGAGGGCGCCGATCCCGCCGCGGGCGCGAACGCGCAGGCTTCGGGCAACGGCTCCAGCTCCGGCTCCGGGCAGCAGCCCGTCAAGCGCACGCGCCGTCCGGGCGACAAGGGCGGCCAGGCCGCGGCCGAGAAGGGCACGGCGCCGCGTGGCATGCAGCCGTCGCGCCGCAGGCGCGCAGCGCAGGCCCAGGGAGGTGCGGCCCAGGCCCAGGACGGCCAGCGCCCGGCGCCCAAGCACCTGCAGGGCGGCGAGGACGCTCCCAAGGCGCGCCGCCGCCGTCGCCGCGGCGGCCGCGGCCGCGGGGGCGCCGGTTCCGAGGGCGGCTCGCCCGCCGGCGGCGAGTAGCTGCCGCAGGTTCTTCTCGGCCGCGGCGTTCGCCCAGGTGCCAAAATCCCGGCACCTATTTACGCAGATAGCCCGATTTCGGCACCTGGGCAAATGCGGAAGGTGCGGATTTCGGACGCTCTACGCCAGGGCGGAGAGGCGCTCCATGAGCTCGACGGTGCCCACCGCGTAGCCGCCGCGGGCGAACAGGCCCACCGGCTCGCCGGCGCGGCAGTCGAGCAGGGCCGCCAGCGGCAGCAGCTCCGGGTTGGCGAACATGCGGCGCGCGAGGCGCTCCGGCAGCTCGGAGAAGTCGTCGCGCGCAAGCGTCACGTCGGCTCCGGCGCCGCGCAGGGCAGAGAGGCAGCGCGCGAGCGTGGGGTCGGCCTCGGCAGTCGCCGCGTCCTCGCGCGCGACCAGCGTGAGCGCGATCTTCTCGGCCGCGAGCGCGACGGCGGCGTCTGCGAGCTCGTTCTCCAGGTGCTCCGTGGGCTCCTCGGCAAGCTCCAGGAAGGCGAGCACCGCCAGGCCCCCGCTGGGCGCCAGCTCCGCCGCGTCCGGCAACGGGATGCGCTGCAGCATCTGGTCCGCTCGGGGCTCGCGCAGGCGCAGCTCCACGCTCGTGGGGCCGCGCACCTCGAAGACCCGCTCGCTCGCCTGCTGGTTGCCGTTGGGCAGGCGCGTCGTCGTGGTCACGCGATAGGTCCCTGCCGGCACCTCCAGGTGCGCGGGGTCCTGCCCCCACAGGTCGAGCTCATGGAAGCCGTAGAGCTCCTGCCCGCTCACCTGCATCGAGCTTCCCAGCCGCGCCACCGTGACGTCGGTGCCGTAGGCGAGTGCGCGCCCCTCCGGCGCGGTCAGGCTCAGCGGGAAGGTGCGCTCGGATGCGGCGGCGCCCTCCACGCAGGTCCACGCACCGCCGAGAAGGACCTCGGCGCGCAGGTCGGCCGGCGCCAGGCGCGCGGGGACCCCCAGCGTGCGGCAGACCGCCACGAACAGGGTCCGCAGCGTGATCTGGGACGCCTGCCCCGAGGCCAGCGCGCCGACGGGCGTGCCCACGAGCTTGGCCACGTGCTCGGCGGGCGAGAAGGACATGCGGCTCGCAAGCAGCCGCCACGCAGCCGCCGGATCGCTCGCCACCAGCTGGCCCAGCTCGTCATCGATCATGTCCGCGAGCTGCGGGCGCCACGCGCTCAGGTGCTCGAGGTGCACGCGCGGGCAGAGCACGGAGCGCTCCCAGGTCGCGCGGTCGAGCCCGCGGCAGGGTCCGGACTCGCGCGCGGCCAGCGCGGCGATGAGGTGGCCCTCCAGCACGTCGGCGGAGAGGTCGAGCCAGTCCTTCTCGGCGAGGGTCTCAAGGAGCGCGCACCGCTCCGGCTCGGGCCCGGCGGTCAGAAACGAGAAGACCTCGTCCGCGTTGCCCAGGGCGTCGTCCAGGATGCGCGCCACGGCAGCTCCGTCATCGCCCGGGCGCAGCTCCGCGGCACGCGCGGCGAGCACGGCGGCGTGCGCGCGCATCGCCTCGACGCGGCCGCGGCGCAGCTCGTCGGCAGCGCGCTTGCGGTCCCGGCCGCGCGCGGCGGCCTCCGCGGAGAGCGCCTGCGTGCGCGCGGGATGGTCCTCGGGCGCGCGGACGTCGAGGTCGTGCCAGCCCCCGGCCGCGGGTGCCGCCGCGAGCGCGAGCGTCACCTCGGAGACCTCCGCGACGTCCACGTCCTTCTCGGCCATGAGCTCGCCGGCAGACGCGTGCACGCGCACCGTCCCCTTGCCGAGAGTCACGGCGCAGCCGCCGGAAACGTCGGTCGCAAGCGTCACGAGCGGTCGCCATCCGGCCATGTTGAGCACCTCGAGCGAGACCGCGGCCCCCGGGACGGCGGCGCCGTCAGCGTCCACCACGCGCACCGCGAGCTGCGCCGCGTCCGCATAGGAGCTCGTGACGTTGACCACGTGCGCGCACCCGCTGCGCATGAGGACCTCGCCCGCCTCGCAGCCAAAGTCGGAGAACAGCCGCGTGCTCACCATCGGCGCGCGACCTGACGCGGCGGTGAACCAGCCGCGGTCGAGCGCCTCCTCCGGCTCGCAGGCGCCCAGGTAGTGCCAGGCCCCGTCGGCGTATGCCTCGACCCAGGCGTGGTTGTCGTCGCAGTGCGCCCACCAGGGCGTGTAGAGCTGGCGCGCCGGGACGCCCACCGCGCGCAGGGCCGTCACGAGCAGCGTGGACTCCTCGCCGCAGCGCCCTGCCGCCGCGGCGATCACGCCGCGCGCGCCGAGCGTCCGACCGTCGGTTGTCTGGTATGTGGCCATCTCGGCGCACCAGTAGTTGACCTCGATCACGGCGCGCTCCGCGGAGAGCCCCGCCACGCGCGGCGAAAGCTCGGCCCAGAGCGCGGGGCGCACGTCCTCGAGAGGCTCGTTGTTGATGCGGGGGTAGGCCACGTAGTGCACGAAGAGGTCCTCGGGAAGCCCCGCTGCGGGCCCCTCGCGCAGCATGAGGGCGTGGCGCGCGTAGGAGAGCAGCGGCGGCAGCGGCGTGTCGAAGACGTCCGTCAGCGGCAGCGTCGCCACGAAGAAGCGGGTGAGCAGCTCCTCGTCACGCGGCAGGGAGGCGAGAAACGCCTCGACCTCGCGGTCCTTCTCGCCCAGCAGGGGACGGCGCTCGGCGTAGCGCTCGGCGGCATGTTCGGCAAAGCTCCGGGAAAGCATGGCGGCTCCTTCGTGTCATGTTGTGCCCGGACATGGTACCCCAACGGCGGACTACGGACCTGGCCCTCTTTCGGATATGAGCTTGTTATAACGGTTATAATACCGACAAGAGCCACAGGTGAGGAGGAGCCATGTCAACTGCGACCGTTTCCAGAGTCGGGAACAGCCGTGCGGTGTTCATCCCGGCGAGTATCGTGGATGAGGCCTTTGCCGTTGGCAGCAAGGTGGAGGTCGAGTATGCCGGCGAGGGCACGCTCGTCATCCGGTCGGCCGATGACGGCAGGAGGGCGCGGCGGGAGGCTCTCGCGCGCCTGCTGGACGCCGTGGCGGACCAGCCCGACCTCCCGTGGGAGGACGACTCTCGTTCCGCGGACCGCGAGCTGATCGGACGCCGCTATGCATAGGGTCATGGTCGATACCAACGTCTTGATCGACCTCGTGTCCTCGAGCCGCCCCGCTCACGGGCGCACCGTCGCGGCAGTCGTCGCACTGCTTGGGTCGGGCGACTTCGAGGGGTGCGTCCTCTCCTCTGCGCTCAAGGACGTCTACTACGTCTATTGCCGCCACTATGGGGACGAGCCGTCGGCCCGCAGGGCGATTCGCGAGCTGCGGCGCATGTTCGCGCTCGTCAACCTCACGCCGTCCATCGTCGATGCGGCGCTGGACTCGGACGAGCCGGATTTCGAGGACGGCCTCGTCCGCGCTGCGGCGGAGCTCACGGACTGCGACTTCCTTCTCACGCGCGACGCCCCTGGATTTCTCAGCGCCGGCTTCGAGAAGGTGGACGCCGACGGGCTGCTCGAGCGCATCGCCGGCTCGTGAGGCGACCCCGTGTCCTTCTCGCCCGGCGCGCGCTACCATAGAGCCCCCACCCAAAGCCCGAAAGGACCCCCATGTACGGACTCAAGACCGAGGCCAGCTTCGACTCCGCGCACTTCCTCGCGGACTACCACGGCAAGTGCGAGAACCTCCACGGCCACCGTTGGCGCGTCGTCGCCTACCTGCGCACGCCCGAGCTGGGCGCCGCCGGCACCGAGCGCGACATGGTCTGCGACTTCGGCGCCTTCAAGCGGGAGGTCCGCGCGCTCGCGGAGGAGTTCGACCACACCTTCCTCGTGGAGGAGGGCACCCTGCGCCCCGCCACGATCGAGGCTCTGGAGGGGGAGGGCTTCAGCCTTACCATCCTGCCCTTCCGCACCACGGCCGAGAACCTCGCCCGGCACTTCTGCGACCGCCTGCGCGAGCGCGGGCTGCCCTGCGCGCAGGTGGACGTGTACGAGACCCCGCTCAACTGCGCGACGTATCTCGCCGAGTAGGTGCGTCGCCCGCGGGAGGGGCGGCGTCTGCGGGTGACGCTGCGTTACGGCCCGTCCGCGTCCCAACGCGCTCCAGCTCGCGGGTGCCGCCCGCCCGCCGCGCGGGGCCGTCGGCCATCTCGTTGACCCCGAGGTCGATTTCTGTCCGGTCCGGTGACTATACTTGCGTAAAGGGCATGATCGTGAGAGCGGAGGTGCGTCATGGGAAGCCATTCCCTGCATGGGGTCAACCTGACCGGTTGGTTGACGCTTGAGTCGTGGGTGACGCCCGAGCTCTTCGCCGAGGCGGGTGCGCTGGACGAGCAGGCTCTCGTCACCGCGCTCGGACCCAGACGCTACGCGGACTTCGTGCGCGGGCACCGCGACGAGTTCATAACGCGCGAGGACTTCGTCAAGATCGCCTCGCGCGGATTCAACGCCGTGCGCCTTCCGGTCCCGTGGTACGTCTACGGTGATCAGGGCCCTGAGCCCGGCCCGTACGTGGGCTGCATCGAGTACGTCGACCAGGCGCTCGAGTGGGCGGAGGAGATCGGCCTCAACGTCGTCTTCGTCCTCGCCATGAACCCCGGTGCGCCCTGCGGCGACAACGGCGTCGCGCCCGACAACGCGGACTGCCACGTCCCGCGCGAGCGCGTCCTCGACGTGGTCTACGCCCTCGCCAAGCGCTACGCCATGCGCGCCGGCTTCTTTGGCATCGAGCTCGCGGACGACGCGGTGCCGCAGGTCCGCCGCGGCCTCGCCCTCACGGACGGCGTGCCCATCCATCGCCTGCGCAATTACTATCGCGAGGCCTATGAGCTCGTGCGCAGCGCCGCAGGGGAGGACCCCGTGGTCATCATCCCCGACGGCGGCGTCCCCGGCGGCTGGGGCCGCTTCATGGCGCAGCGCCACTACGTCAACGTCTGGCTTGACTGCCATCTCGACCGCGTCTCCACGAGCACCGACGTCTCCGGCCCCTCCGGCGTCCGCAAGCTCGTGGCCTCCCACGAGCGCCACCTGCGCGAGGCGCGCCGCTCGGGGATGCCCGTGATGGTGGGCAAGTGGTCTTCGTCGCTGCCCATCCCGGACGCCCAGATGACGCCCGAGGGGCGCATCGCCCTCGAGCGCGTCTACACCTCCGAGCAGCTCGGCGCCTACGAGAAGTGCCCGGCGTGGTTCTTCAACACCTGGAAGACCAGCGGTCTTCTCGCCGGGTGGGACGCGCGCGTGGCCCTTGCCACCTTCGAGCGCGGGATGATCGTCTGATGACGGAGGCGCCGTCTGCAGGCGTGCTCAGCGTCGTCGGCACCCCCATAGGCAACCTCGAGGACGCCTCGCCGCGCGTTATCCGCACGCTCGGCGAGGCGGACCTCGTGCTGTGCGAGGACACGCGCGTGACCGGGCGCCTCATGAGCGCCTTCGGCCTGCACGTTCGCTTGGAGCGCTGCGACGAGAACGTCATGGCCGAGAAGATCGCGGGCGTCCTGGACCGCATAGCGGCGGGGGAGCGCGTGGCCTTCGTCTCCGATGCGGGCATGCCGGGCGTGAGCGACCCCGGCCAGCGACTCGTCGACGCCGCGCTCGAGGCGGGCCTGCGCGTTGAGGTGGTGCCGGGGCCGAGCGCCGTCACCTGCGCGCTCGTGGCGTCGGGCCTCGCAAGCGATCACTTCTTCTTCGAGGGCTTCCTGCCGAGGAAGGCCGGCGCGCAGCGCTCCCGCCTGGAGGAGCTCGCCGTCGTGCCGGGGACGCTCGTGGTCTACGAGAGCCCGCGCCGTGCGGCGGAGACGCTCGCGCGGATCGCGGAGGTTATGCCGTGCCGGCGCGTGGCGCTCGTGCGCGAGCTCACCAAGCTCCACGAGGAGGTCCTGCGCGGCGCGGCGGCGGAGCTCGCGGAGCTGGTGGCGGCGCGCGGGGAGCTCCGCGGCGAGTGCGTGATCGTGATCGCGGCGCCCGAGGCCGACGAGCTCGGGGCTCGCCGGGCTGTCGCCGCCGGTCCCTCGCGGACGCTCGAGGAGGAGATCGCCGCCGGTCTGGAGGCCGGCGAGCCAAAAAGCGCGCTCGCCAAGCGGCTGGCCAAGTCCTTCTCGCTTCCCCGCGCCGACGTCTACGACAAGGTGGTCGCTGCCGCGCGCTAGCGCCGGGCCGTCGAAATAACGCGCACAGATTGCAAAGCGCGTTGAAATCATCTGCGGATATATGAAATCAAAACAAACTGTGTGCGTTAATCGGCTATGCATCGGTTTGGGCCTGTCGGCGCGCTGATCAAGCGGGTGGTGAGCATCCCCGTGCTCCTCTCCAACCGCGTGAACGACCCGGAGATGGCCGACACCCTCGTCAAGATGGGCGCGGCGGACTTCGTGGCCCAGTACCGCGATGACGTCTCGGTGCTCGAGATGCGCGGCGACCTCTGCCTGGACATGATGCCCATTACCAAGCAGGTCCTCATGGGCATGCTCGCCACGTCGGGCGTGAAGCCGCATGTTAACGCCACGGTCAGGCGCATCGAGACGGACGTGGAGGTCGACAGCTCCGTCTCCAGCTGGAGCGGCGAGGCCGGCGGCGACGCTGCCGGCGCGACGGGCTACGGCGTGGTCTACGCGGACGCCGAGGGCGGCGAGCACACGCTGCCGGCTGCCACCGTCATCTCGGCCTTCGGCTACAAGGCGTATAACCCGCTCGAGGAGATCGCTCGCCGCCACTGCGACGACGTGCGGGTCGTCGGCTGCGCCGTGAAGGCCGGCAACGCGCTGGTCGCCTCGCGCGAGGGCTACGAGGCGGGCTTGGCAATCTAGGTCCCGGAGCCGTTTCGCGAGCGCGCCCGTCCGCCGCCTTGGCGGGCGGGCGCCTTGCTGCCGCGAGGTTCTTCTCGGCTGGGCGTCCTTCTCGGCCCACGCCTTGACTCGCCCGTCCTTCTCGGCCTCTTCCTGCGGTGGGTCTTCTGCCGCCCCGTCCATCCTGCGCCGCCGCCGGGGGCCCTGACACATGCTCCGCAAAACCTCGGTTGTGGGTTTTAGCCCGCCCCGCGTCCGGGCGCCCGGCGTCTTCCGGCCGGACTTGCCGGTTGTGTGCAACATCTTTGATGCTGCTTGTCGAGCTAATTATCAATACATTAAGAAATCAGCCTACAAGCGAGAAGAACGCTCTGCCCGGCTCTGAAAAGGTGCCCTCGGGCAACGGTTGCATCAAACTTGTTGCACACAACCCCACTCTTTGGCGCGCCGCCGCGGCGGGGGAGTGACAGTCGGCCCGAACCACGCCCGCCGCCGGCTCGGCCTGCCCCGCAGGGGCACAAACTCGCCTACGTCTGTACTTAAACTGCCCGTTCGAATGGATGAGAAAAACCTCCGGCCCGTCTACCTGCGTATACGCGGAGAGCAAACATGGGGGCCGAGGCTAAAGTACAGACGTATCCAAGTTCGTCGGGGCCGCAGGGCCACGGGGGCCGCGGCGGGGCAGGGGACTGCGGCGGGCGAGAAGAACGTCGGCCCGTGGCGCCGCCGCGGCCGATGGCCGCCCGGCCCGCGGATCGGCTCGGAATAGTACAATCGACCCCGCATGCCAAAGTCCGTCATGAGGAGCACCTATGGCAGAGAAGCCGTCCTACTTCGTCACCACCCCGATCTACTACGTCAACGCCGCGCCGCACCTGGGCACCGCGTACTGCACCCTGCTCGCCGACGTCCAGGCGCGCTTCCGCCGCGCCGCGGGCTACGACGTCAAGTTCCTGACCGGCATGGACGAGCACGGCGAGAAGGTCGCCGAGGCCGCCGCCCAGCACGACATGACCCCGCAGCAGTGGTGCGACTCCCAGGCCCCGCTCTTCCAGGACCTCTGGAGCGAGCTCGAGGTCTCCAACGACGACTTCATCCGCACCACCGAGCCCCGCCAGCACCACGCGGTCCAGTACCTCTGGGACCGCATGCTCGAGTCGGGCTACCTCTACAAGGGCTCCTACGACGGCTGGTACTGCGTGCCGGAGGAGACCTACTTCACCGAGACCCAGGTCGAGAAGGCCGACGAGGAGCGCGGCACCAAGGGCGAGCACCTCTGCCCGGACTGCGGCCGCCCGCTGGAGCGCGTCCAGGAGGAGTCCTACTTCTTCAAGCTCTCCGCCTTCCAGGACCGCCTCCTGGCGCTCTACGACGAGCACCCCGACTTCGTCCAGCCCGACTTCCGCATGAACGAGGTCCGCAGCTTCGTCGAGGGCGGCCTCACGGACACCTCGGTCTCCCGCACGACCTTCGACTGGGGCATCAAGGTCCCCTTCGACGACAAGCACGTCACCTACGTGTGGTTCGACGCTCTGCTCAACTACATGACCGCTGTGGGCTACAGCCTCGACGACCCGGCCTCCGTGGCCGAGCTCGCGCGCCGCTGGCCGGCCCAGTGCCACCTCATCGGCAAGGACATCATCCGCTTCCACTGCATCCTCTGGCCCGCGATGCTCATGGCCATCGGCGAGGCCCTGCCCGAGCACGTCTTCGTTCACGGCTTCCTCACGGTGCGCAACCCCGAGACCGGCCAGGCGGAGAAGATGTCCAAGTCCCGCGGCAACGCGATCGCCCCGCGCGACGTCATCAACCTGCTGGGCGTCGAGGGCTACCGCTACTACTTCATGACCGACGTGGTCCACGGCGACGACTCTGCCATCTCCTTCGAGCGCATGGAGCAGGTATACAACGCCGACCTCGCCAACAGCTGGGGCAACCTCGTGTCCCGCTCGCTCAACATGAGCGCCAAGTACTTCGACGGCGCGACGCCGGAGTGCCCGGCGGGCTGGGCCGAGAAGGACGGCGTGCTCCGCGGTGTGGCCGAGGGCATCTACGAGCGCTACGCGAGCCGTATGGAGGTCTTCGACTACGCCGGCGCCAAGGACGCGGTGATGGAGCTCGTCCACGCCGCCAACCACTTCATCGAGGACTCCGCGCCCTGGGCCGTGGCCAAGGACCCGGAGCGCGCCGGCGAGCTCGCCGACATCATCCGCGACCTGCTCGAGTCCATCCGCATCTGCGCCCACCTGCTCGCGCCGTTCATGCCCGAGACCTCTGCCGAGGTCCTGCGCCGCATGTCGCTCGAGGCCGAGGCGTCCACCGACGACCTGCGCGCCGCCTGCGCCTGGGGCGGCCTTGCCGGCGGCGTGCCCGTGACCAAGGGCGACGCGCTCTTCCCGCGCCTCGACACGGCGAAGAAGTAGGCGCCGTGGCAGGGTCTCCGCTGGCGAGCCCCGGCGCCACGAGGGCGCTCCTCGAGGCCTACGGGCTCGCCACCAAGCACAGCTTGGGCCAGAACTTCCTGGTCAACAACGCCGTGATCGAGAAGATCATGGCGCTGGCGGAGCTGTCGCCCGACGAGCGCGTGCTCGAGGTGGGCCCCGGCATCGGCACGCTCACGCTGGCACTTCTCGCCGAGGCGGGGCGCGTGGTCTCCGTCGAGATGGACCGCGAGCTCGAGCCCGTGCTCTCGGCCCACGCCGCGGCGCACCCGAACTTCTCGTTTATCATGGGCGACGCCCTGCGCGTCCCGGCAGAGAAGATCGCGGAGGCCGCCGGCGGCTCGCCCACCGCGCTCGTCTCGAACCTGCCCTACAACGTGGCCGCCACGATCATCCTGGCCTTCATGCAGTCAATGCCGGAGCTGCGCCGCGCCGTGGTGATGGTGCAGGCCGAGGTCGCGGACCGCATCTGCGCCGCGCCGGGCAACCGCACCTACGGCGCGTACACGGCGAAGCTCGCGCTTCTCGGCCGCGTGACCGGGCGCTTCGAGGTGGGCCCGGGCAACTTCATGCCGCCGCCGCACGTGAACTCCGCGGTGGTGCGCATCGACCGCGCGCCGCTCGTGGCGCCGGAGCTCGTCGCGCCCGTGTCCGCCGTGATCGACGCCGCCTTCGCGCAGCGCCGCAAGACCATCCGCAACTCCATGTCCGCCTCGGGCTATGATAAGGACGCGCTCGACGCGGCCTTCGCCGCCTGCGGCATCGCGCCCACCTGCCGGGCCGAGACCCTGGCGCCCGAGGACTTCGTCCGCCTCGCCGAGGCGCTTTCGTGTAGGAACCAGAGCTAGGAGCACACCATGTCCAACCCCGTCTCCTTCGAGGACCTCTCGCTCGCCGACGGCGAGCTCTTCCACGACTACAAGGGCGTCGCGTACACGATGCCCGAGCCGCTCGCGCCGCTCGCGGACACCCACGGCCACCTCACGAGCTTCCGCGAGCTCGACCCCGCGGTCGCGCTCGTGCGCGCGGCGCTCGCGGGCGTGCGCCTGCTCGTGGTTCCCATCGACCCCATCGACGACGTCCCCCGCAGGTGGGAGAGCGTCCCCGCGCTGCTGAGCTGGCTCGACGAGCAGGTCGAGCGCGCCCGCGCCGGGCTCGCCGCCTGCGCGGAGCACGGCTTCGTCCCGCCCGCCTTCGAGGGCTACGACGCGCCCGACCTCCTCGACAACGTGCGCATCGTCGCCGGCGCGCACCCCTACGGCGCCGAGAAGTTCGATGACGACGTCATGGCCCGCCTGCGCGAGCTGCTGGCCAGCCCCCGCTGCGTGGGCGTGGGCGAGTTCGGCCTGGACTACGGCCCCTCCAGCACGGTGCCCTACCCGGTGCAGGAGGAGGTCTTCCGCGCGCACCTGCGCCTCGCGGGCGAGCTGGGGCTGCCCGTGCAGCTGCACATCCGCGACGCCGCCAACGACGTCCGCTGCGGCGCGCACCGCGACGCCGCGCGCATCCTCGAGGAGGAGGGCGTTCCCGAGGCCGGCTGCGACCTGCACTGCTTCACGAGCGGCATCAGGGTGCTCGAGAGCTTCACGCGCCTGGACTGCCGCATCGCCTTCGGCGGCGCGGTGACCTTCACGCGCTCCGACGACATCCGCGAGGCCGCGACGTTCTGCGCAGAGCGCTACCTGCTCACGGAGACCGACAGCCCCTACATGGCTCCGGTGCCCCTGCGCGGCGCTGAGTGCGAGCCCGCGATGGTCGCGTTCACGGCCGCGACGGTGGCCGACGTCCGCGAGAAGGGCGGCCGCGGCACGCGCCAGGCGACCTACGACGCCTTCTGGAACAACGCCTGCGCGCTCTTCGCGCGCTAGGCCCCGCGCACTTCTCGGC
Organism: uncultured Atopobiaceae bacterium; assembly: GCA_944320975.1. Taxonomy (GTDB): domain Bacteria; phylum Actinomycetota; class Coriobacteriia; order Coriobacteriales; family Atopobiaceae; genus Thermophilibacter. The sequence continues at coordinate 32,668 of CALUJM010000006.1, read as the reverse complement.
ATCGCTCGGGTGCCGGCCCGCACTTCTCGGCGTCCGCTTGGATCCCGCCCGCACTTCTCGGTATCGCTCGGGTGCCGGCCCGCACTCATGAGTGCGGGCAAGAAGTGCGGGCGGTTTTGCGTCCCGGGGCATCGAGTGCGCGCGGCGTCTCGGCGTCTGCCCCCAAGTGCGCGCATCGAGTGCGTTCCGGCCCGCACTCATGAGTGCGGGCAAGAAGTGCGGGCAACGAGTGCGGGCGAGAAGTGCGGGCGGAGGGACGGCCGAGAAGGACGTCCGCCCGCGGCTCAGCCTGCGTCCGCGGGGCGCGCGTCGAGGTCGGCGCCGTGCTCGCGCGCGAGGCGGCGCCACTGCGCCTCGGCGGCGAGCTTGTACGCAAAGCGCGGGACGGGCGGTCGCGCTTCTATCGCTCCGGCGTCCGCGCCCGCGAGCAGCGCCGTGACCAGCTGGTCGACCGCCTCGGAGACGCCGCGGCGCATCATGCCCATGCGCGGCGTCCTGGCAACGGGCAGCACCATGCCGCCCGCGCCCACGGCCACCCCGCCCGACCAGCAGAGCCCCGCCTCGGCGCAGAAGCCCTCGATGACCGAGAAGGACGGCGAGACCTGCTCCGCCTCATAGAACCCCATGTTGGCGAGGGCATAGACCCGCGTGCCCGGAGCAAGCTCGCCACGCGCACGAACCAGCAGGTCAACCAGTCCGCTCGGCAGCGCATCCACGTAGAGCGGGTAGCCCAGGACCACGGCGTCGCAGCCGGCGGGCAGGCCCGCGTCGCGCGCCGTCGCGCACACGAGCTCCGGAGCGTCGACGCCGGCCATCCGCGCGTAGACGGGCAGGGCCTCGGCGAGGTCGCCGAGCAGGCGCGCGGTGGCGGAGCGGCTCCTGCGTGGGCTCGCGTTCACAAGGGCGACGCGACGAGGAAGGCCGCGCCCGGGCACGGGCGGCTCGGCCGCGGCGACGGGGGGCGCGTCATTCTCGGCAGCCAGGTCCTTCTCGTCTGCGGGAAACCGGACGCCTGTCAGGCGCGCGCCCAGGTTGAGGGCGTTGGCCGCGGCGACGGCCCGGGCGCATGCGCGCTCGGACCCCGTGGAGGGCCCGTAGAGCCGCAGGCTCAGCGCCAGATCGTGGCCCGCGTAGCGCATGCGGTGGTGCAGCTGGCCGTCAGCCACGCGGAAGTCGGGGTGCAGGTAGCCGATCGAGCGGTCGAGCGCGCGCTTGACGAGCGGGGAGACCCATCCGAACGTCATGCGCGACACCACCGCCAGCTCGTCCGTGCGGGCGAGAAGAACGCCGAGGTCGCCGAGGTCGTCGCGTATGACGCAGGCGCCGGGTGTGCGCACCCAGCAGCCGAAGCAGCCCGTGCAGTCGGCGCCCGCCGCGAGCTCCTCGCGGCAGATCGCGGCGTCGTGCGCGAGGCCGGAGGCCGAGAGCTGCGCGCGCGTGAGGTCGCAGACGATCGTTCTCATTGCCCCTCCTCTCGCCCCGCCATTGCGCCGGGGCCCCGCGGCGCCCGGGAAATCCGGACCGACGGGGACGCGGACGGATTCTGGGACCATCCTACACCGCGCGGCTCTTCCCTCGTGCGCCCGCCCTTGTGCTACGCTACCCTCACCGAGGCGACCCCCATCCGCGAACGGAAGGGGGTCGCATGCGTATCGGCCGTCTTGTCGCCCAGCTGGGGGAGGGCCTCGCGGAGGCCCTGTGGCCCACGCGCTGCGCGGGGTGCGACCAGCCCGGCGAGCTTCTCTGCGACGAGTGCCGAGCCGCGCTGCCGTGGGTCGAGCAGCGCCTGGCGTGCCCGACGTGCGGCGCGCCGTACGGGTTTCTCACCTGCACGGAGTGCGACGGCACCTGGGTCCCCCGCGCGACCGTGGCCGCCCTCGGGTTCCGCGGCGCGCCCGCCCGCATGGTCACGGCGCTGAAGGATGCCCACGAGCTGCGCCTGGCGCCGGTGATGGCGGCCGCCATGCTCACCGCCCTCGAGGAGGCGTCCGCGTGGCCCGCCGCCGACGGCCTCCCGCGCTTCTCGCCCTCACGCGTCGACGGGGTGTGCTTCGTCCCGGCGACGGCCGCCGCCTGCTCCCGGCGCGGCTACGACCACATGGAGCTCGTGTCCCGCGAGCTGGCCGCGATCTCGGGGATTCCCCTGGCCGACGTGCTGGTCCGCCCGCGCGCCCGCGACCAGCGCGAGCTCGGCCGCTCCGAGCGCGCGGAGAACCTCGCCGGCACGATGCGCGCCGTCGAGGACGTGTCGGGAGCGCGACTGCTGCTGCTCGATGACGTCGCCACGACCGGCGCGTCCCTGAACGAGGCCTCCCGCGCCCTTCTCGCCCGCGGCGCGGCACAGGTCACGGCATGCGTCCTCGCTCGCGTCTGGTAGCCGCGGCGGCGGGGCGAACGTCTCCGGGACGACGCTCCCGCCTCCCGCCCCCCGGTATTTGTCCCCCGCCCCCGGGTCCTGCCGGGAGGGGTTATACTTGACAGACGTCTCGACCAGGTCTGTGGTTGCGGGCGGCGCCCCCGGCACCGCCCTAGTCCATGCCAGACGAGGGCAAAGGGATCCACGTAAGCCCGTGCGTGCGCGTGCGGGCGATCATGGCTCGTCCTAGAGGTAAGTCGCACCGCCCGTCATACTCATGAGGCATCCGGCCTCGCGGGCGAGAGGGGCAACAGTGGAGGCGCCGCGGCGCCGCAAGCGACGTCCCCGGTGCGCGGGTGTGGGGGCAAAGACCAGGTCAGCTGGGAGAGGCGCACGATAAGAACGCGTTGACGGGAGTCTGCCATGGAGCGCTCGCGAATCCACACTGTCCTGGGGGCGGCCGCCGCCGTCCTCTCTCTCACGCTCGTCACGGGGTGCTCGGGCATCCCCGGCGTCCCCACCGAGGTGAACGACGCCATCCAGAGCGTCGTCCGCGACTTCACCGACCCCGTCTCGGTGGACGAGGCCCGCGCGCAGCGCCGCGACGAGCTCGTGCCCGCCGTGAGCGATGCCGACCTGATCACGCCCGGGACCCTCACGGTGGGCGTCCAGACCGCCGGCACCGCCCCGTTCGTCATCGCCGGAGACGGGGACTCGCACATGGGCATCGACATCGACACCGCCTACGCCCTGGCCGACGAGCTCGGCCTCGGCAGCGTCGAGTTCGTCACCATCCAAAACGTCGCCTCGGGCGTCGCGTCGTGCGACATCGTCATGGGCGTGGAGTCGACGGAGACCAACTGCGCCGTGGTGGGCTCCTACGCCCAGAGCGCGCTGGGCGTCTTCAGCTCCTCCGAGGTCGCGTCGGTCCCCGTCGCCGCGTCCGAGCTCAGCGGCGCCACGGTGGGCGTCCAGGACAACTCGGTCTCGCAGGCCGCCCTCGAGGAGCTGGGCCTGGGCGTCTCCGAGCAGACCTTCTCCAACCTCAACGAGGCCTTCGACGCGCTCTCCTCCGGCTCGGTCGACTACGTGGTCTGCGATGCCTACGCGGGCGCCTACCTCGCCTGCAGCTACGACAGCGTCTTCTTCGCGGGGACCCTCGACGCGCCCGTGCCCGTGGGCATCGGCGTGTCCACCGACTCCACGGAGCTCCAGGCCAACGTCGAGCTGGCGCTCGACGAGATCCAGTCCAACGGCGTCGCGGACATCGCCAAGAGCCGCTGGGTGGGCGAGTTCCCGGTCCTCACCGAGGCCACGACCGTCACGGGCCTGCCCGAGCCGCAGGGCCAGGACGCGGACGAGCAGGACGGCGAGGCCGCGGACGAGGACGGCGAGACGACCGACGAGCAGGACGGCGAGGCCGCGGACCAGACCTCTGCCGACGACGCCGCGACCGACGAGACCGAGTACCTGTAGCCGGCCCGTCCTCGGGCGCGCGGCCGACGCACGCCGAGAGGACCATGCCGCTCAGGCAGTTGGTGACCGGATGTGGGGGGAATGCCCCGCCCGCATTTGGGTATCAATGTCCTAGGAGCGGACGCGCCAGCCGCGACCGCCCATGGCAATCGTTAGGAGGTTCGCATGGTTGACATCAAGATCTCGGGCCGCAAGGTGGGAGTCTCCGACTCTCTTCGCGCTCACGTTGAGGAGAAGGTCGGAAACGCGCTCAAGGTGTTCGATATCAAGCCCATGACCTGCGATGTCGTTCTTCGCGTCGACAAGAACCCCTCCAACCCCGAGCGCAAGACGTGCGAGGTCACGGTCTTCGTCCGTGACAACGTCGTGCGCGTGGTCGCGAGCTCCGATGACATGTTCGCCGCCATCGACGACGCCGCCGACAAGGTCACCCGCCAGCTGCGCAAGTACAAGACCCGCGTCATCGACCGCCGCCAGCGCGTCGCCGCCGCCAAGAGCGGGGCAGTGACGCAGGAGGACCTCGCCTCCCTCATCGAGCCCGCCCCGGACGAGACCGAGGACGACCAGCTCGTGCGCGAGAAGTACATCGACCTGTTCCCCATGACGGAGGAGGAGGCCCTCGTCCAGACCGACCTCATCGGCCACGACTTCTACGTCTTCACCAACGCCACCACCGGACTCGTCAACGTCATCTACCACCGCAAGAACGGCGGGTACGGCATCATCAAGCCCAAGATCGAGGAAGAGAATGAGCAGTAGCGATACCACGAACAACGTCCCGGCCGCCGCGCAGGGGCTCGAATCAGACACCAACGCCCAGGCGTCGCAGGAGGCTGCGCGCCTGGGCCGCGCGTATCATCGCGCGTCCAACGTGAGGATCATCGTCGACTCCTGTGCCGACTTCGCGCCCGGCGTCGCCGAGGCGCTCGGGGTCGAGGTCGTGAACTTCACCTACGTCATGAGCGGGGAGGAGCACGTCGACGACCTCTGGAAGTCCATGACCCCCAAGGAGTTCTACGACCGCATGCGCGCCGGCGAGACGGCCACCACCTCGGCCGTCACACCGGGCCACTACCTCGAGGTCTTCGAGCGCGCGGCGCAGGAGGGCACGCCGACGGTCTACCTGGCCTTCACCCGCGGCCTCTCCTCGAGCGTCGACGCCGCCCGCCAGGCGGCCGAGATGGTCCGCGAGAGCCACCCCGACTTCGAGATCTACGTCGTGGACAACGTCTGCCCGTCGGCGGCAGCCGAGCTGCTCGCCCTGGAGGCCGTGAACCAGGCTGCCAAGGGGCTCACGGCAAAGGAGCTCGTGGCCTGGGCCGAGGAGGCGCGCTACTACATCCACGGCTACTTCACGCTCGACTCCTTCGACGCCCTCGCGCGCGGCGGTCGCATCCCGCCGGCCGCGGCCACGGTGGGCGGCAAGCTCGACATCAAGCCCGAGCTCTCCTATGACACCAACGGAGCCCTCACGCTGCGCGGCATGTGCCGCGGCCGCAAGAAGGCCCTGCGCGCGATCCTGGCAGACTTCAAGGCCAACTACCTCGGCGCCGAGGGCGGGGACGAGAAGCTCCCCATGGCCATCGTGTCGGCGGATGCCGAGAAGGACGCGATGTGGCTCGCCGAGCAGGTGCGCCGCGAGCCGGGCTGCGCCGACGTCCCCATCATCTACAGCTCGGTGGGACCGGTCATCGGCGCGCACGTGGGCCCCGGGATGGTCGCGCTGCTGTTCTGGGGCAAGGACCGCCGCGAGAGCCTCTCGTTCACCGACCGCATCGCCCGCAAGGTCCGCGGACAGTAGCCACGGGAGCGTGTGACAATTAGGACAGGTTAAATTGTCACACGCTCTGCTGTGTGACAATTTAACCTGTCCTAATTGTCACACGCCAGCCTGTCCTAATTGGTAAAGAAAGGAACCGCTTTGCAGATTCGCAAGATCGCCTTCATCGGCACCGGCATCATGGGCGCCAACATCGCCGGCCACATCATGGACGCCGGCTATGACCTCACCGTCAACAACCGCACCAAGGAGAAGGCCGAGGCCCTTCTCGCCCGCGGCGCGCACTGGGCCGATACCCCCGCAGAGGCAGCCGCAGACGCCGACGTCATCTTCACTATGGTGGGCTACCCCGGCGACGTCGAGGACGTCTACCTCGCCACCGACGGACTGATCCGCACCGCCAAGAAGGGCGCCTGGCTGATCGACCTCACGACGAGCTCCCCGCAGCTCGCGCGCGACATCCACGACGCCGCCGAGGTCGAGGACAAGCACGCCTTCGACTGCCCGGTCACGGGCGGCGAGCAGGGCGCGATCGACGGCACCCTCACCCTCATCGCGGGCATCTCCGAGACCGCCGCCGCGCCCGTGCTCCCGGTGCTCGAGTCCTTCTCGTCCAAGATCTTCTACTTCGACCAGCCCGGCGGCGGTCAGACCGCCAAGCTCTGCAACCAGGTCTCGCTGGCCTCCTGCATGGTGGGCTATGCGGATGCCCTGGCCCTCGCCGAGCAGTCGGGCATCGACGCCGAGAAGGTCCTCGAGGTGATGGCGTCCGGCACGGGCGGCTCCGGTGCGTCCAGGACCCTGGCGCCCAAGTCCCTTGCGGGCGACTACAAGCCCGGGTTTCTCGCCGAGCACCTGCGCAAGGACATCGGCCTGGCTCTCCAGCGCTCCGAGGAACTGGAGATCACCCTTCCCGGCGCCGAGACCGCGTTCACCCTCTTTGACATGCTCTGCCAGATCGGCGGCTCGCGCATGGGCACGCAGGCCCTGACGCTGCTCTATCAGGAGGAGGCCGCCTGCGCGGCCGCCGGCCTCGACTGGTCCCTGCTCGACCAAGGCGACGAGGATGACGAGCACGAGTGCTGCTGCGGCCACGACCACGAGCACGGCGACGGCCACGAGTGCTGCGGCGGCCACGGACACGGCCACGAGTGCCACTGCCACGACCACGAGCACTAGCTGCCGCGCGCCCGGCCCGCCACATAACACGCACAGTTCCGGTTTTGCCAAAAAATATCCGGGGGATATAGAATACGCAACGGAACTGTGTGCGTTGCTATGCGAATGATCCAAAAGGGGACTGTCCCCTTTTGGATCATGTTGAATCATGCAGGACAAGGAGAACCACCCGCTTCATGAACACGACCGACAATCCGCAGAGCTCAATCGCGGTGCTCATCGACTTCGAGAACCTCGCCCTGGGCACCGGCCGCCGCAACCGCCGCGGCCATCAGGAGCCCGGCCCGCTGCCCGACGTCAAGCTCATCCTCGAACGCCTGGTCGACAAGGGCCGCATCACCGCGAAGCGCGCCTACTGCGACTGGCAGCGCTTCTCGGACGCCGTAACGCCCCTCCACGAGCTCGGCATCGAGCTCATCGAGATCCCGGACCGCGCCTACACCGGCAAGAACTCCGCCGACATCCGCCTCGCGGTGGACGCCATGGAGATCTGCCTGACCAAGGACCACATCGACACCTTCGCCATCCTCTCCGGCGACTCGGACTTCTCTCCGCTGGTCTCCAAGCTCAAGGAGTTTGGCAAGACGGTCATCGGCGTGGGCATGAAGGAGGCCACGAGCAGCCTGCTCACGGAGGTCTGCGACGAGTTCATCTTCTACGAGGACATCACCCGCGGCGCGGGCATCCCCGACTTCTCCGGCAAGGTGCCGCGCGAGAAGCAGGACTGCTACCAGCTGCTCTTTGAGACCATCGACGCGCTCCAGCGCGAGAGCGACAGCTTCATCCTGGCATCGCGCCTCAAGGACACGATGAAGCGCAAGCGCCCGCAGTTCTCGGAGGCGTCGTACGGCTACCGCTCGTTCACCGCGCTGCTGCGCGAGGCGGCCAAGCTCGGATTCATCGAGATTCACCAGGACCCCAAGAGCGGCACGGCCGTGGTCGACGGGTTCTGCGAGTAGGGAGGACAGACATGGCTGATACCGAAACCCCGGACATCTCGGGCCTCGTCGAGGAGCTCTCGGGCTCCAGCAGGCGCCGCCGCCAGGAGGTCGCGCACACGATCGCGCTGGCAGCGCGCGCCAACGTGTCCGTGGTGGCGCCACACGCCGACGCCCTGATCGACGCGCTCTTCCGTCCGGAGGCCCAGACGCGCTGGGAGATCCTGGACGCCCTCAGCGCCGTCGCGCTCGAGGACGCCGACCGCGTCGCGGGCGCCTTCGACGGCGCGGAGGCCTCGCTGTTCGATGACGGCTCCGCGACGGTGCGCCTGGCGGCCTTCGAGTTCCTGTGCCGCCTCGGCGCGAGCTCGCCCGAGCGCTCCGACGAGGTCTGGCCGCTCGTGGACGAGGCCATCCAGTGCTACCACGGCGACGCCGAGTACCGCGACATGCTGGCAGCGCTGCTGGGGCTCGCCCAGGGCGCCGCGTCCGATGCGACCAAGGAGGCGCTCGCGGCGCGCGTCAAGTTTGACGCGGAGAACGGCTCGGGCTACATCAAGTCCTTCTCGGCCGAGATCCTTCAAGCTCTCGCATAGGTTTGTGGGGGAACGGAGGGCGTCGCGCGGCGGCGCCCTTCTTGTCATAAAATCTTAAGCTCGAACATGTAAGGGGCGCGAACCCTGTGCCCGACGTGAGGAGAGACCCATGGCAGACCAGGACAAGATCACCGACGAGCCCGAGAAGGACGAGGCGCTCGAGCCCGAGAAGGACGTCGAGCCGCAGGCCGAGCCCGAGAAGGACGTCGAGCCGCAGGCCGAGCCCGAGAAGGACCTCGACCCCGAGCCCGCTGCGGACCCCGAGCCCGCTGCGGACCCCGCGCACCGCGGGCTCTCCGCCCCCGTGTGGGTCGCGATCTGCGTTGCCGCGCTCGTGGTGGGTGTGCTCGGCGGCTACTTCCTGCTCGGCGGCGCCTCCGCCGGCAGCGTCTCCCTCGACGGGCGCACGACCCTCTCCGCCGGCGAGCTCGACAGCGCCATCGCCACCTTCACCTACAACGGCCAGCGCGAGAACGTCACCGCGCGCGACGTGCTGACCGCCGGCGGCGGCACGGTGGAGTCCGTCGTCAACGACGACGGCACCTACTCCGTGCCCACCGCCTCCGAGATCCTCGTCTATGCCCAGAACATGGTCATCCTGGCCGACGCGGAGGACCGCGGCATCACGGCGACCGACGAGGAGGTCTCCGACTACGCCGAGCAGATGCTGGGCAGCGCCGACCTCGCCACGATCGCCGAGCTCTACGGCATCGACGAGCAGACCGTCTACGACACCTTCGAGCAGAGCGTCATCGTCACCAAGCTGCGCGAAGCCGTCTGCGAGACCACGCTTCCCGAGCAGCCCGCCGAGCCGACCGAGCCCGAGGAGGGCGCCGAGGACACCCCCACGGCCGACTACGCCAGCTACATCATCGCCCTTCTCGGCGACGAGTGGGACTCCGAGGCCGGCACCTGGGCCCGCACCGACGGCGACTACTACGCCACGCTCTCGACCTACGAGATCACCAACGACGCGGCGACCTATGCAGCCGCGGAGGCGGCCTACAACGTGGCCTACAGCGCCTACTCCGACGCCTCGACGCAGCTGACCGAGGAGTGGACCTCCTACACGGGCAGCATCCTCTCCCACGCGACCATCCAAGTCGGCACCCTGGCGGCGTCCTGATGCGCGTCGCGATAAGCGCCTGCCTGCTTGGAGCCCCCGTCCGCTACGACGGGGGCTCCAAGCCCGTTTCCGAGGTGCTCGAGCTGGCCGAGAAGGTCGACGTCCTTCGCGTGTGCCCCGAGACCGCGAGCGGGCTTCCCGTGCCGCGCCCGCCCGCAGAGCAGCTCGGGGGGCGCGTCCTTCTCGCCGACGGGCGCGACGTGACCGAGGATTTCGACCTGGGAGCCCGGAGGTGCCTGGACGCGGTGAGACGCTCACCGGTCCAATTGGCCGTCCTCAAGGCAAAGAGCCCGTCGTGCGGCGTGGGACTCGTCTACGATGGAACCTACTCTGGAAGGCTCGTTCCGGGCCAGGGCGTCTTTGCGGCGCGGCTCGAGAGGGAGGGGATCTGCGTGGTCACCGAGGATACCGTGAGGGCGTGCAAGCCGAGCGTCGAGCACCCCGTCGCCATCGTGCTGGGAAGCGGCCTGGGGCACCTGGGGTCGCTCGTGCGGCCGGTGCGCCGCATCGACTATCGCGACATCGAGGGCTTTCCCCAGGGGGCGCGGCCCGTCGCCGGGCATCGCTTCGAAGTCACCGTGGGCTCCATCGACGACGTGCCCGTGGTGGTCTACCCCGGGCGTATCCACCTCTATCAGGGCTATAGCGCCGCTGAGGTCACTGCCCTCGTTCGCCATGCGCACCACCTGGGCTGCCGCGACATCATCTTTGCCTGCGCCACGGGCGCGGTGCCGGGCCAGGCGCACGTGGGCCTGGGAATCCTGACCGACCAGATCAACCTCACCGGGCGCAACCCGCTCGCCGAGTGGGAGGGGCTGCGCGACGTGGAGAGCCCGTTCGTGGACATGAACGACGCCTACTCACCCTACCTGCGCACCATCGCGCGCGGCGTGGCCGACGACCTGGGCATCGCCGTGGAGGAGGGCGTCTACGCGGGCGTGCTCGGGCCGTGCTTCGAGACGCCGGCAGAGGTCGCCGCGCTGAGGACGCTCGGGGTGTCCTACGTGGGCATGTCCACGGTGTGCGAGGTCGTGATGGCGCGGGCGCTGGGCATGAATGTGCTGGGGCTCACGCTGGCGGCCAACGAGTCCGGGGCGCCGGCGGTCAGCCACGAGACGGTGCTTGCCGAGGCCGAGAAGCACGCGGAGAACTTCGAGGCGCTCGTCCGCGGCGTGCTGCGGCTGCTGTGACAATGAGGACAGGTTAAATTGTCACAGCGCGGCCGAGAAAAACGTGCTTGCGCGGCGGCGGAGCTTCTCGTATAGTAATTATTCGCTGACACGCCAGCTTAGCTCAGTTGGTAGAGCACCGCTCTCGTAAAGCGGGGGTCACCAGTTCGAGTCTGGTAGCTGGCTCCAGCCAAATGCACAGGTCAGAGACCCTTTGGTCTCTGACCTTTTTTCGTGCCGCCGCCCGGTCGCGGTGCCTGGTTGCGACTCACTGTCGCGGATCCAAATCGGAATTTGGGTCCGCGCAGCAGGAAGCCCGGACTGAGACAGAATCTTCTCGATTAAACCATTAAATAACAACGTTATTATCGGCCCGCGATGTAGTCCGCCTGCCGAGAAGTGCCCTCGGCTCGGGACCCAAATCCCGATTTGGGTCCACCAACAACCCAAATCGGTATTTGGGTCCGCGCCGCGCCAGAGACGCCGTCGCGACCGCCCGCCCTTCTCGGCCGCGAGGTTCTCCGCGAAGATATCGCAGTTTGGTACGTAAACATGGGCCCCAAACTGCGGTATTTTCGCGGAGAACCATCTGAGGCGCTGCGACTCCGCGGGCCGCGGTCCCGGCCGCTCACCCCTCCGCTGCCGGCAGGCGCGTGTAGGGCAGCGATGCCTCGAGAAACGCCAGGCCCTCGTCGTAGGTGCGGGAGAACATGCAGCCAAAGAGCGCGTCGAGCACAAACTGCACCGCGATGTGGCTCGCAAACTGCGTGATGCGGTCCTGCAGGTCCTCGCGGTCGCTCACGTTGAGGTAGACGGCGAGCCCCGGGTTGCGCCGCTGAGCCGCCGGCGTCCCCACGAAGATGACCGGCACGCGCCGCTCGGCCAGCAGCGGGATGAGCCTCCGCAGGTGCGGGTTGAGGCCGGAGTAGGAGATCATCACGGCGACGTCGCCCTCGCCCGAGGCGAGCGCGCGCCGGATCTGGCGCTCGTCGCGCTCGTGGCAGGTCACCTCGCGCCCCACAGAGATCAGCCGCTCGCAGAGCATCTGCGCGGGGAAGAGATTGTGCGACTGCGTGTAGATGTCGATGCGGCGCGCCCGGGCGAGAAGGTCGGCGGCGCGGTCGAGCTCGGCGGGATCGAGCAGCTCGCGCGTGTCGCGCAGCGTGGCGTCGTAGAGCGCCTGGAGGTGAGCCGCCACGCGCTCCGCGTCCTCGCCGGCGGTGAAGGGGAAGTTGATGTCGACCGGTGCCGCCTCTGCCGTGGCGGACGAGCGCGCCAGCTCGACCTTGAGCTCCTTGAACCCCGCGAGGCCGAGCTTGCGGCAGAAGCGGTGGACCGTGGGCACGGAGACCGCCGCGGCCCGCGCGAGCTCCTTGATCGTGAGGCCCTGCAGCCGCTCTCCCAGCGCGAGGACGCTCTGCCCGAGCTGCTGCTCGGCGGGGGTGAGGGTGCGCGACTCGCGGATGCGACGGTGGATGTCCATGGTGCCCCGTTCTGCTCGCCCGGCGTTTCCTAGAAGATATCAGAACGTGTCAGACTGGAGCACTCATAGTGCGTACGCAGCGAAAAGAACTATCCACTTGGCTGATACCGCACTTTCTGCCCGGTGGCTGCGCCATACTGGAACCAACAGGCGGACGAGAAGAAAGGCGGGGCATCATGGCGGTTACCTTCCCGAAGGGCTTCTACTGGGGCGGCGCGACGGCGGCCAACCAGCTCGAGGGCGCGTGGGACGTGGACGGGCGCGGTCCGTCCGTGGACGACCACTTCCTCGGCGGCTCGGTGGACACCCCGCGTGAGATCACGATCAAGATTGACCCCGACCGGTTCTACCCCAACCACGACGGCATCGACTTCTACCACCGCTACGAGGAGGACATCGCGCTCTTCGCCGAGATGGGTTTCAACATGTTCCGCATGTCCATCGCGTGGAGCCGCATCTTCCCCACGGGCGAGGAGCTGGAGCCCAACGAGGCGGGCCTGGCGTTCTATGACAAGGTCTTTGACTGCTGCCGCGCGCACGGCATCGAGCCGCTGGTGACGCTCAGCCACTACGAGATGCCCTATCACCTGGTCGAGAAGTACAACGGCTGGGAGAGCCGCGAGCTCATCGAGCTCTTCGAGCGCTATGCGAAGACCGTGCTCGACCGCTACCACGACAAGGTGCGCTGGTGGCTCACGTTCAACGAGATCAACCTCGGCGCGTCCGCTGCCGGCGCGCTCTTTGAGACGTCGATGATCCGCGGCTTCGAGGGGCCGGGCTCCGAGGTTAAAGTCACGCCGCAGCAGTGCTACCAGGCGCTCCACCACCAGTTCGTGGCCTCGGGCCGCGTGGTGCGCTACGCTCACGAGCACTATCCCGAGCTCAAGATGGGCAACATGGACTGCTTCATCCTCACCTACGCCGCCACGTGCGACCCGGCGGACGTGTGGGCCAACCAGGTGGAGATGGACCGCATGAACTGGTACTGCTCCGACGTCCAGGTGCGCGGCGCCTACCCGTACTACGCGCGCCGCTACTGGCGCGAGCACGGCATCGAGCTTGACGTGCGCGACGGCGACCTCGAGGACATCGCCGCGGGCAAGATCGACTTCTACACCTTCAGCTACTACATGTCCAACACGGTTACCACGCATGGTGACGCCGAGGTCACGGGCGGCAACATGGTCTCCGGCGGCAAGAACCCCTACCTGGAGAGCACCGACTGGGGATGGCAGGTGGACCCCACGGGCCTGCGCATCGCCCTCAACCAGATCTACGCGCGCTACCAGATCCCGATGATGGTCGTGGAGAACGGCATGGGTGCCCTCGACGGGGTGGTCGAGGAGAACGGCGAGAAGCGCGTGCACGACCAGTACCGCATCGACTACCTGAAGAAGCACGTGGCGGCGATGGGGGAGGCCGTCGACGACGGCGTGGACCTCATCGGCTACACCTGGTGGGGCCCGATCGACCTGGTCTCGGCCGGTACCGGCGAGATGCGCAAGCGCTACGGCTTCATCTACGTGGACAAGCACGACGACGGCACGGGCGACTACTCCCGCATCCGCAAGGACAGCTTCTACGCCTACCAGCAGATCATCAAATCCAACGGCGCCTGCTAGGCTGGCTCTGCCGATTGGGGACGGGTTATTTCCGTCAGACGAAACGGGACAGGTTTGCTTGTCAAACCTGTCCCGTTTCGTCTGACGGAAATAACCCGTCCCCAATCGGCAGTCCCCAATCGGCATAATGTAAGGGCTTTGTAAGAGGCGGCGAACGGCGGACGACTCCACGCCCGTCTCGCCCTGCGATGTACCACTTTACGCTATCCTTATCAGGCGTTTACAAAGCTGTGACATAACTGTCAGCGACCTTAAGGAAGCGAGTGCGCTCTTGATTAGCTTCGAACAGTTCCTGGGCGTCCTTTCGACCAACCCGTTCCTCGTGATCGTGATGCTGCTCGTCATGGGCACGATCTTCGTGAACGGCGCGACGGATGCCGCCAACGCCATCGCCGAGCCCGTCGGTACCCGCTCGATCGACGTGGACTCGGCGATTCTCATGTCGGTCATCTGCAACTTCGTTGGCCTCGTGGCGATGTCGTTCATCTCCACGGCCGTCGCCGACACCATCTCCGGCATGGTGGACTTCGGCGGCGACAGCCACGCCGCCCTCATCGCCCTGGCGGCCGCTACGGTGGGCATCGTGGCCTGGGGCCTGGGAGCCTGGGCCTTTGGCATCCCCACCTCCGAGAGCCACGCGCTGATCGCCGGCCTCACCGGCGGCGCCCTCGCCGTCTCCGGCGGCCTCGACGGCGTCAACATGGGCGAGTGGGTCAAGGTCGTCTACGGCCTCGTGCTCTCCACCGTTCTGGGATTTATCGCCGGCTGGGTCATCTCCAAGGTTATCCCCATCGCCTGCAAGAACGCCGACCGCCGCACGGCAAACAACTTCTTCGGTCGCATGCAGGTGCTCGGCGCCGCCGGCGTCGCCCTCATGCACGGCGCGCAGGACGGTCAGAAGTTCATGTCCACGGCGATGCTCGCCATCGCGCTCTCGCTCAACATGACGGTGGGCGAGATGGGCGGCTTCCCGCTGTGGATCATGGTGCTCTGCGCCGCGGTGATGGCCATCGGCACCGCCGTGGGCGGCAAGAAGATCATCAAGAAGGTCGGCATGGAGATGGTGCGCCTGGACAAGTACCAGGGTTTCGCCGCCTCGGTCTCTGCCACGGCATCCCTGCTCATCGCCACGCTGACGGGCCTGCCCGTCTCCACCACCCACACCAAGACCGCCGCCATCATGGGAGCCGGCGCCGCCAAGGACCCCAAGTCCGTCAACTGGGGCGTGGCCAAGGAGATGGTCCTCACCTGGGTGTTCACGTTCCCGGGCTGCGGCGTCATCGGCTACCTGCTCGCCAAACTCTTCCTCGTCCTGTTCTAGTCCCGCTTGAGCGGCGAGCCCGCCGCTTTTCTCGACCGCTCTTATCGACGTTCTTATCGCCCGACCCGACAAAGGAGTCCACATGCCCCGCATCAAGAAGGAAGACGAGTTCTACACCATGCTCAAGGAGTTCGCTGCCCTCATCGTCGAGGCTGCGGACGAGTACAACACCATCATCTGCGACTTCCCCGAGTCGATGAGCTCCATCCCGCAGATGAAGGTCTACGAGTCCAAGGCCGACGAGCGCGTCAAGGCCATCATGGCCAAGCTCTACACCTCCTTCATCACGCCGATCGACCGCGAGGACATCTCGTCGCTCGCCCTTGCCATGGACGACGTCGTGGACTCCATGTACGGCGTCGCGGTGCGCATGGACCTCTTCAACATCTCCGACCTGCGCCTCGAGGCCAAGCAGATCTCTGAGCTCACGGTCCACGCAGTGAACGAGATGAAGGAGATGATCGACCACCTGCCCGACTACAAGAAGGACCGCGTGGTCCTGGAGAAGGCCATCGAGGTCGGCACCGTCGAGGACGAGGGCGACACCGTCTACCAGCAGGCTCTGCGCCGCCTCTTCTCCGACGAGGAGGAGGCCTCCGGCAAGTATGCGGTCACCTGGCTGCGCATCTTCGACCGCATGGAGCTGTGCCTCGATGCGTGCGACCGCGTCTCCGGCATCGTGCGCGACATCATCATGAAGGACGCGTAGGCGAGAAGAACGTTCATCGCGCTTTGCCGCCCCGCCGGCCCCTCTGACTTTCACGCAGGACTGCGCTTCGCGAAAGATCCTGCTTAGAAAGTCAGAGGGGCCGGCGGGGCGGCCGTCTCTGAACGGGTTCTCTTACCGGAAAAGGAAGGGCGCGGGGTTGATGCCGCGCTAGGGTATGTACACCTCGCCTTGAGGGTGTGTACACATTTTGGGGCTGAGCGTTCTTCTCGGTAGCTTGTTTACCTGCGGAAATGTTGATTGTCCGGAATCGGATGGTGTACATACCCTGAAGCGGGGGTGTACATACCCTCGGGCGGTCGGGTGCATGAGGCGAGAAGGACGTGGCCTCGGTGTTGCGGCGGAGTATGGTAAAGTTGTACCGTACAACAAATGGGGAGGTGGGCTGTGGACGCGATGGTTACGGGGCGGATGTCGCAGGCCAAGAAGGAGCTGGGCAACCAGCTGCTCAAGGAGCTGGGGACCAACGCCTCGCAGGTGATCAACGAACTCTATGACTATGTGATCTCGCGGCGTGCGCTGCCCTTCTCGGCCTCTGAGGAGGGACGGGAGGCGCGGCTGCGCGCCGCCATCGCGGCGGTGGACGCCGTGCCCAAGGTCGAGCTTGACGAGCGTTTTGCGGCGATGGACGTGAGGCAGGCGCGGATGGAGCGTCTTGCCAAGGACGGCCAGATGGGGGACGTTCGATGATTCGCGTGCTCGCGGACAGCAACGTGCTCGTTGATTTTCTCGCCCGGTGCGGCGACTTCTATGCCCTTGCGCGGAAGCTCATGGTCTTTGCCGAGATGGGGGACTACGAGCTCTGGGCGAGCTCGTCGCAGGTGACCGACGTGTCCTATGTGCTAAGCAACGGCGGACGCGCGTCGTGCGTGCCTGCTGCGCGCGAGGCGCTGCTCGCCCTGCGCCGCTTTGTGCGCGTGTGCGCGCCGGGGGAGCGCGAGGTGGACCGGGCGCTGGAGTCCGACTGGCCCGACTTCGAGGACGCGCTGGTGTACCAGGTCGCGACGAGCATCGACGCAGCCGTCATCGTGACGAGAAACGCGCGCGACTTCGGGCGCTCTGCGATACCCGTGCGCACGCCCGAGGAGTTCTTCTCGTGGATGGAGCGACACAATCACGTCGCGTACGACGAGATCGCGCTCTGAGCCATGGCGCTGGGCCGTGCCAAAATGCTTTGACATGCAGGTCAGCGGCGGTCTGCTACACTGCTGCCACCAACCGCCTGCCTGCCCAACCGCCGACCCTAAGGAGGCCGCGATGGCGCGCCCGGAGCGCATCGACGCCGTGCTCTTTGACTTTGACGGGACGCTCTGCGACACGGAGCGCCACAACCTCGTGCTCGTGCAGGAGGTGCTCGCGCAGCTGGACGTGCCCATCTCCGAGCAGGAGCTCCACGCGCTCTCCGGCGGGGACGACCGTGTGGTGGTGCCGCCGATCCTGGAGCGCCATGGCTCGCCGTACACGATCGACGACTACGAGCGCCTGCGCGACCACTGCTACCGCACGTACTCCGAGGCGGACCTCGAGCTCGAGCCGGGCGCGCGCGAGCTTCTGGTTGGGTTGCGCGAGCGCGGGATCGCCGTCGGGCTGGTGTCGACCACGATCGCCCGCTGCGTCCTCACGGCGCTCAACCGCCTGCGCGCGACCGACCTCTTTGACGTGATGGTCTATGGGGACATGGTCACGCGCTGCAAGCCGGACCCAGAGCCCTACCGGCGCGCGCTCGAGTTTCTGGGCGTGGACGCCGCGCATGCGGTGGTCTTTGAGGACTCGTCGACGGGCGTGGCGGCCGGGCGGGCGGCGGGCTGCCATACGTTCGGTTGCACGCGCTGCGCGATCGGCCAGGACCTGAGCGGCGCCGACGAGCTCATCGACACCTTCGTCGGCCTGCGTCTGTAAATTGGGGACAGTCCCCAATTCACATAAAACTTTTCTGTAATTTGGGGACTGTCCCCAATTTACAGGGTCGCGGCAAGGGAGAGGAGCTGGTCCACGTCCTTCTCGCCCGTGGCCCAGGAGCAGACAAAGCGCGCGACCACGTTGCCGTCCGGCAGCTCGTAGAAGGTCTCGCACCCGCACGCTGCCTCGAAGGCGTCGCGCTGCGCCGGCGTCATGACAAAGAACTGCTGGTTGGACGCGGAGTCGCCGTACTGCTCGAAGCCCAGTTCGCGCATGCCGTCACGCAGCCTCAGCGCACGCTCGTTGGCATGGCGGGCAAGCCGCCAGTAGAGCGCCTCGCCGCCGTCCGCGGCGGGCTCGAACGCCGCCTCGAACTGCACACCGAGCAGGCGGCCCTTGGCGAGCAGCCCGCCGCGCTCCTTCTGGAGGAACGGGAAGGCCTCGCGCAGGCGCGGGTCGGAGATGACCATGGCCTCGCCCATGAGCATGCCGTTCTTGGTGCCGCCGATGTAGAAGGCACCGCAGCGGCTTGCGATGTGCTCCAGCGTGAGCCCGCCGGCTGCCGGTGAGGTGAGGCCGGACCCCAGGCGCGCGCCGTCGAGGAACACCGGCAGCCCGTGGCCGTCTGCCCAGTCGCAGATCGCGTCGAAGCGCTCGAGGTCCCACACGCCGCCGATCTCGGTGGTGTTGGAGATGTAGACGCAGCCGGGGCGCGTCATGTGGCGGCCCGTCGAGGTCTGGAAGCGCCAGACGCGCTCGGCGGCCTCGGGGGAGAGGAAGCCGTCGCGGTCGTCCGTGGGCAGCACGGTGCGGCCGCACGCCGCCACGGCGCCGGTCTCGTGCACGTTGATGTGGGCGTCCGGCGTGCAGACGGCGCCCTCCCAGTCGCGCAGCAGCCCGGTCACGCCGATGACGTTGGCCGAGGTCCCGCCGATGCAGAACTCCACGTCGACGTCGTCGCGCCCGCACGCCGCGCGGATGAGCTCGCGGGCGCGCTCGCAGTGGGCGTCGCCCTCGGTGTAGCCGACGGTCTGCTCGTCGTTGGTCGCCACGAGCGCGGCCAGAATCTCGGGCGCGGCGCCCTCGGAGTAGTCGTTGCGGAACATGCGCATGGTGTGCCTCGGTTCTTCTCGGCGCTTTTCTCGGCATGATTGTACGCCGTCTGAACCTCAGGAACTACGAACACATGTTTGTAAATAAGATGAGAAGCGCGTATAATTGGCCCATCGAGCGGGCGGTGCCCTCCCAGTCCTTGCGGGGAGATTGGAGGGTTCCTATGGATAAGCTCACCTTGCTGCTGCTTGCTGCGGCCGTGCTGGTCTTGGCGGTCGCCTTCGTGGTCCTTCTGACCAGATAGCGCGCGGGTGACGCCCCTTCCATATGGAAACAGCCGCCCCGGCAGGCGGCTGTTCCGCGTGGGCGTTACCCCACAAAGTACAAATGCCTCACAGGAGGGCGCTCACCCTCTGCTCGATACCGAGTATACCCGTTTCGGCCACCCCACAGACCGTGGGTATTCCCGGGCCGGTCCCCGTGTGCGTTGCGGGGCCCTCTGCCCGTGCGTGCGCAATGTTACAACCTCCGCAACCCGTCGTTCTTCTCGCCCGGAAAGGGGGTATCGTCTTCGCAGCAAGCAGCACACGGCACGTAATCCCGGCACGAGGGGGCAACCATGGCAGTGGAGAAGAGGGACATCGACTGGGGCAGCCTCGGCTTTGCCTACCAGCCGACAGACTACAGCTACGTCTGCAACTACAAGGACGGCGCCTGGGAGGAGGGCGGCCTCACTACCGACCACACCCTCACGCTCTCCGAGTGCGCGGGCATCTTCCACTACTGCCAGGAGGTCTTCGAGGGCCTCAAGGCCTACACCACCGCCGCCGGGGACATCGTCTGCTTCCGCCCGGACCTCAACGCCTCCCGCATGGCCGACTCCGCGCGCCGCATCGTGATGCCGCCCTTCCCGGAGGACAAGTTCGTCGAGGCCGTCAAGATGGTCGTCAAGGCCAACGAGGCGTGGGTGCCGCCCTTCGGCTCCGGTGCCACGCTCTACGTGCGCCCGTTCATGGTGGCCACCGGCGAGGTCATCGGTGTGAAGCCCGCCGACGAGTACCAGTTCCGCATCCTCGTGACGCCCGTGGGCCCGTACTACTCCGGCGGCGTCAAGCCCGTTGCCGTCAAGGTCCCCGAGTACGACCGCGCCGCGCCCCATGGCACCGGTGCCATCAAGGCCGGCCTCAACTACGCGATGTCGCTCTACCCGAGCGTGCAGGCGCACGCCGAAGGGTTTGCGGACAACATGTTCCTCGACCCGCAGACCCACACCTTCGTGGAGGAGTCCGGCGGCGCCAACTTCCTGTTCGTGGATAAGGACGGCGTGCTCGTGGTGCCGCAGTCCGCGACCGACTCCATCCTGCCGTCGATCACGCGCCGCAGCCTCGTGCAGGTGGCGCAGGAGCTGCTCGGCATGACCGTGGTGGAGCGCCCGGTCAAGTTCGAGGAGGTCGCGAGCGGCGCCTTCGTCGAGTGCGGCATGTGCGGCACGGCGGCCGTGATCTCGCCGGTCGGCAAGGTCGTGAACGGCGACACCGAGGTCGTCTTCGGCGAGGGCGGCATGGAGCACGTCGGCCCCGTCATGGCCAAGCTGCGCGAGACCCTCACCGGCATCCAGGCCGGCGAGGTCGAGGGCCCGGAGGGCTGGGTCGTCAAGATCTGCTAGCGGGTCGAGGGCCTCCACGCGAGGTCCTTCTCGCCAACAGCGCGCACCGTTTGCTTTGATTTCACATATCGGCAGTTGGAAATAACGCGCATGGCAAACTGTGCGCGTTATTTCATGTCGCTCGTCCGCGCTATACTTAGACGCCGGAAACCACGCGAGAAGGGACCCGCAGGATGGGACAGAAGGTTCAGGGCACCGAGGACCTCTTCGGCGGCTACATGCGCGCCTGGCAGCGGATGCAGGACGTGGCGCGCGACCTGTTTGGCGCCTACGGCTTCGACATGATCGAGACGCCGGCGATCGAGCAGGTGGACACCTTCGTCCACGGCATCGGCGAGTCCACGGACGTCGTGCGCAAGGAGATGTTCCGCGTCTTCTCGGGCGCGCTGCTGCCCGACGTGCTCGAGCGCGGCAGCGAGTCCCACCTCAAGCCGCGCCAGCGCATGGCCATGCGCCCCGAGGGCACGGCAGGCGTGGTGCGCGCCGCGGTCGAGAACAACTTCGTGCCGCAGGGTGCCGCCCCTGCCAAGCTCTGGTACGCCGAGGCGATGTTCCGCGGCGAGCGCCCGCAGAAGGGTCGCCTGCGCCAGTTCCACCAGGTGGGCGTCGAGTGGCTGGGCGCCGCCGACCCCGCGGCCGACGCCGAGTGCATCATCATGCTCATGGAGTACTTCGAGCGCCTGGGCTTCGCGCGCGACGACCTGCGCCTGGTCATCAACTCGATGGGCGACGCCGCGTGCCGCCCCGCCTACCGCGACAAGGTCCGCGCCTTCATCCTCGACCACGCGGACGAGATGTGCGAGGACTGCCTCGAGCGAGCGCAGATCAACCCGCTGCGCGCCTTCGACTGCAAGAACGACCACTGCCGCGAGGTCATGAAGGGCGCCCCGCTCGCGCCGGACAACCTCTGCGAGGACTGCGCCGAGCACTACGTCGCCGTCAAGCGCTACCTGGACGCCGCGGGCGTGGCCTACGTCGAGGACCCCACGCTCGTGCGCGGCCTCGACTACTACACCCGCACGGTCTTCGAGGTGGAGGCCGTGGGCGCGGGCGTGGGCGCCATCGGCGGCGGCGGTCGCTACGACGGCCTGATGGAGCTCGAGGGCGGCAAGCCCACCCCGGGCCTGGGCTTTGCGGTGGGCTTCGAGCGCATCGCTCTGGCGCTGGCCGAGCAGGGCGTGGAGATGGGCGGCGAGGAGCCGAGCTGCGTCTACGTGGCCTGCACCGGTGCGGCCGAGCGTGCGTCGGCCTTCGATGCGTGTCTGGCGCTGCGCCGGGCGGGGATTCGCACCGAGGCCGACTACCAGGGACGCTCGCTCAAGAGCCAGTTCAAGCAGGCCGACAAGCTGCACGCCCGCGTCTGCGTGGTCGTGGGAGCCGACGAGGTCGCGGCCGGCGCGGTCACGCTGCGCGACATGGCGAGCCACGAGCAGGTCCAGGTCCCGGTCGCGGAGCTGGTCGACGCCGTGAGGGCGCGCCTGGGGTAGGGAGGGTCGTCCTTCTCGCCCGCGCCGCCGCCGGGCCGCGTGTCTCGATTTTGAGGGTATGTACACCGCCCCCAGAGGGTATGTACACCCCGCCATCGAGTGCGGGCTGCAAATCCGCAGGTCAGAGCGCTGCCGATAAGAACGTGCCGCCGAGACGGTGTACATACCCTGAACGGTCGGTGTACATACCCTCCAGGCGCCGCCTTGGAGCCCCGCCCGCGCCGCTCACCCTCATCGCATGGAGTTGCTGTGGACGTTTGCCCTCCCGGCTCCGATTAGCCCTTCATCAGGCGCTTTTTCTCTCATCCCCCTGAGCTGGGCATCACGACTCGCCTCAAAGCCTGGCGTCAGCGCTCGCGAAGCTTGGTGACAGCTGGGCGTCAGAGTCATGCAAGTCCGCCCAGCTACCATAGGCCGCATGATTACGATCTGCGGCATATCGGCACTTGCACGCTGGGCGGAGGTCGGCCTTGCCGACCGCCTGGAAGGACCCTGCGTCCCGCCGGCCGACGGGGCTTGGTCGCTTCCGGATGCCGCGAGCCTCTCCGGGATCGACCTCGCGGCCGCCCGCATCGAGGCCACCGCCGCGCGTCCGCTGCATATCCTCGTCTCGTCCGCGGAGGGGCGCATACGCTCGCGGCGGCTGCGCTGCCACGTCTGGTCGACCGAGCTCCCGGACGGCGCGCTCTACCAGCTTACCGACCAGGTCCTCATGGCCTCGCCGCAGTTTTGCCTTCAGCAGATGGCGGGCGGGTCCACCATCGCGCGGCGCGTCGCCACGGGCATGGAGATCTGCGGCGGGTATGCGCGCTCCCCGCGTGCGGAGGGAGGTTTCCACAAGCGGCCCCCGCTCACCACAGTTGACGACCTCATCGCTCACTTCGAGAAGAACCACGGCTACGGCGCCCGTCGCGTTAGGGAGGCGCTCGCGTACGTGGTCGAGGGCTCTCGCTCGCCCATGGAGACGGTCGTGGTCCTCCTCTTCACGCTGCCCGTCGAGCTGGGCGGGTGCGGCCTGCCGCGTCCCGAGCTCAACCTTCGTATCGACATCCCCCCGTCGCTGCAGGTAGCGCAGGGCAAGCCCTATCTTACGGTCGACCTCTGCTGGCGCGCGTTGGGAATCATCCTCGAGTACGACAGCTACCTCTGGCATCGCTCCAAGGCAAAGGTCGACGAGGACAACACGCGAAACGAGGGCCTGCGCGACATGGGATGGATGGTGCGCTCCGTCACGAAGGGCATGCTCGGCAACGACCAGATGCTCGACGAGCTGGTGCGCAAGGTCGCGGCGCGGGCGGGCGCGCGGATTCCCGACGATGACGCCTATCGGCTTCGTCAGAGCGCCCTGGTCCGCGAGTTGCTCGCCCTCTAGTGGCTCGGGCACGAGCTTGGAGGGTATGTACACCCCACCATCGAGTGCGGGCTGCAAATCCGCAGGTCAGGGCGCTGACGAGAAGAACGCGCTGCCGGGGCGGTGTACATACCCTCAACGGCGGGACATTCGCCGCCCGTCACGCGAACTCAAGTTAATCTGATACCACATACGCTATCATAGGAGTTGAGGAGATGCCATCAGTAGAGACCATCCTCGCGCTCATGAGGACGAATCCCCGCGGTGTGAGCTTCAGAGATGCGGTTCGCGTCGCAACTCACTACTTTGGCCCGCCGCGCGTCAGGGGGTCTCACCACTTCTTCTCGATGCCGTGGCGCGGAGACCCGCTCGTAAACCTTCAGGAGAGCGGGAAGTTCGCCAAGGCGTATCAGGTCCGCCAGCTGCTGTCTGCCATCGAGCGATTGGAGCGTGAGCGCCATGCATGACCCGCGCGCATACACGTACCGCGTCTTCTGGTCCGAGGCCGACGGGTGCTTCGTCGCGTCGACGTTGGAGTTTCCAAGCCTCTCAAGCCTGGGGGATACGCAGGACGAGGCGCTTCACGGCATGGTCGACGTCGTGCGGGAGGCGCTGGAGATCCTCGAGGAGGAGGGGAGGGACGCGCCGCTTCCCATGGGTTCCCGTCGCTACTCCGGGCACCTCTCGCTGCGCATCCCGCCAGAGGAGCACCGCCGCGTCGCAATGGAGGCGGCGGAGGCCGGCGTCTCCATCAACCAGCTGGTCGCAGCCCGCATCTAGCCCGCGCCGATCGAGAGTCCTGAGGGTATGTACACCGCCCCTTGAGGGTATGTACACCCCGCCATCAAGTGCGGGCTGCAAATCCGCAGGTCAGGGCGCTGACGAGAAGAACGCGCCGCCGGGGCGGTGTACATACCCTCAGGGGGCGGTGTACATACCCTCAGAAGCGGTCGGCGCAGGGCGAGAAGGACGCCGGGCGAGTAGAACCTCCTGCCGTTACTGGTACCGCAGCGACTCCACCGGGTCCATCTTCGCCGCGCGCCGCGCCGGGTACCAGCCGAAGACCACGCCGATCCCCACGCAGATTCCTGTCGCCATCGCCACGGTCGCCGGCGAGATCACGGGCACGATGGCCTCGCTCGCCCCCATCATCGACCCCAGCGCCGAGCCCGCCACGCTGGCGAGCAGCCACGCGCCGCCGTACCCCACGCCGATTCCCAGCACGCCGCCCACGATGCAGATCGTGACGCTCTCCAGCAAAAACTGCCCCGTGATGTCGCCGCGGCGCGCGCCCAGCGCCTTGCGCAGGCCGATCTCGCGGATGCGCTCGGTCACGTTGGTGAGCATCATGTTCATGATGCCGATGCCTCCCACCAGAAGCGAGATCCCGGCCACGGCCAGCGCCAGCATGCGGAAGGTCGCCGTGGTGGCGTCGAGCTGGTCGATCAGCTCCTGTGCGGTCTGCACGTAGACGTAGCCCTCGTCGCTCGAGAAGCTCGTCTGGCCCTCCTCGGGGTAGGGGATGTTGTAGCGGCTGTAGAGGTAGGACTCAGTCGCGGCGGCAACGGCGTACATGTCCGACCCCTCGCGCGCAAAGCCCATGATCTGCCAGCTGCCGTAGTTGCCCTGGCCGATCAGGCGCGTCACGGCGGTCTCGGCCGGCATGTAGGCGGTGTCGTTGTCGTAGGTGAAGCCCTCGTCGACCACGCCCACCACGGTGTACTGCGACGAGCCGATGCGCACGGTCTGCCCCACGCAGTCGGCGTCGGGCGACCCGAAGAGGTTCTTCACCGAGCTCCCGCCCAGCACCACGACCATCGCGCCCTCCTCGCACTCCTCGGCGTCGAAGAGCCGCCCGCGCGCGGCCTCGTAGCCCATCGCGAGGAAGTACTCGGGCTCGCAGGCGTTGATGTTGAGGTAGTCGAGCGAGGCCGTGCTCGAGGACGCCTGCGCACTCGTGTACGTGAACCCGGTCACGAACTCGTAGTCGCCCGCCAGCGCCTGGCCGATCTCCTCGATGTCGTCCTGGTCGAGCGACTGGTTGCCCGGCGGCCAGCACGTGATGCTCACGGTGCGCGACATGTTGAGGCCGAGCTGCCCCACGAGCTGCGCCTTCACGCCGTCGATCAGCGCGGTCATGGCGATCACGGCCCCGATGCCGATGACGATGCCCAGCACGGTGAGCAGCGTGCGCGCCCGGTTGGCGAGCAGCGCCGACGAGGTCTCGTACGCGAGGTCGCGGGCTCTCATAGCGCGGGCACCCCCAAAAGGAGCGCGCGCCGCGCGGCAGCAGCGGGCCCGGCGCCGGCCGAGAAGGACGCGGATGCCGATAAGGACGCGCCGCCGGGGCCCTCGCCCTTCTCGGCAGCGGCCTCGCGCGCGGCGAGCCCCGCCAGGTAGCGGCGCTCCTCCTCGTCCGAGAAGAGCTTGCCGTCGCGGATGTGCACGGTGCGGTCGGCCCAGGCCGCGACCTCGGGGTCGTGCGTGATCAGCACAATGGTCTTGCCGCGGGCCTGCATGCGGCGGAAGGTCCCCATGACCATCTCGCCGGTGGCGGTGTCGAGGTTGCCGGTGGGCTCGTCGGCGAAGATGATCGCCGGGTCGTTGACCAGGGCGCGCGCGATGGCGACGCGCTGCATCTGGCCGCCGGAGAGCTCGTTTGAGCGGTGGAGGTAATGCTCCTCGGGCAGGCCCACCGAGCGCAGGGCGCGCCACGCGGCGAGCTCGCGGTCGCGCGGCGGCAGGTCGGAGTAGACCAGCGGCAGCATGACGTTGCGCAGCACCGTCGCGCGCGGCAGCAGGTTGAACGACTGGAAGACAAAGCCCAGGCGGCTCGCGCGCACGTGGGCGAGGTCGTCCTCGGAGAGCTCGGTGACGTCGATGCCCTCGAGCCGATACGTCCCGGAGGTGGGGCGGTCGAGGCAGCCCAGGATGTTCATCAGCGTGGACTTGCCCGAGCCCGACGGTCCCATGATGGCCAGGAACTCGCCGCGCGCCACCGTGAGGGTGACGCCGCGCAGCGCCGGCGTGTAGCCCGCGGCGGTCTCGTAGATGCGCCAGGCGCGCTGGATGTCGATGGCGGGCGTCATGCTAGGCCGCCGGCTCGGCCGCTGCGGCGTCGCCGGTCGCGACGTCCTCGGCGCCCGCCTCGGCCGA
This sequence comes from uncultured Atopobiaceae bacterium, assembly GCA_944320975.1. Lineage (GTDB taxonomy): Bacteria > Actinomycetota > Coriobacteriia > Coriobacteriales > Atopobiaceae > Thermophilibacter. The sequence goes on along the minus strand of CALUJM010000006.1, from coordinate 6,283 downwards.
GGCGTCGCCCTCGAGCACGACGGCGCCGCCGCCGGTGACATCCCCGCCGCCGTCCGCAGCGACGCCCCCGCCGCCCGCGCCGTCGGCCGGCACCGAGTACGGGTCAAGCACCACCAGGTCGCCGTCCGCGAGGTCGCCCTCGAGCGCCGCATTGGTCGCGCTCTGCGCGGTCACGGTGACCTCGCGCTTCTCGCAGGCCTGCGTCTGCTCGTCGGTCATCACGTAGACGTACCAGCTCTGCCCGTCGTCGGTCGCCAGGGCGGAGACGGGCACCGTCATGGCGTCCGGGACGTGCTGCAGCAAGATCTCCACGTTGGCGGTCATGCCGGGCTTGAGCTCGGGTGTGGGCTCGGGGATGAGAAGCTCCACGTCGTAGGTCACCACGCCGTAGTTGTAGCCGTACGGGTCGGCCGCCGCCACGGTGGAGATGCGCGTCACCTGCGCGTCCAGCATGGTCCCCGGAAGGGCCGAGAAGGACACGCGCGCCCCCTGCCCCACGGCGATGCGGGAGATGTCGACCTCGTTGACCTGCACCTTCACCGTCATCTGGGAGAGGTCGGCGATCTGGATCAGCGTGCCGGACGAGCTCCCGTCCGCTCCGGTGACGCCGCCGGCGCCCAGGGCGGCGCCCGGCACCGCGTTCATCACCACCACGGAGCCCGAGGACGGGGCCTTCACGGTGCGCTTGGCGGCCGTGCTCACGGCGTCCTCGTAGGCCTGCTGAGCGCTCTCGAGCGTGAGCTTTGCGGAGTCGAGTTGCGCGGCTGCCTGCTGGACGTCGGCCCAGGTGGCGCCCGGGACGGCGTCGGTGCCGTCGCCCGCGCCGGGGTCGGAGACCGGGGGCATCCCGGAGGTGTCCTGGAGGGCGACCTCGCCGGAGGCGGCGTCTTCGGTGCCGGAGCTCGCATCGGAGCCGGCAGCATCGGCCGACTGCATGTCGACGGAGGTGCGCGCCGCGGTGGCGGCGCCGTAGCTCTTGAAGGTCTGGTCGTAGGCGTCCTGCGCGGAGGCCACGCCCGCCTTGGCGCTGCGCACGGAGATCTCCGCCTCGCGCACGGCGCGGTCGAGGTCGTCGTTGCGCACGGTGAGAAGGACGTCGCCCTCCTGGACCGTGGAGCCCTCCGCCACGTTGACGGTCTCGATGATGCCGTCGACCTCGGGCGTCACCACCACAGAGGAGAGCGGCTGCGCGGTGCCCGTGGCCTGCACGGACTCGGAGAACTCGCCGCGGAAGACCGGAACGGTCTGGATCTGCGGGACGTCGGTCGCCTGGTTGGACTGGCCCGTGACCACGCCCCACGCGATCGCGGCGGCCAGCACCACGCCGCCCGCCACGCCCGCGGCGATGAGCTTCTTGCGCCGGCGCGCCTTGCGGTGCCGCATGAGCGACTCGTAGGCCAGGCGCGCCTCGACGTCCTCGTCGGACTCCTCGGGGTCGGGGGAGGGCCCGGGCGCGGGGTCGGCGCCCGCCACCGGGGGCGTCACGGAATCCGGCGCCGGGCCGGCGTCGCGCACGGGTCCGCGCTGGATGACGCCGATCGGCTCCTGGACGGGCATGTACTGCGTCTCGTCGCCGGCTCCCTGCTTCGTGTGGTCCTCGCGCGTCATGGCATCCTCCGGCCCGCGGCTCATCCAACCACCCGAGCGTAGCCCATCGGAGGGGCGCCGAACGCGGCGTCTCGGCGGCCGGCGCCGGCAACGGCCTCAAAACCGCAGCTGAGCGGCGCAGCTTACGATACTGTCACCCTCCCGCGGGACGCCATCCGCAAGACGCCGCCCCGCGAGCCGCCCGCGCAACGACGCCCGCGAGGGTATGTACACCGCCCTCTGAGGGTATGTACACCGCCCCAGCCCGCGTCCCACACGTTTCCGCAGCTAAACGGCCCGCCGAGAAGAACCTCCCGACCGGCGCACTGTACATACCCTGATGGCCGACTGTACATACCCTGACGGCCCACTGTACACACCCTCCCGCAGCCGGGATGGAAGCCCCCTCAGTCCTCCCGCGGGCAGGACGGAAGCCCCCTCAGCCCCGCCGCGGCCTCTGCGGCACGCGCCGCGCGAGGCGCTCCGTCGCCGTGTCCCCGCCGGGGACCGCGAGCGCCCGCTCGTACGCCGTGAACGCCTCGAGCACCTCCCGCGCGGAGTAGATGTTGCTCTTCCGGTTCTTGGCGCTCTGGTAGAGGACCCCGGCGTCCACGAGGGCGGCGATCGCGTTGCGCGCCGCCTCCCGGCTCCTCCCCGTGAGGCGTGCCGCGGACTCCACGCTCACCACGGGCGTACTCGGCAGCACGTCGAGAAGCAGATCGGCGGCGGAGTTGGCGCGCGGTCGCACGGCGTCCCTCCAGCTTCGCCTCAACTCGTCGATGCGCGCCTCAAAGAGCTGGGCCCGCTCGCACGCGACCATGCACGCGTCGGCGAAGTACGCCACCCACTCGCTCGCCGCCTCATCCGCCGCCCTGCTTCCCGGCTCGTCGGTCGTCCGGTATGCCGCCAGGTTGTCGATGTAGCGCTGCCGGTCCGTCGCGAGCACCAGCGAGACCGGCGGGACCATGCGCGGCGCCGTCCCCCCTCGCCTCAGGATGACGTGCACGAGCGCGCGGCCGGTGCGCCCGTTGCCGTCGGCGAAGGGGTGGATGGTCTCCATCTGCGCGTGTGCTATCGCCGCGACCGCCACGGGCGGCAGCTCGGACTCGTTGCAGAAGCGCACCAGGTCGTCCATGAGCTCGGGCACGAGCTCCGGCCTCGGGGGGACGTACGCAGCCCCGATGGGGTTCACCCGGTTGCCCCCGATCCAGTTCTGCTCCCGCCTCAGACGCCCGGCGTAGGAGGCGGCGTTCGCACCCGTGCCTTCCAGCAGACGCGCGTTGATCCTGCAGAGGTCTTCCACGGAGAGCTCCGGTGCCCTGGCCGCTCGGTCGATGCCCTCGCGCATGGCGGCGATGTTTCCCATGACCGCGGCCTCCGTGCCGTCGACCCGATGGGGCACGCCGAGCTCGTCCAGCGCCTCGAACTCCAGCAGCCTTCCGGCGGGCATCTCCAGCCCCTCGATGCGCGACGACGCGAGCGCCTCCGCCCTCAGGATCAGGCGCGCGAGGGGCTCCGTGTCCGTGAGGTCAACAGGGGACGCGTTGAGCGCGCGTATCGCGGACTCGGCGCGTGAGACGGCGGCGATGGAAGAGGGGGAGAGCGGGTGATCGCGGCCGGACACGAGGTCAGGGCGATACGGGTGGTAGACCCCGCTGCGGGACTCCTTGCGACTCATGCCCCACGTGTCGGTCAGCCAATATGCGGTCTCATAGACGCCCATACGCATCCTCCTCGGGATAACCTTGGTTTAGCCTACCAGAAAACCAAGGTTATGACCGTAACCTTGGTTTTCAATCTCTGTGACGCCCGCGAGGGTATGTACACCGCCCCCAGAGGGTATGTACACCGTCCCAACCCGCGCCCCTCGCGTTTCCGCAGCTAGACGACCCGCCGAGAAGAACCTCCCGCCCGGCCCACTGTACATACCCTCCCGCGGCGGCCCCGCCTGTGCTAGCGTTACCTCGAAAGGAGCCGCACCCCGCATGGACGAAGCGCGCGTGATATACGAGGACGACACCCTCCTGGCCTGCGACAAGCCCGCCGGGATCTTGGTGCACGGCGACGGCACGGGCGCCCGCACGCTCACCGACGTCGTCGCGGGGCATCTCGCCCGCACGCACCCGGAGCCCCCGCGCCCCCAGCCCGTCCAGCGCCTGGACGTGGAGACCACCGGAATCGTCATCTTCTCGCTCGACCGCGCCACGCAGCCGGCGCTCGACGCCCAGGTTGCGGGCCACGGCATGTGCAAGACCTACCTGGCCGTGGTCTCGGGCCGCTTCCCCTGGGAGGAGCGGGTCGTCCGCGCGCCCATCGGCCGCGACCGCCACGACGCAAAGCGTATGCGCGCCTGCCGCCCGGGCCAAGGAAAGCCGGCCGAGACCCGCGTGCGCAAGATCGCGCAGGCCGGAGGGCGGTCGCTGCTGCTGGTGGAGCTCAGGACCGGAAGGCGCCACCAGATCCGCGTGCACCTGGCGTCGCTGGGCTTTCCCATCGTGGGGGACGCTCTCTACGGCGGGGCGAGAAGTACCTCGGGCCTGCTGCTCCACGCTTGGCGCGAGGAGCTCGACCACCCCGTGACCGGCGAGCGCCTGCGCCTGGAGACGGCATGGCCCGCGAGGCTGTGGTCGGAGCCCGTGGAGCCGCCCAGGCACAAGAAGTAGGGGAGCCCGACCCCGTCGGACACAACGCAAGGTACCGTGTGATAACGTTCCCGCAGGTAGACAGCCTGCACTCATAATATCAAATAGCAAATAATACAGAAACGCATGAAGCGCCCCTCGGGCCTACCAGCAGAAACGCCGTATCATGGCACCCCTCCCGCATAACCTGCCTAATGTTGACCCATTAACAAGTTCAGTCCCTCATGATTAACAAATGAAAAATTTGTGCCACAAGCTGCGCATTTCAATATGAATTCAGGCACCAAAAACGGGTGGAAAGTATTGACGGGGAGGGGGTTGTTCTTGTAATAACTCTTTAGGGTAGGTTTAAGGTTCGAGGCAAGGGGGTTGGTACCGTCAAGATTCTTGCGCACTTTCCGACAGCCCCATAGGCCCGCCCTCCGGTGCGGCTACCCCTCCAGCAGCGTCACGTCCAGATAGCGGCGGGGCCCCATTCGCTCTCCGCGACGTACTTGAGCCGCGCGGTCACGAGCATGAGGGCGGAGTTCCCGTCGGGGAAGGTGCCGACCACGCGCGTGCGCCTGCGTATCTCGCGGTTCAGGCGCTCGATGGCGTTGTTGGTCCTGATTCTCCGCCAGCGCTCGCGCGGGAAGCGCGTGTGGGTCAGGGTCTCGGCGCAGCCTCCCCTGACCGCCTTGGCGGCCTCCCCGGGTTTGGACTTCTCGAGCTCGGATGCGACCTCGAGGGCCTTGGCCTCGGACGCCCCGCGCGACTCCATGGCGTGGATGGCCTCGAGCATGGCCGCGACCTTCGGCCGCTTCGACTTGGGCGCCTTGAGAGCACGTTGCGGTAGAAGCGCGCGGCGCGGCGCTGGTAGGCCGCGCCCGGGAACACCTCCGCGATGGAGCCGACCATGCCGGCGGCCTTGTCGCCGGCGAGCATCCTCACGCCGCGGAGGCCGCGCGACTCGAGCCACGACAGGAACTCCCGCCAGCACTCAGCGGACTCCGTGAAGCCCTCGGCGGCGCCTATGACCTCGCGGCAGCCGTCGTCGTTGACCCCTATCGCCACCATCGCGGCGACGTTCTCGTAGCTCCCGCCCCAGCTGCGCTTGAGGTGGATGCCGTCCACGCAGGCGTAGGGGCAGGCCCGGTCGAGGGGCCTGTTCCTCCACTCCTCGACCGACGCGAACGCCTTCTCGTCGAGGTTGGAGACGGTGGCGGCCGAGACGCTCGACCCCCAGAGGGTCTCGGAGGCGTCCTCGATGCGCCTGGTCGAGACCCCGGCCAGGCACGTCTCGATCATCGCCTCCTCGACCGAGGTCTCCCGGCGCCGGCAGCGCTCGATGATCGCCGTGGTGAACCTCATCCCCTTGAGCTTGGGCATGCGGATCGCGGCCTCGCCGGACGTCGTCGTGAGCCTCCGCTCGTAGTGCCCGGCGCGGTAGGCCTCCCGCTCGGCGGTCCTCTCGTAGCGCTCTGCCCCGACGAGGTCGTCCGCCTCCTCGTCCAGAAGGCCGTCCGGCATCTCCTCGACGGTCCTCCTGACGAGCTCGCGCAGGTCCGCCTTCAGCGACTCCTCGTTCAAAGATACAATGGGATCGGGCATGGCTCTCCTCCAATATGCTTCTTGTCTAGGCAACTCGAATCATACCGGGGCGGGCCGTGCCCTCCTTCCTTACCTGGACGCTAATTGGGGGCCGTAGAGCAGTTCAGAACAGCTGCCAACAAAGTGCAACATTCTCGCAGGTAGATAATGGTGTAACGAAGACTCTAGGCCAACAGTCCGCAACGCACTGAAACGCTTAGAACAGGTTTATTCGTACCGGAATTCGTACCACCCCAGACAAGGGGAAATCTCACCACATGAGAGAATTGGAGCACAGACATGACTGACTGGAAGGCACTCGAGGACGCCGAGGACCACGCCTACTTCATGGCGGAGCTCATGAACATCTCGCCCGAGAGCTTCACCCTCGAGGAGAAGAAGCAGATTCTGCACGACATGATCGCGAGCTCCTCCGCCATCGAGAACGCGATGCGCGACGAGTTCGCGGAGCTCGACGAGGTGAC
>CALUJM010000005.1 GCA_944320975.1 uncultured Atopobiaceae bacterium | reverse complement strand
ACCGGGGCGGGCCGTGCCCTCCTTCCTATCTGGACGCTATTCCGCTGTCAAAGTGCGCAAGAAATTGTACGTTACCCGGGAAAGAAGCGGGATTGATATGGCATAGTTAAGTTTACTGACGAGCGGGAGATTACTTCCGCTCGTCTTCATTTAGCAGCGCAAAATTTGAGGACTCTTTATCTCCTTATTCGGTATAGCGGAGGCGGCTGTCAATTCGACATAATTTTCTTGTGATACTTTACCGTACATGAGCATTCAGGCACGGTTTGTCACGTGCTCGGTCCACCCCTCGCGCCTCCCTGCAGACTCGTTCGTCGACTTGGGTGACGGTCTGTTCGTCCCTTGCCCCGAGCTGCTGTTTCTGCAGCTCTCTCGCATCATGATGCCCGAGGCGCTCGCCCTTCTTGGCTACGAGCTCTGCGGCACCTACGCGCGCGATCCGCGCGACCCGCAGGGGGGCATCGTCACCTATGACGTGCCACCCGTCACGTCGGTCTCTGCTATCGCTTCGTACCTCGACGCGTGCGGCGTGCACTCCGGCGTGCTGGAGTCGAGGCGCATGCTCGCGAGAGTGCGGGACAACTCATGGTCGGCTATGGAGTCGGTCATGGCCCTGCTCGCTGCGCTGCCCGTTCACCAGCTCGGGTACGAGTTCGGCGACATCGTTCTCAACGTTCGTCACGGAGCGACCCCCGAGCTCGTCGCCCTTGGTGCGAAGGAGTCGCGCGTGCCGGACATCGAAGTCGTGGGGACGCACGTGGGCTTCAACTACGACGGTCGCGGGCACCTGGACCTCGAGTCGATCGCCGCGGCGGCCGCGGCGGGGGACGCGACCCGCGAGCTGCGGGCTGTGAGGGAGAAGAACTACGACGACATAAAGCGCGACCGAGAGCTCGCGGCGGGTGGGTGCATCATCTTTCCCGTGGTCTCTCAGGACTTGTACGCCCCCGGAGGGCTCGACGCCGTCATGCTGGAGGCAGCGCAGGCGATGCACGAGATCGACGGTCGAAGCCTGGCCAATATTCACGTGGCCATGGCGGAGTCGTATCAGATCCGGCGGCAGAGGCTGGTCTGGGCGCTGCTCCCGTGGGAGAAGGGCGTGGAGTACGCACGCGCCCACGTCGCCTACCGGCCATGGGCGGTAGGCGCGAAGTGATGCTGCCGCCCTTCTCGCCCGCGTTTCATGGGGATTACCGCTTCGCTAGTATGCACAGTTCGATTAATTATCATATATCCGCAGGAAAGAAAAACGAGTTTCTAGAACTATGCGTACTAGCAGGTGCTGCGGGGGCGAGAAGAACCCAGGGCCGAGAAGGACGCGTGCCCGCGGCCCCGCGCCGAAAAAGCGGACCCGGGCAGCACCCCGGGTCCGCTTCTGTGTGCTATGAGGGAGAAGCTACTTGATGGTGTTCACGAGCTTCTGGACGCCGCTCTTGCGCTGAGCGGCCTGGTTCTTGTGGATGATGCCCTTGGAAGCGGCCTTGTCGAGCAGGCGGCCGGCCTTGTTGGCGGCGTCCTGGGCGGCGTCGACGTCCTTGGCCTCGACGGCGAGGCGGACCTTCTTGACGGCGGTCTTGAGCTCGGAGCGGACCGCGCGGTTGCGCTGACGCGCCTTCTCAGCGGTGATGATGCGCTTCTTCTGAGACTTGATGTTAGCCACGTGCAGTTCCTTTCGGTTCCCAATCAATCGTGAGGCCTCTGTGCTGAGACACGGCGAGGTCAACCCGATGAATATAGCATATCGACCGCGAGTTCGCTATCATTCACCACATGGCTACCAACGATACCTCACATATCCGCAACTTCTCGATCGTTGCGCACATCGACCACGGCAAGTCGACCATCTCCGACCGCATCCTCGAGCTCACCCACACGGTGGAGGAGCGCGACATGGAGGCGCAGCTGCTCGACACGATGGACATCGAGCGAGAGCGCGGCATCACGATCAAGTCCAACGCCGTCCGCGTGATGTACGACGCCGACGACGGGCAGACCTACCAGTTCAACCTCATCGACACGCCGGGCCACGTCGACTTCACCTACGAGGTCAGCCGCAGCCTCGCCGCGTGCGAGGGGGCGGTGCTCGTGGTCGACGCCACCCAGGGCGTGGAGGCGCAGACGGTCTCCAACGCCAACCTGGCGATGAACGCCGACCTCGACATCGTGCCCGCGATCAACAAGATCGACCTGCCGAGCGCCCATCCCGACGAGGTCAAGGAGGAGATCGAGGAGGACCTGGCCATCCCGGCCGAGGACGCGGTGTGCGTCTCCGGCAAGACGGGCGAGGGCATCCACGACCTGCTCGAGGCCATCGTGTTTCTCGTCTCGCCGCCCGCGGGCGACGCCGAGGCCCCGCTCAAGGCGCTCATCCTGGACTCCTACTTCGACGAGTACCGCGGCGTCATCGCCACGGTGCGCGTCTTCGACGGCCACGTCCGCAAGGGCGACCAGCTCACGATGATGCGCTCCGGCGTGGACTTCCTCGCCGACGGCGTGGGCGTCAAGCGCCCGGCCGAGCAGCTCGTCGACGAGCTGGGCTTGGGCGAGGTCGGCTTCGTGGTCACGGGCCTCAAGGACCCCGAGGCCGTGCGCGTGGGCGACACCCTCACCGGGCGCGACCGCCGCTGCGACGAGGCGCTGCCGGGCTACCGCGAGGCCAAGCCGATGGTCTACACGGGCCTGTTCCCCATCGACAACAAGGACTACGAGAACCTGCGCGACGCCCTGGAGAAGCTGCGCGTGAACGACCCCTCGCTCACGTGGACGCCCGAGACCTCCGTGGCGCTGGGCTTCGGCTTCCGCGTGGGCTTTCTGGGGCTGCTCCACATGGAGGTCGTCAAGGAGCGCCTGGAGCGCGAGTTCTCTCTGTCGCTGATCGCGACCAGCCCCTCGGTGGACTACCACGTCTACAAGACCGACGGCGAGATGATCGAGGTCCGAAGCCCCCAGGACCTGCCCGACGTCACCCGCATCGACCACATCGAGGAGCCCTACCTCAAGGCCAAGGTCATCGTGCCGCCCGAGTACACGGGCGCGGTGATGCAGCTCGCCATCGAGCACCGCGGCATCACCCAGGACATGATCTACCTCACCGAGAAGTCCGTGGAGATGCACTTCGACATCCCGCTGGCCGAGCTCATCCTCGACTTCTTCGACCAGCTCAAGAGCCGCACCAAGGGCTACGCGAGCCTGGACTACGAGTTCTCCGACTACCGCACGAGCGACCTCGTGAAGCTCGACATCCTGCTCTCCGGCGACGACGTGGACGCCCTCTCCTTCATCGTGCACCGCGACAAGGCCTATGCCCTCGCGCGCGGCCTCTGCGACAAGCTCAAGGAGATCATCCCGCGCCAGCAGTTCGAGGTGCCCATCCAGGGCGCCATCGGCAACAAGATCATCGCGAGAAGCACCGTCAAGGCAGTGCGCAAGGACGTGCTGGCCAAGTGCTACGGCGGCGACATCTCGCGCAAGCGCAAGCTCCTGGAGAAGCAGAAGGAGGGCAAGAAGCGCATGAAGCAGATCGGCTCCGTGGAGGTGCCGCAGGAGGCGTTTCTCGCCGTCCTCAAGGTGGACGACCAGTGACGGCCGCCGAGGTTCTGGCCGCCTTCGCGCCGGCGGCCGGCCTGGCGCCTGCGTGCCCCGCGTGGGACGGGCGTCTTTCGGGCAAGCTGCTCATGGCGCCGATGGCGGGCGTGTCCGACGCGGCGTACCGCCTCATGGCGCGCGCGGGCGGCGCGGCGCTGGCCTACTCCGAGATGGTCTCGTGCGCGGGGCTCCACTACGGCGAGAAGAGCTGGGAGCTCGTGGACCCCGACCCGGCGGAGCCGGAGATCGCGGTGCAGCTCTTTGGCTCCAAGCCCGAGCTCTTCCGCGAGTCCGCCGAGCGCGTGGCGGCGCGGCTTGGCGAGCGCCTCGCGCTTCTCGATATCAACATGGCCTGCCCCGTGCCCAAGGTCACGAAGAAGGGCGAGGGCTCGGCGCTGCTGGAGGACCCCGCGCTCGCCGCGCAGATCGTGGCCGCGTGCCGCGAGGGCGCTCCGGGCGTCGCCGTGACGGTGAAGATCCGCCGCGGGCGCTACGCGGGGCAGGAGGTCGCGCCGGAGTTCGCGCGCGCGATGGAGGCCGCCGGCGCCTGCGCGGTGGCCGTCCACGGGCGCTTTGCCACGCAGATGTACCACGGCGAGGCCGACTGGGGCGTCATCGACCGCGTGGCAGGCGCGGTTGACGTGCCCGTCATCGCATCGGGCGACATCCTCTCGCACGAGGCGGCGCTGCGGGCGCTCTCGGAGACCGGCGCCTCTGCCGTGATGGTGGCGCGCGGGACGTACGGCAACCCGTGGGTCTTCTCGGGCCACGAGGCTACGGTCGCCGAGAAGATCGCCGCCTTCGAGTGCCACGTGCGCCTGCTCGAGGCCACCGGCGCCCACCTCAAGCGGGCGCGCAGCCTCGCGGGCTGGTACTTCAAGGGCATGCCGGACGCGGCGCGCTGGAGAAACGCGGCCATGAGCTGCGTGACCGCCGAGGAGTTCCTCGCGGTTGCCGCGGAGGTGCGCGCCGCGCTGGGGGAGTGAGGGGCGCGCGTCCTTCTCGGCCGGGCCGGCACCGCCCCGCTGCGTCCCGTTGCGCCCCCGAGGGTATGTACACCGCCCCTCGAGGGTATGTACACCGTCCCAACTTGGGCGCATCGCGTTTCCGCTGGTAGAAGAGCTGCCGAGAAGAACGGGCGGCTCGGAAACGTGTACATACCCTGAGAGGGCGGTGTACATACCCTCAAGGGGGAGCCAATGCCCCCTTCCCTTGATACGCTTGATAGAAGCTCTCCGCGCCGGGTACAATATGATTGCCGAGGGCCACGGCGCGAAATTGGCTCACGTGTACGTATGGCCTCCGCGGGCGACGGGGCGCGCGAGCGTAGAATATCGCCCACTTGTTGGCGGGACTCGTTGAGGCGGGTTCCGCCGTTTCGTAGGGAGGCGCGATGAGGCTCGTATCGATTGACCCCGACTACCTCGAGCTGCTGTCCTCCCATGACCGTGAGTTCATGCGCAAGCACGGTCGCCCCTGCGCGCTTGTGCTGAGGCTTCTCTTCCGGGGGAGGAGGACGGACTTTGCCGTTCCATTGAGGTCGAACATCGCGCCAAATGTGCCGCGCGACCAGTATTTTCCGTTGCCGCCCCGACCCTCAACGAAGCCGCGTCACCGACATGGCATCCATTACATAAAGATGTTTCCCGTTTCCAAGACAATGCTGAGACGGTTCCGGACTGAGGGCAACTCCTATTATGAGATGCTTCGAACGCACATAGATGCTCATACTCGCGACATCGTGAGGGCTTGTCAGTCGTATCTGGAGAAGTATGAGGCAGAGGGGCGGCCCCGCTTTGCGGTGGATATCGATAGGGCAATCAAGCTGATGGACTCATACCGATGATCTCTGCGCTCTACCTGCACATACCGTTCTGCCGCGCGAAGTGCGCGTACTGCGACTTCGACTCGCGGGCGCTGTGCGGCGAGGCGCTCGAGGGCGCTGCCGCGCGCTACCTCGAGGCGCTGCTCGCGCGGCTGGACGCCTTCGGGGAGGCGGGCGCGCTCGCGGGCGTTCGCACGGTCTACGTGGGCGGCGGCACGCCCACGGTGCTGGGTCCGCGCCTGGCAGGGCTCGTGCGCCGCGTGCGGTCGTGGTGCGCGCCGGACGAGCTCACCTGCGAGGCCAACCCGGAGTCGTTCGACGACGCCATGGCGGCCGCGCTGGCGGAGTCCGGCGCCACGCGCGTCTCGCTCGGGGTGCAGACGCTCGAGCCGGCGGAGCTTGCCGCCATCGGGCGCATCCACACGGCCGAGCAGGCGCTTACGGCCGTCGAGCGCGGGCGAGCCGCGGGACTCGACGTCTCCTGCGACCTCATGTGCGGCCTGCCGGGGCAGACGAAGGAGAACTGGCGGCGCACGCTGGGTGACATCGCGGGCGCGGCGCCCGACCACGTCTCGGTCTACCCGCTCACGCTCGAGGAGGGCACGCCGCTCGCGCGCCGCGCTCAGGCCGACCCCGCGCTCGAGCCGGACGCCGACCTCCAGGCCTGGTGCATGGAGGAGGCGCGCCGCGAGCTCGTTGCGGCGGGTTTTGCCCCGTACGAGGTCGCGAGCTACGCGCGGCCCGGCCACGAGTGCGCGCACAACGTCGCGTACTGGACGGGGGAGAGCTACCTCGGGATCGGCCGCTCGGCGGCGGGCATGCTCGCGGCGGGGGAGTGGGACGGGCTCGCCGCGCTTCTCGGCGGCGAGCCGGCGGGTGCGGGCGCGGTGCGCGTGCGCTACGTGCAGCGCGACGACGCCGGCACGCGCTTCGACGTAGAGCGCTTGACCGCGCGCGAGGCCGCGGCGGAGGACCTGATGCTCGGCATGCGGATGACGCGCGGCGTGGGCCCGGAGCTCCTCGGGCGCGCTCGTGCCCTGGCGGGCGAGAAGAACGTGGCCGCCGCGGTCGACGAGGCGCTTTCGCGGGGGCTCGCCACCTGGGCTCCGGACGGCCGGCTCGCACCCACGGAGCGCGGTTGGCTTCTCGGCAACGAGCTCTACGGCCTCATGTGGGACCTCGCGTCTGACGACTAGCAGCGGCCGGCGGCAGTAACCGTCCAGGCCCCGGACCCAAATCCGGATTTGGGTCCGCTTGGAACCCAAATCAACCCCGGGTCCGCGTGCCTGCGCCCGGGCCGCGGGCGATATGACGCCGCTTGCCATATCCTCCGCGCTTCCGCGGCATGGGGCTCCTATGATTGGGCCAGGAAGTCGAGAAGAGAGGAGCATCTTGCCATGAAGAGAATCGCCGCGCGTGGGGGAGGACTACTGGCGCTCGTCGTTACCGTCCTTCTCGTAGGGGTGCTCTTCCCCGTCACGGCCCTCGCCGCAGGAACGCGGAACATGTACCGGCTCTACAACCCCAACTCGGGCGAGCACTTCTACACCGCCGCGGTCTCCGAGCGCAACTCCCTCGCCGCCGCGGGATGGAAGTACGAGGGCGTGGGCTGGGTCGCTCCCGAGACCTCGGAAACCCCCGTCTACCGGCTCTATTCCGGGACGGACCACCACTACACCACGTCGGTCGAGGAGCGCGACTCTCTCGTGGCAGTGGGCTGGTCCTATGAGGGGATCGGTTGGTACTCGGGAGGAAGCATCCCCGTCTACCGGCAGTTCAACCCGAACGTCAACCCCGCGGCGCCCACCAACAACTCCGGCAGCCACAACTACACCACGTCCGCGGCCGAGAACGACCAGCTCGTGACCGCCGGCTGGAAGGCAGAGGGCGTGGGCTGGTATGCCGAGCAAGCCGGCCGCGGCCCGACCGCTGACGAGCTTGCATCGCTGCCGAAGCCTCCCGCTCAGCAGCCCTCGAACCCCGGAGGGTCCGGGTCCGGTTCCGGCGGCGGGACCAGCAACCCCATTCCGTCGGTGGTCTACTGGGTGTCCGGCGGCAGCGTGTATCACACCACGCCGGACTGCCCATCGCTGAAGCGGTCCCACAACATTCGGTCCGGCACGGTCCAGCAGGCGATGGCCGCCGGCAAGAGCCGCGTCTGCAAGAACTGCTCGTAGCGCGTTTTTGGTTTCAAGGGCGGCCCCGGACCCAAATCTGGATTTGGGTCCGGGGCCGCCCGCACTTCTCGACTTGACGGGAACCTCACGATCGATAGGTAAACTCGGGATATAAAAACTCCACCGAGAAGGACAACTGCTCGCGAACACCCCTTCAGCTCCGGACCCAAATCCGGATTTGGGTCCGCGCGCCAGCATCAGCGTCGCGCGTACCTGCGAGCTTGAGGCTTGCTTGAGAGTCTGCCTCCCCAAGTCTCATGCTCTACCTCAGCGTTCTTCTCGCCCGCGCGACGCCCACGTGGCGAGAAGAACGGGCATCCCGCTGACGCCCCGCGCCGGCCCCGTCGCGCATCCCCTACGCTGGGTCCGACCGTACGAAAACGAGGAGAGGAACCCCATGGCAACGTCCAAGCTGCTCGAGCCGATCAAGGTCGGCAACCTCACGCTCAAGAACCGCATCATGTTCCCGCCGCTCACCACCGGCTACGAGGAGCGCGACGGCTCCATCGGCCCGCGCAGCCTCGCGTTCTACGAGCGCCTCGCCAAGGGCGGGGTCTCCTACATCGTCATCGGCGACGTCGCGCCCGTGAACACCGCGAGCCCCACGCCCAAGCTCTGCGACGACTCCCAGATCCCGAGCTTCGCCGCGCTCGCGGACGCCGTCCACGCCCACGGCGCCAAGCTCGCCCTGCAGCTCTTCCACCCCGAGTACGACGTCCCCGGCGTCGGCCGCCTCATCATGACCTCGCGCATGGCGGCGATGGAGGGGCAGAAGGCCCAGGCGGCAGGCGACATGGAGACCTTCGCCGCCAAGATGGCCGAGTCCAAGGAGATCGCCAACCAGGCCTACGCCAAGCTCCACCACGACATGCAGCACTTCGTCTCCGAGGCCACCGTCGAGCAGCTCGCCCAGATCAAAGACGCCATCGCCGCCTGCGCCGCCCGCGCAGAGAAGGCCGGCGTCGACGCGATCGAGGTCCACGGCGACCGCCTGGTGGGGTCGCTCTGCTCCACCGCGCTCAACCACCGCACGGACGACTACGGCGGCTCCTTCGAGAACCGCGTCCGCTACGCGCTCGAGGTCGTCGCCGCGATCAAGGAGGCGGCGCCGGGCCTCATGGTGGAGTACAAGCTCCCCGTCATCATGACCAACCCCGACGGCTCCAAGCGCGGCAAGGGCGGCCTGGAGCCCGACGAGGCCTGCGAGCTCGCCGTCCTTCTCGAGAAGGCTGGCGTGGACATGATCCAGGTGGCCCAGGCCAACCACACCGGCAACATGGGCGACACCATCCCGCCCATGGGCACGATGCCCTACAACTGGACGCTCCCGGTGGCCGAGCGCGTGAAGGGGCTCGTGGGCGTCCCCGTGGCCACCGTGGGCCGCGTGGTCACGCCCGAGGCGGGCGAGAAGATCCTCGAGGACGGCCAGGCCGACGTCATCGGCTACGGCCGCTCGCTGCTCGCCGACCCCGACATCGCCCTCAAGGTGGCCTCCGGCGAGCCGGTGCGCCTGTGCCTCAACTGCAACAAGGGCTGCGTCGACGCCATCCAGGGCCGCCGCTACATCTCCTGCGTGCTCAACGCCGAGAACGGCGACGAGGCCACGATCTCCATCCGCCCGGGCGAGGGCGAGAAGAGCGTGGCCGTGGTCGGCGGCGGCATCGCCGGCTGCGAGGCCGCGCGCGTGGCGGCCAGGCGCGGCTACGCCGTGACCCTCTTCGAGCGCGCAGGGCGCCTCGGCGGCCAGATCGAGCTCGCCGCCGCGCCGCCGCGCAAGTCCGAGATCATGCGCGCGGTGGAGTACTACGAGCGCGAGCTGCCCGCGCTGGGCGTGGACGTGAGGCTGGGGCAGGAGGCCACCGCCGCCGACCTCGCCGGGTTCGATGCCGTGATCGCTGCCGTGGGCGCAGAGAACGTGACGCTGCCGGTGCCCGGGGCGGACGGCGCCAACGTCTTCTCCTCGTGGGACGTGCTCGCGGGCAAGGCGGAGCCCGAGGGCCGCGTCGCCGTCATCGGCGGCGGCCTCGTGGGCACGGAGACCGCCGAGTACCTGCTCGCCCGCGGCCGCCAGGTGGCCATCGTGGAGATGCTCGAGCAGATCGCGACGGGGGAGTCCGGGACCATCCTGCCCACGATCATGGCCGAGTTCGCCGAGAAGGGCGTCGAGCAGCACGTGAACACGCGCGTGACCGCGATCACCGACGCCGGCGTCGAGGCGGTCTGCGGCGACGAGGCCGTGACCATCCCGTGCGACGCCGTGGTCATGGCCGTGGGCTCGCGTGCCGTGCCCTTCGACGCGAGCGGTCTCGACGTGCCGGTGACGCTGGTGGGCGACTGCTCCGGCGAGCGTACCGCCGACATCGCGAGCGCCATCCGCACCGCCTACGCTGCGGCTAACCAGATCTAGTGCGGGGGCGGGGCGCGGCGCCGCTTTGGGCCCCGCGCCCCGCCCGTCCTTCCCGCCCCTTGCGCGCGCGGCGCAAATGCGCCATGCTAGCAGCGGAAACACGAGAGGGAGGCAGCCATGCCGGGCAAGCGCACCGACGTCATCAGCTGGGACGAGTTCTTCATGAAGGCCGCCGTCGCGGCGAGCCTTCGCAGCAAGGACCCCAACACGCAGGTCGGCGCCTGCATCGCCGACACCAACCACCGCATCCTCTCGGTGGGCTACAACGGCACGCCGCGCGGCCTGGGCGACGACGAGTTTCCCTGGGGCACCGCGGACGACCCGCTCTACGACAAGCACAACTACGTCATCCACGCCGAGGCCAACGCCATCCTCAACTACCGCGGCACCCTCAAGGACATGACGGGCGCCACGATCTACGTCACGCTCTTCCCGTGCCACGAGTGCGCCAAGACCCTCGTGCAGGCGGGCATCGGTGAGGTCGTCTACCTCGACGACAAGTACGACGGCACCGAGGACAACCGCATCTCCAAGAACATCCTCGACCGCTGCGGCGTGACTTACCGCCAGATGGAGCTCGAGGAGTAGCCCTCCGGCGCACCGGCCCCGTACGCGCTCGCCCCAACTGCGCGGATACCGTGGCGTTTCCCTCAAGCGCCTGAATGCCGGGTATACTTCACCCATCTGTGACGTATCGCCAGCAGGGAGACATGCCACATGGCATCGATGAACGACAAGGACTACTACGCCATACTCGGCGTCGAGAAGGACGCCTCCACCGAGGAGATCCGCAAGGCCTTCCAGACCAAGGCCCGCAAGCTCCACCCCGACGTCAACAAGGCGCCCGACGCCGAGGAGCGCTTCAAGGAGGTCTCCGAGGCCTACGCCGTCCTCTCCGACCCCGATAAGCGCAAGCGCTACGACGCCATGCGCTCCGGCAGCCCCTTCGCGGGCGGCGCGTACGGCTCGCCCGCCGGCTCGGGCGGCTACGGCGACCCGTTCGGCGGCAGCCCCTTCGGGTGGGGCCCCTTCGGCTCGGGCTTCGGCGGGGCCTCGCAGCGCCGCCGCTCCCGCGCCTACCGGCCGCGCGCCGGCGCGGACGTGGTCTACGAGCTCACGCTCGACGCGGAGGCCGCCGAGAAGGGCGTGCGCCGCGGCGTCACCTACCAGCGCTACTCCGCCTGCGACGCGTGCCACGGCTCCGGCTCGGTCGAGTCCGACCGCCCTGAGACCTGCCCCACCTGCGGCGGCGCGGGCCACATCACCGTGGACACCGGCCTTTTCGGCGTGATGATGATGACGTGCCCGGAATGCGAGGGCACCGGCAAGGTCGTCGCCGACCCGTGCTCGGCCTGCGGCGGCTCGGGCCGCACGCTCACTGCCAGCGAGGTCGTCGTGGACGTGCCCGCGGGCAGCCACGACGGGGACGAGGTCCGTGTTTCGGGCATGGGCAACGCCGGCACCAACGGCTCCTCCGCGGGCGACTTCGTCTGCCGCGTCTGCGTGCCCGAGGAGCGCCTCACGCGCTCTCAGGCGAGCGGCTTCAACTTCATCGGCTTCGCGATCCCGTTCCTGGTGCTGGGGCTGGCCACATCCACGCTCGCGTCGCTCTCGCTCATGGTGATCATCCCGGTGGTCGTGGGGGCTGTGCTCGTGGTGCGCGACGGCATCCGCCTTCGGGCGCGCTGGTGGAGAAACGCCGGCGTGGCCGTGGCCAACGGCATCTCCAACGGCCTGATGATCGCCCTGGTCTTCGCGCTGATGTTCTCGTGCACCTCGGGGCTCGGCCGCGGCGGCTACATGGGCTACCCCTACTACTGGTAGGCGTGACGATTAGGGCAGGTTGGATCGTCGCATCCCGGGCAGCCGCGCCGGCTGCGCGCGGGACAGTTTCAGAAAAGTGCTAGCTTTGTGGACGGCGGGGGCTCGCCCCCGCCTTTTTCGGGGTATAACACCCACGGACGTGAACTGACGAGTCTCTGGAGTATGCACGTGGAACCGAAGAAGGACTACTACGAGGTGCTCGAGGTGCCTCGCGACGCGGACGCCAAGACGATCAAGCGCGCCTTCCTCAAGAAGGCCCGCACCCTGCACCCCGACGTCAACAAGGCGCCGGACGCCGAGGAGCGCTTCAAGGAGGTCAACGAGGCCTACGCCGTCCTCTCCGACGACCAGAAGCGCGCCAACTACGACCGCTACGGCGACCCGTCCGGCCCCGGCGGCTTCGGTTCCGACTACGTGGACGTCTCCGACATCTTCGGCGGGGGCGGCTTCGGCTTCGGCGACATCTTCGACTCCTTCTTCGGCGGCGGGGCCGGGCGCGCGGGCGCCCAGGCGCGCACGCGCGGCCGCGACATGGGCATCCGCCTCACGGTGACCCTCGAGGAGGCGGCCTCCGGCTGCAAGAAGACCGTCGCCTACACGCGCCTCGCCCCCTGCGAGGACTGCGGCGGCACCGGCGCGGCCGAGGGCGGGCGCGCTCGGACCTGCGAGCGCTGCCACGGAACCGGCCGCGTTGTCGAGGTCCAGCGCACGATCTTCGGCCAGATGCAGACCCAGGCGACCTGCCCGGTCTGCCACGGCCAGGGCCAGGTCATCGACCACCCCTGCGAGACCTGCGAGGGCCAGGGCCGCGCCCCCTCGCGCGAGAAGGTCGAGGTCCAGGTTCCCGCGGGCGTGCACTCCGGCCAGACCATCACCGTCTCCGGCAAGGGCGAGGCGGGCGTGCGCGGGGACGCCTCGGGCGACCTCGTGGTGAGCGTCGAGGTGGCGGAGAGCGACCGCTTCGAGCGCCGCGGCGACGACCTGTTCTGCACCGTGCGCGTCGACGCGCTCCAGGCTATCGTGGGCACCTCGGTGACCATCGACGGC
Organism: uncultured Atopobiaceae bacterium; assembly: GCA_944320975.1. GTDB lineage: Bacteria > Actinomycetota > Coriobacteriia > Coriobacteriales > Atopobiaceae > Thermophilibacter. Next base: position 123,115 of record CALUJM010000005.1, on the reverse strand, counting down.
ATCATGGAGGGCGAGCACGTCACCGTCGAAGTCCCCGCGGGCTGCCAGTTCGGCCAGCAGGTCGTGGTGGAGCGCAAGGGCATGCCGCGCATGGGCATGATCGCGCGCGGCAACCTCGTGGCCGTCGTGCAGGTGGAGACCCCGACGGACCTCACCAAGAAGCAGCTGCTCGACGTGGCCGCGCTCGTGGCCGAGCGCTCGCTCGACGCTGAGCCCGACGCAAAGGCTGGCGCCGAGAAGGACGCCGAGGCCGAGGGCTTCTCCGCCGCGGCGGAGAACGCCGCGGAGCACTTCGCCAAGGAGCGCTGGCACGCCCCCAGAAACCCGTTCAGGAGCCGTAAGTGAGGGCGCCCGCCGCGCCCGCGGCGGCCCTGGTCAACCTGGGCTGCCGCGTCAACCGCGTGGAGCTCGACCTCATGGCCTCGCAGCTCGAGCGGGCGGGTGTCCGGATCGTGGGCGAGCGCGAGGCGTCGGTCGTGGTGGTCAACACCTGCGCGGTGACGGGCGAGGCCGAGGCCAAGACGCGCAAGGCCGTGCGCCGCGCGGCAATGCTGCCCGGCGGTCCGGTCGTCGTGGCCACCGGCTGCGTGGCGAACCTCTTCGCCGACGAGCTCGAGGCCCTCGCCCCCAACGTCGTGGTCGAGCGTGACAAGTCCCGCGTGGCAGGGCTCGTGCTCGAGCGCCTGGGCCTGGCGTCCCCCTCGACGGGCGACGCAGCCGCGCCGAGCATGCCCCAGGGGACGGAATCCGGCACGGAAGTCGGCGATTCTATCCGCGACGGCATGCCCGAGGGCTGCGCCGCCGCGACCCCCACGCCCACCGGCCGCACCCGCCCCGGCATCAAGGTGCAGGACGGCTGCGACAACCGCTGCACCTACTGCATCGTCTGGAAGGCCCGCGGCGCCGCCCGGTCGCTTCCCGTCGACGAGGTCCTTCTCGCCGTGCGGCAGGCCCAGGGCAGGGGCGCGCGCGAGGTCGTGCTCACGGGCATCAACCTGGGCTGCTACCGCGCCGCCGGCCCGGGCGGGCGCGAGCTCGGGCTGCCGGGCCTTCTCGACCTCCTGCTCGAGCGCACGGACGTGGGGCGCATCCGCCTCTCCTCGATCGAGCCGCCCGACGTCACGCCCGAGCTCTGCTCGGTGATGGCGGCCGCCGGGGAGCGCGTCGCGCCCTTCCTGCACGTCTGCCTGCAGTCCGGATGCGACGAGACCCTGCGCCGGATGGCGCGCGTCTACCGCACCGACCTCTTCCGCCGCGTCGTCGAGACCGCTCGCGAGCACGTGCCGGGCATCGCGCTGGGCACGGACCTCATCGTGGGCTTTCCGGGCGAGACGGACGGGGAGTTCGAGCGCAGCCTCGACTTCTGCCGCGAGATGCGCTTCGCCAAGATGCACGTCTTCCGCTACTCCCGGCGCCCCGGCACGCCGGCGGCGACGATGCCCGGCCAGGTCGACCCGCATGCGATGGCGGACCGGAGCCGCGCGGCCCGCGAGCTCGCGGACCGGATGCGCCTCGCCGAGGCGCGCCGCCTGGTGGGCGAGAAGGACCTCGTGGTGGTGCAGTATCCCGGCCGCGGCGTCACCGGCGGGCTCTTCGACGCGACGCTCGACCCGTCGGTGCCCGTGGACTCCCTCGTCCCGGTGCGCCTCACCGGCGTCGCGGGCGACGCCACCCTCGCCGCCGAGCCCCTCTAGAGACGGGGCGAGTGCCCCACGGGGTAGGCGCCCCGGGGCGCGGCGTTCGGGTATCATCAGGGTAGCAACCGTCGTCACAGGAGGAGCATGGAGCCCACGCAGGTTCGTCTCACCATACCCGACTCGGTCGACCCGACCACGCTGATGGGCCCGGCCGACTCCCTGCTGCGCCGGATCGAGTCCGCCTTCGACGCCATGATCTCGGTCCGCGGCAACCAGGTGACGCTCTCCGGCCCCGTGGGCGTGGTCGACCAGCTCACCTCGGTCTTCTCGCGCCTGATCCGCCTGGTCGAGGCGGGGGAGTCGCCCACGCCCGACGACGTGGACCTCGTGGTCGACCAGGTGCGCCACGGCGCGGAGCGCCTCGACCTCGCCGGCGACGACATCCTGCTCACCTACCACGGCCGCGCCATCCGGCCCAAGACGGCGGGGCAGAAGCGCTACGTCGAGTCCATCCGCCGCAACATCGTGACCTTTGGCATCGGCCCCGCGGGCACCGGCAAGACCTACCTCGCGATGGCCATGGCCGTGGCCGCCCTCAAGCGCCGCGAGGTGGGCCGCATCGTGCTCACGCGCCCGGTGGTGGAGGCCGGCGAGTCGCTGGGCTACCTCCCCGGCACGCTCGAGGAGAAGCTCGACCCCTACGTGCGCCCGCTCTACGACGCCCTCTTCGACATGACGGACATGGGCAAGGGCAACGCCCTCATCGAGCAGGGCGTCATCGAGATCGCCCCGCTCGCCTTCATGCGCGGGCGCACCTTCAACAACGCCTTCGTCATCCTCGACGAGGCCCAGAACACCACCCCCGAGCAGATGAAGATGTTCCTCACCCGCCTGGGCTTCTCGTCCAAGTTCGTGGTGACCGGAGACGCCTCGCAGCGCGACCTCTCCGGCGTGGGCGGCCTCGAGTCCGCCCGCCGGGTCCTCGCGGGCATCGAGGACGTCGCCTTCGTCGACCTGGACCGCAACGACATCGTCCGCCACACCCTCGTGGCGCGCATCGTCGACGCCTACGCGGCCGACGCCGCGGCTAAGGAGGCTGACCATGGAGCATGAGTACGACCTCTCCTGCGAGGAGGGCGTCGCCGCCCCCATCCCCGACGAGGAGATCTGCGCCGACTGCGACCTGGTGCTCGAGCACGAGGGCGTCGGGCGCCCGTGCATGGTCTCGATCTCGCTGGTGAGCGAGGAGCGCATCCGCGCGCTCAACGACGCCTGGCGCGACGTCGACCGCGCCACCGACGTCATCTCCCTGGAGTGCGAGCGCCCCGACGACCCCGACCTCGCCCCCGGCGAGCCCTGCGAGCTCGGCGACATCGTGCTCGCGCCCGCCTACATCGCGCGCCAGGCGGCCGAGTTCGGCACCACCGAGGCCGACGAGTTCCGCCTGCTGCTCACCCACGGCCTGCTGCACCTGCTGGGCCACGACCACCTCGATGAGCAGGAGGCCGAGGCCATGGAGGCGCGGGAGGAGGAGCTTCTCGCCCTCATGCCCTGCGATCGGCCCATCGACCACGTCGTGCTGACCCGCCACCGCGAGGACGGCGACGCATGATCCCCGGGTCCAAGAGCGACCACCCGGGCTTCCGCAAGAGCTTCCTCTTCGCCATCCAGGGCTTCCGGACCGCCGTCGCCACCGAGCGCAACATCAAGGTCATGCTCGCCGTGGGCGCGCTCGCGGTGGCTGCCGGCCTCGTGATCGGGCTCGACCTCGTGAGCTGGGCCGTCATCTTGCTGTGCTGCGCCGTCGTCATCATGGCGGAGCTGTTCAACACCGCCATCGAGACCGTGGTCGACCTCGTCTCGCCCGAGTTCCACCCGCTCGCCGGCCGCGCCAAGGACATCGCCGCGGCCGCCGTGTGGTTCCTGTCGTTTGTCGTCGCGATCGTGGGCGTGCTCGTCTACGCCAACGCCATCTTCAGCTAGGGGCGCCGCCCCGAGGAGGTTCCATGCCCGAGAAGAACGCCGAGAAGGACGAGCCGTTCCGCAGCGGCTTCGTGGCCCTGGTGGGCCGCCCCAACGCCGGCAAGTCCACGCTGCTCAACGCCTGCATGGGCGAGAAGGTGGCCATCACGAGCCCCGTGGCCCAGACCACGCGCCGCCGCATGCGCGCGGTCATCAACACGCCCGCGAGCCAGCTCGTGATCATCGACACCCCGGGCCTGCACAAGCCCAAGGACGCGCTGGGCTCCGAGCTCAACAAGGCCGCGCTCGCCGAGCTCGCCGACGCCGACGCCGTGGCCTTCCTCGTGGACGCCACCAAGCCCGTGGGCCGCGGCGACGAGTGGGTGGCGCGCCACGTGGACTCGGCCGAGGCGGACTACAAGCTGCTCGTGCTGACCAAGGCCGACATCGCCGGGCCCGAGCAGGTCGCAGCCCAGCTCGAGGCCGCCCGGGCCCTCTGCCGCTTCGACGACGAGCTCGTGGTCTCGGCGACCGAGGGCTTCAACGTCGATGCGTTTCTCGCCCTGGTATCGGCGCACCTGCCCGAGGGGCCGCGGTGGTTTCCGGAGGGGATGGACGTGGACGCCACCCCCGAGGACCTCGTGGCCGAGTTCGTGCGCGAGAAGCTCTTCTTGCACCTGCGCCAGGAGCTGCCGCACTCGGTGGGCGTGCTCTGCGACGAGATCGACTACGCCGACGACGGGCACGCCTCTATCTGCGCCACGATCCTCGTGGAGCGCGACGGCCAGAAGGGCATCGTGCTCGGGCGCGGCGGCCAGATGATCAAGCGCGTGGGCATCGAGGCGCGCCGCGACATCGAGCGGCTGCTCGGCTGCAAGGTCTTCCTCGACCTCACGGTCCGCGTGGCCCCGCAGTGGCGCCGCGACGAGCGCGAGATCCGCCGCCTCGGCTACGGCCTGGAGGAGTAGCGTGGCCGGCAGGCGCACCTACCGGACGCGCGCCATCGTGCTCGACCGCACCAAGCTCGGCGAGACGGACCTCATCCTGACGCTGCTCGCGGCCGACGGCTCCCAGATCCGCGCCGTCGCGAAGGGCGCGCGCAAGCCGGGCGGCAGGCTCGCCGCCCGGGCGGAGCTCTTCTGCGAGACGGACTTCCTGCTCGCCGCCGGCCGCTCGCTCGACGTGGTGTCCGAGGCCTCCCTCGTGGAGGCGCATGCCGGGCTGCGCGGCGACTACGACCGCGTCTGCGCTGCGAGCGCCGTGGCCGAGGTCGCGCGACTCACCTGCTACGAGGACGCGCCCGACCCCTTCCTGCACGCCATCTGCTCGCGCGCCCTCTCCGCCTGCGAGCAGGCCGCCGACCGCGCGCACCTCGACCTCGTGGTGGCGGCGTATGCGTGGAAGGTGCTGGCCCACGGCGGCTGGCGTCCCGAGCTGGAGGGCTGCTGCGCCTGCGGGGACGCGGCCGTGACGTTCTTCTCGCCGGCGGCGGGAGGGGCGCTCTGCGAGAGCTGCGCCCGGGAGGTCGCCGGGGCCCAGCCGCTCGCGGCCGGGGAGCTGGCCTGGCTGCGCGCGACGCTCGCCTGCACGTTCGACGAGCTCCTCGGCTCTGGGGTCGACGCGCAGACCTCCTCCCTGCTGCTCGCGCTCGCGCACTCCTGGGCGGCCACCCACCTCGACGCCCGCCTGCGCGCCATGGAGTTCATGGCCGGCGTGTGAGGTCGCGGGCGTCGCGCCCCGGTCCCCTGACAATTAGGACCTTGAGGACGTGCCAGCCTCGCCAGACTCTGTCGTTGACGAGGGGGAGCGCATCGTGGCGGAATTCTGCGAGCGGGTGGGAATCGGGCAGCCCGAGGTTCCCGTGAACTACGAGAGGCTGCGCGAGGACGCCGCGCTCGACCGGCTCCGTGAGTGGGGGTTTGCATGACGCCGCTCAAGCTGCTCGTGGACACCAACGTGTGGATGGACTACTTCCTCGTGCGCCAGGAGCCGCACCGCGAGGCGGTCGAGCTCGTGAGGCTTGTCTTCGGGACCGAGGACGTCGTCCTCTACGCCGCGTCGCTTTCCCTCAAGGATCTCGCCAATCTTCTTGAGAACATGTTTCGAAGGGACGTGCGCGACTCCGCAGGCGATGTCTCGCCCAAAGCGGCCGCAGCGGCGCGCGAGACCGCCTGGGGGTGCGTCCGCGCCGTGGTCGACAAGGCGCTTGTTGTCCCGGTGGGTCACGCCGAGGTGCTCCAGGCGTTTACGCTGCGGTCAGCGCACGACGACTTCGAGGATGACCTCCTGCTGAGTGCCGCCTATCGGGCCGGCGTGGACTACGTGGTCACGGCGGACGCTGCGCTTGCGCGCCGCTCTCCGGTCCCCTGCGTGAATGCGTCGCGCGCCGTGGAGCTCATCAGGGATCATCGGGCCGCCACGGCGTGACCCTGCGTGGCGAGAAGGGCTCGAGCCTTGGGACGGAGCGCTGCCGGGGCCGTGACAGGGTCTCTTTGGCTACGACCACTCTCTCCCGTTTAGTCGCTCGGCTATGGTCCTTGTGTCAGGCAACTGGTCGACCCCAAGGACCTTTTTCAGGTCAAAGACCCTGCCCCCCATAGGGGCACGGGGGGTCGTCTTGCGAAAGTCCGTGGGGTAGAAGCGCTCGACGAAGAAGAAGCGACGTGGGTCTTCGCGCGGGTAGCCGGCGCGCGCCTCCGCCTCGGTGCTCGCCTCGATCTTCTCGACCCAGTCTGCGGGAGGCTGGCCAGACACAAGCTCGCAGCGGAGCTCGTCGCCCTCGCATGAGCTCAGCGCTACGGCAGTGACCTTGCCGATGGCGCGAATTGACTTGTCCTTGTAGAGGCCGAGGTACGCAAAGTCGCGCAGCTTGGTCTTGGCGTGGCAATGGTAGATCGAGCCGGAGACGTTGGCCTCAAAAGTTCTGCCTGCAAGCTGCATGCGCATGAGGTTGTCCGCGCCTGAGACGTTGACGAGCCCGTCGTGCTCACAGAACTCACGGAAGTCGTCGAGCACGTCTTTCATGTCGTAGTCGCGCTCGTCCAGGACGTCTGCACATGCGTCGATGACCTTGGCAAAGGTTGAGTTGACATGCTTGATGGGGTGACGCGTGGACCGGTTGTGACGGGCGAGGACCTCCCTGAACCTCTCGAGCTGTGCCTCCTTCATCGGGCGTGGTGCCAGTGTTACGAGCACCTTGTTCGCCGTCTCGTCGGTAAATGCGGCGAGGTGGTTCTCCAGCTGGTCTAAACTGAAGGATTCCCCAAGCTTGGTCTCCACGACGATTTTGAACCCCTCCTGGGAGATCGTCGCGTCCGGCACGCTCAGCTCGTCCTTCTCCTGGATGGCGAAGACGGGGCTTGGCTCGAACTCGTCAAGCTCCATAAGCGACCCGAGCATCTCGTAGAACTTATCGGGGGAGTACTGGTAAAGCCGGGAGAGGAGCAGCATCGTGTTGGCGGTCGCCACGTTCTCCTTCTGGTGATAGCGCTGGAAGTAGTGGATTCGCATCGGTATCGCCGCCTCTCTCGACATGGTTTTGACTAATTGTACGATGGGTCGTCTCGCGCCTACGCTCTTCTCGCCGGCACGGGCAGGTTTGCGGCATAATGGGCGGCCGAGAAAAACCGTCAGGAGGGGAGACCCATGCCCAAGCGTCCCGTCATCGGCGTCGTGCCGCTCGTCGACCACAAGCTCGAGAGCCTCTGGATGCTGCCAGGCTACTTCGACGCCGTGTCAGAGGCCGGCGGCGTGCCCGTGATGCTTCCGCTGACCGCCGACGCCGAGGTGCTCTCCCGCGCGCTCGACGTGGTCGACGGCGTGGTGGTGAGCGGCGGTCAGGACGTGGGCCCCGCCCTCTACGGCGAGAAGGACCCCGAGGCCGTCGCCCTCTGCGGCGAGCTCTGCGGCGAGCGCGACGCCATGGAGGCCCTTCTCGTGCCCGAGCTCGTGGCGCGCGACGTGCCCACGCTCGGCATCTGCCGCGGCATCCAGGTGATCAACGCCGTGCTCGGCGGCACGCTCTGGCAGGACCTGCCCAGGCAGCGCCCCTCCGACGTGGAGCACCACGGGCAGCCGCCCTACGACCAGCCCGTCCACGTGGCCAGGGTGCTTCCGGGCACGCCACTCGCCGTGTGCGTGGGCGCCGGCGAGCTGCCGGTGAACAGCTACCACCACCAGGCGCTGCGCGACGTGGCCCCGGGCCTTTCGGTCATGGCCGAGGCAGGCGACGGCGTGGTCGAGGCCGTCTGGCGGCCCGCCTCGCGCTTCCTCTGGGCGGTGCAGTGGCACCCGGAGTTCGCCCACAGGGTGGACGAGCCGAGCCGAAAGATCTTCTCGGCCCTCGTGGAGGCCGCCCGCGAGGGGTAGCGCGCTCGCGCGCCGCCTCCCGCGCGACTCGTGGATTTTCTGCCGAGAAGGACCCGCGTCCGAGCTTGTGCTACACTGCCACAGGTCAGTACCCCGTACCTGGAGGCCCGCCAACTGCCTGACGGCCATCCCAGTTCGGGGCGAATCTATGTGAAAGGTGGTTTTGACATGGCAGTCACCAAGGAGCGCAAGGCCGAGCTCGTCGCCCAGTACGGCAAGGACGAGAAGGACTCCGGTTCCGCGGCCGTGCAGGTCGCCCTGCTCACCGAGCGCATCAAGGGCCTGACCGAGCACATGAAGACCCACAAGAAGGACTTCCACACCCGTCGCGGCCTCCTGATGCTCGTCGGCAAGCGTCGTCGCCTGCTCTCCTACATCAAGGGCAACGACATCGAGGCCTACCGTACCCTCATCAAGAGCCTCGGCATCCGCGACAACATCCAGTAAGCGGCTTTACGAGGGGGCGCCCGCGGGTGCCCCCTCTTTTGGTTTAGCCCGCGCAGCGGGCGGCGGCCGGCAGCACGGCCGCCACGACGGCCCGCCTGCAATGGGGCAGGCGGAGATAAGGGAAAAGACATGGCAAAGGTTACGCACGAGTTCGACCTCTACGGTAAGCACTACGTCCTCGAGACCGGCGAGCTGGCCAAGCAGGCCACGGGCGCCTGCCTCGTCAAGTGCGGCGACTCCACCGTCCTTCTCACCGCGGTGGTCTCCAAGGAGCGCAAGGACTACGACTTCTTCCCGCTCACGGTCGACTTCATCGAGAAGATGTACGCGGTGGGCCGCATCCCCGGCGGCTACCTCAAGCGCGAGGCGCGCCCGTCCGAGAAGGCCACCCTCACGGCCCGCATGATCGACCGCCCGCTGCGCCCGAGCTTCCCGGCCGGCTTCCGCAACGAGGTCCAGGTCGTGGCCACCACCCTCGTGGCCGACCAGGTCAACCCGGTCGACACCATCTGCATCATGGCGGCCTCCGCCGCCCTCACCGTGGGCGGCGTGCCCTTCGAGGGCCCGCTCGCCTGCGTGCGCATCGGCCGCGACCGCGACACCCACGAGTTCATCGTGAACCCGACCTACGAGGAGCGCGACAACTCCGACCTCGACCTCGAGCTCGGCGGCTCCTGCGACTTCATCTCCATGCTCGAGGCCGGCGCCGAGGAGATCTCCGAGGAGGACATGCTCGCCGCCATGGCCTTCGGCCAGGAGGCCATCGCCGCCTTCTGCGAGGAGCAGAAGAAGTTCTTCGCCAAGGTCGAGGAGGTCAACGGCCCCATCCAGCCGCGCGAGTACATCCTCGACGAGCCCATCCCCGAGGTCCACGACCGCGTCTTCGCCCACTACGACGAGATGGAGGCCGCCCTCAAGGACGCCGACAAGCTCTCCCGCATCGGCAAGGTCGAGGTCCTCAAGGCCTCCATCAAGGCCGAGTTCACCGACGAGGAGCGCGCCGAGTGGAGCCGCGCCATCCCCGTGGAGCTCAAGGCCCTCGAGAAGCACGCGATGCGCCTGATGGTCGTCGAGACCGGCGAGCGCGTCGACGGCCGCACGCCCACCGAGGTGCGCCCGCTCATGGTCAAGGGCGACTACCTGCCTCGCGTCCACGGCTCGGGCCTCTTCCAGCGCGGCCAGACGCAGGTCCTCTCCGTCTGCACCCTCGGCATGCTCAACGAGTGGCAGCGCCTCGACACCATCGAGCCCGTCGACGGCAAGCGCTACATGCACCACTACAACTTCCCGCCGTTCTGCACCGGCGAGACCGGCCGCATGGGCAGCCCCAAGCGCCGCGAGATCGGCCACGGCAACCTCGCCGAGCGCGCCCTGCTGCCCGTGATCCCCTCCGAGGAGGAGTTCCCCTACACCATCCGCGTGGTCTCCGAGGTCATGGAGTCCAACGGCTCGTCCTCGATGGGCTCCACCTGCGGCTCCACGCTCGCGCTCATGGACGCCGGCGTGCCCATCAAGCGCCCGGTCTCCGGCGTGGCCATGGGGCTCATCCAGGAGGAGGGCAAGACCGTCGTCCTCACCGACATCCAGGGCCTCGAGGACTTCCTCGGCGACATGGACTTCAAGGTGACCGGCACCACCAAGGGCATCACCGCCATGCAGATGGACAACAAGGCCACCGGCCTCACGCCCGAGATCCTGCGCTCCGCGCTCATGCAGGCGCACGAGGGCCGCATGTTCATCCTCGACGCCATGCTCGACGCCGTGCCCGGCCCGCGCTCCGAGACCAAGGAGTCCGCACCGCAGATCATCTCCCTCACCATCCCAACGGACAAGATCCGCGACGTCATCGGCTCCGGCGGCAAGGTCATCCGCGGCATCCAGGAGGACACCGGCGCCACGATCGACATCCAGGAGGACGGCACCGTCTTCATCGCGGGCGTCGGCGGCGCCGGCACCGCGGCTGCCGAGCGCATCAAGGCCATCGTCAAGGTCCCCGAGGTGGGCGAGGAGTACACCGGCCGCGTCGTGGGCATCCAGCCCTTCGGCGCCTTCGTCGAGCTGCTGCCCGGCAAGGACGGCCTGCTGCACATCTCCCGCGTGGCGCAGGGCCGAGTGGACAAGGTCGAGGACGTCCTCAACATCGGCGACGAGGTTCGCGTGCGCGTCCTCGAGGTCGACGAGAAGGGCAAGATCAGCCTCGACCGCATCGACAAGCCCGAGGCCCCTGCCGGCTCCGGCCGCCCGCACGGCGAGAAGGACGGCGATGCCGGGCGTCCGCGCCGCGAGCACCGCGGCCCGCGCCGCCGTCCCGGCGACAAGGGCGAGGGCGGCGACGACCGTCCGCGTCCGCGCCGTCACCACGGCGCGTAGGCTCATACTCTGACGCGATTAGGGCCGCCCCCGGCGTTCCTCCAGGAAGTGCACTTCGTGGAACTTCCTTTCGGAACGCCGGGGGCGGCCCCGTCTGTCGGCGAGGCCTTCGAACTGGTTGTTTTGCTTGGCGGCTCTTCTGGGCGCGGACCCAAATCCGGATTTGGGTCCGCCGCCGCGCCACCACCGCGCCACCGCCGCGCCCCGGCGCGGCGCGCGCAGCTCCCGTGAAGCCATCGTGGAGCCGGCGAGCGCGCCGTCCTTCTCGACTACAATTAACCGGTCTGTGAAACCGAATTGGTGCGGCCCGAACGGCCGTCTCATATACCCTGACCGAACGCGCGCGAAAGGAACCACTCGGGAATGCCAAAGAAGGACATAGCGCTCAAGATCATCCCCCTCGGGGGCCTTGACGGCATCGGCAAGAACATGACCGCCTTCGAGTACGGGGACGACATGGTCCTCGTCGACGCCGGCCTGATGTTCCCCGACGAGGGGCAGCCCGGCATCGACCTCATCCTGCCCGACTACACCTACGTCCTGGAGAACGAGGAGAAGCTCCGCGGCGTCATCATCACCCACGGCCACGAGGACCACACCGGCGCCCTGCCGTACCTGCTGGCCGACCTCACCCGCAAGGTGCCCATCTACTCGAGCAAGCTCACGCTGGGCTTCATCCAGGGCAAGCTCGCCGAGCACAACATCCGCTCGCCCAAGTTCCGCGAGGTGAACGACGGCTCCACCATCACGCTGGGCGCCTTCACCATCACGTTCTTCTCGATGACGCACTCGATCCCGGCGGCCTTCGGCGTCTTCATGTCAACCCCCGCGGGCACCGTCATGCACACCGGCGACTTCAAGTTCGACCAGACGCCCATCGACGGCCAGCGCCCCAACTTCCAGGCCATCAACAAGTTCGGCTCCTCGGGGGTCGACCTCCTGCTCTCCGACTCCACCAACGCCTGCCGCCCGGGCTTCACGCCGTCGGAGGCCGCCGTGGGCCGCGACCTGCGCCACGTCATCAAGAACGCCCCGGGCCGCGTCTTCGTGGCGGCGTTCTCGAGCCACATCCACCGCCTCCAGCAGATCTGCGACGCCTCCGTGGCCGTGGGCCGCAAGGTCGTCGTGACCGGCCGCTCCATGGTGACCAACACCAAGGTCGCCCGCGAGCTCGGCTACCTCAAGATCGATGAGGAGAACATCATCGACGCCTACGACGTCGACCGCATCCCGGACGAGAAGATCGTGGTGCTGTGCACCGGCAGCCAGGGCGAGCCGCTCTCGGCGCTCGCGCGCATGGCCAACGGCGAGCACAAGTCCCTTTCGATCCACGAGACGGACACCGTGATCATCTCGGCCACGCCGATCCCGGGCAACGAGAAGAGCGTCCAGGCGATCGTCAACTCGCTCTCCAAGGTGGGCTGCGAGATCTACGACAAGAGCAAGGGCCTCGTGCACGTCTCCGGGCACGCGAGCGCCGAGGAGCTCAAGCTCATGCTCGCGATGGCCAAGCCGCGCCACTTCATGCCCGTCCACGGCGAGGCTCAGCACCTGCGCGCCCACGCCGAGCTGGGCAAGCAGATGGGCGTCCCGGCCAACCGCATCTTCGTTCTGGACAACGGCGACACGCTCGAGATGGTCAAGCACAAGGTGCGCCGCGGCCGCGCCGTGGAGTCCGGCGTGGTCTACGTGGACGGCGGCACCGTGACCGAGGCCAACCCCGTGGTCCTGCGCGACCGCCAGAAGCTCGCCCAGGACGGCGTGGTCACCTGCACCGTCATCGTCTCCAAGCGCCGCGGCGCGGTCGAGGCCGTGGAGGTCACCTCGCGCGGCGTGGCCAGCTCCACAGACGACCTGCTGCTCGGCGAGGCCCAGGAGCTCGTGCGCGCCCAGGTGGCCAAGCTCACCTCCTCCGGCGGCGCCAACATCGACGCGCTGCGCCGCGGCGTCCGCAACGCGCTCTCCAACCAGCTCTGGAACAGGACGCACACGCGGCCGATGATCATCCCGGTCGTGATGGAGGTCTAGCCACATGCCCGCTAAGCGCACCTCAAACGCAGCAAAGGGAAAGAAGGGGGCATCCAGGCGGCCGGCGCGCGCCCAGCAGGGCGGCGCGGTGGCGCTCGGCCCCATGCAGTCCGACATCCTCGGCGTGGTCCTGGCGGTCATCGCGGTGGCGATGCTCGTCTCCGTGGTCGCGCCGTCCTCCGCGGTGGTGACCAGCGCCGTCCACGACTTCCTCGCCCTGTCCTTCGGGACCGGCGCGCTGCTCGTGCCCGTGGCGCTGTTCGCCTTCGCGATGACCTTCTTCGTCGAGAACGACGCCCCGGTCTCCGGGCGCGTCGCGGGGGGCCTCACGCTGGTGCTCCTCGCCCTTCTCACCATGCTCTCGCTCAACACCGCCGGCGCCGCCGAGGACCCCGGCGTCGTGCTGCAGCCCGCCACGGCCGAGCTCGCGGGCGGCTACGTGGGCGGCGCGATCGCCTTCGCGCTGCTCTCGCTCGTGGGCAACGTCGTGGGCAACGTGGCGCTCGTGGGCTGCGTGCTGGCGGGCGTCGTGGTGTGCGGCTTCTCCATCACCGGGGCCGTGACCTCCGCGCGCGAGCGCGCCCGCGACCTCGCCGATGAGCGCCGCGCCCGCGCCGAGGAGCGCCGCGCCCAGGCCATCATCGACGCCGCGGCAGACGAGGACCTCGTCGCCCCCGCACGCGGCCAGGCGTCGCTGTTCGACGAGAACGGCCAGGGCTCGACCAGCTTCATCGGGGACCGCAAGACCACCGTCCTCAAGCGCGGCCGCGCCAAGCTCCTCTCCGAGGACGAGCCCCGGACCACGGTCCTCGAGCGCGACGCCGCGCCGGCGCCGGCGCTCTTCAGGGACGACGACCCGGCCCAGGCCCGCACCGACGCCAAGCCCAAGCGCGCCGCTTCCAAGAAGGCCGCCGAGAAGGCTGCCGAGAAGGACGCGGGCGTCCCGACGTTCCTGCGCGGCGAGGCCGCCAAGAGGCGCGGCGGGAAGAAGGGGGCCGCAGGCGGGGACGCCGCCCCCGCGGGCAAGGCCGCGCCGGCCCCCGAGGCCATCACGCGCCCGGGCGACGGCGACGAGTCCTACCAGCTCCCGCCGCTCTCCATCCTGCGCGTCAACGACCAGTTCGACGGCACCTTCGCCAACGACGAGGAGCTCGCGGCCACGGCGGCCAAGCTCCAGGGCACGCTCGAGGAGTTCGGCCTGAGCTCGCGCGTCGAGGGCTGGATCGCCGGCCCCTCGGTCACCACCTTCAAGATCTCGATGGGGGAGGGCGAGCGCGTCAACAAGATCGTCAACCTCGAGGACGACATCGCGCTGTCGCTCGCCGCCAAGTCCGTGCGCATCTTCGCCCCCATCCCCGGCACCTCGCTCGTGGGCATCGAGATCCCCAACGAGAAGCCGCAGCCGGTCTTCCTCTCCGACGTGCTCCCGTACGCCACGGGCGGGCCGCTCGACTGCGCCTTCGGCCGCGACTCCGAGGGCAAGCCCATCGTCGTGGACCTCGCCGGCCTGCCGCACCTGCTCGTCGCCGGCACCACCGGCTCGGGCAAGTCGGTCCTGCTCAACGCCATCATCATGTCCATGCTCATGCGCGCCACGCCCGAGCAGGTGCGCCTGATCATGGTGGACCCCAAGCGCGTCGAGTTCACGGGCTACGCGGGGCTCCCGCACCTCTACGTGCCCGTGGTCACCGAGCCGCGCCAGGCTGCGAGCGCCCTGCAGTGGGGCGTGACCGAGATGGAGCGGCGCCTCAAGGTCTTCGAGCACTACAAGGTGCGCGACATCAAGACCTACAACGGCAACGTCGACGGGGGCAAGTACGACGAGATGGAGAACCCCCCGAAGCACATGCCCTACTTCGTCATCGTGATCGACGAGCTCGCCGACCTCATGATGGTCGCCGGTAAGGACGTCGAGTCCTCGATCGTGCGCATCGCCCAGCTGGGACGCGCCGCCGGCATCCACCTGATCGTGGCCACGCAGCGCCCGTCGGCCGACGTCGTCACGGGTCTCATCCGCGCCAACATCGACAACCGCGTGGCGCTCTCCGTCGACAACTCCATCAACTCGCGCATCATCCTCGACCAGAAGGGCGCCGAGCAGCTCCTGGGCAAGGGCGACATGCTCGTGAAGCTCCGCGGCAAGAAGCCCCGGCGCGCCCAGGGCTGCTGGGTCTCCGACGAGGAGATCGAGAAGACCGTCGAGTTCGTGCGCGGCCAGGTCACGGCGGACTACCACGAGGACATCCTCACCGCCGTGGTGCCCAACGCCCCCGGCGCCCCCGGCGACCCGGGCGCGGCCAAGGACGACGACCCGCTCGTCTGGGAGGCCGCGCGCATCGTCGTGGAGTCCCAGCTGGGCTCGACCTCGAGCCTGCAGCGCGCCCTCTCGGTTGGCTACGCGCGCGCCGGCAGGATCATGGACATGCTCGAGGCCAAGGGCGTCGTGGGGCCGGCCAACGGGTCCAAGCCCCGCGAGGTCCTGCTCGACAAGGACGCCCTCGAGGACCTGAGGGTGCAGGAAGCGGCTTACAGGGAGGTGGAGTAGCATGGCCCGTCCGCGCTTCAGCGAGGCCCTCGTCATGCGCAGGCACGAGCTCGGGCTCTCCGTCTCGCAGGCCTCAAAGATCTTGAAGCTCCGCGAGGACGTGCTCATAGCCTTCGAGGAGGGCGACTACGATCACCTGCCCCAGAGCGGCTACGCCCAGGGCATGCTGTCGAGCTACGCTCGCTACCTCGGCCTCAACGCCCGCGAGATCGTGGACCTGTTCCAGGAGGACCTCTACGTCCACCAGACGGGCACCGCCTCGCACGAGCTGCGCCGCCGCACGCGCGACACCCAGGCGGGGCGCGGCGTCTCCGGCTACGACCTCGTGAACGAGGCCGGCTCGCGCCCCAAGGCCTACGTGGAGTACCGGCCCCTGCTGCCCACCTCGGGCGGCCCGGCCGGCGACATGGGCTACTTCGCCACCACGGCGCCGGTGCGCTCTCGCTCCTCCGTGCCGCTGGTGGGCATGGGCTCGGCGCTGCCCAGCTCCCGCTCGGGCTACGAGGGCGGCTCCCCGGCGCTGCCCGCCGCGGGCTACGCGCGCACCGACGACCACCGCCGCCCCTACAACAGCCGCACCGAGCGCGACCGCGCCCCCTACGACGGGGCGCGCCGCCGCAGGCGCGCCGAGGACCAGGCGGGGCGCCCCGTCGGCGACGCCCGAGCCCGGGCACGCGCGGCGCGCGACCGGGCGCGCTCCGGCCGGCCCTACCGCCGCGACGACGTGAGCACGCGCCAGGTGCGCGGCGGCGAGTACACCGACGACATGCGCTACGACGACCGCGCCAACCCCTACGCGCCCGCCTCGACGATCTCCGGGCGGCGCTCGTCGCGAAACATCGCCCAGGTCGAGCGCCCCAACGTGCGCCGCCGCTCCGGCTCCCCGCAGCGGCAGGGGCGCGGAGGCAGGCGCCCGCCCGCCCGCGGCGGCGCGCTCGGAGCGGTCGAGGAGTTCTTCTCGGACCCGCGCCGCGCGCTCTTCGCCCTGGTCATCCTGCTCACTGCCGTGCTGACGGCCATCCTGCTCTTCTCGGTGAGCTCGTGCGTGAGGGGAGGGGAGCCGCGCGCCGGCTCCCAGACCGTCGAGGTCAACAGCGCCACGTCGGGCGGCCCCTCCGCCACGGGCGACGCCCCGGCGGCCGACGAGGACGAGGACGACGCCGCGGACCAGGATGCGGACGCCGACGCGGACGCCGATGCCGATGCCGGCGCCGACGCCCAGGACGGCGACCCCGAGGCGCAGGACCCCTCCGCCGAGGCGGACGAGCCCGAGGAGCCCCAGGAGACGGTCGTCTCCGTCGAGGTGGCGAGCGGGGGCTACTCCTGGCTCGAGATCGTCTGCGACGGGCAGAGCGTGATCGCCGAGGGGACCACCGGCCCCTGGTCGCAGGAGTTCACGGTCCATGAGTCGATCACGGTGCAGGTGGGCGACTCCTCCGTCGTGACCGTCACCGAGAACGGCGAGCACGTGGAGTTCACCTCGTCCGCCGGCGGCGTCGAGAGCGTGACGATTAAGGGCACGCCCGTCCCCGAGGAGGACCCCGAGGGCGAAGGCGCCGCCGAGCAGGGCGGGCAGGACGCCGACGCCGCACAGTACGACAGCGCCCTCTAGCGGGCGAACACGAAAGGAGGCCACCCATGGCCAAGGAATCCAGCTTCGACGTCGTGTCCGTTGTGGACATGCAGGAGGTCGACAACGCCTGCCAGCAGGCCGCGCGCGAGCTCTCCCAGCGCTACGACCTGAAGGGCACGGGCGCCGCGCTCGAGCTCTCCAAGAAGGACGGCGTCCTCAAGATCTCCGCGCCCTCCGAGTTCGTCGCCTCCCAGGTGCGCGACATCCTGGGCTCCAAGCTCGTCAAGCGCGGCGTGGACCTCGCGGCCGTGCGCTGGGCGGACCCGCAGGCGGCCTCCGGCATGAGCGTGCGCCAGACCGGCACCGTGGTCCAGGGCATCGACCAGGACACCGCCAAGAAGATCTCCAAGGACATCCGCGACCTCAAGCTCAAGGCGAAGGCCACGGTCGAGGGCGACAAGCTCCGCGTGAGCTCGGCCTCCAAGGACGTCCTGCAGTCCGTGATCGGGGAGCTCAGGCAGCGCGACTACGGCCAGCCCCTCCAGTTCGTCAACTATCGCTAGCGAGGTCGATACCGTGCGCTTTCTCATCGTCACGCTTGGCTGCGCCAAGAACGAGGTCGACTCCGACCGCATGCGCGCCCTGCTGCTCGACGACGGCTTCTCCGAGACGGCCGACGCCGCCGAGGCCGACGTCGCGATCGTCAACACCTGCTCGTTTCTCGCCGCCGCGACCGAGGAGTCGGTGGAGGCCACGCTCGAGCTCGCCGAGGAGCGCTCGGAGGGCGTCCGCGCGTGCCCGATCGTGATGTGCGGCTGCGTCCCCTCCCGCTACGGCGACGCGCTCGCCGACGAGCTCCCCGAGGTCGCGGCCTTCGTGCGCGCCGAGGACGAGGACGGCATCGTCGGCGTCGTCCGCGAGGTGCTCGGCCTGGGCGCCGCGGCGGCGGGGGAGGCCCCCGAGACCCTGCGCACCGTCGAGGGTACGAGCGCCTTCGTCAAGATCTCCGAGGGCTGCGACCGCTTCTGCACCTTCTGCGCGATCCCCTACATCCGCGGCCGCTACCACTCGCGCCCCGCCGAGGAGGTCGTCTCCGAGGTGCGCGCCCTCATGGAGGGCGGCGTGCGCGAGGTCGTTCTCATCGGCCAGGACACCGGCGTGTGGGGACGGGACCTGGGCGAGAAGGACACGCTCGCCTCTCTGCTGCGCCGCGTCGCCGAGGCAGTCCGCCCCTACGACGGCTGGGTGCGCGTGCTCTACCTCCAGCCCGAGGGCATGACCGACGAGCTCGTCGCCACGATCCGCGACGTGCCCGAGGTGCTTCCCTACATCGACATCCCCATCCAGCACTGCTCCGCGCGCGTCCTGGCGGCCATGGGCCGCTCCGGGTCCCCGGACGAGCTGCGCGCCCTCTTCGCGCGCCTGCGCGCCGAGATCCCGGGCATGGTGCTGCGCACGACGGGCATGGCGGGCTTTCCCGGCGAGACGGACGAGGAGGCCGACGAGCTCTACGACTTCATCGCCGAGCAGGAGTTCGACTACTGCTCCGTCTTCGCCTACTCGCAGGAGGACGGCACCGCCGCCGCCCGCATGGACTGCCAGGTCGACGAGGCCGTGAAGCTCGAGCGCACGCAGCGCCTGATCGACCTCACCGAGCAGCTCGGCTTCGCCGCCACGGCCTCCCACGTCGGCGAGCGCGTCCGCGTGATCGTGGACGGCGTCGAGCAGACCGAGGACGGCCCCGAGCTCATCGGCCACGCCTGGTTCCAGGCGCCCGACTCCGACGGCGCGGTTCACATCGCCGAGGGCGAGGCCTGCGTCGGCGACGTCGTGACCGTCGACCTCGTGGACTCCTTCTGCTACGAGATGGTCGGCGAGATCGTGAAGGAGGACGACTGAGATGGCTGCCGAGAAGGGCGTCTGGACGCTGGCTAACATCGTGACCTGCGTGAGGATCGCGTTCATCCCGGTTTTCATGCTCGTGGCCGCCGCCGCAGACGGCCCGGTCGACGCGCCGCTCGCCGTGGCCGCCTTCGTCATCTACGTCACGCTCTCCCTCACGGACAAGGTCGACGGATACCTCGCCCGCTCCCGCAACGAGATCACCGACTTCGGCAAGTTCCTCGATCCCATCGCCGACAAGCTGCTGGTCTTCTCCGCGCTGCTCATGCTGCTCGACCGCGGCGAGGTGGGCGTGTGGGTCGTCTTCGTGATTCTCGTGCGCGAGTTCCTCGTGAGCGCGCTGCGCATGGTCGCGGCCTCGACCGGCGAGGTCATCGCAGCCGACAGCCTCGGCAAGGCCAAGACCGCGGTCACGATGGTGTCGCTGTGCGGCTACTACCTCGCCTTCGCGCTGTACGCGGTCGGCCTCGTAGACTTTGGGATCCAGATCGGCTTCGTCTCCTGGGCGCTCATGATCGCCGCCGTGGTGCTCACCGTGGTCTCCGGCGTCCAGTACTTCTGGAACGCCCGCCACGTCGTCTTCGGGAGGTAGCCATGGCGGACAACGAGATCTTCTCCGACGACCCGGACCTCTTCGCGTCCTGCGCCGAGCTGCTCGAGGCGGCCCGCGGGCGGGGCCTCACGCTCGGCACCGCCGAGTCCTGCACCGGCGGCCTGGTGAGCGCCTGCCTCACGGCCGTGCCCGGCTCCTCCGACGTCGTGCGCGGCGGCGTGGTGAGCTACGCGATCGACGTCAAGCGCGCGGTGCTGGGCGTATCGGACGACGTGTTCGACGACGCCTCCCTCGGGGCCGTCTCGGCGGAGTGCGCCGAGCAGATGGCCCGCGGCGCCCGCTTCGTCCTGGGATGCGACGTCGCCGTCTCGGTGACCGGCATCGCCGGCCCGGGCGGCGAGGAGCCCGGCAAGCCCGTGGGGACCGTCTGGCTGGGGCTCTCCACGCCGGCGGGGGAGCGCAGCGCCCTTCTTTCCCTCGAGGGCGACCGCGCGGCGGTGCGCCACGCCGCCGCGGCCCGCGCCGTCGAGCTCCTTCGTGAAGGTGTTGTGGAGAACACGGGGGCGGCGGACCTCTAGGCGCCCGCGGCGCGCCGCCGGTGCCGGCGCCCCCACGTGCTTCTCGGCACGCGGCCGGCAGACGCGCGGCGGCTGCCGTGAAGTCGGGTGCGAGCCGGGGCGCAGCCCGGCGCAAGCCCGCCCTGCTACCCTCGGGCCATGAGGCTTGACTCAGAACGGTTGTTCGTATACCATCACGGCGACAGAACGAGCGAGGGAGTGAGCATGGCCAAGACCAAGGGCATCACCAAGGAGATTCGTCCGCGCACCACCGGCGAGGAGCGCGAGCAGGTCCTCACCGCAACCACCGAGGAGATCGAGAAGCGCTTCGGCAAGGGGGCCATCATGCGCTTCGGGGACGACGGCCCCAGCTACGAGGTCGAGGCCATCCCCACCGGCTCGATCGCGCTCGACGCGGCGCTGGGCATCGGCGGCGTCCCGCGCGGCCGCATCATAGAGATCTACGGGCCGGAGTCCTCGGGCAAGACCACCCTCTCCCTCGAGATCCTCGCCGAGGCGCAGGCCATGGGCGGCGTCGTCGCCTTCATCGACGCGGAGCACGCGCTCGACCCGGGCTACGCCGCCCGCATCGGCGTGGACATCGACGAGGTCCTCATCTCCCAGCCGGACTACGGCGAGCAGGCGCTCGAGATCTGCGACATGCTCGTGCGCTCCGGCGCCATCGACGTCGTGGTCGTCGACTCGGTGGCCGCCCTCACCCCGCGCGCGGAGATCGAGGGCGAGATCGGAGACTCCACCGTCGGCCTCCAGGCGCGCCTCATGAGCCAGGCCCTCCGCAAGCTCGCGGGCTCGCTGGCCAAGTCAAACACCACCTGCATCTTCATCAACCAGCTGCGCGAGAAGATCGGCGTCATGTTCGGCAACCCCGAGACCACGCCGGGCGGCCGCGCGCTCAAGTTCTTCGCCTCCGTACGCATGGACATCCGCCGCGTCGACTCCATCAAGGTCAACAGCGAGGTCGTGGGCAACCGCGTCCGCGTGAAGGTCGTCAAGAACAAGGTGGCCCCGCCCTTCAAGCAGGCCGAGTTCGACATCATGTACGGCCAGGGCATCTCCAAGGAGGGCTCGATCCTGGACATGGCGGTCGACCACGGCATCGTGAGCAAGTCGGGCGCGTGGTTCACCTACGACAAGGAGCGCCTCGGCCAGGGTCGCGAGGCCGCCAAGGAGTTCCTCGCCTCCAATCCCGACCTCATGGAGGAGATCGACCATCGCGTGCGCGTCGCGTGCGGCCTCGAGCTGGGCGACGAGCGCGTCGGCGAGGTCGTCGACCTCGATGCCGCGCCGGAGGGCGCCGGGCTGTGAGCGAGCGTCTCACGGGCTGGGAGGTCGCAGCCCCCGAGGCGGGGCGCCGCCCCGCCCGGCTGCGCCGCTCGACCCTCAGGCTGACGACGGAGCGCGGCAGCGAGGAGCTCCGCGTGCCCGTGGCCGTGGGGAGGCGCCTGTCCGCCGCCGATGCTGCCCCCGCCACCCGGTCCGAGCTGCTCGCCCTTCTCGACGAGTGCGCCCTCTCATGCGCCCGCGCCCGCATCGCCGAGCTGCTCGGGCGGCGCGACTACACCTCCCTCGAGGTCTCCCAGAGGCTTCGCGAGGAGGGCTACCGCGATTCCGTCGCGGGGGAGGCGCTTGCGTGGGCGCGCGAGTGCGGCCTGGTCGACGATGCCCGCTACGGAGCGGCCTTCGCGCGCTCCAAGGTGCTCTCGGGATGGGGGAGGCTGCGCGTCGAGCGCGAGCTCGAGCGCCGCGGCGTCGACCCGGGGGCCATCGCGGGCTGGCCCGAGGAGTTCACAGACGGCGAGGACGAGCGCTCCCGGGCCCTTGCCCTGGCGTCCCGGCGCCGCCTCACCGGGCGGAACGACTATCAGAAGGTGGCCCGCTTCCTCGTGGGCAGGGGCTTTTCCTACGGCGTGGCGTCCGACGTCGCGCGCGAGGTCGTCGGCTCCGCAGACTAGGCCTCGTGGCCCTCGCTACCTCAGGCGCATTTGACAGCACGCCCGTCCTGACGCTAGGATGAGAGGGCTATTGGAGCGCATTCTCACGCTGGTTGGCCAGCTGATGTCCATATTCTCGGAACCGTCACGCTAGCTGTTCATAGGATCGTTCTCTGCGAAGGCGCCAGGACTGCACCTCCGATGGCGGGTTCCATGGCGCGTGCGCCATGGTCTCCTGAACCACGCTACAAAAAGAACGCAACACCTGAGGAGCAGCCATGGAATTTGTCATCGCAGGGGCGGTCGGCCTGGCAGTCGGCGCCGTCATCGTCTACTTCATCCTAGCCGGCCAGAGCGACTCCAAGCTCAAGGACGCCGAGGCCAAGCTCGCCGCCGCGCACGGGGAGGCCGAGCGCATCGCCTCCGAGGCCAGGCGCCAGGCCGAGAGCTCCAAGAAGGAGGCCATCCTAGAGGCCAAGGAGCAGATCCTCGCCCTGAAGCAGAGCTCCGAGGCCGAGGAGAAGAAGCGCAAGCACGAGCTCCAGAACCTCGAGAACCGCATCATGCAGCGCGAGGAGTCGCTCGACCACAGAAACGACGCCCTCGACCGCCGCGAGCACCAGCTCTCCAGCCTCCAGGGCCAGCTCGACCGCCGCAAGGCGGACCTCGACGAGATGGTCGAGCGCCAGTCCGCCGAGCTCGAGCGCATCGCCGGCCTCTCCTCCGACGAGGCCCACGACGAGCTGCTCGCCCGCGTCCGCGCCGAGTCCGTCCGCGAGGAGGCCCAGATCCTGCGCGAGGCCGAGCAGTCCGTGCGCGCCAAGGCCGACAAGACGGCCCGCGAGATCATCTCCACCGCCATCCAGCGCTGCGCCGCCGACCAGGCCGGCGAGATCACCGTCACCTCCGTCCACATCCCCTCCGACGACCTCAAGGGCCGCATCATCGGCCGCGAGGGCCGCAACATCCGCACGTTTGAGCAGGTCTCCGGCGTCTCCCTCGTCATCGACGACACCCCCGAGACCGTCGTCCTCTCCAGCTTCGACCCGGTCCGCCGCGAGACCGCCCGCGTCGCCCTGGAGAACCTCATCGCCGACGGGCGCATCCACCCCGCGCGCATCGAGGAGCTCTACAAGAAGGCCGAGGCGCTGGTCGCCGAGCGCGTCCGCGAGGCCGGCGAGCAGGCCGCCTTCGATGCCGGCATCCACGACCTGCACCCCGAGCTCGTGAAGACCCTCGGCGCCCTGCGCTACCGCACCTCCTTCGGCCAGAACGTGCTCTCCCACTCCGTCCAGGTCTCCGCGCTCTGCGGCATCATGGCCTCCGAGCTCGGCCTCGACGAGGCGCCCGCCAAGCGCGCCGGCCTCCTGCACGACCTCGGCAAGGCAATCGACCATGAGGTCGAGGGCCCGCACGCCGTGATCGGCGCCGACCTCGCCCGCCGCTACGGCGAGCGTCCCGACATCGTCCACGCCATCGAGGCGCACCACGCCGACGTCGACCCGGACACCGTCCTCGACGTCCTCGTGCAGGCCGCCGACGCCATCTCCGCCGCCCGTCCCGGCGCCCGCCGCGAGTCCGCAGAGAACTACATCAAGCGCCTCGAGAAGCTTGAGGAGATCTCCAACGCCCACGACGGCGTCGAGCGCACCTACGCCATGCAGGCCGGCCGCGAGCTCCACGTCATGGTCGAGCCCGAGAAGATCTCCGACGCCCAGGCGACCGTCCTCGCCCACGACATCGCCAAGCAGATCGAGGACGAGATGGAGTATCCCGGCCAGGTCCGCGTCGTCGTGATCCGCGAGTCCCGCGCCGTCGACGTCGCGAAGTAGCCGCCCATGGCCGCCGCGGAGGACCTCGTCGCCTTCGTCTCCTCCATGGGAGGGGAGCGCGCGCTGCGCGTCGAGGAGAGCCTCGGCGAGGGCTACGTCCGCCTCCGGGTCGCGGAGGCGGAGCGCCGCCAGGCCAAGCACGACGTCCGCTGCGTGGAGGACGCCGTCATCGAGATGCTGCGCAACGCCCGTGACGCCGGGGCGCGCCACATCTACGTGGCGACGACCCGCGACGGGGACCTGCGCACCACGACGATGCTCGATGACGGCGCCGGCATCCCCGAGGACATGCACGAGCGCGTCTTCGAGGCGCGCGTGACCTCCAAGCTCGACAGCGTCCACATGGACCGCTGGGGCGTCCACGGGCGCGGCATGGCGCTCTTCTCCATCCGCGAGAACGCCGTCAGCGCCGAGGTGGTCAGCTCCGCGCCCGGCAGGGGAGCCGCCATCCGCGTGGTGACCGACGCCCGGGAGCTGCCCGAGCGCGCCGACCAGTCCAGCTGGCCGGTCGTCGAGCGGGGAGGGGACGGCGAGCTCGCCTGCGTCCGAGGACCCCACAACATCGTGCGCACGTGCTGCGAGTTCGCCCTCGAGGAGCGCTCCTCGTGCGAGGTCTACGTGGGCTCCCCCGCTGAGATCGCCGCCACCGCGCGCGCCCGCGCCCGGAGCACGGTCGACGCCTCCGAGCTCCTCTTCCTCGACTCCCTCTCCGAGCTTCCCGTCCTCGAGCGCCTCCGCGCCGCCGCGGACGCCTCGGAGCTGCGCGCCCAGGCGCTCGCCGTGGGGCTGGACATGTCCGAGCGCACCGCCCACCGCATCGTCTCGGGGGAGGTCAGGCCGCTCAGGAGCGTCCTCTCGCGGCTCACTCGCTCGGAGGCGCCCGCCTGCGGCCCGCGAGAGGTCGACCTCGAGCGGGACCGCCGCGGCCTTCGGGTCTCCCGGGAGGACCTCGCCGAGTTCTCCCGCGCCCTCGAGCGCGACTTCGGGCTTCTCGCCGACCGCTACTACCTCTCGCTCTCATCCGATCCCAAGATCAGGGTCGGCCGGCGCAAGATCACCGTCACCTTCGACCTCGAGGAGAGCGACTAGCCCCGCACTTCTCAACGACCGCCATAACCAGTAGAATTCTTCGAGAACTCATGAAGCAGATTCGCAGCAGCTCACGGGAGCCACGCAGCAGGAGATTGACATGGACTATCTGAAGGTGTCGAGCAAGTCGTCGCCGGCCTCCGTCGCCGGCGCCATCGCGGGCCTCGTCAAGGACGAGGTGCCCGTCAACATCCAGTGCGTCGGGGCCGGCGCCGTCAACCAGGCGATCAAGGCCATCGCCATCGCGCGCGGCTTCCTCATCCCCACCGGGATCGACATCTCCTGCGCGCCGACCTTCTCGGACATCGAGATCGGCGGGGAGAGCCGCACGGCGATCCGCATCGCCGTCTACGTCCACCGCCTCGCCGCGCCCTCCGTGGCCTCCGACGCCCCGGAGCTGATGGCCCGATGACGCCTCCCGTGCTCGTAGGCAAGACCTACTGCGTCAAGACCTTCGGCTGCCAGATGAACCTCCACGACTCCGAGCGCGTGGCGGGCCTGCTGGACTCCTGCGGCTGCATCTGCGTCCCCGAGGCCGACGACGCCGACATCGTTGTCTTCATGACCTGCTGCGTCCGAGAGAACGCCGACCAGCGCCTCTACGGCCAGGCGTCCGCCATGGTGTCCGCCCCTAAGCCGCCCTCGGGACGGCGCGTGGTGGCCATCGGCGGCTGCATCGCCCAGCGCGACGGCGAGCGCATCCGGGAGCACATCGCCTGCGCCGACGTCGTGTTCGGCACGAGCGCGCTCGCGAGCCTGCCCGCCCTTCTCGCCGAGGCCTTCGAGGGAGACGGCCGCGCCGTGGAGGTTGACACCGTCGAGGAGGACCGCCCCTTCTCCACCGACCTCCCCAGCCGCCGCGAGAGCCCTTTCCACGCCTGGGTGCCCATCATGACCGGGTGCAACAACTTCTGCACCTACTGCATCGTCCCCTACGTGCGCGGCCGCGAGAAGAGCCGCACGATGGAGAGCGTCGTCGCCGAGGTCGAGCACCTCGTCGCCGACGGCGTGCGCGAGGTGACGCTGCTGGGCCAGAACGTCAACTCCTACGGGCGCAACATCTACGGCGAGCCCCGTTTCGCCGAGCTGCTGCGCCGCGTCGCGGCCACGGGCGTGGAGCGCATCCGCTTCACCTCGTCTAACCCCAAGGACCTCTCCGACGAGACCATCGCCGCCATGGCGGAGCTCCCCGCCGTGATGCCGCACCTGCACCTCGCGGTCCAGAGCGGCTCCACGCGCGTCCTCAAGGCCATGAACCGCAGCTACACCCGCGAGGAGTACCTCGACCTCGTGCGACGCCTGCGCGCCCAGGTCCCCGGGCTCGCCCTCTCGACCGACATCATCGTGGGATTTCCGGGGGAGACCGAGGAGGACTTCCTGGACACGCTCTCGCTCGTGCGCGAGGCCGCGTTCTCCTCGGCCTTCACGTTCATCTACTCCCGCCGCCCCGGCACGCCGGCGGCCAAGATGCCCGACGACACCCCGCACGAGGTCATCCAGGACCGCTTCGACCGCCTCGCCGATCTCGTTGCCCAGCAGGCGCACGACGCCAACCAGGCGGACCTCGGGGCGCTCGTGAGCGTCCTGGTGGAGGGCTCCTCCAAGCGCGACGGCGACGTGATGGTGGGGCACAGCGAGAAGAACCGCACCGTGCACTTCTCGCTGCCCGAGGGCGCCTCTCCCGAGGACTACGTCGGCAAGATCGTCGACGTGCGCGTCGAGGAGGCGCGCACGTGGTACCTGCGCGGCACCGTCGAGGGCGAGCCTCGATGAGCCTGCCGCGCGTCGCCTGCGTCGTCGGCCCCACCGCCTCGGGCAAGAGCGCCGTCTCCGAGCTCGTTGCGCTCGAGCTCGGCTCGTCGGTGGTCTCGGTCGACGCGATGCAGGTGTATCGCGGCATGAACGTGGGCACCGCCAAGACGCCCGTCGCCGAGCGGCGCGCCCCGCTGCTCATGGTCGACGTGGCGGACCCGCTCGAGAGCTACTCCGTCCAGCTCTTCCAGGCCCAGGCGCGCTCCTGCGTCGACGCGCTGCTCGCGGAGGGCCGCTTGCCGGTCCTCGCGGGCGGCACGGGCCTCTACCTCAACGCTGTCATAGACGAGATGAGCTTCCCGTCGGGCGAGAAGGACGACGAGCGCCGCCGCTCCTACGAGGCGCTCGCCGCCGAACGGGGACCTGAGGGGCTCCACGCCCTTCTCGCCGAGCGCGACCCCGAGAGCGCGGCGCTCATCCATCCCAACAACGTCCGTCGCGTCGTGCGCGCACTCGAGATGCTCGACGAGGGCGTCTCCTACGCCCGGCACCACGAGGGGCTCCATGAGCGGCGGCCGCACTACGGCGCTCGCATCTGGGGCCTCACGATGGCGCGGGAGCGCCTCTACGCGCGCATCGACGAGCGCGTCGACCAGATGGTCGCGGCGGGGCTCGTGGAGGAGGTCCGCGGTCTCGCCGGGCGCGGGCTCACGACCGAGTGCACCGCCGGCCAGGCCATCGGCTACAAGGAGGTCCTCGAGGTGCTCGCCGGGGCGTGCACGATCGACGAGGCTATCGAGCAGGTCAAGCTGCGCTCGCGGCGCTACGCCAAGCGGCAGCTCTCGTGGTTTCGCCACGACGGGCGCGTGAGGTGGATCGACCTCGACGCCTGCGACGTCGAGGGCGCCGCGCGGCAGATCGTGTCCGAGCTGCGGGAGGAGGCGCCCGATGGGGAGGTTTAAGCCGCATTCGACCGCACCGGTGCCCGAGCGCGCCATCCTCGTCGGTGTGGACCTGGGACGCTCCGAGTGGACGTGCGAGGAGTCGCTCGCCGAGCTCGCGCGCCTCGCGGAGACCGACGGCGCCGAGGTCGTGATGACGCTCACGCAGCGCCTCGACGCGCCCGTGCCCAAGACCTTCATCGGCAAGGGCAAGGTCGAGGAGCTCTGCTCCTACGTGCGCAACCTCGAGGCGGACGTCGTCATCTTCGACGACGAGCTCACCCCCTCGCAGCAGGCCAACCTCGAGAAGATCGTCGGCGAGCCCGTCAAGATCATCGACCGGACGGCGCTTATCCTCGACATCTTCGGCGTGCACGCCAAGACCCACGAGGGCCGCCTCCAGGTGCAGCTCGCCCAGCTCCAGTACGTGCTCCCGCGCCTGCGCGGCATGTGGAGCCACCTGGTGGGGGAGCAGACGCGCGGCGGCATCGGCAGCCGCTTCGGCCAGGGCGAGAGCCAGCTCGAGGTGGACCGGCGCCTGGTGCGGGCGCGCATCTCGACGCTGCGGCGCGAGCTCGAGCGCCTCGAGCGGAGGCGCGGCGTGCAGAGCAAGGCGCGCTGGGACTCCGGCGTCTATCGCGTCGCGCTCGTGGGCTACACCAACGCCGGCAAGTCCACGCTGCTCAACCGCCTCACGGGCGCCGACGTCTACGTCCGAGACGAGCTCTTCGCCACGCTCGACCCCACGACGCGCGCGCTCGACCTCGACGAGGGGCGCAAGATCACGGTGACCGACACGGTCGGCTTCATCCAGAAGCTCCCGACCATGCTCGTCGAGTCCTTCAAGTCCACGCTCGCCGAGGTGCGCGCGGCCGACCTCATCCTGCTCGTCGTCGACGTCTCCGACCCGCATCGCGAGCTCGAGATCGAGGCCGTCCGCTCCGTGCTCGCCGACATCGATGCGGACAAGATCCGCTGCGTGACCGTGCTCAACAAGTGCGACCTCGTCGACGCGGACGTGCTGCGCGAGGCCCTTCTCGCCCATCCCGACGCCCAGGCCATCTCCGCGCGCGAGGGCACCGGCATCAGGGGCCTGCTCTACCGCATCGCCCAGGAGGCGGCGAGCGGCAGCGTCACGATGAGCGTGCTCGTGCCCTACGAGAAGGGCCTGCTCATGAAGATGGTCCACGAGCGCTGCCAGGTCATGCGCGAGACCTACGTCCAGGAGGGCCTGCTCGCCACCGTCAAGGCCGACCCCCGCATGGCATCGACGCTCGAGCCCTATCGCGTCGAGGACGAGGCTTCGGACCCAAATCCGGATTTGGGTCCTGATCAAACGGGCCTCGAGTGCCAGCAGGCACTCGAGGACTAAAAGTATCAACTGCAAGGTTATTCTCAGCCTGGGAAAACATTCGCAACCCGAGAAGTGCGCGCTGCCCCGGACCCAAATCCGGATTTGGGTCCTGGCTCGTAGGGGGCACCAGCCGCCGACACCTTCCATAGACTAAAAGCATCAACTGCAAGGTTATTCTCAGCCCGGGAAAGCATCCGCAACCCGAGAAGTGCGCCCCGCCCCGGACCCAAATCCGGATTTGGGTCCCCTCGGAACCCAGATGCCGCGCCCATCAGTCCCGAGCGTCCAGTCTCGGGAGCGATTCCCCCTTGAAGTCGGCGGTCCCGGCCATGACTATGCCACGCTTCCTGCCTGTCCAGTGAAGCCCGTCGGCCGCCGCGAGATCCCTGCACAGCCGCACGCGACGGTCGCGCCACGTCGCCTGTGAGCGGGCGGAGAGGCATGGCTCGGGGATGCCGAGGTCGCTTCGGATGCGCGATACGAGCCAGTCGAGGTAGTCGACGTCGTCGTAGTGCTCCTTGTCTATCTCGTAGTCCTTGACGTCGACGGCGAGCAGTTCGTTTCTGCGGTTGATGTCGCGCGCCTCCTGTGCCTCCTCACGATGGTATTCGCTCTGGTAGTCCAAGGCGACGCCACGAAACGGGGTCCGGGCGTACGCGTCGTCCCCCGGAGCGAGCAGGATGATGTCTGGTTTTCGCACGCGCGTCGACATGCCCACGAGCAGCGCGTCCGAGCGCTCGACGGCAACGGGGTCGTTGAGCGCGACGACTTCGAGGCCGTAGCCGCCGCGGATCGGTTCGAACTCGAGGCGGTGGGCGCAGCGGCTCTCCATCGGCGACCCGGATCGGTCGCGCGCCCGCTCGAGTGCCCTTCTCAGCTTGGCGGCGCATCGCGCGGCTCCCACCTTGTCAAGATAGGAGGAAATGCGGGCGACGCTGGTGAGGGGGTCGCGGCGCTTGACGAGACCCTTGCTCGAGCGGGGCTGGACGCCGTAGTGACCGCAGAGCTCGTCAACGAGCATGAGAAGCTCGAGGTCGCTCGCGTACTCGGCCATCTGCAGCGCGGCGAGCTCGGGGGACGAGCAGAAGACGCCCGGGGCAAGTGAGAAGAACGAGCCGTCGGGGAGGTCTCGCTGCGCCAGATGGGCGACTGCTTTGGGCGACGGGTGGCGGCCGGCGGTCGATGCCACGAGCACGTGGAGGGGGAGCGTCGCGCCGGAGAGCGGGCGCAGCTGCTCGAGGCTCGCCTTGATCTCGCGCGCCGTGGGCATGCGGTTGGGCAGGGTGGGATTCCGTACTGCCTCAGACGTCTCGACGAGCTTGAACGAGTCCCATCTCCGGAGGACCTCAAGGGCGGTGATATGTGAAACGATGATATCCATGTGAGAAGAATACAGCTATGTTGAGCTGCTGTGAAGTAAATTGAATTCGGGATGCTTGCACGCAACTTGCAGTTATCTGACGCTGTGCGGGAAGGTGATGTGCCGGTACGGGGAGGCCCATGATTGCAGATCGAAACTTAAATCAAAAGCTTCTCCGGGACCTACCGTTGGCAGAGAAGGACCGACCGGTTGCGGCTCGATGCGGATTTCGGCGTTCTCAGGCGTGACCGAGCGCTACGCATGCGTCGCTTCGATGACGCCGGTGCCTTTCGGGATGCCTCAGGACCCAAATCCGGATTTGGGTCCTGTACCGCAGGGGTCTGCAAGAGAGAATGTTCTAGTAGATTAAGAACTTACAACCCAATGTGCCATTCGCCTGTGGAGATCATCTTATGTCGAGAGGTGCGCTCGTTTTCGGACCCAAATCCGGATTTGGGTCCGCGGGCGGGGAGGCTGCTCGAGGGATGCGGGGCGAGAAGAACCTTGAGGCTGCGGTCGAGCATGAACCCTCAGGTTGCCCGTGAGCCTTGGCCTGAGGCTAGGATGAGGCCGCTAGGGCTATCAGCAGGAGCACGGGCTGATGCACGATGTAGACGAGAAGCGCATGGCGGCCGAACCAGGTAAGCGGCTCCAGATGCGCCTCGCACGCCCAGCGCGGGTAGCCGCGCCTCGCCCAGAACGATCCCATCGAGGCCCCGGAGAGGAAGAGCAGAAGGTGGGGGAGAAGCGGATAGTAATCCCCCGATGAGAACCCGGGCCCCGGAAACCCGAGCCAGGAGAGCCATTCCGTCTCGTAGAGCCAGGAGGGGAGCTCGACGGAGGCAGGGGGCACGCCGATGATGCCGTCCCTTAGGCCCTGCAGGGCGAGAAACGCAATGAAGAGCGCGGCGGCGGCGACGGGGCCCGTTGGGAGCGCGCCCGCATGGCCGAGCGCCCACGCGACGAGCGTGCAGGCCGCCATGCAGTAGATGATGCCGAAGGAGATGGGCGCGTCGACGGCGACGAGCGTGGTCGCCGCCCAGATCAGCAGCGCGACCGCCCCATACTGGAGCGCGCGCCTGAGGTTGGAGTGCGAGAGCGGGCACATGCACCCCGCGATGAACAGGAACGTCCAGGAGATGCTCGCCCGCCAGACGTCCTGGAGGGGAGGTGCGAACCAGGCGAGGTCCGCCCCCGCGATGAACTTCAGGTCGTAGCAGAGATGGAAGGCGACCATCGAGATGACGGCCGCTCCCCGCGCGACGTCGAAAGCCCCGACGCGCGGGCGCGCCGGGGCCTGAGTCGCCTTTTCGGGGGATGCTCCCACGGGCCTAGCCGATCGAGCGGATGAGGGCGGTGACGCGACCGAGGATGACGGGGTCGTCAACGTAGATGGGCTCCATCGAGTCGTTCTCGGGCTGGAGGCGGATGCGGTCGCGCTCTCGATAGAAGGTCTTGACGGTGGCGGAGTCGTCGATGAGGGCGACCACGATCTCCCCGTCATGAGCGTCGTGCTGCTCCTTGACGACGATGTAGTCGCCGTCGAAGATGCCGGCCTTGATCATGGACTCGCCGCGCACGCGCAGGATGAAGGAGCTGGCATCGCCGACGATTGAGGTGGGCAGGCTCAGCGTGTCCTCGATGTTCTGCTCCGCGAGGATGGGCGTGCCCGCCGCGACGCGGCCGACCAGGGGGAGGCGCATGACGTCGCGGTCCACGTCCTGGGTGACGCTGGCGAGCGGCTGGTCCGGGTCCTCGCCCTTGTCCATGACCTCGATGGTGCGGGGCTTCTTGGAGTCGCGCTTGATGAGCCCCTGCTCCTCGAGGACCTTGAGGTGCATGTGGACGGTCGAGGGCGAGGCGAGCCCCACCGCCGCGCCGATCTCCCTCACCGAGGGGGGATAGCCGTGCTCGTCAGAGTAGGACCTGATGAAGTCGTAGATGGCGAGCTGGCGCTTGCCGAGCTTTCCGCGTGCCATGGGAGCCTCCTTCGTCGTTGCTGCCATCTTAGCGCACCGTCCTGAAAATTGCAAACAGATGTTCGTTTTGTCTTGACACGAACAACTGTACTTACATAATAGGGTACAAGCGTTCTGTTTGCACCTTCAATTTCTGTCCGGTCGCCGCGCTATAACCGTCTCGGCACAGAGACGAAAGGGGACTACGATGACCACTCGCACCTTCGCATCACTTCCTGCGTTCGACGGCACGGCGGCCCTGAGCGCGCGGCCCTGCGGGCTCGTCCTGATCGAGGGCGGTCGCGCTCGGCACCGGCAGGCGCCTGCGAGGCGCGCCCCCCGTCGTCCCGCGGTCCTCGAGGCCGGGCAGGCCCTTCGCGCGCTGCTTGCGGGCGCTGCCGTCATCCTCGCCGTCGTGCTCGCCTCCGCCCTCGCGGAGCCGGCGCGCTCCGTCCGCTCCCTGGAGGCGATCGACGCGCTCCCAACGCAGACGGTCGTCGTCCAGGAGGGGGACTCTCTCTGGGACATCGCCCGGCGGTGCGGAGAGGCCGCCTCCTCGCGCGAGGTCGTGGATTGGATCCAGGAGCGCAACGGCATCGAGGGCGGTCTCATCGTGCCCGGTCAGCGTCTCGTGGTTCCCGTCGGCGGCGTCGACTAGGCCGGTCCCCAGCCTTTCCACTTCGTTTCGAGAAGCCTCGGCGGCTGCGAGATTTGAACGTTTTGTGATACCTTCTCATGGTGCGTTTTCACGAGGAGGTTAGATGCGCTGTCCCAAATGCGGTTGCGAGGAGTCCAAGGTCGTCGACTCGAGGCCCTCTGAGAACAACGACGCCATCCGCCGGCGTCGCGAGTGCACGAAGTGCGGCTTTCGCTTCACAACCTACGAGCGCTGCGAGGAGCTTCCCCTCGTCGTTGTGAAGCGCGACGGGCGCAAAGAGCCCTTCGATCGCCAGAAGCTCATGCGCGGTCTCGTCACCGCCACGGTGAAGCGGGACGTCCCGCTCTCCGCGCTCTCCTCGCTCATCGACGACATAGAGTCCGAGCTTCGGGACGGCGGCATCACCGAGGTGTCCTCTGTCGACCTGGGCGGCATGGTGCTCAAGCGCCTGGTCTCCGTCGACAAGGTCGCCTACGTCCGCTTCGCCTCCGTCTACCGCGACTTCAAAGACGTCGACGAGTTCAGCGAGGAGCTGAGGAGCCTAAATGACTGATGACAAGATCGAGCTTCCGATCAAGCGCCTCGACCCGACGGTCGAGCTTCCCACCTATGCCTACGAGGGCGACGCCGGCCTCGACCTCAGGGCCAACGAGGACGTCACCCTCGCGCCTCACGAGCGCAGGCTCGTCTCCACGGGCCTTGCCGTCGCCATCCCCGAGGGCTATGCGGGCTTCGTCCAGCCGCGAAGTGGCCTCGCCCTTCGCGAGGGCCTCTCGATGGCCAACACGCCCGGCCTCGTGGACTCCCACTATCGCGGCGAGCTCAAGGTGTGCGCCGTCAACCTCGACGACGAGCGCCCCATCTCCATCTCGCGCGGCGACCGCATCGCCCAGCTCGTCATCCAGCGCGTCCCCGTCGTGAGCCTCGTCGAGGTCGACGA
Source organism: uncultured Atopobiaceae bacterium (assembly GCA_944320975.1). Taxonomy (GTDB): domain Bacteria; phylum Actinomycetota; class Coriobacteriia; order Coriobacteriales; family Atopobiaceae; genus Thermophilibacter. The sequence goes on along the minus strand of CALUJM010000005.1, from coordinate 89,337 downwards.
GCTCGACGAGACGGACCGCGGCGCCGGAGGCTTCGGCTCGAGCGGCGTCTGATCACCTGGTTTTGCGCCCGCGGCCCGGCCGCGAGGCAGAACATAGTGTACGTACCAACTGAAAGGGATGTTTTTGCATGGAAACTTTCTTCAAGGCAGGTGAGAGGGGCTCGAGCGTCGGTCAGGAGATCCGTGCTGGCCTGACCACGTTCCTCGCGATGGCGTACATCATCGCGGTCAACCCCTCGCTGCTCGTGGCGGCGGGCATCCCCGCCGCGGCCGCCGTCACGTCGACGTGCATCGGCGCTGGCATCATGACCATCCTCATGGGCATCTTCGCCAACCGACCGCTCGCCTGCGCCTCCGGCATGGGCGTCAACGCCGTCTTCGCCTACACGCTCACCGGGCTTGCCGGCGGCGACTGGCACGCCGCGAGCGCCGTCATCTTCATCGAGGGCGTCGCGATTCTCATCCTGGTCCTCTGCGGCCTGCGCGAGGCCATCATGGATGCCATCCCCGTCTCGCTGCGCCACGCCATCTCCGTCGGCCTGGGTCTCTTCATCGCCATGATCGGTCTCGCCGACGCCGGGATCATCGTCGCTGACGAGTCCACGATGGTCGCCCTCGGCGACGTCTTCAGCCCCACGTTCCTCGTCGGCCTCATCTCGATCATCGTCACGATCGTGCTGTACGCCATGAACGTCAAGGGCTCGCTGCTGCTCGGCATCGTGATCGCCGTCGTCGCCGGCATCCCGCTCGGCGTCACCCAGATGCCCTCCGGCATCGTCTCCGGCCTCGACTTCACCACGTTCGGCGCCCCGTTCCAGTCCGACGAGGCCGGCGTCATGGGCATCGCCAAGGTCGTCACCAACCCGACGCTGCTCGTCTTCGCCTTCTCGCTCATGATGTCCGACTTCTTCGACACGATGGGCACCGCCATGGCGGTGGCCAAGCAGGGCGAGTTCCTCGAGCCCGACGGCCGCGTCCAGGACATCAAGCCCATCCTGATCGTCGACTCCGCCGCCGCCGCGGTGGGCGGCCTCGTGGGCGCGTCCTCCATCACCACCTTCGTCGAGTCCGCCTCCGGCGCCGCCGACGGCGGCCGCACCGGCCTCTCCTCGGTCGTCGCGGGCGTGCTCTTCATCGTCGCCGCGTTCTTCTCGCCGCTGATCTCCGTGGTGAGCTCCGCCGCGACCTGCGGCGCCCTCGTGTTCGTCGGCTACCTCATGATGAGCGAGGTCACCGAGATCGACTGGTCCGACCTCCTCGAGGGCCTGCCGGCCTTCCTCATCGTCGCCGGCGTGCCGCTGACCTACTCCATCTCCAACGGCATCGGCTTCGGCTTCATCGCCTACGTCGCGGTCGCCGCCGTCACCGGTCAGCTCAAGAAGGTCAAGCCGCTCATGTGGGTCGCGGCCTTCGCCTTCCTCGTCTACTTCCTCGTCGTCTAGTACGCTCGAGGTCGGGGCCCGGTCTTCCGGGCCCCTTTTTCTGTAAGCAGCTTCGGCATGCAAGAGATAGGAGAGCCTATGAGCGCGCATGAGCGCGAGGTCATCGGCGTCGATGACCGCGTTTCCGTGGGCCGCGCCATTCCCCTGGGCATCCAGCACATGATGTCGATGTTCGGCTCGACGGTGCTCGTCCCGGTCCTCACCGGCCTCGACCCCAACGTTGCCATCATGTGCTCGGGCATCGGAACCATCTGCTACCTGCTCGTCACGGGCAACAAGATCCCCAGCTACCTGGGCAGCTCGTTCGCCTTCATCAGCCCCATCCTCGCCGTCGGCGCCACCAAGGGCCTCGACGCCGCCATGTCCGGCGTCATCGTGGCCGGCATGGTGTTTCTCGTCGTGGCGGGCATCATCCGCATGGTGGGCACCGGCTGGCTCGACCGGCTCCTGCCGCCGGTCCTGGTGGCCTCGGTTATGGTCGTCATCGGCGTCGGCCTCGCGGCCACGGCCGCGGACATGGCCTTCATGACGGACGCGGCCGACGGCACGAGCGTCTTCTTCGGCACGGGCGCCATCGTCGCCGCCGTCACGCTCGCGGCCGCCGTCATCTTCTCCGGCATGAGCGGCATCGTCGGGACCGTGCCCGTCCTCCTCGCCATCATCGTGGGCTACCTGCTCTCGCTCGCGCTGGGCCTCGTGGATTTTGCCCCCGTGGCAGAGGCGGCCTGGATCGGCCTGCCGCACGTCTCGATGCCGCGCTTCGACCTCGGCGCGATCGCCCTGGTGGCCCCCGTCGCCGTCGTCGTGGTCATCGAGCACATCGGGCACCTCCTCGCCGTCGGCGAGATCGTTGGCAAGGACTACCGCGAGATGCTCCCGCGCTCGCTCGCCGGAGACGGCATCTCCACCATGATCTCCGGCTTCCTCGGCGGTCCTCCCACGACCACCTATGCCGAGAACATCGGCGTCATGAGCGTCACGCGCGTCTACTCGACCCAGATCTTCTGGTATGCGGCCGGCTTCGCCCTGGTCGTCGGCGGCTTCTGCCCCAAGCTTGCCGCCCTCATCCAGTCCATCCCGAGCCCGGTCATGGGCGGCGTATCGCTGCTGCTCTTCGGCCTGATCGCCTCCAACGGCCTGCGCATGCTCGTCTCCAACCGCGTCGACTTCGACGTCAACCGCAACCTCATGATCGCCTCGGTCGTGATCATCCTGGGCGTCGGCATGGAGACCTCCGGCATCGCCATCCCCATCGGCGACTACACGCTGCCCGGCATGGCCACCTCCACGCTCGTGGGCATCATCATGAACCTCGTGCTCCCGCGTCCCGCAGACGCCTCCGAGTCCTAGTGCGGACGCCCCGAGCGGGGAATCCCTCCGAGGCGGCGACCAAATGCTGGTCGCCGCCTCTCATTTTGACTAGGATGGGGGAGAGCGGGGTATCCCTCCATCAACGACCTGAACGAAAGGGGAGAGACATGTCCGACCGAATCAGCAAGGACCTCGTCATCGTCGGCGGCGGCCCCGCGGGGCTCTCCGCAGCGATATACGCCCGCCGCTCGCTGCTCGACGCGGTGACGCTCGAGCGCGAGGCCCTCGGCGGCCAGGCCATCCTCACGAGCGAGATCGACAACTACCCGGGGCTCCCGCACACCGACGGCTTCACGCTCTCGGACGCCATGCGCGCCCAGGCTGAGGGCCTCGGCGCCCAGATCGTGCTCGACCCCGTGAGCTCCGTCACGGTCGACGAGGCCACGGGACGCTTCCTCGTGGACGCCTCCGGCGCCCGCTATGACGCGGCGTCGGTCATCGTCGCCGCCGGCGCGCGCCCCCGCAAGGCCGGCTTCGAGGGCGAGGACCGCTTCGCGGGCCATGGCGTCTCGTACTGCGCCACCTGCGACGGCATGTTCTATCGAGGCAAACACGTGTTCGTAATCGGGGGAGGAAACTCTGCGGCCGAGGAGGCGCTGTTCCTGGCGCGCCTGGCGAGCAAGGTGACGGTCATCGTGCGCAAGGACCACCTGAGGGCCCAGGCGGCGGTCGTCCGCGAGCTCGAGCAGAACGAGAAGGTCGAGCTGCGCCTGCTCACGAGCGTCGTTGCCGTAGACGGCGGCGAGCTGCCCGGCTCGGTGACGTTCAGGGACAACGCGACGGGCTCCACGTACGTCGAGACCTTCGACGAGGGCTCGTTCGGGATCTTCGTGCTCGTGGGGCGCGTGCCCGAGACCGAGCTCGTGAGCGGACTCGTGGAGCTCGACGAGTCCGGGTACGCGGTCACGGACGAGCGCATGGCGACAAGGACCCCGGGGCTGTTCGTCGCGGGCGACGCGCGGGCCAAGCCGCTGAGGCAGATCGTGACCGCGGCCTCTGACGGCGCTGTGGCCGCGACGAGCGCGGCGGCGTACCTCGGGCTGCCGGTGGAGGGCTGAGAGGCCCCGGCTCCAGGTCCTTCTCGGCCCCGCGCTCTTCTCGCTTAAAACCGTGATAATATATCTTATGTAAAGTAGAGATAATCGCAGAAAAGGAGGGGCCTCTCCCATCGAGGCCCCTCCTTCTTATCGAGCATGCCGTATGGGACGGTCTTTGGCTCTAAGAGAGGGAAACTGTCCTCTATGGCATGCTCGCCCCATTTAACCTATCGGTCACTCCCGCACGCGCTGCTCGGCCATCAGCCTGACCTTGAGCAGCGCGTCGTCCGCGGCGCCCCCGTCGACGATGACGAGAAGCTCGTCGAGCGCCTCGATGCGCGTGCCTCCCGTGGGCACGATCTCGCCGCCGGCGCGCTCGATGGTCACGACGCGCATGCCGTCGGGCCACGGGACGTCGCGCAGGAGCATCCCCTCGAGCCTGCTTCCGGAGCCCACGCGGACCGTCCTCAGCGTCTTGGACTCCCCCATGCCGCTCACGGCGGGGTCGTCGGTCGTGGTGTGGAGCAGCGCGGCGAGCAGGTGCTCGTAGAAGGCGTCCGTGCGCGTGAGGCTCGACGTCACGTACGCCACGATGGACACGATGGACACGGAGAGCAGCGCGTCGAGCGAGCCCGTGAGCTCGAAGACCAGCACGACGGCCGTAACCGGCGCGCGCACGACGCCCGAGAAGAGCCCCGCCACGCCCAGCGCCACGAAGTTCGAGAAGAACCACGGCTCCAGGCCCACGAGGCCGCCGCAGGCGGAGGCAAAGATCCCGCCGACGAGCGCCCCGAGCACGACGAGCGGGAACAGCGTGCCGCCGGGAGCGCCGGAGCCGAAGCAGACGGCGGTGAAGACGTACTTTCCCGCGAGCAGTGCGAGCAGGGTCGCGAGGCCGGGCGCGGCGGGCCCGAGGACCTGCTCGATGATGGCGTCTCCCCCGCACATGAGTTCGGGCCAGACGAAGGCGGCGGCGCCCGCGAGCGCAAAGGGCGCTGCGAGCCGGGCGTACGGCAGGTGCGTCCGGATGCGGCCGAAGAGGTCCTGGCAGAGGAACATCCCCCTGTTGTGCAGGGCGCCCAGCAGCCCGCAGGCGATGCCGAGAAGAACCACGAGCACGTAGTCGGGATGCGGGAGGTCCTGTGCAAACGCGAGGGCCATGACGGGCTCGATACCCAGCACCTGCGAGACGAGAAGATCGGAGACGATCGCCGAGCACATCACGGAGATGATGAGCGGGGCGGTGAACTCCTTGTGGATCTCCTCCAGGGCAAAGAGCACGCCGGTGAAGGGGGCGTGGAAGGCGGCGGACATGCCGGCGGCCGCACCGCAGGTGACCAGGAGCCGCTCCTCTCCCCTGCCGCGCCTCAGCGCGCGCGAGACCGCCTTGCCCGACATGCCGCCGAGCTGCACGGACGGGCCCTCGCGCCCCATGGAGAGGCCGGCGAGCGCAAGGAGGGTGCCCTCGGCGAACTTGGCAGGTATGACGCGGTGCCACGGGGCGTCGAAGCGGTCGACGACCTCGGCATCGACCTGCGGGATGCCGGAGCCGGACGTCGCGGGCTCCCAGCGGATGAGCTTCGAGACGATGACGAGGATGACGGCGAGCGCGACGAACCAGGCCGCCACGAGCGGGAGGCTTCCCGCCGCGGCGGCCGTGAGGGAGCGGAGCGCGTCCTCCGTCCCCGAGAGCGCTATGCGGTAGAGCGTGACGACGGCGCCCCCGGCGAGGCCCACGAGCGCGCCCTCGCCGACAAGGGCGACCTGGAGGCCCCGGGAGAGGCGACGCCCGACCTCGGAGCCGGAGGACTCCCCCGCCATCCTAGTAGTAGGAGCCGCCGCCGTAGAAGCTGTAGAGCTTGCCGACGATGACGCCGGAGCTCGGGTTCGCGGCGTGGAGGTAGTTGCCGTTGCCGACGTAGATGCCCACGTGGCCGGAGTGCGGGAAGACGAGGTCGCCAACGTTGAGCTGGCTCATATCGGTCTTCCAGTCGCCCGTGGCCTGCAGCGAGGAGATCATGGCGTAGGTGGTGCGGCCGCGCGCGTAGCCGTAGCAGTAGCAGATGAGGCCGGAGCAGTCGAACGCGTTGGGGCCGGTGGCGCCGTACACGTAGGGCTTTCCGAGCTGCGCGTAGGCGGTCGCGAGGCCGCCGCCGGACGGCGCGGAGGGCGCGGGGTCGGGCTCCGGCTCGGGCTCGGGCTCGGGCGCGGGCTCCGGCGTGGGCTCGGGATCGGGCTCGGGCTCCGGCGTGGGCTCGGGCGTGGGGTCGGCTGCGGGCTCGTTGATCTCCGTGTCCTGGTCGGGCGTCTGGTCGCCGCCCTGGTCGCCGGCGTTGCCGCCCTGATCGGTGCCGGTGGTTCCGGTGCCGCCGCCGTTGTTCTGCTGGTTCTGGTTGTTCTCCACGGCCTCGATGGCGGTGGTCACGTTGGAGTTCTCGGCGGCCTCGGCGGCGAGCTGCGCCTGCACCTCGGCGTCGAGCGACTGGTAGAGCGCGGTGGCCTCGGAGACCTGGCCCTGGTAGGCAGCGACCTGGCCGTTGAGGGAGTCGACCTGCTGCTGCTGGCTCGCCTGCTTCTCCTGGAGCTCGCCCATCTCGGCCTCGAGCTGCTGGGTGAGCGTGCGGACCTCCTCGATGGCGGCGGACTGCTGCTCGTTGACCTTGTCGAGGTAGTAGACGCGGTTCGCGAGGTCCTCGGCGCTCGTGGAGCCGAGGATGAAGTCGAGAAGGGAAGCCGGGCCGGACTTGTAGGAGCTCTTCATGCCCGCGCCGAGGGCGGCCTGCTTCTCGGAGAGCGTCGCGCGCTTCTCCTCGATGTCGGCCTGCTTCTCGGCGATCTCGTAGTCGGTGTTCTCGAGCTGCGTGGTGGCCTCGGCGAGCTGGGCCTGGGAGTCGGCGAGCTGGGCGCCGAGGCTGTCGAGCTGCTGGGAGACCGCGGCGAGCTCGCTGGCGGGGTCCGCGAGGGCGGTCTGCGCGGGGGCCGCGCCAAACGACACCGCGCCCGCGAGGACGAGCGCGATGCCTGCGGAGACGGCCTTATGTCTGATCGTCATAAACGATGTCCTTTCGAAGGCGTACTGGTACATTCTAGGCTGCGGTTTCCTTCGAGGCGCGGTGCTCCATACGATGGTCACGATTCCAAAGGGCTTGGGAACCGTCCGCCGCGAGCTACCGAACCTTGACGAGCGTGAAGACCTCCTGAGTATAGTCCTTCGCGATGACCTCGCGCGGCTTCAGGAACTCGAGCTCGAGGATGAAGGCGAAGCCCTCCACCTCGGCGCCGGTCTGCTCCACGAGCTTGGCCGCGGCGACGGCGGTCCCGCCGGTCGCCACGAGGTCGTCGACCACCAGCACGCGGTCGCCCTCGGTCAGGGCGTCCTGGTGCATCTGGAGCTCGTCGGTGCCGTACTCGAGGTCGTAGGTCTGCGAGTAGACGGCGCGCGGGAGCTTGCCCGGCTTGCGCGCGGGGACGAAGCCGCACCCCAGGCGGTAGGCCACGGGCGCCCCCACGAGAAAGCCGCGCGCCTCGGCGCCCACGACCTTGGTCACGCCGCGCCCGGCGAAGTGCCCGGCGATGGCGTCAACGAGGGCCGCGAGCGCCTCGGCGTCGTCGAACAGCGGGGTGATGTCCTTGAAGACCACTCCCGGCTCGGGGTAGTCGGGGATGTCGATGATGCGGCTCTCGAAGTCGAACTCCTGCTCAGACACGTGAGGTCCCTCTTCCTGTGCTCGCGGCGCCGGACTCGTCGCGGGCGGCGCCCCTGTCTTTGAACGGCTCCTTGATGCGGCGGGCGATGAGCTCGTCGCGCACGGTGTTGGTGAGGCCGAGCATCCTCGAGAACGCCTGGTCGAAGCGCTGGCGCGCCTCCTCGGTGTCCTCGAGCTCGACGCCGCCGCCCTTCTTGGCGTACACGACGAGCGCCTGCTCGAACATGGCGGACTCGCGGTTTGCGGCGATGACGTACTGGCGCAGGTTCTTCGGGCCGATGCCGAAGTGGCGCAGCTCGTCGCACACGCGGATCAGCGGGAAGTCGCGGCCGTCAACGAGGTCGCGGCCGTGCGGGGAGCGCGTCAGCGTGATGACGCCGGCCTCGGAGAGCTGGCGGACGAAGCTCACGGACGCGCCCACCAGCTCGGGCATGCGGTCGATCGGGTGGAGCTTGCCCGCCGTCTCCTCGTCGTCCACCGGCAGCGACACCGCGTCGGCCAGGGCGGGCGAGGCCGCGGCGGGCGCCGGCAGGCCGTTGTCCTGGCGCTCGAGCTCCTCGCGGATCACCGAGAGGGGCAGGAAGCGGTTCTTCTGCAGGTAGAGGACCGTCTCGAGGCGGTGGACGTCGCGCTGCGAGTAGAGCCGGTAGCCGCTCGGCGTGCGCGAGGGGTTGAGCAGCCCCTCCTCCTGGAGGTAGCGCACCTTGGAGACCGAGAGGTCGGGGTACTGCTGCTGCAGCTTCTTGACGACCTTGCCGATGGTGAGGTATCCGGCGTCGGCCATGGCGCTGCCCTATGCCCCGACGTCGATCCTGCGCGGGCGGGCGCTCGCGTGGAAGACCATGCGGAACGTGCCGATCTGGATGGTCGAGCCGTCCTTGAGGCTCGCCTTGCTCACGATGGCGCCGTCGACCCAGGTGCCGTTGAGCGAGCCGAGGTCCTCGATCGTGGCGAGGCCGAGCGCGACGTTGGAGAGGTCCATGCGCGCGTGGTGGCGCGAGACCGTCATGTCGTTCAGGAAGACGCTGTTCTTGGGGTCGCGGCCGAGGGTGATCTCAGGCGCGTCGAGCTCGAAGGTCTGCCCGATCTGCGGGCCCTTCACGATGGTCAGCGTGGGGTGAGAGGGCTTGGAGCCCCCCATGAGGTCGGGCACGGTCGAGTCGGCGGCGGGCATCCTGAAGATCTCGGTTGCCCCGGGATTGGTGTTGGGCATGTGTCTCCCCTCTTCGGTCTCAGCCTATATGATAGCGCGCTTATCTGCACGCGACGCAGTCCATCTCGACGAGCGAGCCGAGCGGCAGCTCCGAGACGCCCACGACGGCGCGCGCCGGCGCGGGAGATCCGAAGCGCCTCCCGTACACCTCGTTCATAGCATCGAGGTCGTCGAGGGAGGCGAGGTAGACGGTGGTCTGCGCGACGTCGGCGAGCGTGCAGCCCACCTCGGAGAGGATGGACTCGATGATGTCGATGACCCGCTCGGTCTGCTCGGTCACGCCGCCCTCAACGAGCGCATGAGAGTCGCGCTCCGAGATGGGGAGCTGGCCGGAGGCGAAGACGAGCCGGCCCGCGGTGGTCCCCTGCGAGTACGGCCCGATGGCCTCGGGCGCGCCCTGCGCGTTTATCGCGTACTTCATCTCGCTCCCCTCTCCGGGGCGGGCCCCGGAATGCCGGCGGGCGTCACGCCTCGAGCGCCCGCGCGCCCACGTATCCGTCCCCGTCCCTCAGAAGCCCCCATGCCCCAAGCCGCTCCCGCGAGACGCGCCGAGGGCCGTCCTGGGCGAGCTCGGGGCCCCAGGGCAGCGCCTCCCGAGCGAGCTCGCGCAGGGCGCGGGTGCCCACCGGCGCGACCTCCTGGAACGACAGCAGGCTCCTCCACAGGACGCGCGCCGAGGCGGGCGGGACGAGAAGGACGAAGCCCGCGATCGCGCCTGCGCGCGGCAGGCGCGCCACGAGCGCCCCGATCGCGTCGAGGCGGACGGAAGCCACCGCGCCCTCGCCCGGCAGGGGCTCGGTTCGCGCGTAGTCGGAGAGCACCGCCTCCGAGGCCTCGCCGGCGAGCACGAGGGGAACGAGCATCCCGGCCGCATCCTCGACCGAGGTGCCGGGGAACGCGGGACCGCCCTCCCCCTGCAGGTTCGCGAGGAAGCCGAGCCAGCCCGACAGCGCAGCGCCCCGGGCGGTGGGGTCGATGACGACGACCTCCCCGTCGCCGGTCCGCAGGGCGAGCGGCGCGGCGATGAGGCCGCCGTCGCCGGAGAGGCACCCCTCGAAGGCGGCCTCCCCCACCGCGAGCTCCCTGCCGCAGAGCGCGGCCCCGGCGAGCTCGGGCGCGCAGGCGCCGCTCACGAGCAGGTAGGCGGATCCGGTGAGGTCGGCGAGAAGGGCGCCCTCGCGCGCCCAGGAGACCGGGGCCTCGCGGGCGTAGGAGCCCACGACGAGGCCGTCGGTGACATCGGAGGGCATGAGCTCGGCCCCGAGCAGCAGGTGCTCCTCGTGGAGCAGCCCTGCGCGCGGCGCGCTCATCGCGCGTCCCCTCGGGCCTCGATGGCCTCTCGGCGCAGCTCGGCGCCCTCCTTGGTGTAGATGACCGCGGCGGCGGCCGAGAAGAGCGCGCCGGCGTAGACGAAGAAGATGCCGAGGGCGGCGGGCTGGTCGTTCAGGCCGGGCAGCCACGAGACGTCCACGAGCCCGAGCCCGCCCACCTGCGGCAGGCCCAGCAAAAGGTCGCAGAAGCCGAACATCAGCAGCGCCGTGGCCGCCTTGCCGACGTAGGAGACGTCGACGGGGCGGCGGCGGTAGCGCTGCAGGACCATGCTGCCCGCGGCGAGGTAGGCGTCGCGCCCGATGACGAAGACGGGGACCCACAGCGGCAGCTCGCCGACGATGAGCAGGCCGATGACGCCGGTGAACAGCAGGACGCGGTCCATGATCGGGTCCATGATCTTGCCGAGCCAGCTGACGGTCTGCGTGCGGCGGGCGATCTGCCCGTCGAGGAAGTCGGTCGTTGCCGCCACGACGTAGCACACCAGCGCGAGGGCGCGGTGCTCGCCGCCGGCGAACAGGACGAGAAAGACGATGGTGAGCGCCAGGCGGCAGAAGGTGATGACGTTGGCGACGGTGAGGATCTGGGTGGAGGGGTTGCCGGACGTGCCCACCGGAACGTCGGTGCGGCCGGAGCGTTGGCGCTCGGCTGCATCCGCGTCGGCGATGCTCTTGATCTCGGACTTGATGTGCTCGGAACGCTCTGACATTGCGGCCTCTCGGACTCGAGGTTTCTTCCCTCCCTCAGGTTACCCATCTTAGCGTAAAAAGATTCCGCGCCCGCGCGCCGGCGGGCCGCGGGCCCTCGTCCTTCTCGGCAGTTCTTGACCTTCGCGGAGGACAAGAACGGGGCCCTCGGGGCCGGATTCGACCCGTCGGGCCCCGTCGTCGCCCTCTGGAGGGGACAAAGACGCGCACTGGGCTACGCCCGCTCGATGAGGCGCACGCGACGGATGCCCGCGAGGCCCATGAGCTGGGCGCGCAGCCCGTCGGTGAGGTCTCCGGAGACCTCGATGAGGGTGTAGGCGTTGGAGCCGCGGCTCTTGTTGGTCATGTTCTCGATGTTGAGCCCCGATGCGGCGATGGCGGCCGAGACCAGGCCGATCACGCCCTGGACGTTCTCGTGGAAGATGGCGATGCGCTCGTTGCCGGGCGCGAGCTCGCCGAGGTCCACCTGCCCGTAGTTGACGGAGTTCCTGATGTTGCCGTTCTCGAGGTAGTCCTTGAGCTCGTTGGCGGCCATCACGGCGCAGTTGTCCTCAGCCTCGCCGGTGGAGGCGCCGAGGTGCGGCAGGACGATGGCGTTTTTCATGTTGGCGCTCGCGGGGTTGGCGAAGTCGGTGACGTAGCGCCCCACGCGCCCGTCGTCGAGCGCCTCGGCGAGGGCCTGCTCGTCCACGAGCGCGTCTCGGGCGAAGTTGAGAAGGACGGCCCCGCGCGGCATGCGGGCGATGGCCTCGGCCGAGATCATCCCGCGCGTGGCGTCGGTGGCGGGCACGTGCAGCGTCACGAAGTCGCAGCGCGAGAGGAGCTCACCGAGGTCGGTGACGTGCTCGATGCGCCGGTCGAGGCTCCACGCGGCGTTGATCGAGAGGTAGGGGTCGTAGCCCATGACCTCGCAGCCGAGGTCGATCAGGGCGTTGGCCACGGCTGCCCCGATGGCGCCGAGGCCCACCACGCCCACGCGCTTGCCCGCGAGCTCGCAGCCGCCGAACTGCTTCTTGGCCTTCTCGGCGCGCTTGGCGATCTCCGGGTCGTCGCTGTTCTCGGCCACCCACGCGGCGCCGCCGATGACGTCGCGGCAGGCGAGCAGCATGCCGCAGACGACGAGCTCCTTCACGGCGTTGGAGTTTGCGCCCGGGGTGTTGAAGACCACGACCCCGGCCTCGGCGCAGCGGTCCACGGGGATGTTGTTCACGCCCGCGCCGGCGCGGGCGATGGCGAGCAGGCCGCCGCCGAGCTCGAGCTCGTGGAGGTTGGCGCTGCGAACGAGCAGGGCGTCGGCGCCCTCGGGCTCCGCGACGAACTCGTAGCCGGCCCCGAGGTGGTCGGTGCCGACCTTCGCGATGTTGTTGAGGCAGCAGATCTTGTACATGGCTTCCTCCCTCTGCAAAAAGTCTGCACGAAATAACACGTCCCCTTTTTGCAGGTCAGTGTGCGAGCTCGAAGTCCTTCATGAACGCGACGAGCGCCTCCACGCCGGCGCGCGGCATGGCGTTGTAGATCGAGGCGCGCATCCCGCCGACGGAGCGGTGCCCCTTGAGGCTCACGAGGCCCGCCTTGGCCGCCTCGGCGACGAACTCGGCGTCGAGCTCCTTGTCCCCGGTCACGAACGGCACGTTCATGAGCGAGCGGTCGCGCGGCTCGACGGTGGACGAGAAGAGCTCCGACTCGTCGAGGAAGTCGTAGAGCAGGGCCGCCTTCTCGGCGTTGCGCTCCCCCATCGCAGCGAGCCCACCGTTCTTCTCGATCCACTTGAAGACCTTGCCGCAGACGTAGATGCCCCAGCAGTTGGGCGTGTTGTAGAGCGAGCCGGCGTCGGCCTGCGTCTTGAGGCGCAGCATCGTGGGCACGCCGGGCAGGTCCTCGGGGATGAGGTCCTCGCGCACGATCACGATCTGCACGCCCGCGGGACCGACGTTCTTCTGGACGCCGGCGTGGATCAGGCCGTAACGCGTGACGTCGACAGGCTCGGAGAGGAACATCGAGCTTTGATCGGCCACCAGGACGTGGCCCTTGGTGTTGGGCAGCTCCGGGAACTTGGTGCCGTAGATGGTGTTGTTCTCGCAGATGTAGAGGTAGCTCGCGTCCTCGCGGATGGGCAGGTCGGAGCAGTCGGGGATGTACGAGAAGTTCTTGTCGGCCGAGCTCGCCACCGCCACGGCGTCGCCGAGGATCTGCGCCTCCTGGAAGGCCTTCTTGGCCCAGTTGCCGGTGATGACGTAGTCGGCCTTGCCGTTGGTCGCGAGGTTCATGAAGACCGTCGAGAAGAGCAGCGAGTCGCCGCCCTGCGTGAAGATGACCTTGTAGTTATCCGGGATGCCCATGAGGTCGCGCAGCGTGGCCTCGGCGTCGTCGATGATCTTCTGGAAGACGGAAGATCGGTGGCTCATCTCCATGACGCTCATGCCGCAGCCGGCGTAGTCGAGCATCTCGTCCGCGCACTCCCTGAGGACCTCCTCGGGCAGCACGGCGGGACCGGCGGAGAAGTTGTACACGCGTGCCATGTCTTCCTCCTGTGTCTCGGCGCGTTCACGTGCGAGTCCCATCTTATGACGGCCGCACGGGGCGCCGGCCACCCGGCCACACGGCGTTTGCCGGTCCGAAACGCGCCCGACACACGAAAAGAGGCCGGGGACGCGGCGGCTGACTGCGTGCGAAAAATGACACTTGCCACCCGATGTGAAGGGTGCTATAGTTCTTCCTCGCACAACGGGTGGTGGCGCAGTTTGGTAGCGCACTTGACTGGGGGTCAAGGGGTCGCTGGTTCGAATCCAGTCCACCCGACCACGTAACTTCAGGGGCCTGGGACACGTTCCCAGGCCCCTTTCCTATGCGCGGACCGCCGCGCTCTGGCCTCGTGCTCGAGGGCCGCGGCCCCGGGCCCCGTCGAGGGCCCCGCCGCGGGGGTGGCGGTTGTGTGCAACAACTTTGATGCCGCCCGGAGCAAGGGGCCGCCTGACATCAAAGATATTGCCCACAATCGGTGGATGCTCGTTCTTCTCGCCCCATTTGGCGAGAAGAACGAGCTGTCGGGGTTCTCGGCATAAAACCTTTTGCACACAACCGCCTCTTGGGGCTCGCCGCGGGCGATCGGGCGCGCATGGCGGGCCGGAAAACTCACAACCGAGGTTTTGCACCGGGCTCGCGTCGTCCGCGGTACGTGCCACCAGCAGCTATGGCATTTTTGTGTGATCTCGGCCCCGGTCGCCAAACGTCGGTCGAAATAACATCATTCATCAAATCAAACGATACTCATCTCAAGCAATGGAAACAACGTTACGCGGAGCTGCGCCGCAGCTTGCACGCAGCTCCCTCAGCGAAGCTCGCGCCAAATGGCTACCCTGCCCTGAACTGACGGCGTCATTGAGAGGGGTCCCATGGCAGGGTCGGTCTGCATCGGCTTCGAGAGCGCGCAGGAGGCGTGGCGACTCGTGGGCATGAGGGTCGCGCAGGAAAAACCCCCGGCAAACGGTACTTCTCCCCTGCTCGTGCGGCTGCTCTTCGAGACGGGGGAGCCAGTTGACATGGGCTCGATGCCGGCCCGCTCCCGCGCGACCAAGATCCCGTCGCGGGTGGACGTGACGGCGCTCTCGGACCTGCGCCGCGCCGAGCCGGAGCTGGCCGCGACGTCGCAGCAGCTCTGCGTCTCCTCGCGCAACGGGAGGCGCTTCGTCTCCGCGGCCGACTGCCGCCTCGTTACGGGAAGCTATCCCATCGGGTCGTTCTACCGGCTCTCGGACGGCGCACTGCTCGCCTCCCCGGAGCTGACGTTCCTCCAGATGGCTCGCGAGCTCGACTTTGACCTTCTCGTCCTTTACGGCCACGAGCTCTGCGGCTACTTCGCCCGCGCCTCGCAGGACCCCGGCTTCGTCAACTGCCCTCCGCTGACGTCGGCTGCGAGGATCGCCGAGTACCTCGACAGGCTCGAGGTCTTGAGGCGGGAGCGCGGAGAGGGCAGCCCGTGGGGGCTCGGCCAGGCGCGGCGGGCGCTTGGCCACATCCGCGACCATGCTGCGTCCCCCGAGGAGGCCGTTGTCTCGATGGTGCTCACGCTTCCCTGTCGCCTGGGCGGCTACGGGCTGCCTCGGGCTGCGCTCAACGAGCGGGTCCGGCTGAGCGCTGAGGCGGCGCGGCTCTTCGGCATCGACTCCTTCATCTGCGACCTGAGCTGGGACGGCGGCCGCGTGCTCGAGTACCAGGGCTCGCAGCACAAGATTCGGAGCAGGAGGGCGTACGACATGCGAAAGGGCAACGTGCTGGCGGCGGACGGCAGGCCCGTCGTCGAGATGGACAGGTCGATGCTCTCAAGGCAGGGCCTCATGGACGAGGTGGCCAAGTCGGTCACGAGACTGCTTGGCCTCACGTGGCGAGCCCCGGGCGCGAAGCTGGCGACGCGCAGGGCCAGGCTCAGGAACAAGCTCATCGCGCACATCGACGAGCGGTGACGGCCCGGCGAATCGAGCGAATGGGGCCTGGCTGCCGCAAAAGCTCGATTGTGGGTTTTCGGCCGCGGCGTGTTTCGGCGGCGGCGTCATACGGCCCCCAGAGGGCGGTTGTGTGCAACACGTTTTATGCCCGGTTCGGGCTGACGCGCTCACCCCGCCCGTTCTTCTCGGCGTCTGGCGAGAAGAACGGGCGGGCTTGGGACCTAATCGCGGTTGTGTGCAAAAGGTTTTATGTCCTGAGGTCGGGTCCATCAAACGTTTTGCACACAATCGGCAGGTTGGGCCGGAGAGGACGTATCGGGGCGGGGCCACCCCCGGCCGGGATGAGGCCGCTTCCAGCCGTGGCGACGCCGTCTCGCCCCGCTACGCGCAGGCGCGGACCTGCGCGTCCTTCTCGCCCGCGATCTCGACGACGCCCGTGGCTCCGTCGATGTCGCGGATGACCTCGCCGACGGCGGGCAGCGTGATGCGGCTCCCCTCGAGCGGGTTCTTGACGCTGTCGATCGACGTCGTGACCTCGGCCTGGACGTGCGACCGCTCGAAGGCGAGGTCGCAGTCGACCATCTGGCAGTTAACGAGACGCAGGTCCTTGCAGTAGCACAGCGGCTGCGTGCCCTGGATGAGGCAGTTCTCGAAGGTGAGGTCCTCGCTGTACCAGCCGAGGTACTCGCCGCGTACGAGCGAGTTGCGCACGACGACGTTCTTGGCGTGCCAGAAGGCGTCCTTGGTGTCGAGCTCGCTGTCCTCGATCACGACGTCCTCGACGTACTGGAACGAGTACTTGCCCTGGAAGTGCACGTCGCGCAGGGTGAGGCCGGTGGCGCGCATGAGGAAGTACTCGCTCTCCGCCGTGCACGACTCCATCTCAAGCCCGCGCGTCGACCAGCCGAACTCCGGAGACACGACGTCGCAGCCGCGCATCCGCACGTCGGCGCACTCGCGCAGCGCCTTGATGCCGTGCAGGCGGCTGTCCTCGATGGCCACGTCCTCGCTGTACCAGAGCGCGGCGCGGCAGAGCTCGGTCATCTCGACATTGCGCAGCGTGAGCCCGTGGTCGTGCCAGAACGGGTAGCGCAGGTTCATGAAGGCCCCGTCAACGGTGACGTCCTCGCACTCCTTGAAGGCGCTCTCGCCGTCGGCCGGCCCGTCGAAGCGGCAGTTCCGCACGGTCACGTCGCGCACGCCGTAGAGCGCGCGCTCTTCGTCAAAGGTCCGGCTCTCGATGATCTTCTCGCTCATAAGCCCTTCTTCTACTGCAGGTACCTCTCGAAGAACCCCTGAATCTGGTTCCAGGGGATGGCGCTCTTGCTGCCTCCGTCATAGAGGTCGGTGTGCGTAGCGCCCGGGACGAGCACGAGCTCCTTGTTGTCTCCCTTGAGCTGTGCGAAGGCTTCCTTGCCCATGTAGCAGGAGTGCGCCGCGTCGCCGTGAAGCACCATGACGGCACTCTCTATCTCGTCTGCGTAGGCAAGGAGCGGCTGGTTGAGGAAGCTCTGCGTGCCGATGACGTTCCAGCCCTCGTTTGAGTTGAGGCTGCGGGGGTGATAGCCGCGCGGGGTCTTGTAGTAATCGTAGTAGTCGCGCACGAACCACGGCGCGTCCTCGGGGAGCGGGTCCACGACGCCGCCGGCACGGTCGTAGCCTCCGGCTGCGTAGTCCCTTGTTCGCTGCACGGCGAGGGCGCGGCGCTGGGCCTGGCGCTCTTCGGCGCTGTCGTTCTCGTCGAAGTAGCCCTTGGCGGTAACGCGGCTTATGTCGTACATGGTGGAGGCGACGGTCGCCTTTATGCGTGGGTCGAGCGCCGCCGCGTTTATCGCTAGCCCTCCCCATCCGCAGATGCCGACGACGCCCACGCGCTCTGCATCAACGTCATCGCGGCAGTTGAGGTAATCCACCGAAGCCAGAAAGTCCTCGGTGTTGATGTCCGGGCTCGCCATGTAGCGCGGTTCCCCGCCGGACTCGCCTGTGTAGGACGGGTCGAAGGCGATCGTGAGGAAACCGCGCTCGGCGAGCGTCTGCGCATAGAGGCCCGAGCACTGCTCCTTCACAGCGCCGAAGGGGCCGCAGACAGCGATCGCGGGCAGAGGCGTCGTGGCGTCGAGGGGCCGATACAGGTCCGCGGCCAGCGTGATGCCGTAGCGGTTGTGGAACGTCACCTTCTCATGTTCGACGGCGGCTGACTTCGGGAACGTCTTGTCCCATTCTGTGGTGAGAGCGAGCTTCTCCTCGGTCATGATTTCTCCTTTCGGCGCGTGGGAATCTCTGAGGAAACGCGGGCGAGCAGGTAGTCTATGGCATCGATGCCACGCTGGCTGGCGCGCATCTCTTCAACGAGTCGCGAGCGCTCCTCAAGCAATGCGCGCTTGGTCTCGCGCACCCGACCCTCCTCGCAGCAGCTTCGTGCGCGAAGAGCCGTTGCCTCGTCGCAGGCACAGTCGCCGAGGCAGCGCTCGATGTCACTCGTCAGGTCTCCCATCAGATCCTCCCTGCGCTCAGTTTAGCGACGTCGCGTCGACATGTATAATTCCTATATTGAATGCGATTCCATGCAGATTTAGCATAGAAAGGCGAGAAGAACGTGGAGCTGAGACACCTCAGGTACTTCCTCATGATCGCGCGCGAGGGCACGATCTCCGGCGCCGCGGCCGCGCTGCACGTCTCGCAGCCCTCGCTCTCGCGCCAGATGCAAGAGCTTGAGCGCGACCTGGGCGTGCGCCTCTTCGACCGGGGCAGCCGGCGCGTCACGCTCACCGAGCCCGGCATGCGCCTGCGCCGCCGCGCCGAGGAGATCATCGATCTTGTGGGACGCACCGAGGACGAGTTTCGTCTCACGGCGGACACCCTCGCTGGCGAGGTGCGTATTGGCGGCGGCGAGACGCCCGCGATGGGCCTTCTCGCCGACGTCATGTCGGGGTTCGTCGACGCCTACCCGCTGGTGCGCTTCTCGCTCTTCAGCGGCAACGCCGAGAGCGTGAGCGAACGGCTGGACAGCGGGCGACTCGACTTTGGCGTGTTCGTCGGTCACGCGGACCTGTCGCGCTATGAGTTTCTCCAGCTGCCCGCGCATGACCGCTGGGGCGCCTTCATGCGCGAGGACGACCCGCTCGCGGAGCTTGCCTGCGTGACTCCAGCTGACCTGGCAAGTCGCTCGCTCATCCTTTCCGAGCAGGCCGGCCGGGAGATGGGTGCCTGGTTCCATCGAGACCTCGAAGACCTCGATGTCGTAGCTACCTATAACCTACTCTACAACGCGGCACTTCTCGCCCGACGCGGAATCGGTGTGGTGGTGAGCCTCGAGGGCATCGTCGACACGAGCGCGGGCTCGGGCCTGGCGTTCAGACCCCTCGAGCCGGCCATCTCCGCGGACGTTTTCGTTGCCTGGAAGCGCTACCAGTCCTTCTCCCCCGCGGCAGAGGCCTTTCTCGGAGCGATTCGTAACCGCTGGGGAGCGTGAGGCAACGAACTAGGGCCGCTGCTCGCCGACAACGGGCCTCATGGGCTGCGCCCGAGAGTTGTGTGCGGTTATTTTGACCGAGCGTTTGATTAAATCACTTGGCAGAGAAATTGGTGACGCAACGTCAGCAAAGAACAACATCGACACAGACGAGCGCCGAGTAAGAGTAATTTGCGAGAAGTACCGTGATTTCGAGTCACTTTCTGCAAATAACTCTTACTCGGCGAGCGGGGCTCATTCGCGTGCGGCTACGCCAGCGCGGCCTCCAGCTCTGCCACGGTCACGAGCGCAGATCCGTAGCACTTCTCGCAGTGCTCGAGCGCACCGGCCTGGGTGCCGCAGAGGAAGGTCATCGTTGCGTCGGTCACCACCACGGAGGCGTATCCGTTGAAGTAGGCGTCGGCCAGGGTGTGCAGCACGCAGATGTTGGTGTCGGCGCCCACGGTGATGACGGTGGCGGCGCCCAGCTCGCGCAGGGTGAGGTCCAGGTCGGTCTGGAAGAAGCCCGAGTAGCGGCGCTTGGGGATCACGCGGTCGCCGGGCGCGACCTCGATCTCCGGGAAGATGCGGGTCTCTCCGGCGATGCCGTGCTCGCCCCAGAGCTCGAGCTCGCGGTCTAGGCCGCGGACGTGCGCGTCGTTGCAGAAGATCACGGGGACGCCGGCGGCGTGGCAGGCGGCCACGGAGCGCGCGACGGCCGCGCGGTAGGCGGAGGTGGCGGCGTCGGGGTCGTAGAGCGAGTCGTCGCCCACGGCCTCGATGGCGTCGATGACGAGCAGGGCGGTCGCGTTCTTGTCGATGTTCATGGGTTCCCTCTCGGTCGGGCGCGGTCCCGCGCGGTGGTAGCCTGAAGGATAGCGGATTGGAGGGCTCATGGAGCAGAGCAGGGAGCAGAGGGGGCAGTCGTTCTTCGAGCGCGCCCACAACGTGGTGCGGCAGGTCCCGGAGGGACGCGTTGCCAGCTACGGGCAGGTGGCGCGCCTCATGGGGGCGCCGCGGTCCGCCCGGCAGGTGGGCTTTGCCATGCACGCGAGCCCCGGCGTCGCGGGCGGCGTGCCGTGCCACCGCGTGGTCTTTGCCGACGGGTCGCTCGCGCCGGGCTTCGCCTTTGGCGGCCCGGGCGAGCAGCGGCGCATGCTGGAGGCCGAGGGCGTGGGCTTTCTTCCCGACGGTCGCGTCGACATGAAGAACTTCGCCTGGGAGGTTTAGGCGCGTTGCCGTGGTTCCGCGGCGCCAGGGCCTTATCGCCTCAAACGTCACAGGTAGTGGTACGTACCACAAGTTCTACGTTACAAAATAGAGCGATAGGGACAGATAGTTTTTTCGCGTGAGACTACCTGTGATGTTTGGCGCCGGCGGTCCCTGGAGCGCAGACTAATCCGAGAAAAGCGGGTATAAGGTGGGCGTGACCATCGAAGGGAGAGCAATGTCGTACGCAGTGATCGTGAGCTCCAAGACCGGCAACACCCAGCGGCTCGCGGATCGCGCCCGCGCCGAGCTGGGCGAGAAGAACGAGGTCGCCGACGTCGCGGCTGCCGACCTCGTGCTGCTGGGATCGTGGACCGACAAGGGCGGGCTGGACCCCGCGCTGGAGCCCGAGCTGCCGGCGCTGGCGGGCAAGCGCGTCTTCCTCTTTGGGACCTGCGGCTTCGGCGGGAGCCAGGCCTACTACGACCGCGTGCTCGACCGCTTTGCGTCAGCGCTGCCCGCGGACGCGCAGGTGGTGGGCCGCTTCATGTGCCAGGGCCAGATGCCGCCCGCCGTGCGCGAGCGCTACGTCGCGATGGCCGAGAAGGACCCGGCGCGCTTCGAGCCGATGATCGAGAACTTCGACCGCGCGGTCGGCCACCCGGACGAGAAGGACCTCGAGGCCCTGGTGGACGCCCTGCGCGCCCGCTAAAAGGGGACAGGTACAGAAGCGCAGGTAAAACCTGTCAAAAGTCATCCATACTTTTGACAGGTTTTACCTGCGCTTCTGTACCTGTCCCCTTTTAGCGGGCGCGGCTCGTGGCGACGACGTCGACGCCGGTGCCGGCGACGTCGCGCGCGATCACGTCGCCGATCTCCACCGGCGCCGTCGCCCGCACGTCGGCGAGTGCGCGCACCACGTCGAGCACGGCGCCCTTGGGCACCTCGCGCACGGTCTTCACGGCAACGCGCCCCTCGTCGCGCGCCCCGTCAACCGGAACCGTCGTCGTGACCGAGCGCACCGGCGCCGTGACCTCGGCGCGCGCGTAGGAGTCGCCGCGGGGGCACGCGTTGCCGGACACCGCCTCGACCTTTCCGCCCGCGCCCAGGGCCACGGTGACCCGGCACCCCCGCGGGCAGCGGATGCACGTCAGGACCTTGTCGCTCTTCTCGCCCGCTCCGCCTGCGCCCATCATGCCTCCAGCCCTATGGTGATCGCGTCGACGCCGCCCAGGCCGAGAAGGGCCTCGCGCCGCAGCGTCACCTGCTCCATCTCCCCCGGCACGAGGATGTCGCGCCGCCGCCGCGCCACGACCTCGCCGCCCGCCCGCGCGACCAGCGACCGCCGCTCGTAGACGCCGTCCACGCGCAGGCGGACCACCAGCTCGTCGGGCATGCGCGCCACGTCGACGCGCTGCGGCACCGCGGAGCGCACGCCGGTGCCCGCCACCACCGGGACCGTCCGCCCGGAGCCGCGCGCCCCGTCCGCCCACGCACCGGCGCACTCCCCCGCCCGCGTCGCCTCCTGGCTCACGTAGTCCACGAGGTCGTGCACGTGCAGGACGTTTCCGCAGGCAAAGACGCCCGGGACGCTCGTCATGAGGGAGTCGTCCACCACGGGCCCGCGCGTCACCGGGGAGAGCTCCACGCCCGCGGCGCGCGAGAGTTCGTTCTCCGGCAGCAGCCCCACCGAGAGCAGCAGCGTGTCGCACGGGTAGCGCACGCCGGTCCCGGGGACGGGCCGCCCGGCGCCGTCCACGCGCGAGACCTCGACGGCCTCCACGCGCCGGCGCCCCTCCACGCGCGTCACGGTGTGCGAGAGCAGAAGCGGGATCCCAAAGTCGTCGAGGCACTGGACAACGTTGCGCTTGAGGCCGCTCGAGTACGGCATGAGCTCGGCCACGCACGCCACGTGCGCGCCCTCCAGGGTGAGGCGCCGCGCCATGATGAGCCCGATGTCGCCCGAGCCCAAGATCACGACCTCGCGGCCGGGCAGCAGCCCCTCCCGGTTCACGAGCCTCTGGGCGCAGCCGGCCGTGAAGACGCCCGCGGGGCGAAAGCCCGGTATCCCCAGCGCGCCGGCGGGTCGCTCGCGGCAGCCCATGGCCAGCACCACGGCGCCGGCCCCGATCCGCTCCACGCCGCGCTCGGCGCTCACGCACGTGACGGCGGGGCCCTCCGGCCCAGCGGACACGTCCAGGACCATGCTGCCGAGAAGGACCTCCGCCCCGGACTCTGCCGCGGCGTCCGCCCAGCGGGCCGCGTACTCCGGGCCCGTGAGCTCCTCGCCGAAGGTGACGAGGCCGAAGCCGCTGTGCACGCACTGGTTGAGGATCCCGCCGAGCTCGCGGTCGCGCTCGATGACGGCCACGGAGCGCCGCCCGCCCGCGCGCGCTGCCACGGCCGCCGCGAGGCCCGCCGGGCCGCCGCCCACCACCACGACGTCGTAGCGTCTCATCGCGAGGCCTCCTCTCCGGCGGGCGCCGCGGGTGCCGGCGTCCCGGGTGCTGCTGGCACCCCGGGCGCCCCGGCCCAAGCGTCCTTGTCCGTGCCGACGGCGAGCTCGCTGCCCGGCCCGGATAGCGTGACGGCGGCGAGGTCGCAGCCCAGTTCGCGCGCGAGGATCTGCGCCACGCGCGGCGAGCAGAACCCGCCCTGGCACCGGCCCATGCCGGCCTCAACGCGCCGCTTCACGCCGTCGAGCGAGCGCGCGCCCAGCGGGCGCCGGATGGCGTCGACGACCTGGCCCTCCGTGACCGTGCGGCAGCGGCAGACCACGCGGCCGTACTCCGGGCGCGCCGCCGCGAGCGCCGACCACGCCTCGGGCGAGAGGCGCGCGACGTCCGGGATCGGCGCGGGGCGCGGGAGCAGCTCGTCCTTCTCGGCCGGGCCGCCCAGCAGCTCGCAGACGATGCCGGTCACCATGCGCCCGATCGCAGGCGCGGCCGAGAGCCCCGGGGACTCGATGGCCGCGCAGTTCACGAAGCCCGGCGCGCCCGGGACCTCGCCGATGACGAAGTCGTGCCCCGCCTGGTGGGCGCGCAGCCCCGCGAAGGTGCGGATGCGCTCGGAGAACGGGACGCCGCGCACCGTGAGCGCGGCCTTGCGCACGACCTCGGCGAGGCCGTCTGCCGTGGTGTCGACGCCGCCTTTGTCCTCGATGTCCTCGGCTGTGGGGCCCACGAGCAGGTTGCCGCCCGTGGTGGGCGTCACGAGCACGCCCTTGCCCAGGCGCGTGGGCAGCGCGAAGACCGTGTGCCGCACGTGCGCGCCGGCGGTGACGTCGAGCACGTGGTACTGCCCGCGCCGGGGCGCGATCTCCAGGCGGTCGCCGGGCGCGCAGACGAGGTTGTGCAGCTCGTCGGCATGGACGCCGGCGGCGTTGACCACCACGCGGGCCGCAAGCGTGTCGGAGGGCGTGGTCACGTCCCATCCGGCGTCCGGTCGGCGAGCGATGCCGGTCACGGGTGACAAGAACCTGAACTCGACGCCGTTCACGGCCGCCGTCTCCGCCAGCGCGACGGTGAGCTGGAAGGGGTTCACGATCGCGCCGGTCGGGGCCCAGAGCGCGGCCACGGCGGCGTCGGCGACGTTGGGCTCCAGGGCGCGGAGCTCTTCTCGCTCAACGATGCGCAGGTCGGCGACGCCATTTGCCCGCCCGCGGGCGAGAAGGGCGTCGAGCCCGCCGCGCTGCGCCCCGTCGACGCATACCACGAGCGACCCGATGCGGTCGTAGTCCACGCCGAGTTCCTCGCAGAGCGGCCCCATGAGGCGCGATCCCTCCACGTTGAGGCGCGCCATCAGGGTGCCCGTGGCCGCGTCGAAGCCCGCGTGCACGATCGCGGAGTTTGCCTTTGACGTGCCGCAGCAGACGTCCTCCTCGGCCTCGAGCACGCACGCGCTGAGCCGGCGGCGCGAGAGCTCGCGGGCGATCGCGCACCCGCAGACCCCCGCGCCGATGACGATGACGTCGTAGCAGCTTTCGCCCATGGCTCCCCTTTCGCCGTTAGGGTCATCGTTCCCGCCTGGCGTCGCGCTCAGACACGCGGCGCGGCGAGCGGTCGGGCGCGCGGGTTCTTCTCGGGCGCGGACCCACATGAGGATTTGGGCTGAAGCCCGGGTATCACCCGGCCGCTTGGTCGCCGCGGCCCGATGAGCACCCGCACCCCGCGCTGCAAAACCCCGATTGTGAGTAAACGCGCCCCCGTCGTTCTCCTCACCCCGAAATTAGCCCCGCTTTCGCCGATTGTGTGCAGCATCTTTTATGTGGGGCGCCCTCCGGCATAAAACTTGTTTCACACAACCGAGAAGAATGCGCGGGTTTGGGGCGATTTGCGATTCGCGGGCGCCCCGCGCCGCCTCGAATCGCCGTCCCGCATCAAAGTTGTTGCACACAACCGCCTCGGAGCCTGCGGCCGAGAAGGACCTCGAGCTCGCGCCGTGCCGCCCGCCCAAACTGTTCGCTTTCCCGAACCACGCTCTGCTATGCTGGGTCAACCAAAACGAGAGGGGCCCCTCATGGACTACATCACCGCCGCCGAGGCTGCGCGCCGCTGGGGCGTCTCCGAGCGCCGCGTCCAGCGTCTCTGCGCCGAGGGCCGCGTGCCCGGAGCCGAGCGCTTCGGCCGGGCGTGGCGCATTCCCGCGGGCGCGCCCAAGCCCGACGACCCGCGCCGCGCCGCTGGAGCCGCGACCCCCGCCCCAGCGCTCCCTCCGAACGTCGTCCTCATGCCGCTCCTGAGCTCGCCCTTCTCCCCCGGCACGGCGGGCGACCTCGTTGCCGCGCTCGAGCCGGGGCCCCGCCGTGACATCGCCGCCGCCGAGCTCGCCTACTTCACCGGAAGGCCCGAAGACGCCGTCAAGCAGGCCGCGCCCCACATGGGAAGCGACGACCTGGGCGCGCGCCTCTCCGCCTGCCTGATTTGCGCCTATGCCAACCTGCCGCTCGGCCGCATCGACCGCGCGCTCGCCGCGCTCGAAGGCGCCCGCGGCGCGGTTGCGCGCGCTTCCCAGAGGGACCCGCGCCTGCGCGCCGCCGAGGGCTTCATCGCCCAGGCGGCGAGCGTCCTTCTTCACCTGCCCGCCCCGGAGCAGACCCCCGAGCCCCGCGACGTCCTGCCGCTTCTGCCCCCGGGCCTGCGCGCCTTCGCCTGCTACGTGCAGGCGCACGCCGTCTACCTGGCGGGAGATCACGCCCGCAGCCTCGGCATCGCGCAGACCGCGCTCGTGATGCAGGAGGAGACCTATC
The DNA here is from genome assembly GCA_944320975.1 of uncultured Atopobiaceae bacterium. GTDB lineage: Bacteria > Actinomycetota > Coriobacteriia > Coriobacteriales > Atopobiaceae > Thermophilibacter. The sequence goes on along the minus strand of CALUJM010000005.1, from coordinate 64,181 downwards.
CCATTCCGGCCATCTACCTGCACCTCGTTGCCGTCATGGACCTCATGGCCCTGCGTCGCGCGCACGAGGCGCGCGAGCACCTGCTCGCCGCGTGGGACCTCGCCCGCCCGGACGACCTCATCGAGCCCTTCGGCGAGCATCACGGGCTTCTCGGCGGCATGCTCGAGGCCGTCATCAAGCCCGCGTGGCCGGAGGACTTCAAGCGCATCATCGACATCACCTACCGATTCTCCGCCGGCTGGCGGCGCGTCCACAACCCCGCGACCGGGGAGGACGTGGCGGACAACCTCACCACCACCGAGTTTGCCGCCTCGATGCTCGCCGCGCGCGGCTGGACCAACCAGGAGATCGCCGAACACCTGGGCGTCTCGGCCAACACCGTGAAGAGCTACATCTCGTCCTCGCTGGGCAAGCTGGGCATCGCGCGCCGCCGGGACCTCGAGCGGTTCATGCTGTCGTAGGCGGCGCGGCTCGCCGAGCATGCCATGGGGGACAAAACGGGCGGTCGGCGCGGGTGAAACTGTCACATATGGCATGCTCGGGCGCGCGACCCGCGCGTTCTTCTCGCGGAGAACGGGGCGGGCACTGTGGACGAGAAGAACCCGGGGTCGAGAAGAACCCGGCGCATCGGGAGCCTGAACAGTACCTGATTTAGCCCTCCAACGGGTGATGTGCATTCCTTGTGGCGTCTCTACAGTTGATGGTGTGCGCGATGCGCCCCCCTTGCGGGACGGCCTCGCCGCGCTCCCCCCGAACCTCGAGACGTAAGGAGGAAGCACGACATGAGAAGAAGGTTGTTTGGACTGGTGTGCGCCTTGGCGCTGTTCGTCGGGCTGCTGCCCGTGCCCGCGCTCGCCCTGGAGGGGGTCTACGTCGCCCTGGGCGACAGCATCGCCGACGGGTACGGCCTCGCCGAGGACGAGCAGGCGTTCCCGGAGCTTGTCGCCGCCGAGCGCGGGTACGAGCTCAAGACGGTCGCCTCTTCCGAGGGCCTGACGTCCGCCGATCTGCTCGCGCAGCTAAGCGACAAGAACGTGGCGGCACAGGTGGCGTCCGCTGACGTCATCACCATCACGGTCGGCGGCAACGACCTCATGGGCGCGCTGTATGACTACCTCGCGGCTCAGTTGGGCGGCAGCCTTACCGCCGAGGAGATCGAGGAGATGCTGACCGGTGCCGGCGGGGAGATCGAGCTCGGCGGAAGCAATCCGGTGGTTGCGCTGGTCATGGGCAAGCTCGCAGATTTCCCCACCTCCGAGCAGGCCGCCTCGGCCATCAAGACGCTGGGGACCAACCTCGCGGGCATGGTTCAGGCCATCAAGGCCGCCAACCCCGACGTGACGATCGTCATCACCAACCAGTACAACCCCTACGGCCATCTCGACGCCACCGTGGTCGCGGCTGTCGTCTCTGCCTTCGACCAGGGCGTCAAGACGCTCAACGCCGCGCTTCAGGGCCTTGCAACGCCCGCTGGCGTGCCCGTTGCCGACGTGTACGCGCTCTTCGACGCCTCCGAGGCGGCGCCCTGCAACGCATGGGTCCAGGGAACGAGGGCCAACCTCGACTTCCACCCCAACGCGCTCGGCCATAAGCTGATCGCGCAGGCGGTCGAGGCGCAGCTGCCCGAGCCCGAGCCGACGCCGGACCCCGAGCCCGATCCGACCCCGGACCCCGATCCGACCCCGGACCCCGAGCCCGATCCGACCCCAGACCCCGAGCCCGGCCCCAACTGGACCGAGGTCGCCCTCGAGGTCGCCGGCGCCGAGCCGGGCGCGACCGTGACCGTGGACATGGACGGCACGACCGAGGTCCCCGCCGCCGCGCTCGCCGCCCTCGCCGGCCGTGACGTGACGGTCAGGCTTGAGATGGGCGCCGGCGTTGCCTGGGAGATCGACGGCGCCGACGTCCCCAAGAACGCCGAGCTCTCCGATATTGACCTCGGAATCGAGCTCAATACCACCGGCATCCCCTCCAACCTTGTCGACCTCGTCTCCGGGACGCTCGGCTCGCTGCAGGCGACGCTCTCCCACGACGGGGCCTTCGGCTTTGACGTCACCCTCTCCGTGTCCCTCGACAAGGCCCTGGCGGGCACGTTCGCAAACGCCTACAGCTACGACGAGGTCAAGCAGGGGCTGCGCTTCGAGGGCGCCGCGACGGTCGGCGCCGACGGCTCCGCCCGCCTGACGATCGACCACGCCTCCCAGTGGCTCGTCGCGCTCGACACGAAGAGCCATGCGCTCCCCTTTGGCGACGCCTTTGAGGGCGAGTGGTACTCCGAGGCCGTCCGCTGGGCGTGGCTCTCCGGCACCATGGGCGGCTACGCCGACAGCTCCGGCCTTTTCGGCACCGACGAGGCGCTCACGCGTTCCCAGATGGCGGCCGTGCTCTACAACCTCGCCGGCAAGCCCGAGGTGCCCATCGTCTCCATGCCCGGCGACTGCGACCCCAGCGAGTGGTACGCACGGGCCGTGACCTGGTCGCTCGCTGTCGGAGTCTTCAACGGCTACGACGACGGGTCCGGCTTCGGCCCCGAGAACGGCCTCACCCGTGAGCAGGCGGCGTGCGTGCTCAAGAACGCCGCGGGGCTGCTGGGCCTCGACACGTCGGCGCGCGCTGACCTCTCCGCCTACCCCGACGCCGGCGACGTCTCCGACTGGGCGACCAACTCCCTGTCCTGGGCCGTCGGCAGCGGCGTCCTCAACGGCGTGGACGTCGGCGACGGCGTTCGCGAGCTGCAGCCCGGCCGCGCCTGCACGCGCGCCGAGATGGCGGCGCTGCTGATGAACCTCGCCGCCCGCGGCTAGCGCGCACTTCGCGCCCGCCGCGCGCCCGTCGGGTCGGGGCCCTCTCGAGGTCCCGCCCGGCGGGCGCTTTTGTGTAAGCGACGTACACAAAAGAGGATTTGTGTAGCGAGCAGCGGGCACTTCTCGTTCCAGAGGAGCTCTCTCGGTCGGAGGGTAATCTCTGAGCCTAATGTCTTTATCGACAAGAACATGCAGCTCCACGGCCCTCCTCAGCCGCGTACACAAATCGCCATTTGCGTGCGCGGCCGAGAAGGACCTCGAGCCCGTTACCGCCGCCCGCCAAACTGTTCGCCGCCCCGAACCCATCCTCTGCTAAGCTGCTCCCATCGGAAAGGGGGCCGTCATGGAGTTCATCACCGCCGCGGAGGCAGCGCGCCGCTGGGGCGTCTCCGAGCGCCGCGTCCAGCGCCTCTGCGCCGACGGACGCGTGCCCGGCGCCGAGCGCTTCGGCCACGCGTGGCGCATCCCCGCGGCTGCGCCAAAACCCGACGACCCGCGCCGCGCCGCCGAGGCCGCCGCCCCCGCGCCGCGCCCCTCCCCAACCGCCTGCGCCGCCCTCATGCCCCTCATGGGCTCGCCCTTCTCGCCCGGCCGCGCCCGCGAGTACGCCGAGTCACTGGACCCCGGCCCCCGCCGCGACGTCGCCCTCTCCGAGCTCGCCTACTTCACCGGCGACGCCGCCGAGGCCGTGCGCCTCGCGCGCCCGCTGCTCCAGGCCACAGACGGCGCCGCGCGACTCTCGGCCTGCCTGATCTTCTCGTACGCGAGCCTCGCCCTCGGCCGCATCAACGACGCCCGGGCCACGCTCGGCCGAGTACGTGGCGCCCTCGGCGAGAAAACCGTCGGGGGGGGGGTTATCGCCTGAGCTGGGTGCCGCCGCGGCGTTCATCGCGCAGACCGCGAGCGTGCTGCTGCACCTGCCCGAGCCTGAGGGCCTGCCGCCCGCGACCGACGCCCTCCCCCTCCTGCCACCGGGCCTGCGCCTCTTTGCCTGCTACGTGAGCGCTCACCGGCTCTACCTGGATGGTGCGTACGAGACGAGCCTGGGCATCGTGCTCGGCGCGCTGGCCATGACCGACGTGACCTACCCCATTCCGGTCGTCTACCTGCACCTCGTTGCCGTGATGGACCTCATGGGCCTGCGCAGGACCGCGGAGGCGCAGGAGCACCTGCTCGCGGCGTGGGACGTCGCCCGCCCGGACGGCCTCATCGAGCCCTTCGGCGAGCACCACGGGCTCCTCGGCGGCATGCTCGAGGCGGTGATCAAGCCCGGGTGGCTGGATGACTTCAAGCGCATCATCGACATCACCTACCGCTTCTCCGCCGGCTGGCGCCGCGTCCACAACCCGGCGACCGGGGACGACGTCGCGGACAACCTCACTACCACGGAGTTCGCCACCTGCATGCTCGCCGCCCGCGGCTGGACCAACCAGGAGATCGCCGAGCACATGGGCTTCTCGGTCAACCGAGTGAAGGAGTGCCTCTCCAACGCCTTCCGCAAGCTCGGCGCCACCAGCCGCAAGGAGCTCGGGCGGTTCATGCTCTCGTAGGGCTTCTGGCGAATCCCCCCAAATTCGCTCCTCTGCCGGGTAGGGGTCGGGCGTGTCCCCTCCTCAACAATGGGTTCACGACCCTTGATGAGGCGGCATGACCGCCGGAGCAGGAGGTATGCGATGGCGAGAAGAACGATCTGGTCGGTGCTCGCGGCGGTGCTGCTGTGCCTGGTGATGCTTCCGGCCGCGGCACAGGCGGCGGAATACGCTCCCGAAGAGCTGGTGGTGGCTAACGTCGCTGTCGACGTGACGCAGGACGGCTACTGGACGACGGACCCTGCAACCGGTGAACTGACCGAGACACAGGACGCTGCCGTCTGCAACGTTCGCTACGACGCGGACGAAAACGTACTGTATCTGAGCGACGCAACAATCGGTAAGGGCACTGTTTCGGCAACCGGCGGGACGCATTCCATCTATGCGTTTGGCGAATCCGGTGCGTCACTCACCATTCACCTTGCCGGCGAAAACCACCTCAGCAGCGGCGTGCCGATCTACGTCAACAGCGATACCGGGAATACCGAGCTGAACATCGAAGGCGATGGAAAGCTGAACGCTGAGGGAACCGCATGGGGCAGCGGCGGTATCTTCCTTAAGAGCGGCTCCGCAATGACTACGGGAGGCGGCAGCTACCTGAACATCACCGATGGTGCTGAGGTCGTGTCGAACTGCACCAATTCGACTGCCGTTATGTTCTACGCAAGGCCGGGCGGCGAGGCGATTCTGACGGTGATGGACGCCAGTCTCACCGCGAACGGCTGGAGCTCCACGGGAGACGCACGCGGCATATTCTTTTCTCGGCTGGACGGCACCGGTACGGCAAAGTTCTACCTGCGGCTTGCCGATAACGCAGTCGTCCGGGCGAACAAGGTCGCCGTCCTGTCGGGGCACACGCTCCAGCACCAGTACAACTCTTCCTCAGGCGGAATGTGCTTCAACGGCGATGAAGGCACCGTGTACGGTGCGGTGACGCTGCAGGAGGACCTGTCGATTGGTGAGGACGAGACCCTTACCATCTATCAAGGGGCGACCCTGACGATTCCGGATGGTGTGTCCCTCATCAATGAGGGCGCCGTGACGGGCGCCGACGGAAGCATCGTCAACAACGGGACCATCTACAACAGCGGAGCCCTGCCGGAGGGCATTAGTGGATCTGGGTCGCAAATCGAGATTCCGACCTATACGCTCAACTGCCCGGAAGAGATTGTGCTTAAGAATGATGGGGGAGGAAAATACCAGGCACAGTTTGACCTTTCTTTGGAGGACGACCCCATTCTGGGTGAGGGCGGAAAGGTCGTCGTGTATGGGTCGTACCGTGAGACTGATAGGGTTCTGCGTAACGAGGAGGATGCTGAGCAGACCATACCGTTTACTATCGGTGCGCATATGAACAACGGTAATGGTTCATACCTTGAGACCGAAAACCAAGTGAAAGTGCTCGCCGTGCTTGATGGCGCCTCCGATGATTCATATTCGGTGGAGGTGCTTTGTGAGCAGTCCCGCTGCGCTGAAGTGGCAAATGGAACGTATTCCGGTACGTTTGACCTGTATGTCGGATATACCGAAGACGATGACGTGCAATTTGGTGACGTCGTGTCTGGTGCAGACCTAGATGAGCTCGACCGGCATACCATCGAGGTGACGTTTGAGAACGAAAGTGGATTTGCCTTTACCGTTCAGCCGCAGGACGTCGCAGTGACCGAAGGCGACACCGCCTCGTTTTCCGCCGGCTGGACGGGCAGTGTGCATTGCTTCGTGTGGCAGCAAAGGGCCGATGACTCCTCCGAGTGGGAAGATATATCCGGCGCATTCGATAGCACCTATTCTGTCGCAAACACGATGGTCGACATGGACGGGTATCAATTCCGCTGCTTTGTGGTGTTGCTCAGTGGTGTTCAGATTCCGAGCTACGTTGCAACGCTAACGGTCCACGCGAAGACTGCTGTCACTACGCAACCGGTTGATGCCAACGTTATCGAAGGTGACGCTGCGACCTTTACCGTGGAGGCGACGGGCAGCGGTGCTCTTTCCTACCAGTGGCAGCAGAGCGCCGACGGTACCGCGTGGACAGACATTCCCGGCGCCACCTCAGCTTCCTACACCGTCCCGGCCGCCACGATGGAGATGGATGGCCGCCAGTATCGCTGCGTCGTCACGGGCGACGGCGGTGAGGCCGTGAGCGATCCAGCCGCGCTGTCGGTAACCGCGGCTGTGTTCAAGATTTCCGCTTCTCCTGAGGCCCTGGACTTCGGTTCTGTCTACGTTGGCTACGATGCGCCCGCAGCGCAAACGGTGACTGTTGAAAACGAGGGCAACAAGAACGTGACCCTTGTGCAGCCGTCGTCTACGGACTTCGAGATCGGTACGCTCTCCGCGACCGACCTCGCGCCGGGCGATACCGCCACGTTCACCGTGCAGCCCAAGGAAAGGCTCGGCGTCGGCGCGCATAACGAGGATCTGGCCGTTGCCACATCGGATGGCGCTACCGCGCGCGTTGAGCTGTCCTTTACCGTTCGCTCGCGCCCCTATATTCCGCCGGCGTCGTCTGGTCCCGATTGGGATGATGTGGTCGACGACATCTCTTCCGCCAAACCGGGAGATCGCGTTTCGGTAGACATGGACGGCGAGACCGTGCTGCCCGCCGAGGTCATCGAGGCGCTTGCTGGCCGCGACGTGACGCTCGTGTTGGAGATGGAAGACGACGTTGCCTGGGAGATCCGCGGCGCCGACGTCCCCGAGGGGACGTCCTTCTCGGACACGGACATGGGTGTGGAGCTCGGCACCTCCGGCATCCCCGTCGAGGTCGTGAACCTCGTGGCCGGAGAGTCCGGCTCCGTGCAGGTGACTCTGGCCCACGACGGGGAGTTCGGCTTCGCGCTCACCCTCGTGGCGCCGCTGGGCGAGAAGCACGAGGGCCTCGTCGCCAACCTCTACCGCTACGACGAGGCGGCCGGCGTGCTGCGCTACGAGGCCGCCGGCGTCGTGGACGGCGGGGGCGCCGCGCGCGTGCGGCTCGACCGCGCGTCCCGGTGGGCGATCGTTCTGGACGACCGCCCGCACGCGCTGCCCTTCGTCGACGCCTCCGAGGGCCAGTGGTACTCCGAGCCCGTGCGCTGGGCGTGGCTCTCCGGCGCCATGGGCGGCTACGGCGACGGCGTCTTCGGCACCGGCGACCCCCTCACCCGTGCCCAGATGGCGGCGGTGCTCTACAACCTCGCCGGAAAGCCGGAGGTCTCCACTGACGGCCTGCCCTCCGACTGCGACCAGTCCGCCTGGTACGCCCGCGCCGTGGCGTGGGCGCTCGAGGAGGGCGTCTTCGGCGGCTACGGCGACGGGTCTTCCTTCGGCCCCGGCGACCCGCTCACCCGCGAGCAGGCGGCGGCGGTGCTCTACAACGCCGCCGGGAAGCCGGAGGCGGAGACCGGCCTCTCGTCCTTCTCGGATGCCGCCGAGGTCTCTTCCTGGGCGCGCAACGCGCTGTCCTGGGCCGTCTCCGAGGGCGTCCTCAGCGGCGTCGAGCTGCCAGACGGCTCCCGCGAGCTCCAGCCCGGCCGGGCCTGCACCCGCGCCGAGGTGGCCGCCCTCATGATGAACCTCGCCCGCCGCGGCTGACGCCGATACCGGGCCGGTCCCGGACGTTTCCGATACCCAAAACCGTCCGCAGCCGGCCCGATATTCCCGCCTGCCGAGGCTGACGCCCGGCGTCGAGTAAGAGAAATATGCGAAAACGGGGCCCGATCGGGCCCCGTTTTCGCATATTTCTCTTACTCGACGATGCAGTGGGGGCCGTTCTTCTCACCCCGAAGGTTCTCCGCGAAAAACTAGCAGTTTGGTACGTTAACAACGGCTTCGGACTGCCAGAATTTCGCGGAGAACAACGCCTCTCGTTATCAGGCGCAGGCTCCTCGCGGCGAGCGTGCCGTGTGGGGCAGAATCGGGCACGGGGCCGGCAAAACCGGCCCGCACGGCACGCTCGTGTTCGCGGGCTCGCCCGTGCTTCTCGCGCGCACTCGTGAGTGCGGGCATCGAGTGCGGGCCGTTCTGGCTCCGAGGCGCGTCGAGTGCGCGGTCCTTCTCGGCATATGGCGAGAAGTGCGCGCGTCAAGTGCGCGCCGGCCCGCACTGGATGCGGCGGGCGAGAAGTGCGGGCCGCCCCGGGCAGCACGGCGTCCCCTACACGTCGATCCCGAGGCGCTCCGCCAGCTCCAGCCATTCGTCCTCGAGCGCGGCGCGCTCCGCGAGGCACGCGTCGAGCGCCTCCTGCGCGGCCATCAGCGCTGCGTAGTCGCTCGCGTCTACGGTGCCCATCTCCGCGCGCAGCCGGTCGGGGTCGCCGGCGGTCTTCTCCAGCCGGCGAGCCACCGCGTCGAAGCGCTTCTTGAGCTCGCGCCGCTCCTGGTTGGTGAGCCCGGTTTCGGCGGGGCGAGAAGAACCCGTAACCGCCGCCGCGACCGCCGGCGCAGGGCCCGCCGACCCCGCGTCCTTCTCGGCCGCCGCAAGCAGCCTCAGGTACTCGTCAACGCCGCCGGGCACGTGGCGCACGTGTCCGTCCAGCAGCGCAAACTGGTCGTCGGTCACGCGCTCCATGAGGTAGCGGTCGTGGCTCACCACCAGCAGCGTTCCCGGCCAGCTGTCGAGCAGGTCCTCCATCACGGCGAGCATGTCGGTGTCGAGGTCGTTGCCCGGCTCGTCGAGCACGAGCACGTTGGGCTCCTCCAGGATGACGCACAGAAGCGCCAGGCGGCGGCGCTGCCCGCCGGAGAGGTCGCGGATGAAGTTCTGCAGCTCGCGCTGCTCAAAGCCCAGCCGCTCGATGAGCTGCGTGGGGCTCTGCATCTTGCCGCCCACGAGGTAGCTGCGCTTGTAGCGGCCGAGGACCTCCAGCACGCGCCAGTCGTCCTTCTCGCCCAGCGCGTCGAGGTGCTGGCTCATGAAGCCAAAGCGCACCGACGCGCCGATCTTCACGGTGCCCGACGTGGGCTCGAGCGCGCCCGTCATGAGCGCGAGCAGCGTGGACTTGCCTGCGCCGTTGGCGCCGAGGATGCCGTAGCGGTCGCCGGGGCCGATGAGCCAGTCCACGTCCTCGATCACGGCGGGACCGCCCGGGTAGGCAAAGCTCACGTGGGACATCTCGATGACCTGCTTGCCCAGGCGGCTCACGGCGAGGCGCTTGAGCTCGAGCGGGTTTCTGAGCGGCGGGTCGTTTGCGATGAGCGCGCGGGCCGCCTCGACGCGGAACTTGGGCTTGCTCGTGCGCGCCTTGGCCCCGTGCGCGAGCCAGTTGAGCTCCTTGCGCAGGGTGTTCTGCCGGCGCTCCTCCATGACGGCGGCCTGGCGCTCGCGCTCGACGCGCTGCTGGATGTAGGCGGAGTAGCCTCCCTCGAAGGGCTCGATGCGGCGGTCGTGGACCTCCCACATGCTCTCGCAGACCTCGTCAAGGAACCAGCGGTCGTGCGTGACCACCAGCAGCGCGCCCTCCCCCGTCGGCCAGCGGCGGCGCAGGTGCTCGGCCAGCCACTCGATGGCCGCGAGGTCCAGATGGTTGGTGGGCTCGTCCATGAGGACGACGTCCCAGGTGTGGCACAGCACGCGGCAGAGGTCCACGCGGCGGCGCTGCCCGCCGGAGAGCTCGCCCACGGCGCCGTCGAGGTCGAGGTCGCCCACGAGCTCGTCCAGGATCGCGCGGATGCGCGCGTCCGAGGCCCAGGTGTAGTCCGGCACGTCGCCGAAGATCGCGCGGCGCACGGGGTCGGCGTCGGAGAGCTGGTCAGCCTGGCCGAGGTAGCCCACGGAGAGGTTGCGTCGCCAGGTCACGGTGCCCGCGTCCGGCGCGAGCACGTGGCCCACGATCTCCAGCAGCGTGGACTTGCCGTCGCCGTTGCGCCCGACGATGCCGATGCGATCGCCCTCGTTGATGCCTATGGTCTGGTCCTCGAGCACGCGCTTGCCGGGCCACTCGTGGCCCACGTGCTCGAGGCCGATGAGGATTCCCATGCCGACCTCCTGAGTCTTGTCCCGTGGATAGTATACGGGCCGCGCGTTCTTCTCGCTCGGCGCGCGACGGGCGGAGGCCATGCGATTACCGACTTCAAAAGCATGTAGCAATGGGGGTCCCGGCGAGAAATACCGGTGCTGGACGCCCGTTGCTACATGGTTTTGAAGTAGGTAACGCCGCGACCGGTCGAGAAGGACGTGCCGAGAAGGACGCGTCAAGCAGAAGAGCGTGGGGCAAGCCCAGCTATATCTTGGAACGAAACAGCTGACACTGAGAATAATAATTAATTACATAACGCTTTTAAACCACTCTGACAGTCTAGAACTTGGGTGATGAGCCTCCTACGTCGAGCTGCGAAAACGCGCGCCGGTCATGAGCATGTGGCGGACCACCCTTTCCAGCTTGGGCCACTTCTCGTCGTCGCGCTTGACCCGGAACAGGTACACGTAGAGGTTGAGGTAGGACTGCAGGTTTGCCGGGTCCATGCCCGTGAACCGCCACAGGTAGCGCTTGATCCACGAGCAGAGGTTGTTCACCAGGGCCATCTTCTCGAGGTAGACGGGGTCGCGCACGTCCGCCTTGTACGACTCGCTCCCGCACCCCGCCTCCCTGATCAGGCCGTTGTGCGCCTTCTCGCGGTCGTGGACGACGACCGCGCCCTCCGCGAGGTGGCCGCCGAGAGCCTCCTTGATGCGCTTCGTGGACGGCTTGCCGTGCCCGCAGACGACCGCCACGGGCTCCTTGCGCGCGTCGATGCCGACCGCGATGCAGAGCTTCTGCCTCGAGAGGCCGCGCTTGCGCGCCTGGCCGTAGCCGTGGGAGAGGTCGGTGTCGTTGACGTACGCCTCGTCGATCCAGACGCGGCCGCGCAGGACGATGCGGCCCTGGTAGCCGTCGACCGCGGCGAGCAGGCGGTGGCGCCACTCCCAGGCCGTCTGGTGCGTTATCCGGCACGCCTCGGCGCAGGCGTCCAGCGGCACGGCGAACAGGGTGAGCCTGATGAAGTCGACCCAGGTCGCGAGGGGCTTCTTGCAGTTCTCCAGCACGGTGCCGGAGAGCGAGGTGAACCTCGCCCCGCACGACGGGCAGCGCCACCTCCGGACGCCCGACGGGGCGCGCCCGTCCCTCCAGGGAGAGGGCTCCCCGCAGGAAGGGCACGGCGGGGCCGGCCTGTAGAGTTCGGCGGCCTCGGCGAGCGCGCCGAAGCCCAGCCCCTCCCTGAGCCTGCGCTCCTCGACGGCGTCGCGCAGAAGCTCGAGCTCGCCGGCGGACAGGCCGCCGACGAGCCCCGAGTAGGGGTTCGTGGCTCCCATGGCGAATCTTCCCATCCGCCCGAACGCCCACCCGGAGGGAATGTCGCCAAAAATAGATCCGGGTGGGCGCTCGGGCAAATTCTATGCTTGGCTGGGAAGAGGATACCACGGGGCCCGGTGGCGGTTCCGCCTATCACCCAAGTTCTAGACTGTTAGATAAACCACTTTGGAGATGACCGGCCTTCGCTAAGTGTCCGGGCCCTCCGATACGATGGTTCTGCCAGGAACGATCGACGACCGGAGGGCCCGTGAGGGACATTGTAAGGCATGTGCTGGCCGGCATGACCGCCGGCGAGAGGGCGGAGGCCGCCGAGGAGCTGAGGAGGATGGTCGCGGAGGACCGGGCGGCGGCCGCCGGCCGCGAGGTCGGCCGCTGCCCGAGGTGCGGCTGCCCCGCCGCCGTCCGCCGCGGCCGGGACGGGCGCGGCAGGCAGAGGTGGCTCTGCCGAGGCTGCGGCCGCTCGTTCACCGCCTCGACGCTCGGCCCGGTCTCGCGGTCGAAGCTCGCGCCCCGGCAGTGGGAGGGGCTCGCGGCGTGCATGGCCGACGGCGCGCCGCCGCGCGTCGTCGCGGAGCGCTGCGCGGTGAGCATGCCCGCGGCGTGGTTCATGCGCATGAGGGCGTGCGGGGCCATGTCGGCGGCCCTCGGCCCCTTCCGCTGCGGCGAGGGGATCGAGGCGCAGGTGGACGGCACGATGGCGCCCGAGTCGCTCTCGGGCGGCGGCGCGTTCGAGATGCCGAGGCCCGCCCACCGGCACGGCGGCGAGGCCATGGGCGGCGTCTCCGGCGAGCGCGTGTGCGTGCCCGCCGGCGAGAACTCGCTCGGCGACGTCTTCGCCGAGGTCTGCTGCCGCGGGCGCGCCACCAAGGCGCGCGTGCGCGAGATGCTCGAGGGCGGGATCGGCGACGGGTCGGTCCTGGCCACCGACGCGCACTGGGCCTACGCGGGGGTCGAGGAGGCGCTGGGCGCGGACGCCGAGCACCTCGCCTACCACTCGGGCGACGAGGCGAACGCCGCGCTCTCCGGCGTGAACGCCCTGCACGCCCGGCTCAAGGACTTCCTCGGCCGGATGAACGGCGTCTCCACCAGGAGGCCGCCGCTCTACCTGGCCTGGTTCTGCTGGCTCGAGCGGGCGCGCAGGCGCGGGGGCGGGGCGCGGGAGTCCGCGCGCGACCTGTGCCTCTCGGGCCGCTACCGGACGACGAGGAGGGCGCTGTTCGCCGCGCCGCGCTACGACATGGGCTACTGGGAGAGGAGGCGCGCCGCGGCGTGACCCCCATCTCCAAAGTGGTTTAAAAGCGTTAATTACATGAATATAGCCATTATTTAGAATTTACTATTGACTCGGGGGGGGGGGTGATTCTAATCTTTTCTCATTACGAGCCAGAAGCTATCTGGAGGGATGGGATCATGCATACGCCGAAAACGATTACGAGGAAAGCATTCCTTGGATTGAGTGCTCTTGGGATTAGCGCTGTTCTTGGTGGATGCGATGGGTCTGATGACCTCCCCAGCCAGTCAGCGATGGCTGAAAGCGGTAGTGACAATGGCGCTGCCAGCGAAACCAAAGAGCAAGTCGATGATGCGGTGACCTCGAAGCCGTCCGAAACAGATGACGTTTCAACTGAGGGGGCCTATGTGGGTTCGTTCGATTATGTGGATGATGACGGGTACAGCTATCGGATAGACTGCTCGCTAAACCCTGCGATAACGACGGATTCCTCTGACGGGAAGCCCGGATACATCGGTCTGTACATGGATTTCTCCGATTGCTCTGTCACTATCAACAACACAACGTCGGGAAAGAAGGCGCCAGGGTTTACCCTCATGATCTGCCCCCTGTACCCGAGCGATATGGCGGACATGATGGGCGAGAACAACCGTAGCGGGAACGTGCGTGAATTTGTTGGACCCGACGGATGTGAATACGTTGATCCGATAACTAATATCGTTGATCCTAATACATATGTCGTGATGGAGGTGTATGCGGGCGTTCCCGGCAACAACTACGGCAAAACAAGAATAGGCGGGGGCGACGAGCTGCAGCCAAATGAATCGAGAGAGTTGTCGGTCCGGGCGGGGCACATCTATAGTGACGTCGAAGTTTCCGTGCGCATGCCCGATATCTTGGAGGAGTATGCCGACGCAGTAAAGAAGCCGTCTGGATGGGCATTTACCACCGCCCGCGGAAACGAGATTGGCTACATTATGGCCACAAGCTCCTGAGACCTCTGCACTCCTACTCCTTTGAGTCCGTCTTAATCCAGATGCTCCTCTCTTGAGCTCCGTCTTGAACCTTTTCGGGTGCCCACCTGATGTCTGCGTCGGATTTGATCTTCCGACCTCCCGTCGTGTGTCGTCGGTAGTATACGGGCCTTACGCCCTTCTCGCCCGGATGTGTCGGCCGAGAAGGGCGGCGCCGCGGCCGTTCTCCCCGCCCTGGGGCCGTAACAACGAGGCCGCGACCGGCCGAGAAGGGCGTGCGGCCGCTACTCCCCCGCGGCCATCCCACGCAGCAGCGCGATCTCCGCCGCCCAGCCGTCGAGCCCGTCCTGCGGGGTCTCCAGCACCATCGGCAGCCCGGCCAGGCGCGGCTCGCGGACCACGGCGCGGAAGGTCTCGAGCCCAAGCGTCCCCGCGCCGATCCTCTCGTGGCGGTCCTTGTGGCTGCCCAGGGGGTTCTTCGAGTCGTTGAGGTGCAGCGCGCGCAGGCGGTCCAGGCCGATCACGCGGTCGAACTCGTCGAGCACGCTGCCGAGGTCGCCCACGATGTCGTATCCCGCGTCGGCCACGTGGCAGGTGTCAAGGCAGACCCCCAGCAGCTCGTCGTGGTCCACGCCGTCGATGATGCGCGCGAGCTCCTCGAAGCTGCGCCCGACCTCGGTGCCCTTGCCCGCCATGGTCTCCAGCAGCACCGTCGTGGCCTGCCCCGGGACCAGAACCTCGTTCAGGCCCTCGCAGATGAGGCGGATGCCCTCGTCGGCGCCCTGCTTGACGTGGCTGCCGGGGTGGAAGTTGTAGAGGTGGCCGGGCAGGCGCTCCATGCGCCCCAGGTCCTCGCGCATCGCGCGGCGCGCGAACTCGACGGTCTCGGGTTTGGCGGAGCAGAGGTTCATGGTGTAGGGCGCGTGCGCCACGAGCGGTCCGATCCCATGCTCCTCGAGCGTGGCCAGAAACGCGGCGAGGTCCTTCTCGTCCAGCTCGCGGGCGTTGCCGCCGCGCGGGTTGCGCGTGAAGAAGGCGAACGTGGTGGCGCCGATGGAGACGGCGTCGTCCGCCATCGCGGCATAGCCGTCCGCCGTCGAGAGGTGGCAGCCTATTCTGAGGTCAGGCATCTTCGCTCCTTGGGTTGCGCCGCGCGAGGGTTCGGGCGGCTCGTTCTTCTCGGTACCCGCTCCCAAACGTCACAGGTAGTCTTACTCAAAAATAATAAAGAAAACCCTGTCGATAAGAACTTGTTGCAAGACACGTGGTACGTACCACTACCTGTGACGTTTGCGCGCAGCGAGAGCCGCCCGCGCCCTCTGTTAATTGGGGACTGTCCCCAATTAACAGAGGGCGGCGAGGCGGTCGAGGATCGCGTCGGCCACGTCCGCCAGCGGCAGCGTCTCGAGCTGCTCCACGCCGCCTGCGCTCACCAGCGCCACGCGGTTGGTGTCCGCGCCGAAGGTGGACTCGGGGCGGCTCACGTCGTTGGCCACGATGAGGTCGGCCCCCTTGCGCGCGAGCTTCTCCGACGCGTGGGCGAGAAGGTCGTTGGTCTCGGCGGCAAAGCCCACGACGACGCGCTCCCCCTTGCGCGCGCAGAGGTCGGCCAGGATGTCGGCCGTCTCCACGAGCGCGATGGCGTCCAGGTGCTCGGCAGACTTCTTGAGCTTGTGGTCGGCCGGCGCCGCGGGCGTGTAGTCCGCCACGGCGGCGCTGCAGATGGCGGCGTCGGCGTCCTCGAAGGCCGCGACCATCGCGTCGTGCATCTGCGCGGCGCTCTCCACGTCCACGCGGCTCACGCCGGCTGGCGTGGCGAGGGCGCAGGGCCCGGAGACGAGCGTCACCTCCGCCCCGCGGCGCGCGGCGGCCTCCGCCAGCGCGAAGCCCATCTTGCCGGTGGAGCGGTTGGCGATGTAGCGGACGGGGTCGATGGCCTCGTGCGTGGGCCCGGCGTTCACGAGCACGCGCAGCCCGGCGAGGTCGTGCGGGGCGAGAAGCGCGAGCGCCGCGGCCACGATCTGGTCCACCGGCGCGAGCTTGCCCTCGCCCACGTCCCCGCAGGCGAGCCGCCCGCTGTCGGGGCCGGCAAAGCGCACGCCGCGCTCGCGCAGCGCGGCAACGTTGGCCTGCGTGGCGGGGTTTTGCCACATGTGGACGTTCATACCGGGGCCCACCAGCACCGGGCAGCACCCCCAGCAGGCCAGAAGCGTCGTCGTGAGGCAGTCGTCGGCGATGCCGCAGGCCATCTTGGCCATCACGTTTGCCGTGGCGGGGACCACCACGGCGGCGTCCGCCCACTCGGCAAGGTCGATGTGCGGGATGGCGGACCCCGGGTGGCCGTAGAGCGACGTGGCGACCGGGGCCCCGGAGAGCGCCTCGAAGGTCGCGGCGCCCACGAACTTCTCGGCGTCGGCGGTCATGGTCACGCGGACCTCGCAGCCCGCCTTCTGGAGCCCGCGCAGCACCTCGCAGGCCTTGTAAGCGGCGATCCCCCCGCACACGGCGAGAAGGACGCGCGGCCGGCGCCCGGCCTCCGTCCCGAGGTCCTTCTCGCTCACTCCTGGCCCTCCTCGGAGGTGATGAGGATGCGGTGGCAGTACGGGCACTCCGTGATCTCGTCGCCGTGGGCGAGGTCGTGGAAGAGGCTCGGCTGCAGCTTCACGCGGCAGACGCTCGGCACGTTGCCCACGAGGCGCTCCACGGCGAGGCCCTTGAAGCGCTTGCGCGCCTTCTCGTAGGCCGCGAGGTGCTCGGCGGAGATGCCCTGGGAGGCGCGCTCGCGCTCGCGGGTGAGCTCGACGATGCGGGCGCGCAGGCTCGCGGAGCCCTCGGCGAGCGAGGCCTCGGTCGCGGCGCGCTCCTTTTCCAGGCGCTCGCCCGTGAGGCGCGCGTTCTTCTCGGCGCGCTCGAGCCGCCCCAGGCGCTCGGTCAGCGGGCCGAGCTGGAACTCGCACTTCTCGATGCGCTTGGCGAGCGAGGTGAGCTGCTGCTCGAAGTCGCGGATCTCGCGGTGGGTGTGCTCGCCGGCGTCGGCCAGCCCCTGGACCTCGACGGTCTTCTCGCGGTAGTGCTCGAGGTCGGCGCGGGTGTCGTCGATCTCGATCTGGGCGTCCTTGCGCTGGCCGATGATGCCGGTGAGCTCGCTGGCGACCTTCTTGGCGGCGAGCGCGATGGTCTTGAGGCGCTCCTGCTGGGGCATGGAGGCGAGAGCGGAGGCGCACTTCAGCAGCTCGAGGTCGAGCTCCTGGACCTGCATGAGGGAGGATGCTTCGGTCATCTTGTTCCTTAGTCTCTAGGGCGCCTGGCGCGGTCGCGTCCGCGCTCGGCGACGATGGCGATGAGGGTGTCCGCAAAGCGGTCGAGGTCCCGCTCGTCGACGCGCTCGTCGAACGAGATGCGCAGGGACCCGAGCGCTTCCTCGCGCGGTATGCCCATGGCGAGAAGGACGTGGCTCGCGTCGAGCGAGCCGGAGGAGCAGGCCGACCCGGCGGAGACCTCGAACCCGGCCTGGTCGAGGGCCAAGATCATGGTCTCGGAGTCGAGCCCGGGGGCCATGACGCTCACGATGCCGGGAAGGCGGTCGGCCGCGTCCGTGGTGCGCACGATGCCGGAGCCCTCGGCGCAGAGGCGCCCCACGAGCCGGCGCGCCCGCGCGGAGACGAGCGCGCGCGTGGCGCCGAGGTCCACCGAGCAGGCCTGGGCCGCGGCGGCGAAGGCGAGCGCGCCGCGGACGTCCTGGGTGCCGGCGCGCCTCCCCTGCTCCTGGCCCCCGCCGAAGGAGAGCGGCCGCAGCGGCGCGCGCCCGCGGCAGGCCAGCGCGCCCACGCCGACGGGGCCGCCGAGCTTGTGGGCGGCCACGCTCACGGCGTCGACCTCGCCGAGGTCGAGAGGCACGTGGCCGAGCGC
Organism: uncultured Atopobiaceae bacterium; assembly: GCA_944320975.1. Taxonomy (GTDB): domain Bacteria; phylum Actinomycetota; class Coriobacteriia; order Coriobacteriales; family Atopobiaceae; genus Thermophilibacter. The sequence goes on along the minus strand of CALUJM010000005.1, from coordinate 46,401 downwards.
CTGGACGGCGTCGGTGTGGAAGAGCGCGCCCGCGGCGTGCGCCGCGCGGGCGAGCGCGGAGACGGGCTGGATGACGCCGGTCTCGTTGTTGGCGTACATGACCGAGACGAGCGCGCAGGTCTCGTCGAGAAGGGCCTCGAGGGCCTCGGGGCGCACGGCGCCCGAGCGGTCCGGGCGCACGAGGTCGACCTCGAAGCCCCGCTCGTGCAGGGGCCCCACGAGGTCGAGCACCGAGTCGTGCTCGATGGCGGAGACCACGACGCGGCGGCGCCGGGAGTCCCGCCCGCGCGCGCCCTCGGCAAGGCCGATGACGGCGAGGTTGTTGGACTCCGTCCCGCCGGAGGTGAAGGTCACGTCGGACGGGCGGAAGTGCCCGCCCAGGCAGTCGACGAGCGCGCGGCGGGCGCCGTCGAGCTCGCGGGCGGCGCGGCGGCCGAGCGTGTGCAGCGAGTTGGGGTTGGCGCCCGCGATCGCGCTGGCGTCGTAGGCGCTCATGGCGGCGAGCGCCTCGGGGCGCAGCGGCGACGAGGCGGCGTGGTCGAGGTATACGGGTCGCTCGGCCATGGGGCTACGCCATCTTGGAGACGCCGGACTGGCCGGCGGCCCTGAGCTCGGCGATTGCGGCGGGGCGGTCGGAGGCGCCGAAGACGGCGCTGCCGGCGACGAGCACGTTGGCGCCCGCGGAGGTCACGAGCGGCGCGGTCGCGGGGGTGATGCCGCCGTCGACCTCGATGAGCGGGTTCACGCCGTGCTCGTCGCACATGCGGCGCAGGCGGCGGAGCTTGCGCGGCGAGCTCTCGATGAGGGCCTGGCCGCCGAAGCCCGGGTCCACGGTCATGACGAGGACCATGTCGAGCTCGCCCAGGATGGGCTCGAGCAGGCACACCGGGGTCGCCGGGTTGAGGGCGATGGCGGCCTTGGCGCCGCGCTCGTGGATGCGCGCGACGAGGCGGTGCGCGTGGGTTGCCGCCTCGTAGTGGAACGACACCATGTCCGCCCCGGCGTCGAGGTACTTCTCGACCTGGTCGTCGGGGTTGCTCACCATGAGGTGGACGTCCACGGGGAGGTCCGTGGAGGCCTTCACGGCGCGCAGCACGTCCGGCCCGAAGCTGATGTTGGGCACGAAGTGGCCGTCCATGACGTCAAAGTGGATGAGGTCGGCGGTGGCGACGTCGGCCACGTCCGCGCCGAGGCGGGAGAAGTCGGCGGCGAGCACCGACGGCGCGATCTTGATCTCCTCGAGCATCAGTCTCTCTCCTTGTCCTGTCCGGTGATGCCGTAGAACTCCTCGCTCGGGCGCCTCCCGAGCAGCATGTCCGTTGCCTCCTGAACGCCGGCGCCGCCATGGAGCACGGCGTGGACGGCGCTCGTGATGGGGACCTCGACGCCGTGGGCCCGCGCGAGCGCGAGCACGCTCTCCGCTGCCCGGGCGCCCTCGACGACGGCATGGGTGCGCGCCTCGTAGCTCTGGAGGCTCTCCCCCGCGGCCAGCGCCTCGCCGAAGGTGCGGTTGCGGGAGTGCCGAGAAGTGCAGGTGGCCACGAGGTCCCCCATGCCGGCGAGGCCCATCGGCGTGAGCGGGTCGGCGCCGAGGGCCGCGGCCACGCGCCCGATCTCGGCCAGGCCGCGCGTCATGATCACGGCGAGCGTGTTGTCCCCTGCGCCGGACCCCGCGGCGGCGCCGCAGGCGATGGCGACGACGTTCTTCACGGCGCCGCAGATCTCGACGCCGGTGACGTCGGCGGAGACGTAGACCCTGAACGAGTGGCTCACGACGAGCCGCTGGAGTCGCAGCGCGACCTCGGGGCTCTCCGAGGCGAGCACGGCGGCGGAGAGCTTGCCCTGGCAGACCTCCTCGGCGTGGTTGGGGCCCGAGAGCACGGCGATGCGCTCGCGGCCGCCGAGCTCGTCGGCGACGACGTCGAGCATGAGCTTGTGCGTGCCGAGCTCGACGCCCTTGGTCAGCACGAGGACGGGGGCCTCCGCCGGCACGAGCGCCGCGATGCGCGCGCAGGTGGCGCGCAGGTAGGCGGAGGGCGCGGCGAGCACCACGACCTCGGCGCCCGCGAGCGCGTCGGCGGCGTCGGCCGTGGCGCGCACGTTGGCGGGGAGCTCGTAGTCGGTGAGGTGGCGCGGGTTCTTGCGCGTGGCGCTCACGGCCTCGGCGAGCGCGGCGTCGCGGCACCAGAGCGCGACCTCGCGCGAGCGCTCGGCGAGCAGGCCGGCCATTGCGGTGCCCCACGAGCCCGACCCCATGACGGCGACCTTGTTGACGCGCTCGCTCACTTCTCGCTCCCCTCCGGGCGCGCCTCGACCTTCTCGCCCTTCTTGTGGAACGAGAAGCGCCGCTCCTCGCCGCGGACGAGCCGGCCGACGTTCTCGCGGTGCGACCAGATCACGACGACGGCCGCAACGGCCACCGGCACGATCGCGGCCACGGGGAATCCGAAGACGGCGCACCACACGGGCAGCGACGCGGCCGCGGCGACCGAGCCCAGCGAGACGTAGCGCGTGGGGATCACGAGCACGAGGAAGAGGGCGAGCAGGCCCACTCCGATGGGCCAGTAGAGCCCGAGCGCCGCGCCAAAGCCCACGGCGATGCCCTTGCCGCCGTGGAAGCGCAGGTAGGGGCTGAAGACGTGGCCCAGGATGCACCCGAGGAAGACGCAGGTGAGCGCGACCGCGTTGGCCGTCGTGTGGTCGAGGGAGGACAGGTCGCCGGAGAGGGCGAGCGCGGCGATGGCCCAGCGCGCCACGAGCATCCAGACGAGGCCCTTGGCGGCGTCGAGCAGAAGCGTGAGGCCCGCGGCGCCCTTGCCCACCGAGCGGGCGACGTTGGTGGTCCCGATGTTGCCGGAGCCCACGGTGCGCACGTCGACGTGGCCCATCGCCATGGCGACGATCAGGCCGAAGGGGATGCCGCAGACGAGGTAGGCGCCCACGGTGAAGACGAGCGCCCAGGTCATGAGGTCGCTCACGCGCGGTCGCCCCCCTCGGACTTGCGGCGGAACTTCAGGCGCACGGGCGTGCCTGTGAGGTCGAAGCGCTCGCGCAGGCGGTTCTCGAGGAAGCGCTCGAAGTTGTCGTCCACGAGGTCGGGAGCGTTGCACCAGAAGGTGATGACGGGCGGCTTGGAGCCGGTCTGCGTGGCGTACTGGATCTTGAGGCGCCGTCCCTTCTCGGAGCGCGTGTGGCCGCCCTCGCGGATCTGGGCGAGAAGGTCGTTGAGCTCGGAGGTGCGCAGCTGCGACGCGTGGGCCTCGGCGGCGCGCACGGCGAGCGCGAGGACCTTGTCGGTGGCGCGGCCGGTCAGGGCCGAGACGTTGACGGTCGGGATCCACGGGCAGAACGCGAGGCGCTTGTCGATGGAGGCCACGATGGCGTCGCGCTGCTGCTCGGTCTCCACGAGGTCCCACTTGTTGAGCACGAGCACGAGGCCGCAGCCGCGGTCGATGGCCATGCCGGCGACCTTCTGGTCCTGCTCGGTCACGCCCACGGTGGCGTCCACCACGAGCAGGCAGACGTCGGCGCGGTCGATGGCCTGCAGGCCGCGGACGAGGCTGTAGTACTCAACGTCCTCGTGGACCTGGGTCTTCTTGCGCATGCCGGCCGTGTCCACGAGCTTGATGGGCTGGCCCTTCCACTCGATCACGGTGTCGATGGCGTCGCGCGTGGTGCCGGCGACGTCGCTGACGATGGAGCGCTTCTTGTTGGCGAGGCGGTTGGCGAGGCTGGACTTGCCCACGTTGGGGCGTCCGACGATGGCCAGGGACAGCATGTCCTCCTCGGGCTCCTCCTCCGTGGGCTCGGGGAAGGCGGCGACGATGTCGTCGAGCAAATCGCCGGTGCCGTGGCCGTGGCCGGCCGAGAGCGGGCGGGGCTCGCCGACGCCGAGGGCGTAGAAGTCCCAGAGGCCGTCCTGCTCGCGGGAGGGGTCGTCCTTCTTGTTGACCACGAGGAAGACGGGCTTGTCCACGCGCCGGACGATGCGGGCGACCTCCTCGTCCTCGTCGGTGACGCCGGTGGTGCCGTCCACCACGAAGACGATGACGTCGGCCTCCTCGCAGGCGAGAAGCGCCTGCTCGCGGATGCGCGGGGCGAAGACGTCCTTGGACTTGACGGACTCGATGCCGCCCGTGTCGATGAGGGTGAAGTCGCGGCCGTTCCAGTCGGCGTCGTGGTAGGAGCGGTCTCGGGTGACGCCGCGCGACTCGTGGACGATGGCGTCGCGGCTGACCGCGATGCGGTTGACGAGCGTGGACTTGCCGACGTTGGGGCGGCCGACCACGGCGACTACGGGCTTGGGCATCTTGCCTCCTTGCTATTCCATTTGCTCGAAAAGTCTACCACGGACGGTAGGTTTTGGCCCGTGAGCGCGCCAAATCCCCACGAGTCGTCGGCATGATTCAAAAGGGGACAGACCCCTTTTGAGTCATTTTCGCCCGGGGCCGGTCCGCGACGGCGCGGCCCTATCCCGCCAGCGCGGCGCCGAGGGCGCCGACGTAGTCCGAGGGGCTCGGGACGCTCACGGCCGCGGCCGCGCCGCGGCCGCGGAGCTCGTCCAGGATGCGCTCCTGGGAGTCGCCGTCGAGCGTGAGGCGGTCGAAGTTGAACATCACCTCGGGGAGCACGACGACGGTGCCGGCGAGGTCGGCGGGCAGCTGCGCGAGCAGGTCCTCGCTCACGATGAGGCCCGTCACGTTGACGTCCCCGCCGAAGTAGTCGTTGCGGATCGCGACCGCGCGCACGCGGCCCGCCGGCGAGACGAGCCGGCAGAGCACGTCGATGGTCTCGCGCGCGGCCTCGCCGCAGACGAGCCGCGCCTCGAGGCCCTTCTCGGCCAGCGCGTCATCGATCGCGCGGAGCTCCCGGGGGCGCTCCGCGGCGAGGGACTCCGCCTCGTCGAGAAAGCTCCGCAGCATGCCGATGCCGTCGTAGAACTGCGGGTATCCGTCATAGGTCTCAGCGGGCGGGACGGGCAGGCGGGCGTCGACGTAGAACTCGTCGGAGAGCTGGAAGCGCGTGATGCCCAGGGTCTCGCGCGCGCGGCGCTGGTAGGGCTCGATGAGGCGCACCACGGCGCGGGAGGCCTCGAGGTCGTCGGAGTAGGAGTGCGAGAAGCGCCGGCTGTGCTTGGTGTAGCCGAGCGGCACGATCGCGAGCGAGGTGATGCCCGGGCGCGCCTCGACCCAGTCGAGCGTGGCCGTGAGCTCGTCGCCGTCGTTGATCCCGGGGCAGAGCACGATCTGGGCGTGGACCTCGATGCCGCCGGCGAGCAGCCGCTCGAGCACCTCGATGCCGCGGTCCGCGCGCCGGCCGATGAGGCTGCGGCGCACCTCGGGCGTGATCGCGTGGATGGAGACGTTCATAGGCGAGAGCCCGCAGGTCACGATGCGCTCGGCCTCCTCGTCGGAGACGTTGGTGAGCGTCACGAAGTTGCCCTGGAGGAAGGACAGGCGGTAGTCGTCGTCGCGCAGCGTGAGCGTGGCGCGCGCCTCGGGCGGCAGCATCGCCATGAAGCAGAACTGGCAGGAGTTCACGCAGGTGCGGATGCCGTCGAAGAGGACGTCGGTGAAGTCGATCCCCCAGTCCTGGCCGGGCTCGCGCCAGAGCTGGCAGGGCGTGGACGTGCCGTCGCGCGGGTCAAAGACCACGAGGTCGCAGACACCGCCGTCGGCCTCCCAGCGCCAGTCGATGATGTCGCGGGGCTCGACGCCGTTGACGGAGTCGATGCGCATGCCGGGCTCGATGCCGGCCTCCCAGGCGGGGCTGCCCTCCTCGACGGCCGCGACCCAGGCGCCGCTCGCCTGCGGCCTGGTCGACGCGTAGTCGGCGCGCTTCTGCTCAGCCATGGTGCCTCCTCGGGCGGCTCGTTCTTCTCGGCTGCCATTGTGCCACGCCGCGGGCGGCGGGCCCAAATCCCGCACGCAAACCCCGCACGCAAATCCTCATTTGTGTCCGCGGTCGCGCGCACTTCTCGACCTCCGGGGCCTCTACTGACCGGACGATAAGCCACAAAGATAACTAATTAATCGACAAGAACCGTCAGCCTCAGATATAGCCTTTTCCGCGGACCCGAATCCGGATTTGTGTCCGCTCCAGACACAGATGTCGATTTGTGCCCGCGGTCGCTGGCCCCCGGCCGCCGCCGCGACCGGGGGCCGCCCGGCCGCCATGCTCCGGCCGATTGTGTGCAGCAACTTTGATGCCCGGCGGCGGCCCGCGGCGGCTCGGGGCTCCCTCCGGCCGGGAATCGCCCCGGGCCCGCGCGTTCTTCTCGGTTGTGTGCAACATCTTTTATGCCTGGGGGCGCCCCACATAAAAGATGTTGCACACAACCGGCAAAAGCGGGGCGAGAATCGGGGGCGAGAAGAACGACGGTGGTGCGTTTACCCACAATCGCGGTTTTGCGGCGCGGTCCGCGGCTGCCGCCCGGAGCGCGACGGCCCCACGGCCGCGGGATGGCCCGGGTCCCAGGACACAAATGAGGATTTGGGTCCGGGGTTGAGGGCGCTTCTAGGCCGCCGGAGCATGTCTGAACTGCGAGGTAAACCACAAGGATAATTGCTTAAGCGATAAGAACCATCTGGCTTGAACGCCCCCTCTGCCGAGGACCCAAATCTGGATTTGGGTCCTCGGCCGCGGCGGCGGGCGAGGCCGGCGCCGCGGCGGGCGACGTCGCGCCGGCAGGGCGAGAAGGACGCGCTACTCCCCCACCAGCTCGGCGATGCGCTCGCGGACAGCCTCGATCTGGCTCGCGGGCGTGGACGCGCCCGCGGTGATGCCGATGACGTCGGCCCCCTCGAACCACTCCGGCAGCAGCTCGTCGGCGCCCTCGACGTGGTGCGTCCGCGGGCAGCGCGCGGCGGAGATCTCGGCCAGGCGCGTCGTGTTGGCGGAGATGCGCCCGCCGATGACCACCATGACGTCGGCCTCGCGCGCGAGCTCGTCGGCGGCTGCCTGGTGACCGGCCGTGGCCTCGCAGATGGTGTTGATCACGCGGACCTCCTCGGCCACGCCGAGAAGTGCGCCAACGACCTCGGCGAGAAGGGCCCGGCGGGCCGTGGTCTGCACCACGACGCCGACCTTGCGGGCGTGCGGCAGCGCGGCTGCCTGCTCGGCGGAGCCCACCACGACGGCGCCCGGCGCGTGCGGCAGCGTCGCCTCGACCTCGGGGTGCCCCGCCTCCCCCACCACGACGACCTGGTACCCCTCGGAGCTGAGGCGCTGCGCGGCGAGGTGGACCTTCTTCACGAAGGGGCAGGTGGCGTCGAGGACGCGCGAGCAGAGCGCGCGGGCGCGGCCCTCCTCGTCGGGCGTGACGCCGTGCGTGCGCAGCAGCAGCGCGTCGCCGGCCGCCTCCTCGGGGGACGACACCACGGTGACGCCGCGCGCCTCGAGCCCTGCCACCACGCGCGGGTTGTGGATGAGCGGCCCGAGCGTGTGCACGCGCACGTCGCGCTCGTCTGCCGCGGCCTCGACCATCTGGAGCGCGCGCTCGACGCCGTAGCAGGCGCCCGCCTCGCTCGCGATGCGGATCTCCGCCACGGCTACTCCACCCCCGGGTGCTCGCGGCGCAGCTCGTCGCGCAGCTCGTAGACGCGCCTCATGCCCTCGCGCTCCATCTCGGCGAGCTGCTCCTTGCGCTTCTCGGCCGCGAGGTCCGACCACTCGATCGGCTCGCCCACGCTCATGTAGACGCGGCTCCGGAACCTCAGGTGCCGCGCGCCGATCATGGCGACGGGCTGCACGGGGGCCTTGGCGAGCTGGGCCATGATCGCGTAGCCGCCGTGTGCCTCCTCGTCGGCGTCGTCGCGGATGCGGGTGCCCTCGGGGTAGATGAGCACGCACTCGCCGCGCATGAGCATGGCGCGGGCGCGGCGCACGGTCTTCATGTCGGCCGTGCCGCGCTCCACGGGAAAGCCGCCGGCGCGCGAGAAGAGCCACGTGGCGGGTCCGATCTTGTCGAAGTCGCTCTTGTAGACGATGCGCACCGGGACGTGCGCCATCCACATCGTGGTCACCACGGCGACCGGGTCGAGCATCGACTGGTGGTTCATGATGACCACGCGCCCGCGGGCGTCGTCGAGCAGGCGCTCGGCGTGCTCGATCTTCCACGGCCACAGGAGCTTGGTCAGGACCCACAGGATGCGCACGACGGCGCCGATGAACAGGCGGCCCGGCAGCGGGTGCTCGCTCAGCGCGTGATCGTAGTAGTCGTCGAAGGTGTTGCCTGCGAAGGCGCGCATGCGGCCCTGCCCGCCCGCCTGCGCCTCGTTCTTCTCGCTCATCGCTGTCCTTTCTCCGCGCGGGCCCCGAGCTCGGGCGAAAGCGCGATCACGGCCTGGACGACCTCCTCGAAGGAGAGCTCGGAGGAGTCGATGCGGTGCGCGTCGTCGGCCGCTCGAAGCGGCGAGGCGGCGCGGGAGGAGTCGTAGGCGTCGCGGCGCACGAGGTCGTCGAGGACGGCGCGCTCCGCTGCGGGGTCCACCGCCGCGTCGACGCCGCGCGCGAGGTCGCCCCCGCCGCGCTGGACCGCGCGACGGCGCGCGCGGGCCTCGGGAGAGGCGCTGAGGAAGACCTTCACGTCGGCGTTGGGGAACACCACGGTCCCGATGTCGCGCCCCTCGGCGATGACGTCGCCCGAGGCGCCGAAGCGGCGCTGCTCGGCGACCATGGCCTCGCGCACCGCGGGGTTCGCGGAGACCGGGGACACGGCGCGCTCGACCTCGGGCGTGCGGATCTGCGCGGTGACGTCCTGGCCGTCGGCGAGCACGCGCTGCCCTCCCTCGGAGGCGAGAAACTCGATGGAGATCGCGCGCGCCACGTCGGCGGTCGCGGCGTCGTCCTCGGGGTCCACGCCGCGCTCGAGGCAGGCGAAGGCGACGGAGCGGTACATGGCGCCCGTGTCGAGGTACGTGAGGCCGCAGCGGCGCGCGACCTCGCGCGCCACGGAGGACTTTCCGGAGCCCGAGGGCCCGTCGATGGCGACGATCATCCCTTGTTCCTTTCTCTGACGAGCGCCTCGAGCCCCTCGGCCTCGGCCTCGGTGAGGTCGCGCCAGGCGCCCTCCTGAAGTCCGGTGAGCCTGAGCGGCCCGAACGCGTCCCGGTGCAGCCGCAAGACCTTGTGGCCCACGGCCTGCATCATCTTCTTGACCTGGTGCTTCCTGCCCTCGTGGATGGTGAGCCCCACGACGGCGTTGCGCTCTCCCCCTCCGGTCCTGCCCGGCCCATGGGGCGCCACGACCGAGAAGAGCGGGTCGCTCGGGGCGATCAGCTCGGCGCGCGCGGGCGCGGAGACGCCCTCGTTCTCGAGCTCCACGCCGCGGCGCAGGCGCTCGAGGTCGCGCTCGTCCGGCGTGCCCGAGACGAGGGCCACGTAGTGCTTGGTCACGTGGCGCGAGGGGTGCAGCAGCGCCTGCCCGAGGTCCCCGTTGGTGGTGAACAGCAGAAGGCCCGTCGTGTCGAGGTCGAGCCTGCCCACAGGGTAGAGCCCCGGCGCGTCCGCGACGGGCACGAGCTCTGCCACCGTGGGGCGGCCGCGGGGGTCGCTCATGGTGGTGAGGAAGCCGGCGGGCTTGTAGAGCATGAGGTAGCGCGGGCGCTCCTGGATCGTGCGGACCACGCCGTCGACCGTGACGACGTCGCTCGCCGGGTCGACCTTGCTTCCGAGCTCGGTCACCACGACGCCGTTCACCCGGACGCGCCCCTCGGTCATGAGGCGCTCCGATCCGCGACGGCTCGCGACGCCCGCGCGGGCGAGGAAGCGCTGGAGCCGCATGGGATAGAGCCCGTCGGGGCGGATGGGGTCACTCATGGGCCCCGCCGTCCTTCTCGGTATCGTCTACCTCGGCTTCTGTAAAAGTCTCAACCTCGGCTTCATCCCAAGTCTCGATCTCGCCCTCAGACTCAGCCTCGACCCCGCCTTCAGGCTCGTCCTCGATCAGCGGCCCGATTGAGCGCCCCGAGAGGCGCTCGCGGATGAAGCGCCTCGACTCCTCGTCGGGCGCGAAGTCCTCCAGGGGCGGCAGGTCGCGGATGCTGCGCAGGCCGAAGTGCTCGAGGAACAGCCTCGTGGTGCCCCAGAGCTGAGCCTGGCCGCGGTCGGAGGCGCGACCGACCTCGCGCACCAGGCCCTTCTCGCGCAGGGACGCGATGACCCCGTCCGAGTTGACGCCGCGGATGGCGCGCACGCCCTCGCGCGTGACGGGCTGGTGGTAGGCGATGACGGCGAGCGTCTCGAGCGCGGCCTGCGAGAGGCGGCGCGTGTCCCAGCTCATCACGTAGTCCGCCACGCGGTCGTGGTAGGCGGGGTGGGTGAACAGGCGCCACCCGCCCGCGACCTCGCGCAGCTGGAAGCCGCGGTTGGCGTCGGCGTACTCGGCGGCGAGCTCGGCGAGCGCCGAGGCGACCTCGCCGGGCGCCGCGTCGCAGGCGCGCGCGAGGTCGGGCGCCGAGACGGCGTCGTCCGAGACGAGCAGCAGGGCCTCGAGCAGGCCCTTCAGCGATCCTGAGTCCAGGCGGTCCAGGTCGGTCATGACGGGATTGCCTCCTTCTCCGTCCCGATGTCGAGCGGGTCCTCGCCGAAGTCCTCGCGCAGCTCCGCGAGGACCGAGTCGTCGAGCTCGTAGGGCTCCGCCCCCTCGATGTGGGCTATCTCGATGTCGCCGAAGATCTCGTCCTGGCGCACGCTCACCAGGCCGCGCTTGTAGAGCTCGAGGATGGCGAGGAAGTTGGCGACGATGGCCTCGGGCGGGTCGTCGTCATCGACGAGGTCCGAGAAGCACAGGCGCCCCCGGCCGCGCACGAGGCGGTCGACGGAGGCGATGGTGAGCGCCACGGGGAGCCGCCTCGGGGCCACGTGCTCCGCCTCGAGCAGGAAGGTCTCCCGTCGGCCGTCGATGTCGGCGCAGATCACGGCGAGGCTGCGCAGCGTGATCCCCTCGAGGTAGTCCGGCATGAGGCCGAGGAACTCCGGGTCGGCGCCCACGGTGCGCGGGTGCATGCGGCCCTCGGCCTCCCCGCGCGCGGCGAGGGCCGCCGCGGCGCCGCGGAACTGCTTGTAGGCGATCAGGCGCGCCACGAGCACCTCGCGCGCCTCCTCGGGCGAGAGCCCCTCGAGGTCGATGTCCTCGTCGTCGAGCTCCGGCGCAGAGGGCGGGGTCTCCGGGACGAGCGAGGCCGCCTTGATGTCGAGCAGCGTCGACGCCACGAGCACGAAGTCGCTCGCCACGTCGAGGTCGAGGTCGGCCATGCGGTCGACCTCCTCGAGGTACTGGCTGGCCACCTCCGAGATCGAGATTGAGCCGATGGTCACCTTCTGCCTGCTCACGAGCGTGAGCAGCAGGTCGAAGGGCCCCGAGTATGCCTGGGTGCGGACGCGGTAGGACATGGCGCTACAGCACCGCCCCGATGAGCAGGCCGTAGAGGCGCCCCGCCGTGGCGTCGAGGTAGATTCCGAGCGGGTCCATCCTCAGAAGGCCCGGCAGCACATAGAGCGCGATGAGCAGGATCGCCATCGAGTAGTTCTGCAGCTCGTAGTACTTCTGGCGCGCCGGGCCCTTGAGGAAGTAGAGGATCACCTTGGAGCCGTCGAGCGGCGGCAGCGGGATGAGGTTGAAGAAGCACAGGACGAGGTTCACGTACACGTAGGTGAGCAGCCCGTCGAGCACCCACCACGCCGGGCCGTCGGCGAAGGCCGCCGAGCCCAGCCCCGCCGCCAGCCCGAGGCCGAAGAGCGCGGTGCCGAGAAGGGCCTGGAGCAGGTTGGACGCCGGGCCCGCCAGCGCTACGAGCAGCTCGTCGCGGCGCGGCTTGCGCAGGCGGTAGGGGTTGTAGGGCACGGGCTTGGCGAAGGCGAAGACCGGCCCTCCCACGAGCGCCATCATGAGCGGGAGCACCACTGAGCCCACGGGGTCGAGATGCGAGCGGGGGTCCAGCGTGAGCCTGCCGGCCTCTTTGGCCGTGTCGTCGCCGCAGAGGTGGGCGACGAAGCCGTGGGCCACCTCGTGGACCATGGCCGAGAGCATGACGAGGGCGACGGTGACGGCCACCGAGACGAGACCCTCGATCGTGGTTGGCATATCCTCCCCCTCCCGTGAGGAAGACGGCCGGCGAGGCCGTCACATGACGTCGTCAGCGCAGCGCGGCGGCCGCGCGGCAGCAGATCCAGTCGAGCGCGAGCAGTGCGACCGCGGCGATGGCGAAGTCGCCGCGGAAGGCGCCCCCGAGGGGCGTCTGGAACACGAAGAGGCCGGAGATCTCCCCCGGGACGAGCTGGGAGACGGCGCCGTTCAGCGCGAGCAGGTGCGTGCGCGCCCCCGCGGGCAGGACGGCGTCGGCGACCACGAGCGCCACGAGCACCCACGCGGCGACGCGAAGCGCCGCCGCCAGGCCGCGCAGGGCCGTCGCTCCCCCGCTACGCACTCAGGGCCTCCTCGATCTTCTCGGTGAGCTCGAGCCACTCCTGCTCGAGCGTCGGGACCTTCTTGGAGAGCGCGGCGTACTCGGTCATGCATTCGTCGAAGCGCTTGGCGTCGCTGTAGAGCTCTTCGCTCGCCATGAGCGTCTCGAGCTCCGCCAGGCGCGCCTGCGCGGGCTCGAGGGCCGCCTCGACCTCCTTGAGGCGGTCGCGCTCGGCCTTGAGGGCGCGGTTGCGCCGGTTGCGCTCCTCCGCCTCGGCGCGGCGCTGCTCGCGGGTCTTGACGTTGCGCCCCGTGGCGGGCGCGGCGGGCTCCGCCTTGGCGGTCGCCGCGCGCTGCTGGGCCGGGGCCTGGGCGGCCTCCTCCGCGGCGCGGCCCTCGAGCTCGGCGCGCTTGAAGAGGTAGTAGTCGTAGTCGCCGTCGTAGACCGTGACCTTGTGGTCGCGCACGTCCACGACCTTGTTGGCCACGGCGCGCACGAGGTGCTCGTCGTGGGAGATGAGAACGATCGTGCCCGCAAAGTCAACGAGGGCGCGCTCGAGCACGTCCACCGAGTCGATGTCGAGGTGGTTGGTGGGCTCGTCGAGCAGCAGCAGCGGGTCGGGGGCAACGAGCATCTTGGCGAGCGCCAGGCGCGCCCGCTCGCCGCCGGAGAGCACGCTCACGCGCTTCTCGACGTCGTCGCCGTGGAACAGGAACGCCCCGAGCAGGCGGCGCTCCTCGGAGGTCGCCCAGCCCGCGGCGACGGTGTCCATCTCGCCGAGGACGGTGTTGGCCTCGTTCAGCTGCTCGAGCTGGTGCTGGGCGTAGTAGGCCATCGTGACGCTCTTGCCGAGCGCCACCGTGCCGGCGTCCGGCGCGAGCTGGGCGTTCATGAGCTTCATGAGCGTGGACTTGCCGGCGCCGTTGGGGCCCACGAGCACGACGTGGTCGCCGCGGTAGAGGGTGAGGTCGACGTCCGAGTAGACGTGGTTCTCGCCAAAGGACTTGGCGACGCCCTCGAGCTTGATGACCTCGTCGCCGGTGCGCGGCGGCTCGGGGAACGAGAAGTGCACCTTCTTGGTGCCCTCCGGCAGGATGACGAGCTCGCTTTTGATCTGCTCGATCTTCTTCATGCGCTCCTGGGCCTGCGCGGCCTTGGTGGGCTTGTAGCGGAACTTGTCCACGAAGACCTGCATGTGCGCGATCTCGCGCTCCTGGGCGGCGCGCTTGGCGCGCATCTGCTCGAGGTTGTCCTCGCGCTGCCTGAGGTAGCTCGAGTAGTTGCCGGTGTAGGTGGTGATGCGGCGGTTCTCGACCGCGGCCACGTGGGAGACGCAGGCGTCCATGAAGGCGCGGTCGTGGGAGACCAGCAGCACGGCGCCGTCGTAGCCCGCGAGGAACTGCTCGAGCCACTTGACGCTCTCGAGGTCGAGGTGGTTGGTGGGCTCGTCGAGCAGCAGCAGGTCCGGGTGGCGCAGCAGCAGCTTGGAGAGGGCGATGCGCATCTGCCAGCCGCCGGAGAAGTCGCGGGCGGGCTTGTCGAAGTCCTCGACGGGAAAGCCCAGGCCCGCGAGGATGGCGCGGGCGCGGCTCTCGAGCTCGTAGCCGCCCAGGCGCTCGAAGCGGTCCTGGGCGTGGCCGTAGCGCTCGAGCAGGGCGTCGAGCTCGGGGCCGGGCTCGGTCTGGGAGATCTTCTTTTCGAGGTCTGCGACCAGCCGCTCGGCGTCCTTGACCTCGTGGGCGGACTCGATGACCTCGGCGAGGGCGCTCTTCTCGCCCGCGAGTTGCGTCTCCTGCTCGAGGTAGCCGATCGTGGCGTCGCGCGCGAAGCTCACGGTGCCCTCGTCGGCGGACTCCTCCCCCATGATGATCTTGAGCAGCGTGGTCTTGCCCGCGCCGTTGGGGCCCACGAGGGCCCAGCGCTCGTGGGCGTTGAGCTGCAGCGTGGCGCCCGCGTACAGGACGCGGCCGCCGAAGGACTTGGTGATCTTGTCTGCGAGTGCTATCACGTGCGTCTTCCTGGTTCTTCTCGCCCGGCGCTGCGCGGCCGGACGCTAGTCGGCGATGGTGAGGTGGATCGCGAAGCCCGCGACCTGCTCCTTGAAGTAGATGAGGTAGGTGCGGCCCGAGCCGTCGGGGCTGAGCGTCCGCGAGGACTCGTCGAACTCGATGCCGCGCGCCTCGTACCAGGCGATCGCGGCGTCGATGTCGCTCACGTGCAGGCCGATGTGGCCCTTCTCGCCCCGGCCGCCGTTGTTCATGACCTCCACGAGGGTCCCGGCGAACGAGGAGACCGGGAACGGCTCCTCGCCGCGCCCGACGCCGAGCAGCGCGCAGAGGGCGTCGGCCGTGGCCGAGGCGTCGTCCGGGCTGGTGGTGTTGATGCCCACGTGGGCGATCCTCAGGTCGAAGAGTTCGACGGGGTTGTCTGCGGCGGTCATGGCGCCCTCCTTGGTCTCGCTTCAAACCCATTCAGTATAGGCGAGTCGGCGCCGCGGCCGGGCGCGCGGGCCGTGCGGGCCGGTGACAACCCGACAATCTCCTCAGCTCGCGGGCTCGCCCTCCGGCGCGCTCACCTCCCCGCGGTGCCCTGCGGCGCCTGCGGTGCCCTGCGGAGCCTGTATCACCTGCGGCGCCTGCAGCATCTGCATCACCTGCGGCACCTGCAGCAAAACCTCGATTGTGTGCCTCTCGCCTCCCTGCGCTCGCGGACACGCCTTTTTCTCTATCGATTTTGAGGTTGTGGGCAAAACAATTTATATCGCTGGGCCGCGCGGGCCCCGAAGCGAGATAAACTCGCTCCCGACGACACTCAATTGCACATATCCGGCGCTTGTGGGCAAAACAGTTGATGGGCTCGCGGGCTCGTCATCAAAGTTGTTGCACACAACCTCGGGTTTCCGATGAGATCGCCGCCGGTGGCGCCCAGCGGCGGCGCCTCGCGGCGGCGAGTCGCCGGAGCTCCGGGATCGCTCGTGGTGCGATTGTCAACTTGGCGTTGGCCGGGCGAGGGTCGGACGCGTGACGCTAGAATGGGTGTGATAAACCGAGAAGAGCTCACGCGCGCCGCGGGCGTCGCGGCGCAGAACGCAGATAGGAACGATTCATGCCAAGCACCAGGAAGGTCGCCGCCCTCGACGGGCTGAGGCTGCTCGCTATCGCCGCCATCATCGTCTACCACGCCAACCCCTCCTGGCTACCCGGCGGCTACTTCGGCGTGACCGTGTTCTTCGTCCTCACCGGATACCTCGCCACGCTCTCCCTCGAGCGCAGGATCTCCCAGAAGGGCGGGCTCGACTACCCGCGCTACCTGGCGGGGCGCGTGGCGCGCCTGCTCCCGTCGATGCTCGTGGTGGTGGGCGTCGTGGCCGCGCTCTGCGCGCTCTTCTCGCCCGCGCTGCTCCCCAAGGTCAAAAGCGATGCGGTGCCCGCCCTGCTGTTCTTCGAGAACATCTACTACATCGTGCGCAACGTCTCCTACTTCGCCGCCGCGGGCCTGCCCTCGCCGCTCACTCACCTCTGGTTCGTGGGCGTGACGATGCAGTTCTATCTCGTGTGGCCGCTCCTGCTGTGGTTGCTGTCGCGCGTGCTCAGGCGCCGGGCGTCGGCAGAGCGCGTGGTCGCCGCGCTCGCGCTCGCCTCCGCGGTGGCCATGGCGGTCCTCTACGACCCCGCCGGTGACACCAACCGCATCTACTACGGCCCGGACACGCGCGCGGCCGAGCTGCTCGTGGGCGCCCTGGTGGCGCTCATGACGCGCGGCCGGGGCTGGGATTTCGCCCTGCCCGGGACAGCCGCCGAGCAGGGCGGGAGGCGCCACGGCGAGCCGCGCCGGCGCGAGGTCCCCGGCTGGGCCTACGAGCTCGCCGCCCTCGGCTCCATCGTCGGCCTGGGCGCGATGATGGTCACGCTGAACGGCTACTCCGAGTTCGCATATCGAGGGGGCATCTTCCTCGCGGCGCTGCTCACGGGCGTGCTCATCGGGTCGGTCTGCCGCAGGGGCAGCCTCGTGGGCCGCGTGCTCGGGCTGCGCCCGCTCGCGCTCGCCGGCGCGCGCGGCTTCGCCCTGTACCTCTGGCACTACCCGCTGCTCCTCATCATGAACCCCGCTACGCGCACGACCGAGCTCCCCTGGTGGGGATGGGCGCTCGAGCTGCTCGCCATCGTCGCGGTCTCCGAGGTCACCTACCGCGTGGTCGAGCGCGGCGTCGGCACGCCGATGCTTCTCGGCCAGGCCAAGCCCGCACTCGTCGCCGAGGCCGCCGCCCTTCTCGCCGTGGTCGTGGTGACGCTGGCCCCCATCTCGGCGGAGCAGACGGGCGTCCCCGCCGCCGACCAGGGCACCGAGTCCCAGGTCGTCCAGTTCAACCCGGAGACCGAGGGCTACGACGTCTCGGGGACCTACCTCGCGGGGACGGCCTTCGCCTCCGCGCTGGACACGATCAACCGCCTCAACTACGACGTCGACGTCGAGACCGGCGCCACGGACGCGGGCGTGCTGCTCGTGGGCGACTCGGTTTCCCTCGGCGCCGCGACCCAGTTCCAGCGCGTCTTCCCCAACGGCTGGATCGACTCCGCCGTGGGGCGCCAGCTGCCCGTGGGCCTCGACGTCTACAACCAGTGCGTGGCGGACGGGCACGGGTCCGACGTCGTGGTCTTTGCGCTGGGCAACAACGGCGTGGCGCGCGAGGACCAGGTCCGCGCGCTGATCGACGCCGCCGGGCCGGACAAGAAGGTCTACCTCGTGACCACGCGCGTGCCCCAGGCCTACCAGGACATGAACAACCAGCTCTTCTGGGACGTCGCCGCCACCTACGACAACGTCCAGGTCATCGACTGGTATGCGGAGAGCGCCGGCCACGACGAGTACTTCTGGGGCGACGGCACCCACCTGAGGCCCGAGGGCGCCGAGGCCTACGTCATGATGCTGCGCCGCGCCATCACCGGGCGCTAGCCGACGCAGGGGCCTGCGGTCCGTCACCGGCGCGCGTCCTTCTCGCCTGCGAATTGCGGCCCGGCCCCGTCCGGGCCGTTCTCATGCCGCGGGGCCGGGCGTGCCGCGGTCGCACACGAAAAAGACCGCCGGGCGAGAAACCCGACGGCCTGAGCGATCATGGTGGAGATAAGGGGGTTCGAACCCCTGACCTCGTGACTGCCAGTCACGCGCTCTCCCAACTGAGCTATATCCCCAATGGTGGGCGATGCTGGATTCGAACCAGCGACCCCTTCCGTGTGAAGGAAGTGCTCTACCCCTGAGCCAATCGCCCGCGCTTGTGCGCTAGAGCATCTTATCAGAACTCGGCGCGGATGGCACGAGATTTTTTGAATATGTGTGCGGGGTGGAGCGGCCGCATGAGACGAGCGCCGGACTCCCCGGCTCCCCTCGTCGCTCTCCGCGCCGCCCCCGCTCCCATAAGAGAACGTTCCCACCCCATCTTCGCCCGCTCGGGGAAATCACCCTCGCCGCTCCCCCGCGGCGCCCTAGAATGTGCCCGGTATGATAACGTTCCCACATCGTGGGACCTCAGAGAAGGGCCTTCCCCATGGCCGTCAAGCGCGCCCCCAGAAACACCGCCGCGGACGACGCCTTCCTGCGTCGCCTCCGGCGCCACCACGACGAGCTCCGCTGGCTCTACATGGAGCTCTACGACAACGCCGACATGTTCGGCGAGCTGGTGAGCCAGCTGCGGAGCTTCTACGACGCCCGCCCCGCCGCCCTGCGCGCGCTCGACGCAAAGCGCGAGGCCGCCGGCGCGTGGTACCGCAGCCGCGACATGCTCGGCATGCAGATGTACGTCGACAACTTCGCCGGCGACCTCAAGGGCGTCGAGGGCCGCCTCGACTACCTCGAGCGCGTGGGCGTCAACTACGTCCACCTCATGCCGTTCCTGGACACGCCCGCCGACAAGAGCCGCTCCGACGGGGGCTACGCCGTGCGCGACTTCCGCAGCGTCCGCCCCGACCTCGGCACCATGGACGACCTCGCCCGCCTTGCCGAGAAGTGCCACGAGCGCGGCATCAGCCTCTGCATGGACTTCGTCATGAACCACACCTCCGACGAGCACGAGTGGGCTCGCCGCGCCCGCGCCGGCGAGGGCGAGTACATGAGCCGCTACTTCTTCGTGCGCGACCAGGCCGTCATCGACCGCTACACCCGCGACGTCCCCCAGGTCTTCCCCACCACCGCGCCCGGGCACTTCACCTACCTCCCCGAGCTCGACCAGTGCGTGATGACGCAGTTCTACCCCTACCAGTGGGACCTCAACTACCGTAACCCGCGCGTCTTCAACGAGATGATGTACAACTTCCTCTACCTGGCCAACCAGGGCATGGACATCATCCGCATCGACGCCGTCCCCTACATCTGGAAGCAGCTCGGCACCAACTGCCGCAACCTGCCGCAGGTCCACACCATCGTCCGCATGATGCGCATGATCGGCGAGATCGTGTGCCCGGGCATCGTGCTGCTGGGCGAGGTCGTCATGGCGCCCGTCGAGGTGGTCCCCTACTTCGGCACCGTCGAGAAGCCCGAGTGCCACATGCTCTACAACGTCACGACGATGGCCACCACCTGGAACACCGTGGCCTGCCGCGACACGCGTCTGCTGCGCGGCCAGCTCGAGGCGGTCTGCGGGCTGCCGCGCGAGTACACCTTCCTCAACTACCTGCGCTGCCACGACGACATCGGCTGGGGGCTGGACTACGGCACCCTCTCCACCTGGGGCATGCAGGAGGTCCCGCACAAGCGCTACCTCAACGAGTACTTCCTGGGCCGCGTCCCCGGCAGCACGAGCCGCGGCGAGCTCTACAATGCCGACCCCGTGACCGGAGACGCGCGCTTCTGCGCGACCACGGCGTCGATGTGCGGGATCGAGGCCGCGGGCTTCGAGGGCGACGCGGCGGCCATGGAGGTCGCCGTGCGCAAGGACGTCATGCTCCACGCCTACCTGCTCGCGCAGTCGGGTCTGCCGATCATCTACAGCGGCGACGAGGTCGGGCAGGTCAACGACTACGCCTACAAGGACGACCCCGAGAAGGCCGACGACTCCCGCTACATCCACCGCGGCCGCTTCGACTGGGCTCTCGTGGACAGCGCGGACGACCCGAAGACTGTCCAGGGCGCGCTCTTCTCGGCCCTAGGGCGCCTCGAGGGCATCCGCCGCGCCGAGGACGTCTTCGACGCGGACGCCGAGGTCACGATCGTCGACTACAGCGACCCCGCCATCCTGTGGATTCGCCGCCGCGCGGGCGAGAAGAGCCTCGACGCCGTCTTCAACTTCTCCGACGAGGCGCGCACCGCGTGGATGCCCGTGCGGGCGTCGTATGAGGACCTCGTGACCGGCGCCGTTGCCGAGTTCCAGACCTTCGAGCTCGACGCCTGGGACTTCCGTTGGTACCTGAGCGCGTAGCGAGCAGCGCTCTTCTCGGCCCTGCGTTCTTGTCGGCTTCACGCACTTGTCGTCCTCGCGCACTTGTCGGCAGGCTGTCCCGGGGCCGGCGCCAATCTCCCGGTTGTGGGCAAAACCTTTGATGCGTACTGCCTGCTCGCATCAAAGGTTTTGCCCACAAATGCGGATCTCACGCACTTCTCGCCGCATTTTGGCCGATAGGATGCGGCGAGAAGAACCTGCGAGGCCGACGGCATCAAACGTTTTGCCCACAACCGCCTTGCGCTTTGAAAATCGGGCGTCTTCCGGAGCACGCGAAGCCGCTGGCCACACAACCGTGCTTTTGTGGCGGCGTACCGATCCGCCCCAGGCCCAGCACGTCATTTGAGATGAATCCAGGTGACGTCGGCTGAAATCCGCTCCATTCGACGTGGTGGTGGGACGCCCTGAAATGGAATGGGGCCACCGGCTTGTGCCGATGGCCCCATGGGAGTTGCTACGACTCGGTGCTAGTCGTCCCAGTGATCGTCGTCATCGTCGTCATCATCATCATCGTCATCGTCGAACCGGTCGTCGTCATCGTCGTCCCAGTCGTCGTCATCGTCGTCATCGTCGAACCGGTCGTCATCGTCCCAGTCGTCATCCCAGCGGTCGTCGTCATCATCGTCGTCGAACTGGTCCTCGTACCAGTCGTCCCAGTCGTCGTACCAGTCGTCGTCATCCCAGTCGTCATCGTCGAAGCGGTCGTCGTCGAACCAGTCGTCCCAGTCGTCGTCATCCCAGTCGTCGACCTCGGGATGGATGTAGTGGTCCGTGGACTTGGTCATGGTGACGAATTCGGCCCTGGTGCAGCTGGAGTTTGCGGAAAGCTGCCCTCCCTTGCCCATGATGTCGTTCTCGGCGGCCCACGCCACGACGCCGGTCGCCCAGGCAGAGACGCTCGCGCGGTCGGGGAACCGGTTGAGGGTGGCGGGGTTTCCGCTCGATCCGCCCGAGATCACGCACAAGATCTTTGCCGCCTGCTCGCGGGTGAGGATGTCGCCGGGGTTGAAGTTCACGGAGCCGTCGGCGTTCACGGAGCCGGTGAAGATTCCCTTGCGCTGCGCCCAGGTGATCGCGTTCAGCGCCCAGCTGTAGTCCCTGTAGAGGATGTCGTTGTCGTCGAAGCGCGCCACCCCGCTTACCTGGGGGTTGCCGGCGAGGTTGTACAGGACCACGGCTGCCTGGGCGCGGGTTATCTGCGACTCGGGGAGCCACTCCCCGTTGACGCCGTTGATGATGTCGTTCTTCTCGGCCCAGTCGACGACCCCGCCCTGGACTGCCCAGTGGTTCGAAGAGAGGTCCGAGTAGTTCCCATAGGCCGCGTACGCGGTTACGGGTGCGATTGCGGCGGCGGCAAAGGTCGCGGTTGCGAGGCCGGCGGCAATGGCGAGTCGTACCTTGCTGAATCTGCGCATGATCTTGTCTCCTCCTTAGCATCGTACCTGGGGCTCTCTGCCCGGCCTCAGTGTATAGGGGGGATGGGAATCCATATGAAAGCTCTGCGTAAGGATAAGGTCAGCACTTTGAAAGCTATCCAGCTCAGAGTGCTTGTCTTGAGTGATGGGAGGGGGTGTCTCGAATCTGATGCCAGGGGTGGGAAGATAAAAAAGCTCGGGAGCGGCATAGCTCCCGAGCTGGTCTTTTGGTGGGCCCTGAGGGATTCGAACCCCCAACCCAGGGATTATGAGTCCCCTGCGCTAACCGTTGCGCCAAGAGCCCGTTATGAAAAAGGCGGCGACCGAAGCCGCCGCCAGCAATTACATGGTGGAGATAAGGGGGTTCGAACCCCTGACCTCGTGACTGCCAGTCACGCGCTCTCCCAACTGAGCTATATCCCCGTGCGTTGGTGCGCTAGCTATATTAGCAGACTCACCGCGGGCGTCAACACACAATTTGAAAAAAGCGCCCCGATACTCCCCGGCCTGTCGCGGCCCGCCTCCGCCTTGCCACGGTATCATCACAGCGCCGCCTCGCCGAGTAAGAGCAATGTGCGATTTCGGGGCTCAAAACGGGGCCGTTTTGGCAAGAAGCTCTTACTCGGCGACGTGGCCGGCGGCGGTGCTGCGCCCGAGCACGGGCCCCGCCACCGCACTCTGCCGCGAGCATGCCGCAGCGGACAGAATCCTTGTCGTGCAGCCGGAAACTGTCCCATGCGGCATGCTCGGCAGCAGCCAAGCGAGAAGAACGAGCTGCCGAGAAGTACGTGGGGTCCCTAGCCCCAGAGCATGTCGCGCATGACGTCGGCCACGGTGGCCGCGCCGCACATCTCCATGGCGTCGGCGAGCTCGGCGCGCAGCTGCGCCAGGTAGGCGCGCACGCCCTCCGCTCCCCCGCCGAAGGCGGCCACCACGAACGGCCGGCAGACCAGGCAGGCGCGCGCCCCCAGGGCCAGCGCGCGGAAGACGTCGAGCCCGCTGCGGACGCCGCCGTCCACGAGCACCTCGACCTTCTCGCCTGCGACCTCGACGATCGAGGGCAGGGCGTCGGCCGTGGCCGGGGTGCCGTCCAGCACGCGCCCGCCGTGGTTGGAGACCACGATCGCGTCCACGCCGGCCTCCGCCGCGCGCCGGGCCGCGGAGGCCGTCATGACGCCCTTGAGCACGAAGCGCGTGCCCGCCTCGTGGCAGCGCGCCGCGACCTCGGCGATCTGAGCCGCGGACTTTGCGCCCGCCGGCGGCTGCTGGCCGCGCAGGAACGGAAGCCCCGCGGCGTCGATGTCCATCGCCACGGCGGCGGGCCGCGCGGCGAGCGCCTCGTCGAGCTTGGCCGCGAGCGTGGCGTCGTCCCAGGGCTTGACCGTGGGCACGCCGGCGCCGCCGAGCGAGCCCACCAGGTCGCACGCCTCGGTCATGATGGAGCTGTCCAGGCCGTCGCCGGTCCAGGCGAGCGTCCCCTCCCCCGCCGCGGCCTCGAGCACGCAGCTGTTGTACCCGACGGTGTCGTACTTCTCGCCGTAGTGGCGCTGGACGTCGCCCACGGGGCCGACCATCACGGGCAGCGAGAGCTCGCGGCCCAGCACCGTCGCGCGCGTATCGGCCGAGAAGGGCTCGTGCAGCGTGTCCATGTTCACGGAGAGCGCCTGCCAGGCGCGCCAGTTCTTCTCGGCTACGTGGCCCACGCCCTTGTCGCCCGGCCCGGGCATGACGCCGGCGCAGGCGCGCCCGTCGCAGACGGGGCACGCGCGGCAGTAGGGTCCGATCTGGCCGCGCGCGGCGGCCGCGAGCTCTGAGTAGTTCATGGGACGTCCTTTCTATACAAGAGTGCCCCGGCCGAGAAGAACCGGGGCACGCGTGCAAAAGTGCCTGTCACTTTTGCACGCTAGGCGCGGGCGGGGACGACGCGCTCGGAGAGCCAGTCCGCGACCTCGTCCAGCGGCACGTCGAAGCGCTCGCCGGTCTCGCGGACCTTGACCTCGGCCATGCCGTTGGCCACGCCGCGCTTGCCCAGGATCACCTGGTACGGGATGCCGATGAGGTCGGCGTCGGCGAACTTGACGCCCGGGCGCTCCTTGCGGTCGTCCAGCAGCACCTCGAGGTCGGCGGCGCAGAGCTCGCCCACGAGCCTCTCGGCGACGGGCGTGACCACGTCGTCGTTCACCGCAAGCGGCACGACCTCGACCTCGTAGGGCGCCACGCAGACGGGCCAGCAGATGCCGTGCTCGTCGTTGTGCTGCTCCACGACGGCGGCCAGCGTGCGGGAGACGCCGATGCCGTAGCAGCCCATGAGGAAGGGGCGCTCAACGCCGTCCTCGTCGGCGAAGGTGGCGCCCATGGACTCGGAGTACTTGGTGCCGAGCTGGAAGACCTGGGAGATCTCGATGCCGCGGGCGCTCTTGAGGGCGGCGCCGCAGTGCGGGCAGGGGTCGCCGGCCTTCACGCTCACGAGGTCGGCCCACTCGTCGACCTCGAAGTCGCGGCCGGGGCGGGCGCCGGTGTAGTGGTAGTCCACCTCGTTGGCGCCGCAGGCCCAGCTGACGCTCTCGCGCAGGGACTCGTCGCAGACCAGGCGCACGCCCTGCGGAAGGCCCACGGGCCCGATGAAGCCCTTGTGCAGGCCGGCGAGCTCGAGCTCCTCGTCGCTCATGAGGTGGTAGGGGCCGAAGAGCTTGCCCGCCTTGATCTCGTTGAGCTCGTGGTCGCCGGGGACGATGGCCACGACGCTGGTGCCGTCCTCGGCGACGAGCGCCAGGGACTTGCGGGTGCCGTTCTCCGGGAAGCCGAAGAAGTCCGCGACCGCCTCGATGGTGCCGAGGCCGGGCGTGTGGACCTTCTCGAGCGTGCCGTCGCCGGGGCCCTCGGTCACGGGGACCTTGGTGGCAGCGGCCTCGACGTCGGCCGCGAAGCCGCAGTCGCAGTAGACGAGCTCGGCCTCGCCGGAGTCCGCGAGCGCCATGAACTCGACGGAGGTGTCGCCGCCGATCTGGCCGGAGTCGGCCACGACGGGGAGGGCATAGATGCCGCAGCGCTCGGCGATGCGCGCGTAGGCGGCCTTCTCCTGCTCGTAGCACTCCTGCAGCGACTCCTGGGTGGCGGAGAAGCTGTAGGCGTCCTTCATGATGAACTCGCGGCCGCGCATGAGGCCGAAGCGCGGGCGCATCTCGTCGCGGAACTTGTCCTGGATCTGGTAGAGCGTGCACGGGAGCTGCTTGTAGGAGCGCAGCTCGTTCTTCACGAGGTCGGTGAAGGTCTCCTCGTGCGTGGGGCCGAGGGCGAACTCGCGGCCGTGGCGGTCGGCGATGCGCATGAGCTCGGGGCCGTAGGCGTCCCAGCGGCCCGACTCGTGCCAGAGCTCGGCCGGCGTGAGGATCGGCACCATCATCTCCTGGGCGCCGATGCCCTCCATCTCGTCGCGGATGACGGCCTCGATCTTGCGGATCGAGCGCCACGCGAGCGGCAGGTAGCTGTAGAGGCCGGCGGCGGTCTTGCGGATCATGCCGGCGCGCAGCAGCAGGCGGTGGCTCGCGAGCTCGGCCTCGGCCGGGTCCTCCTTCAGCGTGGGCGCGTAGAGCTGGGACATCTTCTGATAACGCTTCACGTGCGTTCCCTTCTGTCATGCGATGCAACGCCCATGATTCTACGCCAAGCTGCCGAGAAGGACGGGCGAGGTTGACACTCCTCGGCGTCCGACCGGGCGGCATGACCCCCGGCGCTCGGACAGCTTGGCGCAGAGGGCGCGCCAAGAAATCGCGGCGGGAGTCATGCCGCCCGGTCGGACGGGAGCGGTGTACTCACGGGTCTGTGTCGTGCAGGCATCTCCCACGGCGCAAACCTGCCACAAAAGCGAGGTTGTGAGTATTTGAGGGCCGCGTGCTCAGGCGGTCGACAAAATTGGGGCCAAAGGGGCGGTTGTGAGCAAAATCTTTGATGTCAGCCGGGCCCCGTGGGCATCCTGGACCCTCCGGGACGCTCGTTCTTCTCGCCCGGAGGCACTTTTACTCGGTTGTGTGCAAAACCTTTGATGTAGAGGGGTGAGCGGGATCAAAGATTTTGCACACAATCGCGAATTGTGATCCAACCTGAGCCGACGTAGCGTCACTCAGTCGCAAGAATCAGCAGCGTTATCGTAGGCCTAGCGCCGGGGCATATGCGGCCGGCGCGAGGCCGGACGGCTACGAGAAGCGGCGCTCGATCTCGGCGAAGAGCTCGTCGACGGCGTCTGCCTCGTCGACGGTGCGGATCTTCTCGCCGGCCGCGAAGAGGACGGCCTTCCCGCGGCCGCCCGCAAGGCCGATGTCGGCGCCCTTGGCCTCACCGGGGCCGTTCACGACGCAGCCCATGACGGCCACGGTGATGGGCGCCCGTACGCCCGCGAGGCGCCGCTCGACCTCGGACGCGACGCCCATGAGGTCCCACTGACAGCGCCCGCAGGTGGGGCAGCTCACGAGCTCGGGGCGCAGGCGCCGCAGTCCGACGGCGGAGAGCAGGTCCCAGGCAACGTCGACCTCCTCGACGGGGTCGGCCGTGAGCGAGAGGCGCATCGTGTCGCCGATCCCCTCCATGAGCAGGGTGCCGATGGCGGCGGCGTTCTTGACCGTGCCCTGGCGCGCCGTGCCCGCCTCGGTCACGCCGATGTGCATGGGCACGTCCGGCAGCTGCCGCGAGAGCGCGCGGTTGACCTCGACGGTCGTGGGCACGCCGTGGGCCTTGGCGGAGAGCACGATGTCGGAAAAGCCCCGGTCGCGGAAGTGCTCGACGAAGGAGGTGGCGGAGCCGACGAGCTTCTCCACGTGCGTGAGGTCCTCCCTCTCGGCGTAGGCGGGGTCGAGCGAGCCGGCGTTCACTCCGATGCGGATCGGGATGCCCGCGGCGCCCGCCTCGTCGATCACGGCGTCGACGCGCTCCCAGCTGCCGATGTTGCCCGGGTTGACGCGCAGCGCCGCGGCCCCGCGGCGGCAGGCCTCGATGGCGAGCCGGTGGTCGAAGTGGATGTCGGCCACCACAGGCAGGGGCGACTCCTCGCAGATGCGCTGAAAGCCGTCGAGCGCGCCGGCGTCGGGCACGGCCACGCGGATGATCTCGCAGCCGGCGGCGGCGAGCCGCGCGATCTGCGCGAGCGTGGCGTCGGCGTCGGAGGTCGGCGTCGTGCACATGGACTGCACCGAGACGGGCGCGCCGCCGCCCACGGCGACGTCGCCGACGCGCACCTGCCTCGTGAGCTCGCGCGGGAGGGGCTCGCGGTTCTTCTCGGCCACGCAGATCACCTAGCCAATCACGAAGCGGACGATGTCGTTTTTGAGCACGACGACGAAGACGAAGAGCATGAACGCTATGCCCACGTAGCTCAGGGCGGTCTGGACCTTTACGGAGAGCGGCCTGCGCGCCACGAGCTGGATGACCTCGATGAGGATCTTGCCGCCGTCGAAGGGAGGCACGGGGATTAGGTTCATGAAGCCGAGCGACATCGAGATGGCGGCGGCAAACACCAGCAGCGTGCGCAGGCCGGTCGACGCGGCCTCGGCCGCCATGGCGGAGATGCCCACGACCGAGCTGGACTGGTCGAGCACCTCCATCGTGTGGCTGGGCTGGAGGAGCCGGGCGACGAACGAGGCGACCTGCCCGGTGTAGTCGAGCGTCGCCTGGACTGCCTGCGCGGGGCTGAGACGGTAGGTCGCGACGCTCGAGAGGAAGCCGGCGCGCTCGAGGGCCTCCCCGTCGGGGAGGTCGAGAAGGGCCGTGCCCTCGACGCCGCCCCGCTCGTAGGTGAGCTCGACGTCGGTGCCGCTCTCGAGGTAGGGCGCCAGGGCGTCCACGAGGTCCTCCCAGGTGGAGACCTCGACGCCGCCCACGGAGGTGATGGTGTCCCCGGCCTCGAAGCCCGCCTGCTCGGCGGGGGTGCCGGCGTCGACGCCCCCGATCGTGCTCACGTTGGGGGCGTAGCGGTACTCCTGGACCATGAAGGCGCAGGTCACGATCACGAAGGCGAGAAGGACGTTGACCAGCGGGCCCGCCAGGAGCATGAAGACGCGCCGCAGGAAGCCGACGCCGAGGTAGGTGTGCGAGCGCTCCTGCTCGAGGAAGCTCGCCGCGTCCATGCCGGTGGGGTGCGGCTGGCCCGCCTCGGTGGAGCCGGGAAGCGCGAAGTCGTGCCCGCGGTCGTACTCGGTGAGGTTGTTGGCGTCGCGGGCGAGGGTCTCGAAGGCCGCGGGCCAGTCCGCCTGTCCCGGCGTCTCGCCGAGCGCGCGGTCGTAGTAGGGCCGGATCGCCGCCCAGTCGCTCAGGGTGGCGAGAAGGTCGTAGGCGCGGTCGACCTCGATGCCGAGCTCGCCGGCGAGCTCGTCGGCGCGGATGCGGCCGCGGCTCATCACGAGGTCGAGAGCCGGCGCGAGCATCTCGTCGTCATGCCCCTCCATCCCGCAGATGCGCGTGTAGCCGCCGAGCAGGATGGGCGTGACGCCGAACTCCGTGCCCACCGAGCGGCTCTTCCTCGAGAGCTTGAGGCGGCACGGCATGCCGAGGAAGAACTCGGTCGCGCGGACGTGCGAGGCGCGCGCGGCCAGGTAGTGGCCGCCCTCGTGGACGAAGACGAGGACCGAGAGGACGAGGACGCCCCAGAACAGGGCGGAGAGAAAGCCGATGACAGCGCTCACAAGCGAACCTCCGAGAGTGCGGTGCGGGCCAGCTCGCGGGCTCGTGCGTCGACCTCGTCGAGCTGCTCTATCGACTCTACCCGCTCGGCCTCGGCGAGTTCCATGACGCGCGCTACGACGCGCTCGATGTCGAGAAATCCGCACAAACCCTTGCGGAAGCTCTCGTTGGCGACCTCGTTGGCGGCGTTCATGGCGCACGGGAGGGTCCCGCCGACGCGGCCCGCCTCGCGCGCGAGCGCCAGGCAGCCGAAGGCCGTCTCGTCCGCCTCGCCGAAGGTGAAGGGGTCCTCCGCGCACCAGTCGACGCGGCGCGCCGTGGCGTCCCAGCGCTCGGGGTAGCTGAGCGCGTACTGGATCGGTGCGCGCATGTCGGAGCTGCCGAGCTGGGCCTTTACGACGCCGTCGACGAACTCGACCATCGAGTGGATCTTGCTCTGACGGTGCACGAGGACGCGGATGGCGTCGACGGGCTGGGAGAAGAGGTGGTGGGCCTCGATGACCTCGAGCCCCTTGTTCATGAGGGTCGAGCAGTCGATGGTGATCTTGGCCCCCATCGTCCAGGTGGGGTGCGCGAGGGCCTGCGCGGCGGTGACGCCTGCGAGCTCGTCGCGGGTGCGCCCGTAGAAGGGCCCGCCCGAGCAGGTGAGCCAGATCCGGGAGACGTCTTCGGGACGCTCCCCCACCAGGCACTGGAAGATCGCGCTGTGCTCGGAGTCCACGGGAAGGAGCCTGCCGGGGCGGGCGAGCGGCATCAGGAGGTCGCCGCCGCAGACGATGGACTCCTTGTTGGCGTATGCGAGCGACTTCCCGGCGAGAAGGGCGGCGTGGCCGGCGTGGATGCCGGCGAAGCCCACGAGGGCGTTCACGACGACGTCGACGTCGGGCAGGGATGCGAGCTCGGTGACCGCCTCGGGGCCGAAGGAGGGCTCGCAGCCGTCCGGCAGCTCGGAGAGGACGGGGTCGCCCGCCCGCGAGGCGTCGGCGACCGCGACGCGGGCGACGCCGAACTCCCTCGCGGCGCGCACGAGGAGGTCGGTCGAGGAGTTGACGGAGAGGGCGACGACGCGGAGCCGGTCGGCATGGCGCCGGCAGACGTCGAGCGTCTGGGTGCCTATGGAGCCCGAGCAGCCGAGCACGGCGACGCGCAGGGGCTCGCCGGCGGCGCGGGTCTGGTCTTTCGTCACAGGATGCCTCCAAAGCGAAGCAGGAAGAACGCGGCCATGCCGCCGAAGAGCATGGAGTCGCTGCGGTCGAGCAGGCCGCCGTGCCCGGGGATGAGGTTGCCGGAGTCCTTGACGCCGGCACCGCGCTTGATGCGCGACTCGAAGAGGTCGCCGAAAACGCCCGCGACGCCCACGACGAGGCCGCAGAGCGCGGCGAGCGGGACGGTGAGGTCCTTGACCAGGAAGAGCGCGACGACGACCCACACCAAGACCGAACCGACGATTCCCCCGACAAATCCCTCGACGCTCTTGCTCGGAGAGATGCGCGGCGCGAGCTTATGGCGCCCGATGGCCGAGCCCACGAAGTAGGCCATGGCGTCGTTGCCCCAGATGGAGAGCATCACGGCGAGGGCGAGAAGGGCGCCGGGCAGCCCGTCGTCGCCCATCCGGATGAGCACGATGCTCGAGAACGCGAGCGAGGTGTAGATGGGGCCGAAGGCCGTGACGGCTACGTCGGCGATGTTGGCGCGCGGCGTGAGCACGTACCACACGGCGCACGCCATCAGCAGCACGAAGATCACGAGCGTCAGGGCGAGAAGACCGTTGGCGTAGGCGGCCAGCGGGAAGAGCAGCGCCGCGGCGAGGCCGACGGCCTCGTTGGGCATGCGGCCGCCCATGCGGCTGATGCGGAAGAATTCCGAGCAGCACAGCCACGCCTCGGCGGCAACGAGAACGGTGGTGGTGAGCGGGCCTATGAACAGGCACGCGAGGGTCGCGAGGGCGTAGATGGCGCCGGAGGTCGTGCGCGTGAGCAGGCGCTCGGCGGAGCTTCGCGCCTTCTGTCCCTTGAGGTTGCCGGCCGCGCGCGCCTCCTCCTTGGAGGCGCGCCGGTCCTCGAGCAGCTTGATCTGCCGGTCGAGGCCAGCGGCCCGCGCGTCCTTCTCGGGCTCTCTCGCCTTCGTCCCGCTCATGACGAGACCACTCCCCCGTAGCGCCTCGAGCGGCCCTGGAAGGCGGCCACGGCGCGCAGGAAGTCCCAGCGGCCGAAGTCGGGCCAGAGCGTCGGGGTGACGTAGAACTCGGTGTAGGCGAGCTGCCAGAGGAGGTAGTTGGAGAGGCGCATCTCGCCGGAGGTCCTGATCAGCAGGTCCGGGTCCGGGAGGCCGGCGGTGTAGAGGTGCGCGGCGACGGCCTCCTCGTCCACGTCTTCGGGAGCGATCTTGCCGGCGGCGACGTCGGCGGCGAGCTCGCGGGCGGCGCGCGCGAGCTCTGCGCGCGAGCCGTAGTTGACGGCGAGAGCGAACGTCATGCCGGTGTGGTCGGCCGTCTCGTCGAGGCCGCGCTGGAAGACCGTGCGGGTCTTCTCGGGCAGCGCCGTGAGGTCGCCGAGGAAGCGCAGGCGGACGTTCTCCTGGTGGAAGAGCGGGAGCTCCTTCACCAGGGTCGTGGCGAAGAGGTGCATGAGCAGGTCGACCTCGCGCTTGGGTCGGCGCCAGTTCTCCGTCGAGAACGCGTAGACGGAGAGCGCGTCGAGCCCCAGGCGGACGCTCGTGGTCACGGCCTCGCGCAACGCGTCGACGCCCGCGACGTGGCCGCGGGAGCGGTCGAGCCCCCGGGCCGTGGCCCAGCGGCCGTTGCCGTCCATGATGATGGAGACGTGCGCGGGGATGCGGTCGAGGTCGATGTCCGAGAGGGACAGGTCGTCAGGGGCGTCTGCGTAGTACGCCCTCAGCTTGTCGATGTCGAGGCGCACTAGATCTCCATCACCTCGGAGCTCTTGACCTTGAGCAGCTCGTCGATCTTGGCGACGTAGGAGTCGGTGACCTTCTGGACGGCCTTCTTCTCACGGGACTGCTCGTCGTCGGAGAGCTCCTCGTCGCGCTCGATCTTGCCGTTGACGTCGCGGCGGACGTTGCGCACGGAGACGCGCGCCTCCTCGGCGAGCTCCTTGCACTCCTTGACGAGCTCCTTGCGGCGCTCCTCGGTGGGCTTGGGGAACGGCAGGCGGATCGAGACGCCGTCGTTGGACGGGGTGATGCCGAGGTCGGAGCCCTCGATGGCCTTCTCGATGGCGCGCAGGGCGCTCTTGTCCCACGGCTCGACCACGAGCATGGATGCCTCGGGCACCTTGATGCCGGCGAGCTGCGTGATGGGGGTGGGCTGGCCGTAGTAGTCGACCATGATGGGCGCGAGGATCTGCGCGTTGGCGCGGCCGGTGCGGACGCGGGCGAAGTTTGCCTTGAGGGTGTCGAGGCACTTGCTCATGTTCTTCTCGGCGCGGTCGGTGTACTGGCTCATGTCTAGTCCTCCTCGACGACGGTGGTTCCTACGTGCTCCCCGCGGACGGCCCTCATGAAGACGCCCGGCTGCTTGATGTCAAAGACCATGATCGGCATCTTGTTGTCGTGGCACAGCGCGGTGGCGGTGGCGTCCATGACCTTGAGGTCGCGGTTGAGGACCTCGCGGTAGCTGATGGTCTCGAAGCGCCTGGCGTCGGGGTTGGTGCGCGGGTCAGCGTCGTAGATGCCGTCCACGTTGGTGGCCTTCATGAGCACCTCGGCGTTGATCTCGCAGGCGCGCAGGGCGGCGGCGGTGTCGGTGGTGAAGTAGGGGTTGCCGGTGCCGGCGGCGTAGATGGTGATGCGGCCCTTCTCGAGGTGGCGGATGGCACGGCGGCGGATGTAGGGCTCAGCGATCTGGCGCATCTCGATGGCGCTCATGACGCGGCAGTCCATGCCGTTGTGCTCGAAGCAGTCCTGGAGCGAGAGCGAGTTGATGACCGTGGCGAGCATGCCCATGTTGTCGCCCTGCGCGCGGTCCATGCCCGCGGCGGCGCCGGCGAGCCCGCGGAAGATGTTGCCGCCGCCCACGACGATGGCGACCTGCACGCCGGCCTCCCAGACCGGGCGGATCTCCTCGGCGAGGCGCTGGGGCACCGCCGGGTCGATGCCGTAGGAGCGCTCCCCCATCAGGGCCTCTCCCGAGAGCTTGAGAAGAACGCGCTGGTACTTGATGTTTGTGTCAGACAAGCCGACCTCCGCTCCTTGGTAGGGCGGGCGCGCGGGCGCCCGATGTGCTCGACACGAGATTCTACCAGAGCCGCAGCGGGCTGCCCCCTTGACGCGCCCGAGCGCTCGAGCTTCCCACACGAGCGCGGCGCACGGGCCGGCATGGGACGGCTCATCACCCGGCATAGAAAAGGGGGCCGGCGCGAAGCCGGCCCCCGGGCGCTCGATGAGCGAGGCGCTACTCGCCGAAGGTGTAGCGGATGAAGCTCATGACCTCGACGTCGTCGCCGAGGGACTTGCCCACGTTCTTGGCGAGCTGGCCGATGGTGAGGGAGCTGTCCTTGACGAACTCCTGCTCGGTGAGGACGCTCTCCTTGAAGTACTTCTCGAGGCGGCCCTGGGCCATCTTCTCCTGGATGGCCTCCGGCTTGCCGGACTCGGCGGCCTGGGCCTTGTAGATGGCGAGCTCGTGCTCGATCACGTCGGCGGGGACGTCGTCGCGGCGGGCGGCGACGGGCGCGGCGGCGGCGACCTGCATGGCCACGTCGTGGGCGAAGGTCTTGAACTCGTCGGCGGCGGCGGTCTCGGCCTTGCCGAGCTTGAAGGTCACGATGTCGGCGAGCTTGCCGCCCAGGTGCACGTAGCTGCCCAGGGCGCCGTCCTCGGCGGTGACGCGCTGGAAGCGGGCGATCTTCATGTTCTCGCCGATGACGTGGATCATCTCGGTGAGCTCGGCCTCGACGGTGGACTCGCCCATGGCGCAGGCCTTGAGGGCGTCGACGTCGGCGGGGTCGTTCTCGGCGACGATCTTGGCGAGCTCGAGCGCGAAGCCGGTGAACTTGGGGTTGGTGCCCACGAAGTCGGTCTCGCAGGTGAGCTCGAGGATGGCGCCGAGCTTGGAGTCCTCGGACACGTAGGTGGCGATGGTGCCCTCGTTGGTGTCGCGGCCGGCGCGCTTGACGGCCTTGGCGACGCCCATGGTGCGGAGGATGTCGACGGCCTTGTCGATGTCGCCATCGGCCTCGACGAGGGCCTTCTTGCACTCCATCATCGGGGAGTCGGTCATCTCGCGGAGCTGCTTGACGAGGGCGGCGGTAACCTGAGCCATGGTGGTTCTCCTCTTCTTAGTGGGTGAAGTTACTCGGCAGCGGGGGCCTCGGCCTCGGCCGGGGCGGCATCGACGACGGGCTCGGTGGTGCCGGCGGCCATCTCCTCGGCCGTGATCTGCTCCTTGCCGGAGCCGGCGAGGACGGCGTCGGCCGCGAGCTCACACATGAGGGAGACGGAGCGGATGGCGTCGTCGTTGGCGGGGATGCCGTAGTCGATGACGTCCGGGTCGGAGTTGGTGTCGAGCAGGCTCACGACGGGGATGTGGAGACGGTTGGCCTCGCGGATGGCGATCTCCTCGCGCTTGGAGTCGACGACGAAGATGGCCTGCGGAAGCGCGGTCATGGTGCGGGCGCCGCCGAGGTTGGCCTGCAGCTTGCCGAGCTCCTTGGAGAGGACCGCCTGCTCCTTCTTGGGCAGCAGCGCCATGCGGCCGTCCTCGACCATGGCCTCGAGCTCCTCCATGCGGGCGATGCGGGAGCGGATGGTCACGAAGTTGGTGAGCATGCCGCCGAGCCAGCGCTGGTTGATGTAGGGCATGCCGCAGCGCTCGGCCTGGGCCGCGATGGGCTCCTGGGCCTGCTTCTTGGTGCCGACGAACAGGACGGTGCCGCCCTTGGCAGCGGTCTCCTTGAGGAAGGTGTAGGCCTTGTCGGCGCCGAGCATGGTCTGCTTGAGGTCGAGGATGTAGATGCCGTTGCGCTCGCCGAAGATGTAGGACTTCATCTTCGGGTTCCAGCGACGGGTCTGGTGGCCGTAGTGGCAGCCGGAGTCGAGCAGGGTCTGGATAGTGATCTTAGCCATGGTAACCTCCTGTGGTTGGTCCTCCGCGTGAGGTCATCCCCTGATCGCCACCCGAGGCCTGGCTAGCTGCCCCGGGCACCACGGCGAGCGGGTCGTCACGCGTGCGTGATGGTGCCGCGCGGTTACGCGACATGCCGTGCGTGTGCACAACGGATGGCAGTATAGCGGCTTCTGACCTGCTTGTCGAGGGAATTCACGACCCGACCACAGGGCTTTGCCCGGCGACCGGCGCAGATTGCGGCTCTGCGGCGGACCCAAATCCGGATTTGGATCCGCCGACACGGACGCCTTACTCCACGACGGTCCTCGTCGATAAAGGCTTTAAACTCGTGGCTTATCCCCCGGGCCGAAGGCCCCCTTCGGGCCGAGAAGTGCCCGCGGCCCAGGACCCAAATCGTCTTTTGGGTCGCATGGGGGGCGTGGCCGAGAAGGGCGCGGGGCCGTCAGGCTCGCGGGTGGGCCCGTGCGGCGGCCTCACGCAGTCGCTCCACGGACAGGTGCGTGTACACCTGCGTCGTCGAGAGGCTCTCGTGCCCGAGGAGCTCCTGCACGCTCCTGAGGTCCGCTCCCCCGCCGAGGAGCTCGGTCGCGTAGGTGTGCCTCATGGCATGCGGTGTGAGCGCCGGGTCCAGCCCGGCGAGCGCGACGCGCCGCTCGAATACCGTGCGCAGGGCGTCGGCCGACATGGCGTTTCCCCTCGTCGAGAGGAACAGCTCGTCGCGCGGCTCGCGGGATCGCGCGGCGAGCTCGGGCCTGCCCTCGCGCAGGTAGCGACCGGCCCATTCGAGAGCGGAGTCGTACACCGGGACGATCCGCTCCTTCGAGCCCTTGCCGAACAGGCGAGCCTGGGCGCCCGCCAGGTCGAGGTCGGCCACGCGAAGCCCCGCCATCTCGGAGATGCGCGCGCCGGTGGCGTACAGGAGCTCGAGAAGGGCGCGGTCCCTGAGGCCCACCGCGTCCGAGGGGTCGCAGGTCTCCAGGAGCCGAGCCGCGTCGGCATCGCTCATCGTCCGCGGCAGTGAGCGCGACGTCTTGGGGCTCGCGAGCGCGGCCGCGGCGCCGCCGTCGCAGAGCCCCGCGCGGCTCATCCAGCGGTAGAGGCCCCTCAGTGCGGAGAGGTGCCGGTTGACGGTCCGCGGGGAGTAGCCCGCCCGTGCGAGCTCGGCGAGGTAGCCGCGCAGCTCGCGGTGTGAGACCTCGAGCGGCCGCACCCCCTCGCGGCGCGCCCAGGAGAGGTACGCCTCGAGGTCGGCGCGGTAGGCGCGGACCGTGTTGGGCGAGAGGTTCCTCACGGCGGCGAGGTGATCGCAGAAGGCGACGGCCGCGCCGGCGACGACGTCGAGCTCGCGGGCCCTCTCGCGCGCCTCGGGCGTGGGCCGGGGCCCCTCCCCCGTCACCGCTCCTCACCCGGGAAGAGGTCGGGGCGCGAGGCGACGTAGGCGTCGAGGTCGGCGCGCCCGCGCAGGGCGAGCGCGGCGCGGCGCTCGGCCTTGTTGCGCGGCGGGTCCGCAAGCGGCGGGAAGACGCCGAAGTTGACGTGCATGGGCTGGTAGTCAACGGTTGCGGGGTCCGTGGCGTAGGCCACGAGCGAGCCGAGGGAGCCGGTGGCGGGCAGGCCCGCGGGCTCGAGCCCCTCGAGGTCGGCATAGGTGTTGAGGGCAGCGAGCAGGCCGGAGGCGATCGCCTCGACGTAGCCCTCGGTCCCGGTGATCTGCCCCGCCAGCCTCGCGGCGGTCCCTGGGATCTTGAACGTCCCGTCGAGGGTGTGGGGCGCGTCGACGAAGGAGTTGCGGTGCATGACGCCGTAGCGCAGGAACTCGGCTCCCTCGAGGCCGGGGATCATGCGGAACACCCTGCGCTGCTCGGGCCAGGTGAGGTTGGTCTGGAAGCCCACGAGGTTGTAGGCTGTCCGCGCCGCGTTCTCGGCGCGCAGCTGAACCGCGGCCCAGGGGCGCCTTCCGGTGCGCGGGTCGGTGAGGCCCACGGGCTTCATGGCGCCGAACCTCAGGGAGTCGCGGCCCGTGCGCCCGACCTCCTCGACCGGCTGGCAGGCGCAGAAGAGGTCGGCCTGCTCGAACTCTCGGGCGATGACGCGCTCGGCGGTGAGCAGGGCGTCCATGAAGGCGTCGTACTCCTCGCGTCCCAGGGGGCAGTTGAGGTAGTCGCCCGCGCCCTCGCCGCCGTAGCGGGACTGCTCGAAGACGACCGAGCGGTCCAGGGAGTCGGCGTCGACGATCGGGGCGGCGGCGTCGAAGAAGCTCATGCGGTCGCCGCCTACGGCCTCGGCGAGCGCCGAGAAGAGCGCGTCGGAGCACAGCGGCCCCGCGGCGATGACGCAGGGCCCCTCGGGAAGCGACGTCACCTCCTCGCGCACGACCTCGATCAGCGGGGACGACTCGACGCGCTCGGTCACGGCGGCCGAGAAGCGCTCGCGGTCGACGGCGAGCGCACCGCCGGCCGGGACCGCGCAGGCGCGCGCGACGGCGAGCAGCTCGCAGCCCATGCGCTCGAGCTCCCATTTGAGTAGGCCGGCTGCGGAGTCGGGCTTGGTCGACTTGAGGGAGTTCGAGCAGACGAGCTCTGCGAGCCCCGGGCCGTGGTGCGCGGGCGAGGGCCTGGTCGGGCGCTGCTCGAAGAGGCGGACCCGCACCCCCCTGCGCGCGAGCTGCAGGGCGCACTCGCTCCCGGCGAGCCCTCCCCCTACGACGGTGACGACCTGACCCATATGCCCCCCGATTCTCTCGAACGTCTCTCTCCCCCATTGTGCCCCAAGCCGCGCGGGCGAGAAAGACCGGCGACGCCCGCTCAGGCCCGGCGCTCCCCCGTCAGGTACCCGCGCGTGGGGGCGTAGCGCCCGTCGGGCAGCCGCTCGACGTGCCCGCGCGCCTCGAAGTCGGTGAGCGTCTTGAGGACGGTGAGCACGCTCTCGCCCATGCGCGCGGCGAGCTCGTCGGGCCGCAGCGGCGTGGCGAGAAGCGCGCTCATCACGGGGCCCGGTGCGGAGCGGGCGTCCGGCCCCACGAGCGCCGCCGCCCCGTAGTCGAGCGACAGGGCCACCGAGAGGGACTGCTCGTCGGGTATGACGCGCGCGCCGTCGGCGATGAGCCGGTTGGTCCCCGCAGAGCCCGGCGAGAAGACCGAGCCCGGGATCGCGTAGACCGTCCTGCCGAGCTCCGTCGCCGCCTCCGCCGTGGAGAGCGTGCCCGACCTCACGCCCGCCTCGGTCACCACGAGCACCTTCGAGAGCGCCGCGATGAGCGCGTTTCTCTTCGGGAACGCCCACCGCCGGGGGCCGGTGCCCCAGCGCTCGACCGAGACCACGGCGCCGCCGGAGGCGACCGCGCCCTCGTAGACGTCGCGGGAGGTGGACGGGTAGACGACGTCGGCGCCGCAGCCGGAGACGACGACAGTCCGCCCTCCCGCCCTCAGCGCCGCGATGCCCGCGGCCCGGTCGCAGCCCATCGCCCCGCCGGAGACCACCGTGACGCCGGCGTCCGCGGCCACGCGCGCCGCCATCTCGGCGATGGCCTCCCCGTAGGGCGTCGCCCGGCGCGAGCCCACGATCGAGAGGCACGGCCCGGCGAGCGAGCTCGGGTCGCCCCTCCCGTAGAGGACCTCCGGCGGCCGCGCGAGGTCGAGCAGCGAGTCCGGGTAGCCCGCCTCGCCCTTCCTGACCTCCCATCCGCCACGGGGGATGGAACCCATGAGAACACCTCCCTCACGTGAGCGCGCGGGAGCGGAACCCGAGCGCCTCGACGACGTCGTCCTCGCTCACGCGCTCCCGATGCTCGATGTCGGCTATCGTCCGCGCGACCCGCGCGACCCTCACGATGGCCCTGCCCCCGAGGGCGAGCCCGTCCGCGAGGCTCTCGAAGGTCGTCTGCGCCCTGAGGTCGAGGCGGGCGGCGGCCACCGGGTCCCGCCCCTCGCCCGCGTCCTTCTCCCTCCAGGCCCTGAACTCGCGCGCCTCGGCGACCTCCCGCGCCATCTCCTCCGACCCCGTCCCGAACCCTCCCTGGATGACCCGCGAGGTCTTGGGCCTGGCAACATCGACGACCACGTCGATGCGGTCCATGAGGGGCCCTCCGATGCGCGCCTGGTACGCGGAGACCTTCGCCGCCGAGCAGGTGCACTCGTGGCCGGGGTCGCCGAGGTGCCCGCACGGGCAGGGGTTGGCCGCCGCCACGAGCTGAAAGTCGCAGGGGAAGCTGTAGACGCCGTCGACGCGCACGATGCTCACCGTGCGGTCCTCGAGGGGCTGCCTCAGCGCCTGCAGGGACCTGCGGTCGAACTCCGGGAGCTCGTCGAGGAACAGCACGCCGTTGTGCGCGAGCGATATCTCCCCGGGCGTCACGGGCCGGCCTCCGCCGACCAGCCCCCCGGTCGAGATCGAGTGGTGGGGCGCCCTGAAGGGCCGCTCGCCCCGGGTGACGGCGCCCGGGTCCTGACCCGCGACGGAGTGGACGAGAAGCGCCTGCGCCCGCTCGTCCTCGGTGAGCGGCGGGAGGATCGTGGGGAGCCTTCGCGCGAGCATGGTCTTTCCCGAACCGGGCGGCCCCACCATCAGGACGCCGTGGCGGCCGGCGGCCGCGATGGTCATCGCCCGCTTCGCGAGTTCCTGGTCGACGACGTCGGCGAAGTCGAGGCTCGGGGCAGCCGGCCCCTCATCGCGCGCGCCCGCGTGCGAGGAGAGGCAGGGAAGCCCCTCGATCCCCTGTCTGAGCTGGCCGAGCGTGCGGACGCCGCGCGCGCCCGTCTCCCATCCCCCGGCGAGGCCGCTCTCCGCCGACGTGACGAGCGCGAGCCCCAGGCTCTCGGCGAG
This sequence comes from uncultured Atopobiaceae bacterium, assembly GCA_944320975.1. Taxonomy (GTDB): domain Bacteria; phylum Actinomycetota; class Coriobacteriia; order Coriobacteriales; family Atopobiaceae; genus Thermophilibacter. The sequence continues at coordinate 7,575 of CALUJM010000005.1, read as the reverse complement.
CATGGCGTAGGCCATGTCCCCGCGCACGGGGCAGACGCCGCCGTCGAGCGCGAGCTCCCCCACGAGCAGCGCGTCGCGGGCGATCGAGGGCGGGAGCTGGTGGGTCGCCAGGAGGATGGCGACGGCGATCGGCAGGTCGAAGGCCGTGCCCGACTTCCTGATTTCGCCGGGGGCGAGGTTGATCGTGACGTGGAGCCGCGGGAGCTCGAAGCCGGAGGAGCGCAGGGCGCAGCGCACCCTCGAGCGGGCCTCGAGCACCGAGTGATCGGGCATGCCCACGATGTCGAGCCCGGGGATGCCGCCCGAGACGCTCACCTCGACGTCGACCGGGAGCGCGTCGGCGCCTCTCAGGGCCGCCGTCTTCACGGCGGCGACGTCCGCGCCCATCAGTTGTCCACGACGTAGGCGCCGATGAGGTGGCGCATCCGCGCGTTGTTCTCGTCATACACGTTCAGCGCGATGACGTCGAAGCGGACGGTCTCGACCTCCGGATGCTCCATGAGGTAGCTGAGCGCGCACCTGCGGTAGCGCTCGCGCTTCTCGGCGTCCACGGCGAGCTCGGGAATCGGGTCGTCGCGCTGTCCGAGCGCAAGGCGCGTCTTCACCTCGACGAGCGCGACGACCTTGCGCTCGCCCTCGGGGTGGGCGACGATATCGACCTCGCCGAAGGGGCAGCGCCAGTTGCGGCCGAGGATCTCCCATCCCCTTCCAGCAAGGTTGTTCGCCGCCATGAGCTCGCCCCGGGCTCCCAGCTCGCGGGTGGAGAGGTCTCGCACCGACGTCCTCGCCCCGGGCTCCGCGGCCTCCTGTGCCGCCGCGGGCCGGACCTGCGGCGCCGTCTCGAAGGTGGGGTGCGAGCCCTGCTGTTCCTGCTGCATGTTGGCCTCCCTCTCTCGCCTGTGGTCGGACAAGCATGGCAGGGAGGGCTTGCAGGGAGCTGCGCCCGAGCTGCGTCGAGGCGTGCGCGCCGGTTGCACGGGGCTTCAGCGCGCGCTTTCGCGCCCGCGCCTCGCAGGGGCGCTGTCGTCGAGAAGGACGGTCACGTCCGGGGCGCATTCTTAGAAGAGCCGGAGATTCTCCACGAAGTTCCCACAGAAGCTGGCGCGATGCAGGGGCGAGAGGCCGAGCTCCCTGATCGCCGCGATATGCTCGGCGGACCCGTACCCCTTTGAGGCGGCGAGATGGTACCCGGGGTATTCCTCGTCGAGGGCGACCATGAGGGCGTCGCGGGTCACCTTCGCCACGATGGAGGCGGCAGAGATTGCGGCGACGCGGGCGTCCCCCTTCACGACGCAGAGCTCGGCCGGGTGGGCGTGGACGGGGTTCCCGTCGATCAGGACGCGGTCGGGATCGAGGCCGGTGTCCGCGACGGCTGCCGCCATTGCGTGGCGCAGCGCGGACCCCATGCCGATGGCGTCGATGGAGGCGGGCTCGACATGGGCTATGCCGATGGCCACGGCCACGTCGGCGATGCGGGCGGCGAGCGCCTCGCGCCGCGCGGGCGTGAGCTGCTTCGAGTCGTTGAGGCCCCATATGACGGGGTCGTCGGGAAGGCAGACGGCCGCCACGGTGAGCGGCCCGGCCAGGGCCCCGCGGCCGACCTCGTCGACGCCCACGACCACGCCCTCGCCGCCGAGCTCGCGCTGGAGGGCGTACATCGAGAGGACGCGTTCGCGCTCGGCGTCCCCGCGCTCGATGCGCCGCCGAGCGGCGCGAACGGCCGCGGCGACCTGCTTGCGAGGGTCGTCCGCATATCGTTCGACGAGCGAGCGCGCCTCCTCGAGCGGTGCGTCCGCGAGCAGGGCGGAGACCTCCCGTGCGGTGGCGGCGCGAGGACCAGGCGTCATGAGCGTCCCTCCATACAAGAAGGCCGCCCCCGAAGGGGCGGCCAAAGCGTGCGTGTGTCTGCGACTAGTCGCGCTTCTCGCGGATGCGAGCGGCCTTGCCCACGCGGTCGCGCAGGTAGTAGAGCTTGGCGCGGCGGACGTCGCCGTGACGGACGACCTCGAGCTTGGCGATCTTGGGGCTGTGGAGCGGGAAGGTGCGCTCGACGCCCACGGAGAAGCTGATCTTGCGGACGGTGAAGGTCTCGCGGGCGCCCTCGCCGCTCATGCGGATGACGTCGCCCTCGAAGACCTGCTCGCGGGTGCGCTCGCCCTCGACGATGCGGTAGTGAACCTTCACGTGGTCACCGACCTTGACGGCGGGGATGTCCTCGCGGATCTGCTGACGCTCGATGGCGCGGATGTAGTCCATGGTCTAACCTCATTCTTCTCTAGAGGTGCCGACGCTCCTGCGAACGACACATAGCTTTACACACAGCGAGTGATTATAGGGCAGCCACCACGGCTAGACAAGAACCACACAACATTTTGTGCCTTACCCCCGGCCAGGCACCGTAGCTCGCCCGCGGACCCAAATCCGGATTTGGGTCCGCGACAGCGGGCACTTCTCGGCTTGCGAGAGGCTTCCTGCTCGAGGAGCAAATCCTCGCGATAAGTACTTAACCGAGAAGAACAAGCGCTTCAGATGACTCGCACGCCCGCGGACCCAAATCCGGATTTGGGTCCGAGCGGAGGCCCGCCGTCCGGCATCAAAGTTGTTGCACACAATCGCCCTGGGACCCGTCGGCTGTGAGGCGGCGCCCTACAGGCACATCCCCGCGACCACCCCGGCGGACTCGCTGGCGAGTCCCGTCGTGGACGGATAGCCCGAGGACATGACCTGGTAGAAGTAGCTCGCGTCCTCGCCGGTGAAGCTGTAGGGGTAGGGCGTGCGGTACCACCACGCCACCGGGGAGCCGCCAAAGCTGAGCTCGAGGATCCCGGAGGGGTCGGAGGACCCGCTCACGCCTGCCGCGCGGAAGTACTCGTACTGCTCGCCCTCGGCGTTGAGGAGCTCGTCATAGGGCGCAAAGTCGACGTAGCCGGTGTAGGGGTTGGGCTCGGTGCCGTACTCGTCCTGGAACCAGGAGAGGTGACCGCACACCTCGGAGGCCGAGAAGAGCCAGAGGGAGTCCGCTGTCGCTTGGACCGAGGCGGGGTCGGAGGTCACCCCGACCGCGTTGGCGGGCTTCGAGGCAGGGACCACGCGCTCGGCGAGCTCGTCGGGTAGCAGGTCCATGCCCTCGTCCGCGAGCCAGGCCCTGAGTGCAGACCCCTCCCATCCGTCCTCGCAGGTGGGCTCGTCGTTCATGGGGCGGACGGCGAGTGGGGAGGTCATGAGCGTGAGGCCGGCCGGCCCCGACCCGTCTGCGCGCTCGTCGGCTCGTATGCCGACGACGGTGAGGGTTGCCTGCGTTCCGTCGTCAAGGGCGAGGGCGCGGGTGTCCCCCACCTCGATGCCGTACTCGGAGGCGAGCGTGCGGCCCTCCTCGTCGGACGGGGCCGCGGCTATCTCGGAGGCGATCCGGGCGAGCTCGTCCCAGGAGTATTCCCCAAAGGACGCGGCTGCCAGCTCGCCCCGCGGGGCGTCGCCGGCCGAGTCGGCGGTGTCTCTCTCCGAGCCCGGGCCCCCTCCCGTCGCCACGAGCCACAGAAGCGCCCCGCCGAGGGCGACCACGGCGAGCGAGAGCGCCAGTGCCAGGGCCGTCAGGACCCCGCCTCCCCTTCGAGCCAAAGCGAACCTCCCAGAATCGGTCGTGTGGCGAAGAGTCTAGCAGAGGAGGGCCCGCGGCAAGGGCGTTGCCCCGACCGGGGCGAACCTAGCGCTTCCGCCACGAGCGCGGCACCTTGAGGTCCTCGTAGAGGCGGACCGCATAGCGGTCGGTCATCCCCGACACGAAGTCGGCGACCTGGACCTCGGGGCGATCCGCGTCGTGGATGCGGTACTCTTCGGGCACCTCGTCGAGATGGGACACGAAGTGGGCGAAGAGCTCCTCGATCATGGCGTAGGCCTTGGGCTCCTCCCACTTGGCGTCACCGTGGGAGTAGAGGTTGCGGAAGAGGAAGGAGCGCATCTCGAGCATGGCTTCGCGGACGATGGGCGACATCTCGACATCTCCCGTCCGCGCGCTGCTCGTCACGACGTCGCGGACCATGGTCTCGATGCGCTCCGAAGAGCTCGCGCCGAGCGTGGACCTTGGCCCGGAGGGCAGGTCCTTCTCGGCCAGCAGCCCTGCGCGCTCGGCGTCGTCTATGTCGTGGCAGACGTAGGCGATGCGGTCGGCGAGGGCGACGACGCGGCCCTCGGGTGTGGACGCCCTGAGCGAGCCGGTGTGGCAGCGGATGCCGTCGACGACCTCGCGTGTGAGGTTGAGGCCCGCCCCGTCCCGCTCAAGGAGCTCGACGATTCGCGCGCTCTGCTCGTTGTGCGCGAAGAGCCGGCGGGCCTCGGGAGCATCGGGGTCGAGGCCGCGCCAGCAGGCGATTGCGTGGCTGAGCGCTCGCTCGCCCACGTGCCCGAAGGGGGTGTGGCCGAGGTCGTGGCCGAGCGCTATGGCCTCGGTAAGGTCCTCGTTGAGCCCGAGGGGACGGGCAATGGAGCGCGCCACCTGGGCTACCTCGAGGGAGTGGATGAGGCGCGTGCGATAGTGGTCCCCCTCGGGGGCGAGAAAAACCTGGGTCTTGTGGGCGAGCCTTCGGAAGCTCTTGGAGTGGAGGATGCGGTCGCGGTCGCACTGGAAGCAGGTCCTGAGAGCGTCAGGCTCCTCGGGGACGAGCCTGCCCACCGAGGTGCTCGCGAACGTGGCGTCCGGGGAAAGCCGCTCGCGTTCGAGGCGCTCGAGGTCCTCCCTCGTTGAAACCCTCATGGTCGCCTCCCGTCTCTGGACAGGTTTTGAACCATTGTACACAGGTGCGGCAAAAGACCAGGTGCCTGAATTCCCTCATCTGCGCGACAAAACGCCTGGTGCCTGATTTCCGCAGTATGCGTGCCGAGGTACCAAATAACCGAGAAATGCGTGCGATTTGTGCCGAAATCCGCTCATCTGCGTACGGTAGACACGCAGATGAGCGGATTTCGGCACCAGGCCCTGCTCCGAGCGCATAAAAAGGAGGGGGCCTCGGCCCCCTCCCAGTTGGCTGAGCTTGAAGTCGTCAGTTACTTGGCGACCTTGGCAGCACCGCCGTTGGCCTCGATCTTGGCCTGGGCAGCCGCGAGGCGCGCGATGGGCACGCGGTACGGCGAGCAGGACACGTAGTCAAGGCCGAGGTCGTAGTACATGTGGATGGACTCGGGGTCGCCACCGGTCTCGCCGCAGACGCCGCAGACGATGTCGGGGTTGCCGGCGTGGCCGCCCTCGACGCCCATCTTGACGAGCTTCGCGACGCCCTTGTCGAGCGTGGCGAACGGGTTGGTCTTGCAGATCTTCTTGTCGAGGTAGAGCGGCATGAACGCGGCCTCGACGTCGTCACGCGAGAAGCCCAGGCCCATCTGGGTCAGGTCGTTGGTGCCGAAGGAGAAGAAGTCGGCGTGCTTGGCGATGTCCTCGGAGGTGATCGCGGCGCGCGGGATCTCGATCATGGTGCCGACCGGGATGTCGAGCTCGACGCCGTACTCGTCGGCGACGGCCTTGATGTTCTCCTCGACGACCTCGCGGACGAGGGCGAGCTCCTCCTCGAAGGCCACGAGCGGGATCATGATCTCGGGCTTGGGGTTGAGGCCCTGCTTCTGGAGCTCGGCGGTGGCGGAGGCGATGGCCTTCACCTGCATGACGTTGAGCTCGGGGTAGACCAGGCCGAGGCGGCAGCCGCGCAGGCCGAGCATCGGGTTGGCCTCCTGGAAGGAGTCGAGCTTAGCGAGAAGGGCCTTCTTCTCGGAGACGTCCTTGCCGGCAGCCTCCTCCTTGGCGATCTCGACGTCGAGGTCGCGCGGGTCCTCGAGGAACTCGTGCAGGGGCGGGTCGAGCAGGCGCACGATGACGGGCATGCCGTCCATGGCCTTGAACATCTCGAGGAAGTCGCCCTTCTGGGCGGCGCCGAGCTTCTCGACGGCGTCGGCCTTGACGGCCTCGTCGTCGGCGAGGATGAAGTTCTGGATGAGCTGCTTGCGCTCGCCGAGGAACATGTGCTCGGTGCGGCACAGGCCGATGCCGGAGGCGCCGTTGTCCTTGGAGAGCTGCGCGTCGGCCGGGTTGTCGGCGTTGGCGCGGACACCGATCACGCGGCCGCGCTCGGCGTCGTTGCGGACCTCGTCGGCCCAGTCGAGGATGGTCTGGAGATCGCCGCCGAGCTCCGGACGGACGAGGGCGACCTCGCCGAGGATGACGTCACCGGTGGTGCCGTCAATGGAGATGACGTCGCCCTCGTGGAGGGTGATGTCGGTGCCGGCGATGGTGCAGACCTTGTTGACAGCGTCGATCTGGAGAGCGTCGACGCCGCAGACGCAGGGCGCGCCCATGCCACGGGCGATGACGGCCGCGTGGGAGGTCTTGCCGCCGTGAGAGGTCAGGATGCCCTCAGCGGCAACCATGCCGTGGAGGTCGTCGGGCGTGGTCTCCCAGCGCACGAGGATGCAGGGCTTGCCGGCCTCGGCGTAGGCCTCGGCGTCGGCGGAGGAGAAGACCACGGCGCCCACGGCCGCGCCCGGGGAGGCGTTGAGGCCCTTGGCGATGACCTTGTAGTCGGCCTTGGGGTCGAACTGCGGGTGGAGGAGCTGGTCGAGCTGCTCGGGGGCAACGCGCATGACCGCCTCCTCCTTGGAGATGCGGCCCTCCTCGTACATCTGGATGGCGACCTTGAGGGCGGAGAGGGCGGTGCGCTTGCCCACGCGGGTCTGGAGCATCCAGAGCTTGCCCTGCTCGATGGTGAACTCGAGGTCCATCATGTCGGCGTAGTGGTCCTCGAGGATCTCGAAGACGCGGAAGAGCTCCTTGCCCGCCTCCTCGAGGCCGGGGACCTTGGGCAGGTCGGCGATCGGCTCGGTGTTGCGGATGCCGGCCACGACGTCCTCGCCCTGGGCGTTGACCAGGAAGTCGCCGTAGCGCTCGTTGGTGCCGTCGGCGGGGTTGCGCGTGAAGGCGACGCCGGTGGCGGAGGTGTTGCCCTTGTTGCCGAAGGCCATCACCTGGACGTTGACGGCGGTGCCCAGATCGTCGGGGATCTTGTTCTGTTTGCGGTAGAGGATGGCGCGGTCCGTGTTCCAGGAGCCGAAGACGGCCTGCTCGGCGAGACGCAGCTGGAGCAGCGGGTCGTGCGGGAAGGCCACCTTGCCGTCAACGACGACCTCGGGGTACTTCTCGGCGTCGACGTTGTCGACGAAGATCTGCTTGAAGGTGGCGACGAGGTCCTTGAGGTCGTCGGCGTCGAGCTCGGTGTCGAGCTTCACGCCCTTCTCGGCCTTCTTGGCGGAGATGGCGTCCTCGAAGAGCTGGCCGGAGACGCCCATGACGACGTCGGAGAACATCTGGATGAAACGACGGTAGGAGTCGTAGGCGAAGCGCGGGTTGTCCGTCTGCTTGGCGAGGCCCTGGACGGAGTCGTCGTTGAGGCCGAGGTTGAGGACGGTGTCCATCATGCCGGGCATGGAGAACGGCGCGCCGGAGCGGACGGAGACGAGCAGCGGGTCCTCGGAGTCGCCGAGCTTCTTGCCCATGCGCTCCTCGAGGTCCTTGCGGTACTCGTCGATCTCGTCGAG
>CALUJM010000004.1 GCA_944320975.1 uncultured Atopobiaceae bacterium | reverse complement strand
GGTGCTGGTTCCGATGAATCTGGAAACGAGAAAAGCTAGCCCTCGGGTCTTGACTTCATATAGCTGGTCTCCCCTCGCTCGTGAGCGATGGGGGTCGCCGTGCGGACACTCTACCACAGACCCAGACGGGACGGTGGATAAATCTGGGACACAAGGGTCTCGTCTTCCTTGACGTCCTTGTCCCCAGAAGAGGACAAGAACTGGCCACTGGATTCCAAATCGAGACATCTCGGTCCGGTTGTTGTCCCCTAGAGAGGACTACAACCGGGCACAAACACTTGGATTCCCCTCACTGACCCTGTTTCTTGTCCCCTGGAGAGGACAAGAACCGGCCGGCCGAGAAGGACGCGGGGCCAGAGCGCCACAAGAAAGGGGACGGAGCCGAAGCCCCGTCCCCGTGGAGGAACACATGCCGAGAAGGACCGCTACTCCTGGTTCTTCTCGATCGAGCGCATGACGGCCTTGTAGACCTCCATGATCGGGATGATCAGGAAGGCCAGGCCGAGCGCGGCGGCGAGCGCCTCCATCGGCAGCTCCATGAAGCCGAACATCTCGGCCAGGAACGGCACCTCGACCACAATGACGGTGAGAATGAGGGCCAGGATTGCGGCGCCCCAGAGCCACTTGTTCTGCTTCTTCATGGAGAACAGCGACGCGCGACGGCTGCGCATGTTGAAGCAGTGGAAGATCTCGACCATCGAGAGGGTGATGAACGCCATGGTGACGCCCTCCTCGTCGGCGGTGCCCGCAATCATGTCGGCGATGTTGATGTAGCCCATGTCGAGGTAGACGCCCACGAAGAACGAGGCCAGCACCAGGATGGTGATGACGATGCCCTGGAAGAGGATGTCGACGCCCATGCCGCCCGCGAAGACGCCGTCAGAGGCCTTGCGCGGCTTGCGCTTCATGATGTCGCCCTCGGCCTCCTCCATGCCGAGCGCCAGCGCCGGGAAGCAGTCCGTGATGAGGTTGATCCAGAGCAGCTGGACCGGCTGGAAGATCGTGAAGCCCACGAGCGTGGCCACGAAGACCGAGAGCACCTCGGCGATGTTGGCGGAGAGCAGGAACTGGATGACCTTGCGGATGTTGTCGTAGATCCTGCGGCCCTCCTCCACCGCGTTGATGATGGTGGCGAAGTTGTCGTCTGCCAGGACCATGTCGGCCACGTTCTTGGTGACGTCGGTGCCGGTGATGCCCATGCCAACGCCGATGTCGGCGCGCTTGATGGACGGGGCGTCGTTCACGCCGTCGCCGGTCATTGCCACGATCTTGTCGCGGCTCTTCCAGGCGTCGACGATGCGGGCCTTGTGCTCGGGCTGGACGCGGGCGTAGACGCTGTACTCGGTGACCTTCTCCTTGAAGTCCTCGTCGGAGATCTTGTCGAGCTGGGCGCCGGTGATTGCCTCGGAGGCGTCCTTGCAGATGCCGAGGTTCTTGGCGATGGCCACGGCGGTGTCGATGTGGTCGCCGGTGATCATGACCGGGCGAATGCCGGCCTCCTTGGCCTCGGCGATGGCGGGGGCGACCTCAGGACGCTCGGGGTCGATCATGCCGGAGAGGCCCACGAAGACGAGGTCGTGCTCGAGCGCCTCGGGGCTGCAGTCGGCGGGCAGCGCCTTGTGCATTCGCACGGCAGAGGCGAGCACGCGCAGCGCCTGGTTGGCCATGTCCTTGTTGGCAGCCATGATCTTCTCGCGACGGGCGTCGGTCAGGGTCTCGACGGTGCCGTCGGCGTTCATGACCTGAGTGCAGCGGCCGAGAACCACGTCGGGGCCGCCCTTGGTGTACTGCTCGAAGGTGCCCTCGGGGGTCTTCACCACAACGGACATCATCTTGCGGCCGGAGTCGAACGGCGCCTCGCCCACGCGCTCGTAGCGATCGGCGTTGCCGTTCTCGTAGAAGCCGAGCTTGGCGGCGTCGTTGACCAGGGCGCACTCGGTGGGCTCGCCCACGGCCTCGCCCTTCTCGGCATCCCACTTGGCGTCGGAGCAGAGAGCCATGGCACGCACGTGCAGGTCGTCGGGGCCCTCGACCTCGTGCTTGGTGACGGTCATCTTGTTCTGCGTGAGGGTGCCCGTCTTGTCCGAGCAGATGATCTGGGTGCAGCCGAGCGTCTCGACGGCGGTCATCTTGCGGATGATGGCCTGGCGCTTGGACATCTTGGTGACGCCCATGGAGAGCACGATCGTGACCACGGCCACGAGGCCCTCGGGGATGGCGGCGACAGCCAGGGACACGGCGACCATGAAGGTGTCGAGGATCATCTCGGGGTTGGAGCCGAGCTCGCCGCCGTGGCGGATGAGGTCGACGGCAAAGATGATCACGCAGATCGCGAGCACCAGCTTGGTGAGGATGCCGGAGAGCTCGTTGAGCTTGACCTGGAGCGGCGTGAGCTCCTTCTTGGCCGTGGTGAGGGCGTCTGCGATCTTGCCCATCTCGGTCTTCATGCCGGTGGCGGCAACGACGGCGCGGCCACGGCCGTAGACCACGGTGGAGCCCATGTAGCACATGTTCTTGCGGTCGCCCAGGGGCACGTCGTCGGTGCCGGCGTCGAGCGTGATCGGCTCGATGTGCTTCTCCACGGGCACGGACTCACCGGTGAGGGCGGCCTCCTCGATCTTCATCGAGGCGCTCTCCAGGACGCGGCAGTCCGCGGGCACGGAGTCGCCGGCCTCGAGAAGGACGATGTCGCCGGGCACGAGGTCGGCGGAGGGCAGGTGGGTGAGCTTGCCGTCGCGGATGACCTTGGACTGCGCCGCGCTCATCTGCTGCAGGGCCTCGAGCGCCTGCTCCGATTTCGCCTCCTGCACGACACCGAGGACGGAGTTGATGATGACGACGGCCATGATGATGATGACGTCGGCCCACTCGGACTCGCCCTGGATGGTGCCGGTGATCGCCGAGATGGCGGCGGCCACGATGAGCATGATGACCATCGGGTCGGCCATCTGCTCGAAGAAGCGCTTCCAGAGCGGGGTCTTCTCCTCCTTCTCCAGCTCGTTGGGCCCGTACTGGGCCAGGCGAGACGACGCCTCGCCCGCGCTGAGGCCGCCCTCCTCGTCAGAGGACAGCTCGCTCAGCACCTCGTCCTTGGGTACCAAGTACTCCTTCATTCAGTTCCCCTCCTGGGAAATAGGCGCCCGGCAGATTGATGCCCGATCATAATTCCCCAGGAAGGGGCAAGGGCCCATCAAGGCTGCCATGCCGGACGCATGGACAAAAAGCACGCGGACTATTCTACCCGACGTGCGCCTTACATTTCATTGGTCGTTTGACCAGTTGAGCGGTTTTGGTGTACACCGCCCGAGAGCACCGCCACCGCGAAGGCCGCCGGCACCGTGAGCGCGAGCGCCGGGAAGAACCACGCCAGGTCAACACTGCCAAACAGGGCGCCGCCAATCACGGGCCCGAGCGTCATGCCGATGTCAAACCCCATGTAGTAGGTGCTGTTGGCGAGCCCCACGTGCTCGGGCCCCACCGCGCGCACCGCCGTGGACTGGCAGACCGAGCACATGACCCCATAGCCGCCCGCCATGAGAGGCGCCGCCAGCAGCAGCCCCACCGGCCCGTCCATGAGAGCGAGAAGGGCGAGCGAGCCCGCGGCGCTCACGCCGGACGCCACCACGAAGGACACGAACCCCACGCGGTCGAACGCGCGGCCGAGAAGGACACGGAGCGCCATGAGGGCCACGGCGTAGACCGTGAAGAAGAGGCCCGTGGGTACGTCAAGCCCGCACGCCTCCGCGTAGCTCACGAGAAAGGACTGCGTGGCCATATACGGGATGGTGAAGAGTGCCACCACGAGCGCGGCGGGCACGGCGCGCACGTCCAGCAGGCGCAGCCGGGGGCGCTCGTCCTTCTCTGCCCGCGGGACGCCGGCGTCGCGCACGAGCAGGATCCCCACGAGCGATAGGCCCGCGAACGCCGCCGAGAGCGCGAGCGCCGGGCGATACCCCAGCGTGTCGGAGACGGCGATGCCGAGCGCGGGGCCCACGGCCATACCGAGCGCGTTCATGAGGCCGAAGATGCCCACGCCCTGTCCCACGCGGACGGGCGGGAGCGTTTTGGCAAACCACGTGGCCATGCAGACCGAGCAGAGCGAGTAGCCGGCGCCGTTGGCGAGGCGCATGGCCGCGAGGACCGCGGTGCTCGGCGCCAGCGCCTGCCCGAGCCCGGTCGCGAGCATCAGGGCGGCGCCGGCGCCGGCGAGCGCGCGCTTGGGGAGTCGGTCCGAGAGGTTGCCGGCTATGGGGCGCACGACGAGCGAGCACGCATTCATCAGAGCCGTCAGCACGCCCATGAGCGCCGCGGCTGCGCCGAGCGTGCCGGCAAAGCCCGCGATCAGCGGGTTGGCGAGCATGGCGCTCGCGAGATAGCAAAACGTCGCACCGAGAATGACCGCGGCATCGCGCGTCAGCAGCACCTTGCCCCCCTCTCGTCCGAATCCAGATAGTACGCCTTCTCTTGCGAGGCCGCCGCGTTCGCGCAGTTGGCGAGAAGTACCTCGCGGAGAAGGTATACTGGCCCGCCGCGGCGCGGCATCGAAGGCCGCCAAGCCGCCATACGCCTGGGACCGATTCCAAAATCAAGCTGGAATCGGCGGGTGCACCGCTTACGCCGCCCTTGCGTGCGCTAAACTTGGGGCCGATAAACTATCGTCGTGTGTGCGCTCTACGCACACAGAAAGGACTTCTCGCAATGAACATTCTGTTCTACGGAACCGCCAGCTACGACAAGGCGTCGTTTACCAAGGAACTCGCGGATTACCCCGAGATCAAGATTGACTTCACCGAGACCAACCTCACGCCCATGACCGCCGCCCTCGCCCGCGGCTACGACGCCGTCTGCGCCTTCGTCAACGCGGACTGCGGCGCCATGACGCTCGAGATCCTCGCCGGTTTTGGCGTGAAGCTCCTCCTTATGCGCTGTGCCGGCTTCGACGCCGTCAACGTGGCCGTGGCCAAGGACCTCGGCATGAGGGTCACCCGCGTCCCCGCCTACTCCCCGGAGGCAATCGCCGAGCACGCCATGGCCCTCGCGCTGGCAGCCAACCGCCGCATCTGCAAGGGCTACATCCGCGTCCGCGAGAACGACTTCTCGCTCGACGGCCTGGTAGGCAACACTCTGCACGGTAAGACCGCTGGCATCATCGGCACCGGCCGCATCGGCGCCGCCCTCTGCCGCATCTGCAAGGGCTTTGGCATGAAGGTCCTGGGGTCCGACCTCTACCCCAACCAGGGGCTGGTGGATGAGGGCGTCGTCGACGAGTACGTTGATTACGACGAGCTCTACCGCCGCTCCGACCTCATCTCGCTGCACGCCTTCCTCAACGAGGAGAGCCGCCACATGATCAACGACGAGTCCATCGCCAAGATGAAGGACGGCGTGATCTTCGTGAACACCGGTCGCGGCGGCCTCGTGGACACCCAGGCCCTCATCCGCGGCATCCTCTCCGGCAAGATCGGCGCCGCAGGCATCGACGTCTACGACGAGGAAGGCCCCAACGTCTACCAGAACCGCGCCGGCCAGGTCATCGACTCCGTCACCGCGCGCCTCTGTTCCTTCCCCAACGTCGTCATGACGAGCCACCAGGCCTTCTTCACCCACGAGGCCCTCGGTGAGATCGCCCGCGTCACCCTCGACAACGCCAAGGCCTTCGCCGACGGCACCGACTTCGTTGACCGCAGCGTCGTCTGCTAGCACGGCGGCGACGCAGTAAGAATCGCCTCTCGAAGAAAGGGCACAGATGGCATTCAACAAGAAGAAGACCAAGATCGTCTGCACGATGGGTCCCGCCGTCGAGGACGAGGAGGTGCTGCGTCAGCTCATCCTTCACGGCATGAACGTCGCGCGCTTCAACTTCTCCCATGGTAGCCACGAGTACCACCGCAAGAACATCGAGCGCGTCCGCGCGCTCTCTCGCGAGCTCGCCATCCCCGTCGCCATCATGCTCGACACCAAGGGCCCCGAGGTCCGCACGGGCCTGCTCAAGGACGGCAAGAAGGTCACGCTCGTGACCGGCGAGACCTGCGTCATCACCACCGACGACAACGTCGAGGGCACCGCGGAGCGCTTCTCGCTCGACTACAAGAACCTCCCCAACGAGGTCGAGGAGGGCACCGTCATCCTCATCGACGACGGTCTGATCGGCCTCGAGGTCGTGAGCGTCGAGGGCACTGACATCACCTGCAAGATCACCAACGGCGGCGAGCTCGGCGAGCGCAAGGGCGTCAACTTCCCCAACCTCAACATCAACCTCCCGTCCGTCACCGCCCAGGACCGCGCGGACATCATGTTTGGCTGCGAGCTCGGCATCGACGCCATCGCCGCCTCCTTCATCCGCGACGGCGAGGCCGTGCAGGAGATCCGCAAGATCTGCATCGAGATGGGCACCCCCAACGTCTTGATCTTCCCCAAGATCGAGAGCGCCCTGGGCGTCAAGAACTTCGACGAGATCCTCCACGCTGCCGACGGCTGCATGGTCGCCCGCGGCGACCTGGGCGTCGAGGTTCCTGCGGCGCAGGTCCCGCACATCCAGAAGACCATCATCCGCAAGTGCAACGAGCACTACAAGCCGGTTATCACCGCCACGCAGATGCTCGACTCCATGCAGCGCAACCCGCGCCCGACCCGCGCCGAGATCACCGACGTCGCCAACGCCGTCTACGACGGCACCGACTGCGTCATGCTCTCCGGCGAGACCGCGGCCGGCAAGTACCCGATCGAGGCAGTCAAGACGATGTCCGACATCTGCAAGGAGACCGAGAAGTACCTGCCCGAGCGCAAGGAGTACCACGAGCGCGGCGGCATGCGCAACGTCAGCGGCGCGACCGGCTTTGCCGCGCTCGAGATGGCCGACCGCGTGGGCGCCAAGTGCATCCTCGCCCCCACCAACTCCGGCCGCTCCGCGCGCCTCATCTCCACCTTCCGCCCGAAGGTGCCGCTGTTCGCCACCTCCCCCAACGAGCAGACCATCCGTCGCACCTGCTTCTACTGGGGCGTCTACGCGTACCGCACCACCGAGCAGGGGTCGCTCTCCAGCACGCTCTACAACGCGCTGACCACCGCCAAGCTCAACAACCTCGTTGACACCGGCGACATCGTGGTCATCACCGCCGGCGACCCGCAGACCTCGCCGCGCATGGGCGACTACACCACCTCCACCAACATGGCGATGGTGGCCCAGGTCCAGTAAGGGCGCACACACGCACGCACGGGCCCCGAGGGACTTCCCCCGGGGCCCTTTCTTGTGTCGCTGGAATCGCTTTCGCCGGGACCGTCGGGCCTAAGCCGAGAGGGTGACCATCTCCGTGGCGGCCGAGACGATGTCCGGACCGTTGGTGTCGAGGTCGCCGGTGACAAGAAATGGGTCGGCGCCACCGTCCTTCTCGAGGTCGCTCCCCCGGTTGACGTGGAAGCGGTACGAGATCCGGTCCGCGCGGATGACGGACTTCGAGTAGTGCAGCGGATGCCCGTCGGCACGCAGCACGAGCTTGCGCAGCACGAACAGCGGAGCGCCCACCATGCACCTGAGCAGACGCGCCTCGTCGCCGCGCGTGCTCGACGCCTCGAGGGTGAGGTCCTCCTCGCCAAAGCGGTAGCCGTAGATGCGCGTCACGAGCGAGTAGAACGAGACGTCCTCGCCTATGCGCTCGAGCAGGCCCGGAAACGCCGCCGCGGACACGAAGAGGTCGTCGATGGCGAGGGGGACCTCGCCCTCGAGCACGAGCCTCCTCAGGTAGGTGACGTCGTCGCCCAGAGTGACCCCCAGCCGCTCGGCGATGGACTCGTTGGCGGGTATCTCCTTGCCCTCGATGATCTGGTAGCTGGTCTGCATGCCCTGGCGGGAGAGCCCGTCAAAGCCCCGGTCCCGCCCGCTGCCGATGCCCACCACGTACTTGGGCACGGCCACGAACGTCCCGCGGCCGCGCACCTTTTTGAGCAGCCCCTCCTCCACGAGGTCCTGGACGGCGCGACGCACGGTGATGCGGCTCACCCCGTACTCCTCGCAGAGCTCTGGCTCGGTGGGGATGCGCTCCCCCACCGCGTACTCGCCCGAGATCATCTTCTGCTTGAGCTCGGTCTCCAGCTGGAGATACAGCAGCCCGCTGGTATAGGAGTCGAGCACGAGGTCCTTCTGCTTGGCGGTCACAGGCCCCTCCGGAACAAGGGCGCCCCCGTCCTCAGTCGACCCAAGCCTCGAGCTGCTGATCTGTGGCCAGGACGGAATGGGTGCCGGATACGATATGGTAGCTTCCCTCATCATAACGAATCCCCTGGGCCTTGGCATCATAAACAAGCGGGTGACGGTCGCGCTCGACCTGCGGGTTGAAGCGTGGAATCGCCGAGATGAGCGAGCGGGTGTAGGGGTGCACGGGATGCGAGAAGATCTCGTCGGTGCGCCCAGACTCCACGATGTGGCCGAGGTGCATGACGGCGATGTGGTCGGAGATGTAGCGGACCATCGAGAGGTCGTGGGCGATGAACAGGTACGCCGCGCCCGTCTCCTGCTGGATGTCGCGCATGAGGTTGACGACCTGCGCCTGGATGGACACGTCAAGGGCCGAGATGGCCTCGTCGGCGATGACGAGCTTGGGGTTCATGATAAGCGCCCGCGCCAGGCCCACGCGCTGGCGCTGTCCGCCGGAGAACTGGCTCGGGTAGCGGTTGGCCTGCGACCGAGAGAGGCCCACACGGTCCATCATCTGGTAGACGAGCTCCTCTCGCTCGCGCCGGTCCATGTGCGGCCGATGGGCGTCCAGGCCGGTGGCGATGGTGTCGATGACCTTGCGGTAGGGGTTGAGCGACGCCATGGGATCCTGGAAGACCATGGACATGTTGGTCCGCAGCCGCTGAGCGACCTCCTTGGAGAGCTTGCCGGAGATGTCGTCCCCGTCGAACACGATCGAGCCGGAGGTGATGTCGTCGAGGCGGATGACCGCTCGGCCCGTGGTCGACTTGCCCGAGCCGGACTCGCCGACCAGGCCAAACGTCTCTCCTGGCATGATGTCAAAGGAGACGTCATCGACGGCCTTCACGACGTTGCCACCCGGGATCTTGAAGTACTGCCTGAGGTTCCTCACGCTCAGGAGCGGACCGCCCTGCTCGACGACGCCCGCGGCGCCCATCTGTGCTGACCTGCTCACCTGGCCTCGCCCCCATCCTGTCTCATCTGCGCGATCCTGCTGCGGAGCTGCGCGGGCATCTCGACCTTCGGCGCGCGCGGGTCGAGCAGCCACGTGGCGGCCCAGTGGTGGTCGTTCACCTCAAAGCGCGGAGGCTCCTTGACGAAGTCAATCTCCAGCGCGAAGGGGTTCCTCGGCGCGAAGGCGTCGCCGACAATCTCGTTGAGCAGGTTCGGTGGGTTGCCCTTGATGGTGAAGAGCCGCTCCTCACGGCTCGCCGAGACAGACGGCATCGACGAGAGGAGGCCCCAGGTATAGGGGTGCCGCGGATCGAAGAACACGTCCTCTGTCGTGCCCGCCTCGACAATCTTCCCAGCGTACATGACGTTGACGTAGTCAGCCACCTTGGCAACCACGCCGAGGTTGTGCGTGATGAAGATGACCGAGATGCCGAGCTTGCGCTGGAGCTCGATGATGAGGTCGAGGATGCGCGCCTGAATTGTGACATCAAGCGCCGTTGTCGGCTCGTCGCAAATCAGGAGGTCGGGATCACACGACAGGGCAATGGCGATGACCACGCGCTGGCGCATTCCGCCGGAGAGCTGGTGGGGATAGCTCTTAAGTCGAGCCTCAGGCTCCGTAATGCCGACCAACTCGAGAAGCTCGACGCACCGGGCGTGAAGGTCCGACCCCGTGAGATCGGTGTGCTCTCTGATGCCCTCTGCCAGCTGACGCTCAATCGTCATAGTAGGATCAAGCGAGGTGAGGGGGTCTTGGAAAACCATGGCGATGTGATTGCCCTTAAGCCCGACCATTTCCTTGTCAGAGAGGGACATGAGATCGACGGTGTGCTCGGCGCCATCGCTCCCCACGTAGGTGAACTCGGCCGTGCCCGACTCCACGACCTCGTTGCGCGTGCGAATGCCCATGACCTGCTTCGCCGTCACAGACTTACCTGAACCCGACTCCCCCACGATGGCAACCGTCTCTCCGCGGTACACGTCAAGATCGACTCCGCGCACCGCATGGACGAGACCGTTAGCCGTCTTGAAGGACACGCGCAAATCACGAATCTTGAGGATTCTTTTGCGTTCGCTCGTCATGAGAACCACCTAGGACCTCTCCGGATCGAGAGCATCGCGGAGGCCGTCGCCAAACAGATTGAACCCCAGCATGAGAATCGCCAGGACCATGACCGGAGCGAGCACCTGGTACGGATAGATCATCGCGGCATTGTAGCCGTCGTTGATCATGGTGCCTAGCGACGCGGTGGGAGCCGGGATGCCCAGGCCAATGAAGGCGAGAAACGCCTCAAGGAAGATTGCGTTGGGGATGGAGAACATGAAGGTGACGACCACCTGAGGCATGGTGTTGGGCAGAATCTCCTTGAAGATGATGTCTCGCGAGCTCACGCCGAGCGTCCTCGCCGCAAGCGTGAACTCCTGGGTCTTGCACTTGAGCACCTGTGCGCGAACGATTCTGCTCATGTCAATCCACCCCGTGATGAAGAGCACGATCACGATATTGGCCAGACCAGGTTGCAGTACCACGATGAGCAACGTCGTGATGACAAGCTGGGGAATGGAGCTTAGGACCTCCGTGAAGCGCTGCATCACGATGTCCACCTTACCGCCGAAGTAGCCCGACACCAGACCGTAGACGATGCCAATAAGTACGCCCACGACCACCGCGATAAGGGCAATGACAAGGGAGATTCGCGTTCCCTCCCACACGCGGGTCCACACATCGCGACCAAGTCCGTCGGTGCCAAAGAAGTGGTACTCGTTGGGAATTCCCGCCTCAGCATAGAGGTCGACGCCATTCTGCGTCCCATCGCAAATGCCGAGCTGCTCGAGGCCCGGAATGCGAGGGGGCAGGTTGGTGATGGAAGAGTTGACGTCAGAATAGGAGTACGGGCTGACAAGGGGCGCAATGATAGCCACGAGCACGATAAGCGAGATGACCACGAGGCTCACGAGCGCGCCCTTGTTGGAAAGAAAGCGGTTCACGGTCTCGCGAATATAGGAATAATTCGCGTATTCCCGCTCGTCGGTATCCGCATGGGCCATAAAGTCGGCCGGACGAAACAGGGCATCCTCGTCCACAAAGGGGGAGGCGTTCGATGTCGTCATAGCTAGTCCTTCCCCCCTGCGATCCTGATGCGGGGATCGATAACCACGTAGGCGATATCGACCAGAAGCATCGCGAGGATGAACATGACACTGTAGATGAAGCTGATGGTGAGTACGACGTTGTAGTCGTTTTGCTGGATTGCCTGAATGTAGAGGCTACCAAGGCCCGGAATCGAGAAGACCTTTTCCATGACGAGCGACCCGCTCATGAGACTCACCAGCAGCGGCACGAGCACGGTGATGACACTGATCAGCGTGTTTCGGAGCGCGTGCCGAAGCACAAGCTTGGTCTTCGAGACACCCTTAGAGGATGCAAGCAGCATGAAGTCCGAGTTCATGATGCTGATCATCTCGGAACGGGTGTAGCGCTCGACGCTCGCCATGGGAAACATCGCAAGCGCCAGCACGGGAAGCACCGTCGAGATGGTCGGCTGAGCCGTGCTGTAGAGAATAGGGAACAGCTTGAGCTGGAACCCCAAGAAGTACGAGAGGAACAGGGCGACGACGAACGACGGGAGGCTCACGCCGATGACCGCAAGAATCGTTGCAAAGGTATCCCACACAGAGCGCTCACGCAGAGCGGCAACGATTCCCAAGACGACTCCCACAACAGCCCCCAAGATACCCGCCTCGAGACCGATGGTAAGCGTGAGAGCGATGCGCGGACCCACCATTTGGGAGATGGGCATGTTGGTCATGATGCTGTACGACACGCCAAAGTCGCCGTGGAGCATATTCCAGACATATAGGAAGAACCTCTCGATAACTGGCTTATCGAGACCATAGTGGGCGCGAAGCGCCGCAATCTGATCCGGCGTCAGCTTGTCCTCGTTGTTAAACGGGGAGCCCGGCATAAACGAGAGGAGCATGAAGAGGACGAACATGATCACGAAGAGGGTGACTAGAGCGATGACAACGCGCTTGAGAATGTAACGCGCCATCGGGCTGAGTCTCGGACCGTTCCTTCCTTCTCCCTTCGAAGACAGTTTCATGATGGTCCTCCGATCTGAGATGATGCCGCGCCCCGGTGCGAAATGGGAGGAAGGGAGCCGGGGCGCGGCGTTGGGGAGCTATGGGACTATGCCTTGTCCATGTACTTGCAGAAGTACTGTGTGCCGGTAATGTGGTGACCCATGCCGGTGACCTCAGGCCTCGTCAGGGTGCACAGCCCGGTCTGGAAGATGGGGATGCTCACCGCACGCGTGGAGCAGATCTCGTTGCAGCGCATGAGCTCATCCCAGCGAGCGTCAGCGTCACCGGCATCCGTGGAGTTCGCCTGCTCGTAGAGTGTATCGAACTCCTCGTCAACCCAACGGGAATAGTTCGACGGGTGATTGGATTCGTACATAGCGAGAATGGCCGTTGGGTCGGCGTAATCCGGGCCCCAGCCCCACAGGCAGACGTCGAAGTCACCAGACTGGGCCCGGTCGGTGCGGCTCTTCTTGGGAGTTGCCTCAAGGTTGATGGTGAGACCGGGCAGCGCCTTCTGAACGGTATCCTGGATGTAGGCGCATGCATCCTGAGTGAAGTCCTTGTCCTGATCGAACAGGAGCGTGAACTCACGCACGTCCGTCTCTGCCTGGGCGGCCTCCCAGAACTGCTGCGCCTGCTCGAGGTCGTAGCCGTTGGGCTGCGGACTTGCCTCCGCAAAGTCCTCGCCCGCCTCGTTGAAGAACAGGCCCTTCATAATCATCTGCTGAACGGGCTCAGAGCCGTCCTTGAGAATCGAGCTGCAGATGTCCTCTCGGTTGATGGCGCAGGCGATGGCGCGACGGAAGTTCTCGTTGTTCATGCCCTCGCGCGTTGTGTTCATCATCAAGTAGTAGTTGAACTGACCGTCCCAGGTGCCAAAAGCCTCGTTGTCCTGATACTGGGCAACAAGATCGCCCGTGAGCTCGACGTAGTCGACCGTGCCGCTCTCATAGGCCATAACCGCCTGCTGCGTCTCGGGGATGACCTGGAAGGTAACGGTATCGAGGGCGACGTTGTCGACATCCCAGTAGCCCTCGTTCTTGGTGAGCACAAAGGTGTTGGCGGCGCTGTCATACTGCGTGACCGTAAACGGGCCATTATAAATCTGATCGTCCTTGGTGATACCGAACATATCGCCCTTCTCCTCGCGGAACGCACGGTTCACGGGCGCCCACGGTGTAAACGAAAGGAGGTCGAGCATGAAGGGCACGGGATGCTCGAGTTCAATCACGATGGTCTTGTCGTCCGGGGCAGAGATCCCGAGTTCCGAGACGTCAGCGGAACCGTCGAGAACGGCAGCGTAGTTCTTGATGGCGGCCATCTCAATCTGGTACTGGAAGTCTGCCACACCCGAATCAGCCTGGGCGTTGCGCTGCCAGGAGCAGATGAAGTCATCGGCTACGACGGGGTCGCCATTGCTCCACGTGGCATCACGTAGCGTGAAGGTCCATGTAAGCTGGTCGTCGGAGACCTCATAGGACTCACATGCGGCGGGCTTGATCTCGCCCTCGGCGTCCTTCTCGAACAGGCATTCAAGGCCCTGCGAGATAAACGTCATAGAGACCGTGTCAAGGGCGGCAAGCGGGTCAAGCGTGATGGGAGCCGTCGCAACGGCGATGCCGACCCCCTTAGACCCAGAGTCGCCGCCGGCCGGCGCCTGCTCGCCGCCACCGTTGTCGCAGCCCGCAAGAGCCGCTCCGCTGACGATCGCCATGCCAAGAGCGCCGCCCTTTAGAAAGTCGCGTCGGGACACCGTGGGGATACCGTACTTGAAACTCATACCTGCCTCCTAGCTCCGTTTTCCGCTATCTAATCTTGCTCGGACGCCCAAAGGCGCCGTGTACCGTACAGGTGTGTGCTGCCCGCTCAGCAGCAAAGGCCATGGCGGCGTCGACGTCGCGGGTATCGAAGTAGCGAACAAGGAAACCCGCGGCGTAGGAGTCGCCTGCGCCCATCGTGTCAATGGCATCAACCTTGGTAATGCCACACTCGTGAACCGACACGCCGTCGAAGCAGAGGCTCCCGAGCGCGCCCATCGTCACCACGACGAGCGAGCATCCCAGCCCGTGCGCGCGATGCATGAGCTCCCCCGCTTCCTGACGACCAAGTCCCTCTCCTGAGAAGAACGCAATGTCAACTGACGGACAGATGCGCGAGAGATACGCGTCATCGTGACCAGTCGAGAAGTCGTAGGACAGAGGCACGACGCCGTGAATCTGCGGAAGAAACTCGTCAATCCCGGCATCATTGGTCGTATGGCACACGTCATAGCACGCGAGCAGCTCAAGATCCTCGCGCACAACGCGCATCCTCAGCAGATGGGCCACCGAGTCGCGCCGTCCGCCGAGAAAGACGCGCTCTCCGTCAACCAGCCGCACCCCCGGCCCCGGCGTAGTGCCGTTGGCCACACGGCAGCGATCCGTCTCAACGCCTTCGTCTGCTAGGACAGACCGGATATGCTCCGCAAAGTAGTCGTCGGCAAAGATTCCCAGGTAGGAAGCACTCTCAGCTCCGTCGCGCCGAGCGTTCACCGCAACGTTTACAGCCTGCCCGCCCGGATAGAACACGCCGTCATCGACGTAGCGGTCTGCCACGCAGTCACCCAGAGCAATGAGGCGCATCGCTTTGTCCTTTCTGCGGTCTTACGGGGCCCGCACCCGACGATGCGGGCCCCAGCTCGTGTTCCCTAGTACTCCATCTGCCACATGTAGCGACGCACCGAAAGGGCGTGTCCGCGATCATGGGCAAGGGCATCGACCATCGTACGGATGACGGCTGCGAGAACCTCGGGGGCAAGGTACTCGCGCACACGCGCGTCAAGATTGCCGAACTCGAAGTCGTTCTCGTCGATGACGAAGAGGCGCTCGGAGAACTTCTGAGCAAACGCGAGGGCGCGCTCATCGAGGTAGCGGGTGGCGCCGTTGCCCACAGTAATGACGAACGGAACGTCGAAGTCGGTCACCTCGAACGGGCCATGGAAGTACTCGCCAGAGTGGATGCAGTTGGAGTGAATCCACTGCATCTCCATGAACAGGCAGATGGCGAGCGAGTACATCTCGCCGTAGTTTGCACCGGAGCCCATGGTATAGATGACCTGGGCACGCTTGTTGTCACTCGCAAACTTGACGGCAGTCTCGCGATACTTCTCCGACGCGGCATTCTTGACATCGATGAGATTGTCAATGGCATCGGAGCCACTCTGCCAGACGTCCGCGTTTACGGGATCGAGAATACGGAGAAGCTCGAACCACAGCTTCATCATGACGGAGCCGCCCTTGTCGCAGTCGACGGCCTCGGCGCCATGGTCGTAGTGAATCGGATACATCGCCGCGTTCCACAGCGGAGAGTCAACCTCATTGGAGAAGGCAATTGAGAGGGCGCCCGCATCGGTCGCCTTCTGTGCGGCAGCAACAGTCTCGGGCGTGGTTCCCGAGTGCGAGCAAGTAATGACAACAGAGTTGGCACCAAAGTTCTTCGGCGTACCGTAGTTGAACTCGTTCGAGGTGTAGATGGCCGCCGGGATGTCGAGCTCGCGGTCAAACATGTACTGCGCCGGCATCATGTTGGCCTGGGACCCACCGCACGCGACGAAGTAGATGTTCTTGACCTCGCCCTTCTCGAGCCTCTCGGCAACAGCGGAAACGGCCGCTGCCACCTGGTCGATGTGCTCCTGCTTCATCTGCAACCTTTCTCTCGACGTGAGTGTTTGACGTCATATAACGTCATATCCTGAAGATAATCACACATGACCTCGCGTCAAGCAGAAAATGGGCATTTGAAACGTGGGGAAACAAAGAAGACGGCGAACGGAAATGAATGACCTGTCAACGGTCATCTTCGCCGACACTAAGAGGCTAGTGATTCTTCTCGAAGTATCCTTGCTTAGCTCTTGCAACTCGTCCGGGCGGCATGGTCCTTCTCGCTTAGGAAATCGGCTTCGTCCGGGATTTCGGGGCCGGCGCGCTTAGGAATCGCGTCACGTCCGAAAGGGCGGACGGGGCAGGGCCCCGGACGGGGCGGCCTTTCTAAGCAGCGGCGGCCCTGCCACCCGGACGAGGCGAAAAAGCTAAGCGAGAAGGACCCCAGGGCCCGGACGAAGCGCGATTCATAAGCGCGCCGCGGCCGCCCCGCCGGACGAGGCGGATTTCTTAAGCGGCGCGGCGCTCGAATCCCGGACGAGGCACAATTGTTAAGCAGCCGGGGACAACCCGGAGGCGCCCCCTACCGCTCGCAGCGCCAGTAGTACGCGGAGTAGGGCTTGAGCTCGGATCCGCCACCGAAGTCGTGCTCCTCACCGGTGATGAGGTCCACGGCTCGACCGCACTGGGCGTCGAAGTGCACCGTCGCGGGCTCGCCGCTGGCGTTAATCGCTACGATCACGCGCTCGTAGGTACCGTGCTCGCCGCCCCCGTAGGTGCGCTGGAACACCAACTGCTGGGGTTGGCACTGGAGCTGCGTGTAGTCGCCCCAGACGAGCGCCGTAGAGTCCTCGCGGGCGCGCGCGATCGCAGCGATCCAGTCGGTGAGCGCGCTCCACTCGGGCGCGTCGAGCGCGGGACGCAGCTCGTGGTCGCCGGGGAGCTGCTCGCCCTCGATCCCCCACTCGGAGCCGTAGTAGACCGCGGGCACGCCGCTCATCGCAAAGAGCAGGCCGTAGAGCGGGACCAGCTGGTTCTTGTCGTCCAGCTTGGTGGCGATGCGCGGCACGTCATGATTGTCCACGAAGTCGAGCATGTGGCGGCCGGTGTAGAGGTCCCACGGCTGGCTGCCGCTCTGGCGCTCCAGCGCGTAGGCGATCTCGTGCATGTTGGCGGCGTTCATGGACGACCACAGGCCCTTGTAGGCCTCGTAGTTGGTGACCGAGTCGCAGAGGTCCTCGCCCATCCACTGGTTGTAGTCGCCGAACATGGTCTCCCCCACCAGCGGGAACTTCTCGCCCCGCTCGTTGCCGATCTGGTTGGCGAGGTTGCGCAAGAAGCGCAGGAATCCCTGGTCGAGGCAGTAGGCAACGTCGAGGCGCAGACCATCGATGTCAAACTCGCGCACCCAGCCGCGGATGACGTCGGCCAGGTAGTCGTTGAGCTCGTTGTTCCAGTGGTTGAGCTTCACCAGGTTCTGGGCGCCCTCCCAGCAGCTGTAGGAGAGGCCGTCGTTGAAGCAGTTGTTGCCGTTGAAGTCGATCTCGAACCAACCGGCGTAGGGACTCTCCCCGCGGCGGGCGAGAACGTCCTGGAACGCCCAGAAGCCACGTCCCACGTGGTTGAACACGCCGTCCAGGAGCACCTTGATGCCGGCCTCGTGGCATGCGTCCACCACAGCACGTAGGTCTTCGTTGGTGCCCAGGCGGCAATCGACCTTGGTGTAGTCGCGCGTGTCATATCCGTGGGCGTCGGACTCGAAGACGGGGTTGAGCAGCAGGCACGTGGCGCCGAGCTTGGCCATATGCTCGATCCAGCCGTTGTCGACGAGCTGCAGGATGCGATGCTCGAGGACTCCGTCGTTCTCGTACGGGGCGCCGGTAAGGCCCAGCGGATACACCTGATAGACAAAGGACGGCTCGTACCAGCTCATGCGGGAGCTCCTCTCATAGACAGCGGACCCCCAACATTCTAGCCGCATGCCGTTCGCCTAATTTCGCCGTGGGTCAGCGGCGGCGCGTCCGCCCGATGCTTGAGGGGCGCGCTGTCAAAAGCGCCGCCGTGGCAGGGGGCGGTCTGCCACGGCGGCGCTTTCGCTAGCACGACGCCGCGCCAGCTATCGAATCGGCCGCCGTGGCAGGGGCTCGCGTGCCACGGCGGCCGATTCGATAGCGCGCATGCAAGCGGCCAGCCGAGAAGAACGCGCGGTAGAAAAGGGCGGCCCCGCAACGGAGCCGCCCTCGGGAAAGGGACCGATAAAGCCAGCGCTACGCGCGCTCGTAGACGGTGCGGCCGCCCACGATCGTGCGGACGACGTCATAGGCGTCGTCCATGAGCACGATGTCGGCGCGCGACCCCACGGCGATGCGGCCGCGGTCGGACCACCCGAAGAGGCGCGCCGGGTTCTCGGAGAGCGGCTTGGCGGCCAGCTCGACCGGGGCGCCGGTGAACTTCATGAAGTTGCGCAGCGCCGTGGCCTGCGTGAGCGTGGAGCCCGCGCGGACGCCCGTGGTGGCGAGCTTGGCGTCGCCGTCCTCCACCACGACGTCGTTGACGCCGAGCTTGTAGTTGCCATCGGGCAGGCCGGCGGCCATGATGGAGTCGGTGATGCCCAAGATCTTGTCCCAGCCCTTGACCTTGACGTAGAGGCGCACCGTGCCCGGCACGAGGTGGCGGCCGTCGCAGATCGTCTCCGCGTAGATGTCGCTCTCGAGCGCAACTCCAAAAATCGCGGGCTCATGCTGGTGGAAGAGGCGCATCGCGTTGCCCACGTGCGTGGCGGACTTGGCGCCCGCGTTCACACACGCCCAGGAGAGGTCGTAGCCCGCGCCGCTGTGGCCGATGGCGGAGGTGATGCCCAGGGCCTCGAGCTGCGGGATGAGCTCGGGCACGCCGGGGACCTCCGGGGCGAGGGTGGTGTAGAGGATGTGCCCGCCGGCGGCCTCCTGGTACTGGCGGAACAGGTCGACCGAGGCCTCGTGCATGAGCAGGTGCTCGGGCATGGCGCCCTTGTACTCGCTCGAGAGGCACGGGCCCTCCAGGTGGATGCCGAGAAGCGCGGCGCCGTCGTAGGGGCCGCCCTCGATGACCTGGCGCGCCTGCTCGATGCACCAGAGCGTCTGCTCCGGCGTGTCCGTGAGGATGGAGCAGAGCCAGCCCGTGGTTCCCTGGGAGGCGAAGAAGCGGCCGATGGTGCGCAGACCCTCGACGTCGGCGGCGTTCACGTCAAAGCCCGCGGCGCCGTGGGTGTGCACGTCGATGAAGCCCGGCAGGGCGAGAAGCCCGCTCGCGTCGACGACCGGCAGGTTCTTCTCGTTGTCATAGGCCGAGGAGAGGCCCGTGACGACGCCGTCCTCGACGGTGACGTTCAGGCGCGCGAGCTCGCCCTCGGAAAGGACGCGCGCGCCCGTGATGTAGCAGCTGGACAGCATGGCCGGCCTCCCTAGTAGGCCTGATGGCGGGCGACGTCGTTGACGTAGATCTTGGCGTCGGGGTGGCCCTGCAGAAGCGTGGCGGGGAAGGCGGCCGTGGGCTCGCCGTAGGCCGCGCGGCGCACGACGCCGCGGTGCCAGTCGCGGAAGACGCCGAGGCGCACCTTGCGCGCGCCGAGGATCTCGCGCATGCCGATGGTCACGCAGCGGTGCGGCATGTCCTCGAGGGCGCCGCCGAGGTCGCCCACGGAGTTGGTGGCGCGGGTCTCGGGGTGGATGTCGAGGGTGCGGGTCTCGAGCGCGGCGAACTCCTCGCAGGTGAGCTCGGGCTGGGGCTCGTTGAAGGCGAGGTGGCCCGTGATGCCGATGCCGCCGAAGGCGATGTCCACGCCGCCGAGCTCGTCAATCACGCGGCCGATGCGGCCCAGGTCATGCGGGTCGGGGAAGATGCGCTGCTCCTCGGGCATCACGAGCTCGGGGTCGATCTTGCCGTAGACGTTGCGGGCCATGAAGCCGCGGAAGGAGAGCGGGTCGTCCGCGCTGATCCACTCGTCGTTGTCGTCCAGGTACTCGTCCATGTTGATGAACCAGCAGTCCTTGAGGGAGATGCGCTGGTCGTTGACCATCTCCACGAAGTAGGGATAGTGGCCGACCGGGCCGACCGGGCAGATGAACACGGTCTTCTCGCCGCGGGCGTTGTGCTCGCGGATGGTGCTGACCATCTCGAGGGCGAGGTCGAAGAAGACCTCCGCAGAGTCACCGGCGCAGACGAGCGGCACACGGGCGTCGCGACCAAGGTCCTCGGCTGAGATGTGATAGTACTCCATGCTTTCTCCTTGTCTCGCGTGAAAGAGACGGCCTCCCCGCGCGGATGGGGAGGGTCACCCTGCTGCGGAGAGGCCGTCTTGCGGGGGCTATGAGAGCCCTCGGAAACCGCTGTTCAGAAGCGCTACTTGATGGTCTCGTAGAGCTCGTCGGACTCGGTGATGACGTCGGTCAGGACGTAGTCCTCGACGGGCACCTCGGCCTCGATCTGGCCGCCGTCCAGGAAGACCTTCTGCTGCGCCTCGTAGTAGCCCACGATGACGTCGGTATTGCCGATGGCGTCGACGGCGCCCTGCCAGTCGCCCTCGCCCGTGGACTGAAGGAGCGTGTCCTCGGGAACGCCGAGCTCGGAGGCGAGCAGCTTGGCAACGTCGTCGATGTGCTCGGCGCGGTAGACCTTGCCCTTGTCCAGAGCGGCGCCAAAGCGCACGAGGACGTCGTGGTTCTCCTCGGCGTACTCGGGCAGGACGACATAGGAGCCGGGGAAGGCGACCTCGTCGGAGTAGTCGGTGTTGGTGCCAAGGACGAGGTAGTCGTCGCCGAGCTGCTCCTCGAGGGTGACGGTGTTGGGCGACCAGGTGGCGGCGGCGTCAATCTGGCCGGAGATGAGGGCCGTCGTCATGCCGGAGACGTCCATCTCGACGGTGTTGATGTCGTCGACGGTGAGGCCGGCGTCCCGGAGGACGTACTGGAGGATGATCTCGGAGGAGGTGCCGGAGGCGACGCCCACCGTCTTGCCGGCGAGGTCAGCGCCGGTCTCGATGCCGTGGGACTTGTTGGCGACGACGCAGTCGGCCTGGGAGAGCTGGTCGAAGGCGAAGATCTTGGCCTGGCCCTGGATGCACAGGGAGTGCGCGCCGTGGCCGATCTGGGAGATGTCCACGGAGCCGGACTGCATTGCCGTGATCTCGGCGGGGCCGGCCTGGAACTGCTCGGTCTCGACGGTGATGCCGACCTCCTCGAAGTAGCCCTGGTCGATGGCCGAGAAGAGCGTGGCGGCGGAGCCCAGGTTGGGCATGAAGGCAACGTGGACGGTGACGGGCTCGTACTCGGTGCCGGCCGGCTCCTCGCCGCCCTCGTCGGCGGTGTCGTCAGCAGCGGGCTCCTGGGTGCCGTTATCGCAGCCGGCGAGGACCATGCCGGAACCCACGACGCCGGCGGCGCCGGCGACCTTGAGGAAGGAGCGGCGGCTGAGCTGGTTCATGTCGATCTTCTTCATTTCGAATCCTTTCTCGTGGAGGCGAGTTCTTCTCGCTTCCCTCCCATTTCGGGGGCCGGGCCCCCGCGAATAACGAGCGAACGTGCGCGCGAAGCTACTTGCGGACGGAGAGGTACTCCTGGTAGACCTGGCTCCAGATGTGGTTCTTGAGCTCGAGGAAGCGCGGGGTCATCTTGGTCTCCTGCGTGCGGGGATACGGGATGTCGATGTCCACGATCTCCTTCACGCGGCCCGGGCGCGCGTACATGATGATGACGCGCTGGGCGAGGATGATGGCCTCCTCGACGTCGTGGGTGATGAAGAAGCAGGTCTTCTGCTCCTTCTCCCAGGTCTCGAGCAGCTCGGACTGGAGCTGGGTGCGCGTCTGGGCGTCAAGGGCGCCGAACGGCTCGTCCATGAGCAGGACCTTGGGGTTGACCGCGTAGGCGCGGGCGATGGCGACGCGCTGCTTCATGCCGCCCGAGAGCTCCTTGGGGTAGGACTGCACGAAGTCCTGCAGCTCGACGAGCTTGATGTACTTGAGCGCGATCTCCTCGGCCTCCTTGTCGGACTTGCCCTGGAGCTTGAGGCCAAACTTGACGTTCTCGAGGACCGTGAGCCACGGGAAGAGGGCGTACTGCTGGAAGACGATGCCGCGGTCGGGGCCGGGGCCCGTGACCTCCTGGCCGTCCACCAGGACGCGGCCCTCCGTGGGCTCCTCGAGGCCACCGATGATGTTCAGGAGCGTGGACTTGCCGCAGCCGGACGGCCCGACGACGCACACGAACTCGTTCTCGTGGATGTCGAAGTTGGCGCCGTTGAGCGCGACCACCTCGCCCTTGCGGGTGTTGAACTTCTTGACCACGTTCTCGATGTGGACCTTTACTGCTGAATCGTTTCCTGCCATCCCGTGAACCTCCTCTCAAGGAATCGGACAATCTTCTCGAAGCAGATGCCGATGATACCGAGCATGATGATGCCGAGCAGCACGACGTCCATCTGGTAGTAGCCGCTCGCCTGCTGGATCATCATACCGATGCCCTTGTCGCCACCGACGATCTCGGAGGCCATGAGCGTGGTGAGCGAGGTGGAGAGGCCCAGGCGCGCCGCGACGAGGATGAAGGGCGTCGAGGCGGGGATGGTGACCTTGAAGAAGATGTCCTTCTGGGTGGCGCCGAGCACGCGCGCCGCCTTGATGAGCGTGACGTCCACGCCCTTGACGCCCTGATAGATGGTGATGACCATGACCAGGAACGCCGCGATGAAGATGACCGTGATCTTGGAGGTCTGACCGATGCCGAGGGCGGCGATGATCAGGAAGACGTAGGCCAGCGGCGGGATGTTGCGGATGAACTGGATCCAGGGCTCGACGACGTGACGGAACGGGTCGTACCACGCCATAAGGAAGGCGACCGGGATCGACACCACGAAGGCGATGCCGAAGCCCGTGAGAACACGGGATACGGAGGCCCAGACGTGCTCCCAGAGCAGGCCGCTCTGAGCGCGCTCGATGAAGGCGTTGAGGACCTTCTCGGGTGACGCGAAGACCGCCGGCCACGTGCCGGAGGCGGCGAGCCACAGGGCTATCGCCAGCGCCAGGGAGATCAGTGCCCAAGCCCAGCTTGGCACCTTACTCCAGATGGGTACTTTCTTCTCTTTCAATGACGGCCTCCTTCTCTTTATCCCGCCGTGCCCCTCCCCGAAAGGACGCTTGGAGGCGCGACGAGTGCATCCGACGAACGCGTGCGACGTACAAGGATCAGACCAAAGAGCGCGTGGTCGAGAAGAACGAGCTGACTATCCCACTCAACCGTTTCCCCACTCAAACGATTAAGTTACTGACATGTAACCACAGCCCTTGGGGATTTCATAGAGTAAAGTTTCGGTAAGGGCCGCTTAGGGCAGATTTGATACCGCTCAGCACTTGTTAAATGGTTAACCTCGATAAACGGTCGTTTTTGACCTGCGAGCGCATTTCTCCAAGTTCTTCTCGTTATACGGCCCATGTCATGGTAAACAGGTACTATCTCACTTAATCGAAAAAGTGAGCATCGAGGATAGGAGGCGGAAATGCGGAGGCGAACCACCCTCAAGGACGTTGCCCAGGAGGCCGGAGTCACCGCCGCGACCGTCTCCTACGTCATCAACAACACGCCCGGCCAGTCCATCCGCCCGGAGACGCGCCGGCGGGTGCTGCAGGCGGCGCGCAAACTCAACTACATGCCCAACGCGCACGCGCGCACGCTCAGGAGCCGCACCATCCCCTGCGTGGGCGTGGTCCTGCGCAGAAACCTCTCCGTCCCCCGCTTCAGCCAGATGGCCTACGGCATCCAGACGCGGCTGGAGGAGGAGGGCTACAACGTGCTGCTCCTCGGCAACAAGAAGGACTCCCTCGGCCACGCGGACTACGCGAGCGCCTACCTCGCCGGGCGCGTGGGCGGCATCATCTTCATCGGCATCGAGAACGAGGGCCCCGATGCCGAGAGCCTCCAGCTGCTCACCGACGAGTCCGCGCCGCTCGTGGTCTTTGACTGCCAGCAGCAGGCGGACACCTACAGCACCGTGGACCTCGACTACCGCGGCGGCGCGCGCCTGATCACCTCCCGCATCCTGGAGCGCGGCTGCCGGCGCGTCGTCTACCTCCGCCCGCAGATCGACACCGCCCAGGAGCGCCTGCGCGAGCTCGGCGTGCGCGACATCTGCGAGGCGTCCGGCGTGGAGCTGCTCGTGCGCGAGGCCCCCATCGACCTGCACAACATCGACGTCTGGGACGAGCGCTACACCGTGGGCAACACCGAGGACGGCCTCAAGCTGAGCGAGGAGCTCATCGAAACGGCACGCCGCGTGCTCGCGGAGACCCGCGACGGCGACGCCGTGATCACGAGCTGGGCCACCTGGACGCACTTCTTCCGCAAGATCGCCCCCAAGCGCAACCTCATCTACGCCGAGCTCGCCAACAACGGGGAGAACTGGCTCGCCGCCAACTTCTACACGCGGCTTCCCAACTTCGAGACCGGCATCGCCTGCGCGGAGGAGATCTTGTCGCTCATGCGCGGCAACGCCCCGTCGGCGCGCATCATCAAGCTCACCAACGTCATCGAGCCCAAGCTCGAGCCCCGTCGGCACTAAGCGGGCGGGGCTCGCCCCCGTCTGTCAGGCACAAGCACGCACGACCGCACGACCGAAAGCACGTACAGGAAAGCGCCCGGGGAGCCGGGTCACAAACAAGGAGATGGTCACATGGCACTCGTACCGCTCAAGCCCGTCCTGGACGCCGCGCGCAAGGGGGGCTACGCCCAGGGCGCGTTCAACGTCAACGCCGTCTGCCAGGCCAAGGCAGTCATCGAGGTCCACGAGATGCTGAGGAGCGCCGCCATCCTGCAGGGCGCCGACCTCGCCAACGCCTTCATGGGCGGCCGCGCCGA
Source organism: uncultured Atopobiaceae bacterium (assembly GCA_944320975.1). Taxonomy (GTDB): domain Bacteria; phylum Actinomycetota; class Coriobacteriia; order Coriobacteriales; family Atopobiaceae; genus Thermophilibacter. Next base: position 113,865 of record CALUJM010000004.1, on the reverse strand, counting down.
CTTTGCCAACGGCACCGTCGAGGACAAGATCGTGGGAGCCAAGAACATCGGCGACGCCGTGAAGAAGTACGGCGAGAAGAGCCCCATCCCGGTGGTCCTGCACCTCGACCACGGCCGCGACATGGAGAGCGTCAAGGCGGCCATCGCCGGCGGCTACACCTCCGTCATGATCGACGGCTCGTCTCTGCCGCTCGAGGAGAACATGGAGCTCACGCGCGAGGTCGTCAAGTACGCCCACCCGCGCGGCGTCTCCGTCGAGGGCGAGCTCGGCGTGCTGGCCGGCGTCGAGGACCACGTCTTCGCCGCCTCGAGCACCTACACCAACCCGCTCACGGCCGTCGAGTTCGTGCGCAACACCAAGGTCGACGCCCTCGCCATCAGCTACGGCACCATGCACGGCCCCTCCAAGGGCAAGGACGTCAAGCTCCGCCGCGAGATCCCCATCGCCATCCGCGAGTGCCTCTCCCACGAGGGGCTCGACTGCGCTCTCGTGAGCCACGGCTCCTCCACCGTGCCGGGCTACATCGTGCGCGAGATCAACGCCCTCGGCGGCAACATCCAGAACGCCTACGGCATCAGCCTCGCCGAGCTCAAGGCCGCCATCCCCGCCGGCATCAACAAGATCAACGTCGACACCGACATCCGCCTCGCGGTGACCCGCAACATGCGCGAGCTGTTCGCCACGCGCCCGGAGCTCCAGGAGAGCCCGTCGATCGGCGGCGTCTACCAGCTGCTCAAGGAGCACCCCGAGAACCCCGACCCGCGCGCCTTCCTCCCGCCCGTGTACGACACGGTCATGTACGGCGTGGTCGAGGACGACGACCGCGCGGCCCTCGTCGCCGCCATCGAGGCGGGCGTCAAGGAGGCCGTGGCCACGCTGATCGTGGAGTTCGGCAGCTACGGCCACTATCCCGACATCGAGCTCGTCACGCTCGAGGAGATGGCCGAGCGCTACGAGAAGGCAGGGATCTAGCCATGGCGGCCGACGGCCTGCTCGTCGTCCACGGCGGCGGCCCCACCGCCGTGATCAACGCCTCGCTCTACGGCGCCGTCGACGAGGCCCTGAACACGCCGAGCGTGGGGCGGGTCCTCGGCGCGCGCGGCGGCGTGGGCGGCATCACCGACGGCAACCTCGTCGACTTTGGCCAGGTCTCGCGCGAGCAGCTCGACCTGCTGCCCTTCTCGCCCTCCTCGGCCATCGGCACGAGCCGCAAGCCGCTCGAGGACGAGGACTACCGCGAGCTCGCGCACGCGCTCGACCGCCAGGGCATCCGGTGGCTTCTGTGCACCGGCGGCAACGGCACAATGGACACCTGCGGCAAGATCTGGCACGCCTGCCACGAGGAGGGCGTGCCCATCGACGTCGTGGGCATCCCCAAGACCATGGACAACGACATCGCCGTGACCGACCACGCGCCCGGCTTCGCGAGCGCGGCGCGCTACATGGCGGCCAGCACCTCGGCCATCTGCTGCGACGTGCGCGGCCTGCCCATCCACATCGTCATCGTGGAGGCCATGGGCAGAAACGCCGGCTGGGTCACCGCCTCGAGCTGCTTCGCGGACGAGTCCGGCACCGGCGGCCCCGACCTCATCTACCTGCCCGAGCGCGCCTTCGACGAGCGCGCCTTCCTCGATGACGCCCAGCGCCTCATCGACGAGAAGGGCTCGGGCGTCGTGGTGGTGAGCGAGGGCCTGCACACCGCCGACGGCACGCCGGTGGCTCCTCCCCTCATGACCGTGGGGCGCGCCACGTACTTCGGCGACGTCTCGGCCCACCTCGCCAAGCTCGTCATCTCCGAGCTCGGCTACAAGGCGCGCTCCGAGAAGCCCGGCCTCATCGGCCGCGCCTCCATCGCCTGGCAGAGCCCGGTGGACCGCGAGGAGGCCATCGGCTGCGGCCGCGAGGCCGTCCGCGCCGTGCTCGAGGGCGACTCCGGCAAGATGGTGGGCATCGAGCGCGTCTCGACCGAGCCCTACGAAGCGCGCCTCATCCGCATCCCCATCGAGCAGGTCATGCTCGACGAGCGCACGCTGCCCGACGAGTACATCAACGAGAGCGGCAACGGCGTGACCGACGCCTTCCGCACGTGGTGCCGCCCGCTGCTGGGTCCGGCGCTGCCGCGCTTCGCGAGCTTCGCCTGACGCCCGCCTCTCGACCAAACGATTGGAGCCTTCATGAAGCACATCTTCCTCAACCTCAAGCGCTTTGACATCAAGCCGGAGCTCGGCGGCGTCAACCGCCTCGCCGAGCCGGCGCTCTGGGGAGAGACGGTCGCCTCCTCCATCAAGGGCGTGGCCGAGAAGTACGGCGAGGTCGCGGAGTTCGCGGCGTTCCTCCCCGAGGCGCACCTCATCGGCGCCTGCGCCGGCGCCGAGGGCAGCCCGCTCGGCATCGGCTGCCAGGGCGTCCACGGGGCCGACACCGCACCGGGCGGCAACTTCGGCGCCTTCACCACGCTGCGCACCGGCAACTCCGTGGCCCAGCTCGGCTGCACGTGGGCGCTCATCGGCCACTGCGAGGAGCGCATGAACCTCCGCGCAATTCTCGGCGAGGTCGGGGCTGACCCGGCCGACGTCGAAGCCGCCGTGAGCCGCATCCTCGCCCGCGAGGTCCGCGCGGCGCAGGCCGCCGGCCTCAAGGTCCTCTTCTGCATGGGCGAGCGCGAGGAGGAGGTCGATGACTGGGAGGCCGTCCTCACCGCCCAGGTGACCCAGGGCCTCGAGGGTGCGGACCTCTCCGGCGTCCGCATCGCCTACGAGCCCGTCTGGAGCATCGGCCCCGGCAAGACGCCGGCCGACGCGCCCTACATCACCAAGGTCGCGCGCCTCATCAAGGGCGTCATGCCCGGCGTCGACGTGGTCTACGGCGGCGGCCTCAAGGCCGACAACGCCGAGATGCTCGCCGGCATCCCCGAGATCGACGGCGGCCTTATCGCCCTCACGCGCTTCTCGGGCGAGATCGGCTTCTATCCCGAGGAGTACGCCGAGATCGTCGACCTGTACCTCAAGTGATGAAAAGGGACAGTCCCTTTTCATCATCCCAGCAGAAAGGAAACCTCATGCATCTTGACTTTGAGTGGGGCACGGGCACCATGGGCGCCGAGCTTCCCGACACCACCGACGTCTTCGTCACCGGAGAGACCGTCAAGGACCCGGAGTGCCTGCCGCAGGACTGGGACAGCCTCTACAACGCCACGATCGAGAGCATCCGCAACCCCATCGGCATGGAACCGCTCGCCGACCTCGCGCACCCCGGCGCCAAGGTCGTCATCGTCATCCCCGACATCGTGAAGGGCGGCACGCAGCCCACCTCGCACCGCAAGGTCGCCATCCGCGCGTGCCTCGACGAGCTCTTCGCGGGCGGCGTCTCCCACGACGACGTGCTGCTGCTCTTCTCCAACGGCCTGCACCCCCGCACCTCCACCGCCGAGGCCAAGCTCATCCTGGGCGACGACCTCTACAACGAGTTCGAGGGCACCGGCCAGATCACGAGCCACGACTCCGAGGACTACGACCACCTCGTCGACCTGGGCTTCACGCCGCAGGGCGACCACGTGATCATGAACAAGTACGTCTATGACGCCGACATCGCGATCCTCATCGGCCACACGCAGGGCAACCCCTACGGCGGCTACTCGGGCGGCTACAAGCACTGCGCCACCGGCATCACCCACTGGCGCTCCATCAGCGCCCACCACGTGCCGCGCGTCATGAGCCGCCCGGACTTCGTCCCCGTCTCCACCTCCTCCCTGATGCGCGACAAGTTCGACCAGCAGGGCATGTTCATGGAAGAGAAGATGGGCAAGAAGTTCTTCTGCTGTGACGCGGTGCTCGACACCTGGAGCCGCCAGATCGCGATCTTCTCGGGCTATGCCGCCGAGATGCAGCCCGTCTCCTGGGCCCTCGCCGACAAGCGCACCTACGTGCACTGGGCCGAGAAGAAGTACGACATCGTGGTCATGGGCATGCCCACCAACTTCCACTACGGCGACGGCATGGGCACCAACCCCATCCAGATGATGCAGGCCGTGTCCGCCCAGGTCATCCGCCACAAGCGCATCCTCTCCGACCACTGCGTCTTTGTCATCGCCAGCTACTGCAACGGCTGGTTCCACGACGAGCGCTGGCCGTACCTGCGCGAGCAGTGGGAGCTCTGGCAGTCCGACAAGATGAACACCCTGGACGAGATGATCAAGTACGGCGAGTACTTCGCGACCAACGAGGAGTACATCCGCAAGTACCGCTTTGCCAACGCCTTCCACCCGTTCCACGGCTTCAGCATGATGACCTGCGGCAACCTTGCCGAGAAGTACCTCAGCGCCACCTACATCGTGGGCGCACAGAAGCCCGGCATCGCCCGCACCATGGGCCTCAAGACCCGTCCGACCTTCGAGGAGGCCATCGCGGACGCCACGCGCAAGTACACCGACGGCAACCCCAACATCCTGGCGCTGCCGCACGCCTACAACCGCGCCGTGCCGCACCTCTGCATGAAGGACCCGTCCCAGAACAGCCACTTCCGCGACGATGCCCCCGCGCATCCCTGCGGCTGCTAGCGTCCCGAGATGCTGAAGCTCAACGAGACATATCTCGGCGCCCGGGTGACCTCAGACGAGGTCGCCCGGGCCTCGGCCGCTCGCGCGGACGTGCTCGCGCGCTGCCAGGCGGGCGAGGAGCGCCACGCCGGCTCGCTCGGCTGGCTCCACGTGGACGACTGGGCATCGGACGAGAAGATCGCGCAGGTCGAGGCCTTGGCGGCGCGCCTGCGCGAGCGCGCGGACACCTTCGTCCTCATCGGCGTGGGCGGCTCCAACAACGCCGCCCGGGCCGCGCTCGCCGCCCTCGGCGCGCGCGACGGCTCGATCGACGGAGCCCATCGCGTCGTCTATGCCGGCAACACGCTCTCGGCCTTTGAGCTGCGACGCGTCCTCGAGGACCTGGAGGGTCACGAGGCCGTCATCGACTGCGTGGCCAAGAACTTCGAGACGCTCGAGCCCGGGTCGTCCTTCCGGCTGCTGCGTCAGTGGCTCGTCGCACGCTACGGCGAGAAGGACGCGGCTTCGCGCATCGTCTGCTGCGGCACGCCGGGGTCGCACCTCGAGGACCTCTGCCGCGAGCACGGCTATGCGTTCACGACCTTCCCCGAGCCCGTGGGCGGCCGCTACACCGCGCTCACCGAGGTGCACCTGCTGCCGCTTGCCTTTGCCGGCGTAGACATCCGCGCCCTCGTGGCAGGAGGGCGCACCGAGGAGGCGCTGCTGCGCGACCCCGTCTCGGACCCCGAGGGCAACGCCGCCTGGCGCTATGCGCTCGTCCGCAAGCTCGCCTGGGACGCAGGGCTGCACGTGGAGCTCCTGAGCTTCTTCGAGCCCCGCTTCCGCTGGTTCTCCAAGTGGTACGAGCAGCTCTTCGGCGAGAGCGAGGGCAAGGACGGGCGCGGCCTGTTCCCTGCATCGGCCGAGTACTCCGAGGAGCTCCACAGCCTGGGCCAGTACGTCCAGGACGGAACGCACCAGCTCATGGAGACCTTCCTCGACGTGCTCGAGCCCGGTGAGGGCGACTCGCTCGTCCTGGGCGGCCAGGACATCGACGACCGCTTCGGCTACCTCGACGGCGTCGACTTCTGGGATATCAACAAGGCCAGCTTCTCCGCCTCGCGCGCCGCGCACGCCGCGACGCTCCCCTGCCCCACCATCGAGCTCGACCGCGTGGACGAGGAGCACATGGGGCGCCTCTTCTACTTCTTCATGTTCTCGTGCTACCTCTCCGCCGAGCTCCTCGACGTCAACCCGTTCGACCAGCCCGGCGTCGAGGCCTATAAGCAGCTCATGTTCAAGACGCTCGGCAAGTAGCGGACACCTTCGACGTCCCCCCTCCCTGGCCGGCCAGATTCCCTACCCCCGGATCTGGCCGGCCCTCATTTCAATCGGAAGCGAGCGCACTTCTCGCCAGACGCCGAGTGGCCGCCCGCACTCATGAGTGCGGGGAGTTTTGGGTGACAATTAGGACAGGTTAAATTGTCACACGCTTACGGCGTGACAATTTAACCTGTCCTAATTGTCACCCACCCCTATCGGCAGAGGGTCTTGAGGCCGGCGACGATGGTGTCGTGGGCCTCCTTGCGGGCGGTCTCGAAGAACTCGGCCGTGAGCAGCTGATACTCGGGCTCTCCCGTCACGTGCTCCGCCCGGTTCTTCTCGACGATCTCGCCGGCCACGCGGGCAGCGGCCCGCACGTCCTTCTCGGCCACCGAGTACATCGGGAAGTCGAGGCACTGGGCAAGCAGGGCGTCGTCGACGTGCGGGACCATCGAGATGTCGAGCGTGCGTCCAAAGAGGGCAAAGTCCGCCTGCTTGCCCACGCGTGCCCGCTCGCCCGGCTTGACGCCAATGGAGGCCAGGTAGGCACGGGTATGGGCGTTGTAGACGTGATCCGCCACGAGATGGGCCCACGCGCCGCGCACGAGGTCGGTCACCGCGTCCTGGCGCGCCACGTAGAAGCGCCAGAAGTCGTCGTAGCGCGGCAGGGGGATGTGCTCGCGCAGCGCGAGGTGCGTGAGCTTGTAGTCGATTCGAAAGCTGGGGTCGGGAACCATGTAGCCCACATAGACGTCGGGCACGAAGTTGCCGAAGAGAAACGCGTTGACGTCAATCACGCCAAGGGCGGCGGCCCCTTCCTCGCGAAGGAGCCGCTCCACGTGCGCGGTATGGATGTTCCAGCTCGGCATGCCTAGAGGGGGGTCCCGCAGCCCATGCAGAACTTGTCGCCCGGCTCGAAGGGCGTGCCGCAGGTCGGGCAGACGTTGGCTGCGGGCGCGGGTGCGCTCTCCTGCTCGGCGACGGGATCTGCGGCGTGCGCCGGCGCGGGCGCCGCGTCGTACACGGGCTCGACGGGCGAGAAGGACGAAGGCTCCATGACCGCCTCGGTCTCGGGGGCGGCAACGGGCTCCACGACCGGCTCGGCAGCCGGCGACGGCTCCGTTCCCGCGGGGGCCTCGAAGCGATGGCCGCAGTTCATGCAGAACATGTCGCCCACGTTGACGGGGGAGCCGCAGTCGGGGCAGGTGGGGCCGTTCCACGCCGCGGCGACGGGCTGCTGAGCGGACAGGGCGGCCTGAATCTCGGCCATGGGCTTGCCGCATCCAGCGCAGAAGAGGTCGCCGGCCCCGACGCTGGAGCCGCAGAACGGGCACGTGAGGTGCGTCGCGGCAACCTGGGCGGCCTGGGACTCTGCCTCGATACGATCGATCTCGGCCTGGCACTGGGCGCGCTCGGCATCGATCGCGGCGATGCCGTCGTAGAGGGCCTCGCGACCGGCGCGGAACTCGGGAGTGTCCTTCGTGGCCTCATAGAGGCTGGCACCAAGCTGGGCGGCGAGGCTCTGGCGGCGCTTGAGGGCGTCCGACATCTGCGCCTTGAGGCGCATCGTGCTCGTCGCGCGCCCCGCGGCGGAGGCGCCGCGGTTGATGGACGTCTGGAAGCTGTCAAAAAGACCCATGAATCTCACCTTGTCTCGCGAGCGGCTCGAAGCGCCACCCGAACATGGTATCCCTACGAACCGTGGCTGCACAGGCTCTCAACGGGCTAAACGCAGAAGCACATCACCACGCCGCACTCCTTGGTGGGGAGGTGGGCGTACCACGGGGTCCCGTCATCCCCAACGCACATGAAGTAGCGTCCGTCCAGGGGGTCGGGGCTTCGCTCCCACCATCGCTCCACCCCGCCGATCTGGAGGATCTGGTTGGGGGAATCCCAGCGCACGCCGAGGTCCGAGAAGAGCTGGTACTGCGCACCCTCCGCGTTGTAGACGGCATCGTGGCCGGGGTCGTCTGTGCTCATCTGGCCGCCGATCTCCGAGTACGAGAGGGTCCAGAGCGTGTCGGAGGTCGCGACCACGGCCGAAACGTCGGTCGTCTCGCCCACTGAGTTGGTGAGCTTGCTCACCGGCACCACGACATCGGAGACCTCGGAGGGAAGGCGACCCAGGAGCTCGGTGTTCATCCAGGATCTCAGGCCCGAGTCCCTCCATCCGCCTGCCGTGGTGTCGGAGGAGTTCATCTGGCGCGTCCCCACGGTCCCCCGGGAGACGAAGGTGATGCCGGCCGTACCGGTGCCGTCCGCGCGGTCGTCGTGATTGAAGCCGGCCACCTGCATGCTCACCGTCGTGCCGTCGGTGAGCGTGAGCGACTTGGTCTGCGTCCCGTCCAGCCTGCCATCCGCCGTGCAGAGGTGGTATTCCTTCGCGACCTCGAGCGCGGCGGCATCGTCGCCAGCGGCAGAGATGAGCGCCGAGATCCGGGAGAGCTCCTCCCAGGAGTAGTCCGCCACGGCGGAGCGGACCTCGGGGCGCTCGTCCTTCTCGCCCTGCCCGTCGGGGGCGGGGGCGGGGTCGCCCTCATCCCCGGCGGGCTCGCCCTCGTCCGCAACGACCTGCTCCCCGGCGGGCGTCGCCAGGCCAAACCATCCGGTCATCACGCCGGCGCATGCGACGACGGCGCAGACGGCGAGGATGGCGAGAACCACAGCGAGCACGGTCATGCCGCCGCCCGAGCCGGAGGCAGCCGCCTGAGCCTCGGCGCGCCCACGGGGCACCGCGGGAGCAGGCGCCACGGCGCGCGGCGCGGCCCCGGGGGCAGGCGACTGCGGGACGAAGTATTCCTCATCCGCCCAGCCCGGGCCCTCGAAGGGATCGGCCTGATCGCCGAGGGGGTCGGGCTGGGGGCGCGGCGCCATGACGGTCGCATCGGGGTCGGGAGTCGCCGACCCAGCCGTGCGCCGGCCCCGTTCGGACGCCCCCACAGATGCGCCGCAGTTGGTGCAGAACATCGCTCCGTCAGGAATCTGGGCGCCGCAGTTGGTGCAGAACATCGAGACCTCCCGGGTCTTCTAGCGCAGGATTCCCTTCCTGTGCAGGACGGCGACAGCCGCGGCGGCAACGCCGCAGACGAGCGTGGCCCACACGAAGGGCGTCGCGGTCACCACATCGCCCATCAGCATCGTGGAATAGTTCGTGAGCGCGGTGCTCACGCTGTCGTTGATCATGCCCATCAGCACGACCCAGCCGATGGCGTCGACGGCGCACACGACGCCGGCGGGAATCAGCAGCGTGCAGTCGCGGCCCTTGGTCGAGACCGCCTGGAAGACGGAGATCGAGACGAGCACGATGGCGGCGATCCAGAGGACCCAGGCGATCATGCAGACGATGCGCGCAAGCCCGATGCCGTCGACGAGGGCCTTCGCCTCTACCATGTCCGAGGTGGACATGCTCGAATAGGCGGAGACCGCCTGGAAGACGGTGCTCAGGCCTCCCGCCACGAGGTCGACGATCGAGACCGACGTGGGGAGGGTGAGCCCCACGCTCGTGCCGATGCCCGCGTTCGTGAGCGACGAGGAGCCGGGGATGCTGGCGACGCTGATGTTGGCCCAGGGCTGCAGCATGCAGAGCACCGCGACGACCAGGGCAACGGCGGCGGCGATGACCGGTGCCGCGATGCCGCTCGCAAAGGGCGCGGGAGCGGCGTAGCCGCCCATGTGAGAGGCGGGAGCGGCCCGGTAGGGGCTCGGCGCGGGCGCCGGGGCGGGAGCTGGGGCGGGGGCCGAGAAGGACGTCCCGCAGACGCCGCAGAACTTGGACCCGTCGGGGTTCTCGGATCCGCACTTGGGACAGAACATGTTGCACTCCTTCTTCTCGAGGCCGTCCGCAGGCGCGGGACGGCCCGTTATCTGACCTTAGATGTACTGGGAGCCGCGGGACTGCTCGAGCTTGAGGATCGTCTCGGCGTTGGCGCGCTCGACGTCGTTGAGCAGCGTGCTCGTGCGCGCGTCGAAGTCATCGGGCGAGTAGGTCGGGGTGTACCAGGACTGCGACTCGAAGTACCTCTGCAGGTCCTCGTTCCTGAACTCCCTGCCGCGGCGTGCGAAGATCTCGTTGCGTGCGAGATAGAGCTCCCAGTCACTCAAGTCGGAGAGCTCCCCGGCCGTGTAGCGGTGCGACCCGCTATCGGGAAGGATGTAGGTCGAGGAGTCCTCCCGGGACTCTGCGTCCTCCGCGTCCTGCCCGTCTTGTCCCACGACCACGACGACGTTGTTGTCGCCGCCCGAGGGGGCGGCGTCATCGGACGCCGCGGCATCGTCGTCCTTCTCGGCGTCCTGCTCGTTTGTCTGCCCCGCCGGCTGCTCCTGCTGCGTCTGGACAACCTCGTCCGAGCCCTCCGTCCCCCGGAGGCCAAACGGGTCGAGAACCACCACCAGCGCGACCACCGCTGCCAGTGCCACCAGCGACATGGCGACGGCGACGACGCCCGCGGCACCCGCCTTCTCACGTGACGCGGAGGCGGAGGAGGGTACGGGCGGCGCGGGGACGTAGCCGCTCACACGCGTCGTCGGCTGAGGGTCTGCGACGGGCATCGACGCGGTGTCCCCGGAGCGGGCAGGCTGCCGTCCCAGCGCGGCCCCGCAGCTGGTGCAGAACTTGGTGCCGTCGGGAACCTTAGCCCCGCAGTTGGTGCAGAACATGGTGCCTCCCTCACTCGTGAGTGCGATGGTCCTGGTAGTTTGCGAGATAGTCCGCGAACTCCCGCGAGGTGTCGGAGTTGCCCGAGCGCCACGCCTTGTGGTCTATTATCTGGCTCTCGAACCCATAGTACGCGTCGATGTAGGCAACCAGGCGGTCGAGGGCCTCGAGCTGCTCGGCGGGATAGTCGCCGGAGCCGCCCACGTGGACGATCTCGATGCCCACGGACCACGCGTTCATCCCATAGTCGGGGAAGGATGGGCCGATGGGCACGGAGCCCAGCATGTCGTCGCGGCCGTCCTCCTGGATGCCGTAGAGGTCGTTGTGACCGGCGTCACCGTAGCCGGCATGGTGCGCGATGCGGTCAAGCGGGACGCACTGGACGATGTGGCCGTCCTTGCCCACCACGAAGTGCGCCGCCACGAGGTTGCCGTTGCCCGCCCACCAGGACACGGTGTCCTCCGGGCCAGCGTCCCCCTCGGTGTCGTGCAGCACGATGTAGCGCTGGTTCTCCGCCGGCTTGGGGCCGTGGTCGAACTCGTCTCGATAATCCTGGACAATGTCGAGGGAAGCATAGAGCTCGTCGGCAGAGGGCGCGCTCGTCCGGTCGTCGGAGTCCTCCGGCGCGGCGTCCTCCGCCGGGGAGGCCTCCTCGGCGGCGACGTCCTCGACGATGACCTCCTCGTGCGCAACGGAACCCTCGGAGGGCCCGGGCCCCGAGGCGGAGCAGCCGCACAGGCACAGCGCCGCCGCGGCGCACAACGCAAGCACGGCTCGTCTCATGTCTTCCTCCCCTCGTCGGCTTGCTCGATTGTCTCACGAAGACCGGACGGGAATTTGCGCAACATCCGCTTGACGCCAAAGGGAAACGCACGCGCCCCGCGATCGAGCCGGGATGCCAGTCGACGAAGCGCTCCCGAAAATGCCGCCATGGCACGAATGCCCGCGCCATAGCGGCGAAATCGGCAGCAGACGCGCAACGCCGCTACCGATAAGGGCGCCGTGGCACGAGGGTCCGTGCCACGGCGCCCGATTCGACAGCCCGTCCAGGCCGCAAGGGCCCGGCTACGCGCGGACCTCGCCGCCGGTGGACTTGCAGACCTTGGTCACGAGCTTCTCGTGGGCCTTCTCGACCTCCTCGGAGGTGAGGGTGCGGTCGGCGGCGCGATACGTGAGCGAGAAGGCCATGGACTTCTTGCCCGCGCCCACGCGCTTCTCGTCACGGTAGACGTCGAAGAGGCGCACGTCAGAGAGGAGCTTGCCGCCGGCGGACGTGATGCGCTGCATGAGGGTCTCGCAGGTCACGGACTCGTCCACGACGATGGCAAGGTCCACGTCCACGCCCGGGAGCGTGGGGATGTCCTCGTAGGGGAGCTGGTCCACGGCCAGGCGCAGCAGGGCGGCCTGGGAGAGCTCGAAGGCCACGACCGGCACCTCGACGCCCATGGCCGCGAGGCCGCGCGGGTGCACGTTGCCCACCCAGCCGATGACCTGGCCGCCGCCCGCGGTGACCTCGGCGGCGCGGCCGGGCTGGAGCCACGGGTACTTCTCGGCATCCGCAACCTTGAAGCGCACCTTGGTCAGGCGCAGCGCATCGAGGAGCTCCTCGACCACACCCTTGGCGTCAAAGAAGTCGTAGTCGGAGAAGTGCTGGTTCCAGGCGTCGTCGGCGCGCTTGCCGGCCATCACGCCGCACACGTAGCTCGGCTCGTCGGGCAGGCTCTTGTGCTCATGGCCAAAGAAGACGCGCCCGATCTCGTAGAGCGCCACGTTGGACACGCCGTGGTCGAGGTTGTACGCCACGGAGCGCAGCAGTCCCGGCAGCATGTCGCGGCGCATCTCGGACTGCTCGGCCACGAGCGGACGGATGATCTTGACCGGCACGCCGCGACCATCCTCGGGGATGCCCAGGCGGGAGAGGTCGTCGGGCGCGGCGAAGTTGTACGTGGAGGTCTCGGAGAGGCCGCAGGCGCGCAGGACCTGGCCGATCTTGCGGACGCGGCGCTGCTCCACGGTGAGGCCGCCGGCGTGGTTGCGCGCGGCGGGAAGCGTGGGCTCGATGTCGCCCTCGCCCCAGAGGCGCACGACCTCCTCGATGAGGTCGACCTCGCGGGTGAGGTCGGGGCGGTTGGTGGGCGCGGTGACGGCGAGCGCGTCGTCGCCGACCTTCTCCACGGCGCAGCCCAGACGGCGCAGGCGGCCGACCATGAAGTCCTCGGGGATGTCGGCGCCGCCGATCAGGCGCGCGCGGCTCGGACGCAGCGTGATCTGGGCGGGAGCGTCGTCGGCCTCGCCCGGGTAGACGTCCACGATGCCGGGGCACACCTCGGCGCCGCAGCACTCCTCGAAGAGGGCCGCCGCGATCTGGGCCACGTTGGCGCAGTTGGAGCCGTCGACCTGGCGCTCGTAGCGGATGGAGGCCTCGCTCATGAGGTCGAGGTTGCGGGAGGTGCGGGAGGTGTGGCCGGACGAGAAGTTCGCGCTCTCGAGAAGGACGTCGGTGGTCTCCTCCGTGATCTCGGAGTCGAGGCCGCCCATGACGCCGGCGAGGGCGATCGGGGTGTGGCCGTCATCGGTGATGAGGCACATGTCGTGCGTGAGCTCGCGCTCCTGGCCGTCGAGCGTCACGAGCTTCTCGCCGTCGCTGGCGGCGCGGACCACGATATGGCGGCGTCCGTCGCGCTCCGTGAGCTTGCCCAGGTCAAAGGCGTGAAGCGGCTGACCGGTGAGGTACATCACGTAGTTGGTGACGTCGACGACGTTGTTGATCGAGCGACCGCCCGCGGCGGCCACGCGCTGCGCGAGCCAGTCGGGCGAGGGGCCGATCTTGACGTTGCGGACGACGCGAGCGGTGTAGCGCGGGCAGAGCTCGGGGTCGTCGATGGTCACGTCGACGAGGTCGGCGGCGTTCGGGCCCTGCTCGGCCTTCACGGAGGGCAGCTCGATGTGGGTGTCCTCGTCGAGCATCGCGGCGACCTCGACGGCCATGCCGGTCATCGAGAGGCAGTCGGGGCGGTTGGGCGTGATCTCGCAGTCGATCACGGTGTCGGACATGCCGAGGTAGTCGGTGAAGTCCATGCCCACCGGGGCGTCCTCGGGCAAGATCATGATGCCCTCGTGGTCATTGCCGAGGCCCAGCTCGCGGGCCGAGCAGTTCATGCCGCAGGACTCCACGCCGCGCAGCTTGCTCTTCTTGATCTTGAAGTCACCGGGCAGCACGGCGCCGATCATGGCGCACACGATGTGGTCGCCCTCGTTGAAGTTCTGGGCGCCGCAGACGATCTGCAGCGGCACGGGGTTGCCGTTCTCATCCACGTTCTTGTCGCCCACGGAGACCTGGCAGAGCCACATGTGGTCCGAGTCGGGGTGGGGCTTCTTGCTCACGACCTGGGCCGTGACCACGTGCTCGAGGTTGGCGCCGACCTTTTCTGTGGCCTCGACCTCGGTGCCGGTGCGGGTAAACTCGGCCACGAGCTCCTTGGGATCGGCCGGCACGTCGACCATGCTCTTGAGCCACTCATATGAGACGCGCATTTCTCTTCTCCTTTTCGCGCGATTTAGTAAAAACAATTTCTCGTAGTTCTAGGGGTTTCTCTGGTGCCCCAGATGGTGGTGAAAGAGGAGCGACGCGTACTTAGGTACGCGAGCGACGAATGAGCCGCCAGATGGGGTGCCAGAGGAAGTCCTAGAACTGGCGAAGGAACCTCATATCGCCAGTCATCAGCATCCTGAGGTCGGGCAGGTCGTAGCGCAGGGCCGCCACGCGCTCGACGCCGATGCCAAAGGCGAATCCGGTGTACTTCTCGGGGTCGATGCCGCAGAACTCGAAGACGTTGGGGTCGACCATGCCGGCGCCCAGGATCTCGAGCCAGCCGGTGTTCTTGCAGAAGCGGCAGCCCTCGCCGTGGCAGACGCCGCAGGAGACGTCGACCTCGCAGGAGGGCTCGGTGAACGGGAAGAAGTGCGGGCGGTAGCGCGTGGCGCGGTCCTTGCCAAAGATCTCGCGCGTGAAGTAGTCGAGCGTGCCCTTGAGGTCGCCGAAGGTGATGCCCTCGTCCACGACGAGGCCCTCGACCTGCGTGAACTGCGGCAGGTGGTTGGCGTCGGCGGTGTCGGGGCGGAAGACCGTGCCCGGGCAGATCATGTAGATGGGCGGCTTCTTGCTCTCCATGACGTGCACCTGGACGCCGGAGGTCTGGGTGCGCAGCAGGATGTCGGACTCGCCCTGGACGTTGGTCTCCTCGGCGTGGAGCATCGTGCCCGGCGCGTTGTCCACCACGTAGAAGGTGTCCTTGGCCGAGCGGCTGGGGTGGTCCTCAGGGGCGTTGAGCGCGGTGAAGTTGTACCAGGTGCTCTCGACGTAGGGACCGTCCTCGACGGTGTAGCCCAGACCGCAGAAGATGTCCTCGATCTCCTCGCGGATCTGGTTGATGAGGTGCTGGGTGCCCTGGGAGAGGCGGCGGCCCGGCAGCGTCACGTCGCAGGCGTCGGCAGCCATGCGGCGCTCCATGAGCTCGCGGCCGAGCTCCTCCTTGCGGGCCTTGAGCGCGGCGTCCACGGTTGCGCGGACGGTGTTGGCGAGCTGGCCCATGGCCGGGCGCTCCTCGGGAGGCACCTGGCCCATCGAGCGCATGATTGCCGTGAGCTGGCCCTTCTTGCCCAGGTAGCTCACGCGCAGGGCCTCGAGGGCCTCCATGGTCTCGGCGGCGGCCAGTCCCTCCTGGAACTGGGCCTCAATCGCCTTGAGGTCGTCGGACATCGACATCGTGTCATCCCTTCTCGATAAAAAACCGCCCTCGAGCGGCTCTTGCTGCTGCCCAAGGACGGATTGTTCCGCGGTACCACCTCGGTTGGCGCGACGGGTTGTCTCCCCCGCACGCCCTCTTGTTTGCGCCCCGTTCCGTGGGGCCCCCGGCTTCCCTACTGATGATGAAAAGGGACTGTCCCTTTTCATCATGTTCAGGTCGCGGCTGGTGGAGTGAACTCCGGGCCTCTGCCTTGGAGGGGGCTCTCAGCCGGTGACCCCCATCTCTTGTCCGCTGGCAACGCGACGCCCAGACCTCTCCGTCATCGCCTAGCGAGACATGGTAGCACAGTTCTCCGTGCGCAGCGCGTCGAGCCAGGCGACGTAGGTGTTGGGATAGTGGTTCGCGAGCAGGTGGACGACGTCGATCTGGGCGACGGCTCCGGCCAGCTCGACCAGCCCCGCGGGCGAGACCAACTCGTCGAAGCTCCCCGCGCGCTCGCCGACCCGCGTCGCAAAGCGCTCCACGACCGCGCGGTCGCCCGGCTCCACCGGGCTCTCGTTCCCCATCGTCTTGAGATAGGACTCCCCCATCGCCCCCTCGAGGGCGGAGAAGGACGCGTCGCCCTCGCCGGGCAGCCACACGTCGCGCCCGTAGCGCTCGTAGCCCCAGCTCGCCAGCGGCAGCTGCGGCACCAGGTCGGCGGGGTTGAGCACGTTGAAGATATTGTCGTAGGCGGCCTCGCGCGCGTCCGCAGACGAGGTGCAGTTGGGCGTCGCAAAGGTGTAGGCGCGCACGTCGTCGGCCGTGGCCAGCGCACTCACCGTGTCCGCGTAGCTCGCGAGCAGGTTGGCCACCGCGCCGCCTCTGCTGTGCCCGCAGAAGAGGTAGGTGCGCTCGACGCCCGGGTCGAGCTCCGACGCCCGCTCCTCGAGGTCCGCCACGATCTCCTCCGCAGCGAGCGTGAAGCCAAGGTGGTCGGGGTCGCCCTCGGCGCTCTCGATCTTGATGTTGGAGAGCCACTCGGAGCCGTACGACCCGCGCACCGCGACCACGCAGAGCTCCTTCTCGGCGCCCGTCTCGGACGAGCGGATGCGCTTGGTCGCCAGGGTGTAGGCCACGACGTCCGTCCCGTCGAGCATGCCCAGGACCTCGTCGAGCACCTCGCTGCGGTAGCGGTACGACGCCGTGCACACCTCGTCGAAGCCCAGCTCCGCGAAGGCGTGCTCGGCGTAGGCGGGCGCGGTCGAGCCCTGCTGGTAGTAGGAGCTCTCGGCATTGGCGACGGCGGAGAGGACGGCGCACGTGTGCGCGAGCTCGGGGTTGTAGACGGTAGCGTCCTCGAAAAACCAGTCGTCGTCCCAGGCCACCTCGGAGGTCACTCGGTGCCCTTCGGCCGAGAAGAGCGCGGCGTACTCGATCAGCGCCACGAAGGCGCCCGTCCGGCGCTCGGACTCCACGTCAGGCGCCGTGACGGCGTTGGTGCCCGTGACGCGCTCGAGACGGCGCGCGTGCAGCACGGCGGCCCCCGCGAGCGTGGCGCTGTCGAGCAGGGCCACGGTCACCAGCAGCACCAGCAGCAGGCTGCGCCTCCTGTGTCGTCTCTGCCCGCGTCGCAGCGCCAACATCGTCACCTCCTGTCCCCTTGCTGAAATGATACCCGGGGACGAGGCGCCGCCGAGCGAGCGCGGGACAACGTGACGAAACCGTTAGGCAAGCGCGACGAGCGACGCGTTCTTCTCGCCCGCCCCCTCTCGTTCTCCGCGAAATTTCGGCAGTTTGAGACTCCTGTTAACGTACCAAACTGCCGAATTTTCGCGGAGAACCAAAGACGGGGCACCGAGAAGGGTGAGATGCCGAGAAGAACATCGCGGCGCAAAGACGGCGGGGCGCCCCGAAGAGCGCCCCGCCGCGGTGAGGAGACCGATGCCGCGTGCCTACGCGCGGGAAATCCAGATCGGGGTCTCGCCGCCCGCCATGTCCTTCTCGCCTCCCTCCGGCCGTCGGTCCCCTACGCAAGCGCGAACTTCCAGATGTTGTACGCGTTGATGAGGATGATCAGCACCATGAGGCCCATGAAGAGCTTGTCAACGGTCTTGTCGTCGATCTTGGCGTTGACCTTGCGGCCCACGATGCCGCCCAGGATGCCGCAGACCACCATCGCGGCGAGCAGCATCAGGTCCACGCCCACGTAGCCTCCGGTGACAATGGAGCTCGCGGTGCTCGTGGCCTGCGAGAACAAGATGATGTAGAGCGAGCTCGACGCCGCGCGCTTGGTCGCCATGGTGAAGAAGTAGAAGAGCACCACGAGGTTGATCGGGCCGCCGCCGATACCGAGGAACGACGAGCAGACGCCCAGCGCAAAGCCGATGGCCAGGCACGCCACGGCGGACGTGATGCTCAGCGTGGGGATCTTCTCCTTGTAGATGGTATAGACGAGCGTTCCCAGCGTGATGAGCAGAAGGAGCCCCGCCTGGACGGCGCCGGCGGTGTTGGGGTCCGGGAAGAGCCCGGCCACGATGGAGAAGAGCTCCTTGCCCGCCAGGCCGCCCACCGCGGCGCCGATGGCGAGCGGCGTGTCGGTCTTGGGGTCGATCGTGGAGGTGCCGGAGAGCTTGGCCTTGAGGACGGAGTAGAGCGTCATCGAGAGGACCGTGCAGCCGGAGAGGAAGTTGATCGTGGCGACGTCGGCCACGCCCGTGGCGTCGAGCACCGGCTTGATGATGATGCCACCGCCGATGCCGCAGATGGCGCCCACCGTGCAGGCAAAGAAGCTGACGAGAAGAACGAGCACTTGCATGGCTGACGACCTTTCTTCCTATGGGGGCGCAAGGGGCGGCGCGGCGGACGGGCTAGCGCTTCTCCCCGCCGCCCGGCTGCGCCGGGACAGCAGCCTCGATGAGGGCCTGGATGCGGTCGAGGCACTCGTTCGCGCGCTTGGCGTCCCCTCGATTCTCGTACTGCGCGGAGAGCAAGTAAAGCAGCTTGGCCTTGTCCGCGGTATTGGCCCCGTCCAGCTCGCGCTCCATCTGCTTGATGTAGGCGGAGCTCTTCTCGGCGAAGATCGCATAGGTGCGCTCGCACTCCTTGAGCTGAGCGGGCTCCGCCTTCTGGCGCAGCTCCTCGAGCAGCTCCTTTGCGCGGGAGTAGTCCTCCCGCTCGATGAAGAAGTTGAACGCGCGCAGCAGCAGGACCAGACGCTGCTGGTCGTTTGTCCGAAGGCCGAGCATCTCGTCGATGATCGCGCGGGAGGCGTCAGCGTCGGCGAGGCACATCTGCGCGTTGAGGCGCATGTAGAGCAGGTTGTAGCGCGGGAAGGAGAAGCGCACCAGCGGGCGGGCGAGCAGGCGGACGCAGCCCTCGAAGTCCCCCTGGCCAAAGAGCCGCTCGTACTTGGCAAAGACCAAGCGCTTCTGAATCTCCGTGTAGATGAGCGAGATGCCGCACAGCGCCACCACGATGATGCCGATCAGCTGCAGGTCCATGGGCCCCTCTTCCCGTGAGTTGTGTTCCCTGCGAGTATGGCACGGAGCGGGCGATCGTTCGAAGCTCGATTCCGGTTGTTATCCCCTTGGGAGGGCAAGAACCTGGATTTCGCAGCCCATCTGCGTTGATGAGGGCTCGTTCTTGTCCCCTTGGGAGGACGGGAACGAGGACCTAGGGGACCAGATGCGAAGAAAGGCCCCGGTTGTCGTCCTTTGCAGAGGACAACAACCGGGGCCGTCAGGCGAGAAGAACGTGCGACAGGGACTAGTATTCCGCCAGGCGCTCCTTGAACTGGTCGAGGAGGCGCTGGTTGAACTCCGGGCCGCCGTCCACGTTGGCGCTCATGAACAGCGGCGGCTGGACGCCGCGCTCGAGCAGGATGTCGAGCGACTCCATGACGGCGCAGTCCAGCAGCAGGCAGCCCGTGTAGAGCGAGGTGCCGCCCACCTTGGTGGGGATTCCCTCGATCTCGAGCGCCGCGTCGCCGAAGGAGGACTTGTTGTCCAGGACCACGTCGGCGCACTGGTAGAGGAGCTTTCCGGACTTGGAGCGGGAGGTGCCCGCGCGCGAGACCTCGAGCGCCGTCACGGCGATGACGGGCACGCCCGCCTCCTGCGCGTGCTGGGCGAGCTCGATGGGCAGCGGGTTGCGGCCGGAGTTGGAGATCACCACGAGGCAGTCCTCGGGGCGCAGGTCGAGCTTGAGCCAGAACTGGTCGCCCACGCCGTCGATCATCTCGTAGATGCCCCAGGCGGGCTCGCGCACCACCTTGGTCTGGATGTAGCCGCCGGCGCGGCCGCAAATCTCGAGCGCGTTGGCATGGCTGTGGCCGGAGCCGAAGGCGCGGATGATGCCGCCGCGCTCGATGGTGTTGGCGAAGATGGTCGCGGCCTGGTGGAGGGCGTCCTCCTGGCCGTCGAGGACGGTGTCAAGACGCCGCAGGACCTCGGCCTTGAAGCGCGCCGCGGAATCGCCCATCGTCGCCTCCCCTACTTGGCCTCGACGCCGCTCACGAAGGTGGCGGCGAGGGTCATGTCGGCGTTGAAGATGGTCATGTCGGCGTCGCGGCCGGGCTTGATGAAGCCGAAGCGCTCCTCGATGTGGGCGGAGCGGGCGGCGACCTCGGAGGCCATGCGGATGGCCTTCTCGGCGGTCACGATCTGCCAGTCGACCATGTTCTTGACGCCCTGGGCGAGCGTGAGCACGGAGCCCGCGATCGAGCCGGTGGTCCCGTCCTCGTTGAGGAGGTAGCACAGGCCGCCCTTCATGACCACGGGAAGGCCGCCGGACATGTACTCGCCCTCGGGCATGCCGCCGCAGCCCAGGCAGTCGGTGATCAGGACCGTGTGGTCCCAGCCCTTGGCGTCGACGAGCGCCTTGATGGCGCCGGGGACGACGTGGCGGCCGTCGCAGATGATCTCCGCGTAGGTGCCGTTGGTGGTCATGGCTGCGCCCACGACGCCCGGGTCGCGGTGGTGCAGGCCGCGCTGGCCGTTGTAGGTGTGCACGAAGCAGCTCGCGCCGGCGTTGACGGCGGCGAGGGCCTCGTCGTAGGTGGCATCGGAGTGGCCGATGGAGGTCACGACGTCGCGCTCGTCGAGTGCGGCGCAGTACTCGCACGCACCGTCCTTCTCGGCGGCGAGCGCGCTCTTCACGATGCGGCCGCCGGCCTTCTCCTGCCACATGTCAAAGGTCTCGACGCTCGGGTCGATGAGGTAGACCGGGTTCTGGGCGCCCACGTGCTTCATCGTGAAGAAGGGGCCCTCGAGGTAGATGCCGCCGATGTGCGCGCCCACGAAGTCCTCGCCGCGGGACTCGTCGGCCTCGGCGATGGCGGCGCAGGAGTCGGCGATCTGGTCGACGGACTCGGTGAAGGTCGTGGGCAGCCAGCAGGTGGTGCCGCGGCGGGCGAGCTCGACGCTCGAGGCGTTGATGCCCGCGGCCTCGCGGTCGGTGGTGGCGTGGTTGTAGAAGCCGTGGATGTGCGTGTCCACGAGGCCCGGGCCCACGATGCAGCCCGTGAAGTCGCGGATCTCGCAGCCGGGGGCCTCGGCGGACCACATGCCGAACTTCCCGTCCGTCACGGTGAGGTAGCCGCCCTGCATCGTGGTGCCCGGAAGCACGAAACGGTCGGCCTTGATGGCAAACGTGCTCATGTCTGCTCCTTACGACAATTGTTTGCAGAGACGCCCGCCCGCAGGGTCATGCAGGCGGGCGCCGTGACTCAATTGGGGACAGACCCCTTTTGAATCATTGGGGCGATGATTCAAAAGGGGTCTGTCCCCAATTGAGTCACCGCTGAGAGGCTCTAGGCCTCGAAATCGTGAATCGTGACGCCCTTGACGACGCGGTTGACGGTGCCGGTGGGGCTCGGCGTGTCGGGGGTGTTGCCCACGCGCACGGAGTTGAGCAGCGAGACCGTCTGCGCGACCATCACGAACGGCAGCGCGAGGTAGGCCTCGGGCAGCGCGTCATAGCCGGCGAAGGTGAAGGACTCGCCCTCGAAGGCCGGCGCCACGTCCTGCTGGACGGCGATGGTCTTCTGCGCGATCTTATCGCCGTTGATCTCGTTCAGGATGTCGAGGTCGTACTGGCGGGTGTAGGCGTCGTTGTTCATGAAGACAAAGACGAGGGTCTTGTCGTCCACGAAGGACTTGGGCCCGTGGCGGTAGCCCATCGAGCTGTCCCAGGAGGTGGCCACCAGGCCGTGGGCGAGCTCGAGGATCTTGAGCTGGCTCTCCTGGGCGAGGCCCACGAAGGAGCCAGAGCCCAGGTAGGTCACGCGGTTGAAGTCGCCGGCGAGGAAGGCCGCGACCTCGCCCTCGCGCGCGACGACGGCCTCGCCCATCTTGGCTGCCTGCTCGACCCAGGCGCGCTTCTGCTCGAGGGGGGCGGCGTCGAAGACGAGCGTGGTGAGCAGCGTCATGCAGCTGTAGGAGCCGGTCATGGCAAAGCCCTTGTCGTTGGCGCGCGGGATGAGCAGCGTCAGGGCGTCGGGGTCGTCCGCGGACTCGACGGCGAGCTTGCCTTCGGGGGCGCAGGTGATGTTGAGGAACTTGACGTTCTTCACGAACTTCTTGGCGACCTGCACGGCGGCGAGGGACTCGGGGCTGTTGCCGGAGCGAGCAAAGGAGACGAGCAGCGTGGGCTCGTCCGGGTTCAGGAAGTCGCGCGGCGCGGAGACGATATCGGTCGTGGCGACGGGCTTGAAGTCGTAGAGGGAGACGTCGCCCGCGTGACGCAGGTACGGGCCCACGGTGTCGCCCACGTAGTCGGAGGTGCCGGCGCCGGTGAAGACGACGGACAGACGGCCCTCGCCCATCGCGCGGGCGCTGGCGAGAAACGCCTCGATGGCGTCGAGGTTGTCCTCGTAGATCTTGAGGGTGTCGACCCAGAGCTCGGGCTGCTGGGCAATCTCGGCCGTGGTGATGTCGGCGCCCAGGGCCTTGAGCTCCTCCACGCTCTTCTCAAACATTGGCGGTTCCTTTCTTCAAAATGGATGATGAAAAGGGACTGTCCCTTTTCATCACATGCGCTGGTGCAGGACCTTGTACTTGAACTGGTCCGCGCGGGCCACCGAGAGGGTGTACTCGATGATCTCGTTGGCGATGTTGTAGGTGGTGCGGGCAAGCTCGAGCACGGGCGCGTTCTCGGGGATGTCGAGCAGGTGCGCCTCGGACGGGCGCGCCACGCTCGCGAAGAACTCCTCCTCGGCCACGCGGATCTTCTCGTGGTAGACGTTCTCGACGATCTCGTAGAGCGGCATGCTGTCGAGCAGCGGCCGCTTGAGGGTCAGGAACTTGCGCACGGGCAGGAAGCTCCGCTCCACCATCATGGGGATGCCGTCCGCCGAGCGCAGCCTCTTGAGCTTGAAGAGGCGGTCACCCAGGCGCACGCCCATGTGCTGCGCAAGGTTCTTGTCGGCGTCGATCTCCGAGAACTCGAGAATCGTGGTCTCGGGGACGCGCCCCATCGACCGCATCTGGTCGGTGAAGCTGTAGGCCTGCATGAGGTTGGTGACCTGGGCGAACTGGTCCGCGACGAAGGTGCCGCGCCCGTGCTTGCGAACGACCATCCCCAGACGCTCGAGCTCCTGCAGGGCGAGGCGCACCGTGGTGCGCGAGAGGCCGTAGCGCTCCGACAGCTCGCGCTCGGAGGGCATCAGGTCCCCCGGGCGGTACTCCTGCTCGATCTTCTCGGTGAGAATGTCGACCAGCTGGTCATAGAGCGGCTGCTTGCTCGCGCGCGCCATGTGTCGCCTCCCCTCGCCCTCTCGTCTCGTCAAAGACGTCGAGAAGTGCCTGCCTCTTACTCGTCCTCGTCGTCGTCAGCCGCGTCGGCGCCGAGCTCCATGTGGCAGACGCCCTCCTTGCCGACCTCGACGGCCTCGGCCACGAGGTCCGCGATCGTTGACTCGGGCATGCGGGCCATGACGATGTCGATGAGCATCGGCAGGTTGGTGCCGGCGACCACCTGCACGTTGTCCTGCTCGGCGGTGATCATCATGGACTGGTTGAACGGGGTGCCGCCCATGAGGTCGCAGAAGATGAGGACGCCGTCGTTCTTCTCGCGCATGGCCTTGACGGCAGCGCGGAGGGTATCGCCATAGGCACCGGCCTCCTCCTCAGTGAAGGTGACGATCTCGAAGGCCTCTTGCGGGCCCGCGATCATGTCAAGTGCGCTCTTGAGACCGGTCGAGAAGTGCCCGTGCCCGGTAAGGATGAAGCCAATCATGTTTGTCCTCCTTCGTGTCGAGGGCGATGTGCCCTTGAACTCCTTATTCGTACGGCAACGCGGCCTATGCGGCCGCCTGCTGGTTCGTGTTCGTCTTGGTGAGCTCCTCGAAGCGGCGCTTGTACTGCTTCGCGTGCGTCTTGTCGCCCTTGTTGGCGTACTGCTTCCACAGCAGGAAGCAGAGCTTGCCCTGGAGGGCCGGGTTCTTCTCCTTCTTGAGCATCTGCTCCATCTGGTCGATGTAGCCGTGCTTCTTGGAGAAGACGATGTCGTAGGTGAGCTGGCAGTCGGCAACGACGGCGCGGTCGGCCGCCTTGCTTGCTTTGAGCTGGGCGAGAAGCTCCTTGCAGCGGTCCTTGTTGCCCAGCTGGGTGAAGTAGTTGAACGCGACGGCAAGGGTCTGGGCCTGGCGCTTGGCAGAGTTTCTCATGCGGACGAGAAGCTCGATCATGCGGGTGGCCATCTCCTCGTCGTCCATGGCCTGGTAGCACAGGAAACGCAGGTAGTACTGGCGGTAGGTGGTCAGCGTCAGGCGCGCGGGCATCTTGTCGAGAGCCTCGATGGCCTCCTTGTAGTGGCCCGTCTCGAAGAAGCCCTCGTACTTTGCCTCGTAGTAGCGACGGAAGCCCTCCTTGAACAGGAAGTACGCGACAACGAGGACTATGAATGCGATGACGCCAGGATGCACGAAATTGCCTTTCTAGAGAGAACGGGCGCGCATCTCGGGAGATAGGGCGGGAACCCTGAGGTCCCGAGCCGTGAGATGCGCGCCCGCTCTAACCTTGCGACCAAGACCCGCGGCGCCCGGGGTGCCGGGCGCCGCGAGGCCGAAAGGAGCCTTAGCCCTTCGCGACGAGGTTGAGGGCGCCAAAGACGATGCCGATGACCAGGACGATGAAGATCGCCTTGGTGGAGGTCATGCCCTTGCGGCCGAGCAGCCAGTACACGAAGCCGACGAGCGCGGCGGGAACGAGCTTGGGGCAGATGTTGTTCAGGATGTCCTGAACGTTCAGCGGGACGCCACCGATGTTCGGGTTGATCGTGAGGACGATGCCGACGTTGGTGGAGACCAGCGCGCCGACCATGAAGACGCCCATGACCGTAGCCGCATCCGTGATGGCGTTGAGCTTGTCGGACATGGTGGTGACGAGCTTCATGCCCTGATCGTAGGCGATGTAGGTCTGCTTGCAGCGGAACCAGTCAACAACCACGCAGGAGGCGATCCAGATGAAGATGCCGAGCGGGTTGCCCTCCATGGCCATGTTGGCGGCCAGGGCGCCGAAGATCGTCGGGAGCAGCGAGCCGAAGATGGAGTCGCCGATGGAGGCGAGCGGGCCCATCAGGCCGGTCTTGAGGGAGGCGACGGTCTCGAGGCCCTCGACGCCCTCGGTCTCCTCGATGGCGAGGTCGATGCCCGTGATGATCGTGTTGAGGAAGTTGGAGGTGTTGAAGAACGGCGAGCACTGGGTGCGGCAGGCGGTCTTCAGGGCCTCGGTGTTGTCCCCATAGATCTTGCGGAGCTGCGGAAGGATGATCCACAGGTAGCCGGAGTGCTGCATACGCTCGTAGTTCCAGCCAGCCTGGAAGCCAACGAGGTTGCGGATGTTGATCTGACGAAGGTCAGCCTTCGTGAGCTTGTAGCCAGTGGTCTTAGAGCTCATCGTCGTCATCTCCCTCCACGCCAGCAGAGACAGCCGCGACAGCGCCGGTCTGGTGCTGCTGGTAGTAGATGTAGGCAAGAGCGAAGCCGATGAGAGCGACGGTCAGCATCGACAGACCCTTGAAGCTGCCACCGGTGATGGCGGTCTCGGTAGCACCGGCGACCGTGGCGACGTCGCCGCCGATGGTCTGGATGCTCGAGAAGGCGGTGCCGAGGAGGGCAGCGATCACGAAGCCGAGGATGAGATAGGCAACGTGCTTCTTGACGGGCAGGTAACGAAGCAGGATGGCGAAGCCGACGGCCGGCAGCATGCCACCCGCAACGGTGAGGCCGGTGCCGAGCCAGGCGAGGTCGCCGTTGAGGGCGCCGGTGATGGCGTCAACCAGACCCTGGCCGAAGGCGAGGGCGAGGAAGACCGGGATCATGCGGGAGAGGCACCAAGAGACAGCACCCATCCAGTAGTGGATGTTGTAGGAGCCCCAGTTCATCTTCTCGACGTCGGCGTCGCAGGCGTGACCCCAGAAGGTGTTGGCCATACGACCGAGGATATCGGTGTAGACGAGGATCGCGGCCACGGGCACGCCGAGGGCGGCGAGGGCCTGCTCCGGGTCCATGCCGGAGCTCACGGCGAAGGCCGTGGCGATCAGGGTGCCGGAGTTGGCGTCGATGCGGGAAGCGCCGCCGAAGGTGCCAACGCCGAGGATGGTGAGCTGCATGCTACCACCGATGAAAAGACCAGTTGCCATGTCGCCCATGACGAGGCCCGTGAAGAAGCCAGAGAACACGGCGGAGCCGGCGCTGGAGTACCAGTGCAGCTCGTCCATGATCTGGAAGCCCGCATAGAGCGTGAGCAGAAGAATCTGCCACCACTGAATCATGGTTCTTTTCCTCCTTCTAACAACTCGAACGTAACGTACGAATCACGCTATATGGTTGCGGTGCATCTCCCCTCACCGCGTAGCGCCTTGCTGGGCCGGAGCCTAGGGCTTGAAGGTCTCCGGGCTGTTCTGCGGGGTGAGCTGGATGACCATGGGAACGCCCATGGAGGCGAGCTCGTTCAGGGCGTCGACGTCGTCCTGGCCGCAGTTGATGTTGCGGTTGTAGGTCTTGACGATGTTCATCGAGGTGATGTTGCCGAGGATGATCTCGTCGAACTTCACGCCGGCCTTGGCGAGCTTGACGTAGACCTCGGGCTTCTTGACGACGATGAACAGACGCTGGGCGTCATACTTGCCCGCGAGGATATTGGCCGCGGCCTTCTCGACGGGCAGGACGGAGAGCTTGCAGGTGGCGGGGGTGGCCATGCGCAGGACCTGCTTCTGCGTGGCGTCCTCGGCGACCTGGTCATCGACGACCATGAAGCGGCTGACCTGGCGGGCGTTGGCCCAGAGGTTGCCGACCTGGCCGTGGATGAGGCGGAAGTCAACACGTGCTCCAACGATCATGCTACTCAACTCCTTCTTTTTCGAGATGGTTGATGAGGGGCGTCGAACGTAGGGAGATGGCGTCGCTCACGTGACCCTCGGTCTCAAACAGCACGAGCTCGTTGACGCCGGCGCGCGTGATGCCGTGGGGGACGTAGAGGGTGGCGATGGGACCGATCTCCCAGTACCTGCCCACGTTGATCCCGTTGACAAACGCGACGCCCTTGCCAAAGCCCGTAGTGTCTATATAGGTGTCTGCCGGCTCGTCGAGCGTGAACTCAAAGCGCGAGAAGGACGGCGTCCCCTCGGCCCAGCCGGCGGTGTAGTCGATTTCGGAGACGTCCTCGAGCGGCAGGCGATAGGCCTCCCAGCCGAGGATGAAGTGCAGGTCGGCGCAGACGCCCGTGCGGATGCCCTTGCGCTGGGTGTCCGCCAGGAACTTATGGCCGTAGTTCACGCGGCCCATGTTCTCGACGAGGACGTCGAGCTGGTTCTTCTCGGCAGGAAGGGCGTAGCGGATGTCCTCGCCGATGTGCTCCTGGTACTGGGTGGCCACGAGCTCGCCGTTGACATAGACCTGCGCGCGGTCGCGGCCGTCCACCACGCGGATGCGCTCGGGCTCGGTCGTGTCGCGCTCGATCTGCGTGCGGTAGAGGACGTAGCCGTAGGACTGGCCCATGTCCTCCATCGTCTGCGGGTAGAGCGAGCAGACGGGCTCGGGGTCGAGGTGGCCGAGGTTCTCGAAGAGGCCGGTGCGCCCGGAGAGCTCGATCTTCTCGGCCGGGACGTCCACCGCGGACTTGATCAGCGGGTCGGCGGTCCAGTTGTCCGGGAAGAGGTCGCGCACGACGTCGCACAGCTTGTACCACTTCTCGGTGGGGTTGCCCTCCTCGTTGAGGGGGGCGTCGTAATCGTAGGAGGTGACCTGGTGCAGGTCGTGGGTGTGGCGGGCGGAGCAGCCGTTCATGAAGCCGAAGTTGGTGCCGCCATGGAACATGTACAGGTTGACGGAACCGCCGAGCTCAAGCAGCTCGCGCACAGAGTCGGCCAGGTCCTGGGCATCGCGCGTGATGACGTTCTCGCCCCAGCGGTTGAACCAGCCGTCCCAGAACTCCATGCACATGAGGGGCCAGTTCTTGCCATGCTCCTCATGGAAGGCCTTGAGCTGGGCGAAGTTCTCGCCCGCGCGGGACCCGAAGTTGCCGGTGACGAAGACGTCGTCGTCGATGAGCGTGCCTGCGCGCAGGCATCCGCGCCACGGACCGTCGGAGGTGCACAGGGGGACATCCACCCCGCGGTCGAGCATGAGGTCGCGGATGCCGCGCAGGTACTCCTTGTCCTCGCAGTAGGAGCCATACTCGTTCTCCACCTGCATCATGAGGATGTTGCCACCGCGCGTGACCTGGCGCTCGACCAAGATGGGCATGAGCGCG
The DNA here is from genome assembly GCA_944320975.1 of uncultured Atopobiaceae bacterium. Classification (GTDB taxonomy): domain Bacteria; phylum Actinomycetota; class Coriobacteriia; order Coriobacteriales; family Atopobiaceae; genus Thermophilibacter. Next base: position 85,871 of record CALUJM010000004.1, on the reverse strand, counting down.
TCATAGTAGGCCGCAACGCGGGCAAGGAACTTGGGGTCGCGCGAGCGCGGGCGCAGGGAGCGGTCGGCGAGCAGCCAGGCGGGCAGGCCGCCCCACTCCCACTCCGCGCAGATGAACGGCGACGGGCGGACGATGATCCACAGGCCGAGCTCTGCCGCCTCGTCAAGGAAGCGGGCGAGGTCGCAGATGCCCTCGAAGTCGAACTCGCCGGGACGCGGCTCGTGGAGGTTCCACGGCACGTAGGTCTCGACGGTGTTGAAGCCCATCGCCTTGAGGTTGTAGAGGGAGTGATGCCAGTCCGACGGGTGGACGCGGAAGTAGTGAATCGAGCCAGAGAGAATCGTGAAGGGCTTGCCGTCGAGCAGGAACTGGTCCTTGATCTCGAAAGTATGCATCTCACTCCTCACGTCCGGACCGCTGTTTAATCGTTAAAGCTTCGTTCCGCGCGTCGTCGGTCGCTAGTCGCGCATGGTAGCCACTATACACGTTCTCGACATGTTTGTCGTGAAATTATGAAGAGATGCGTGAACGGTCGATTTTGCCCCGCGAGCGGACTTTTGCATTTTCGCAGGTCAGAACTGGTATCTTTCACTGTTTTTTGAATAAACACCAGCTAGTTGATAGAAAGAACTGGTAGTAACAACTGTATCAGTAATACCAGTGGTACTTATTTCGAAAGACCACTCGGCGTGCCCCTTGGGCGGCGCTGTGCGCCACGCCCGCCCAGAAAGATATGATGGGACAGACACCTCCGGGGTATCTGTCACACACCGCTGGCAAAGGAGCCACTATGATCTCCACCGTCACGCTCAACACCTCCATCGACAAGGCCTACCAGCTCGCCTGCCCGCTCGTGGACGGCACGGTCATGCGCGTGCAGACCTGCATCGACAACGCGGGGGGCAAAGGGCTCAACGCCGCCCGCGCGGTAGCGACCTGCGGAGAGAAGATCGTTGCCACGGGATTTGTGGGCGGCAACAACGGCCGACTCCTCTGCGAGCTGCTGGACGCCGACGGCATCGAGCACGACTTCGTGCACGTGGCGGCAGAGACGCGCTGCTGCGTGAACGTGCTCGAGCCCGACGGGCGATCGACGGAGTTCCTGGAGCCCGGCCGCGCCGTGACGGAAGACGAGGTGGCTGCCGTGCGCGCCAAGGTCGCCGAGGTGGCGGAGCGCGCCGACGTGGTGACCTTTAACGGCAGCGTCCCGGCGGGCTGCGGCGACGACATCTACCGCGAGCTCGTGGAGGTCGTGCGCACGGCGGGCAAGCCGGCGATCTTGGACACCTCGGGCAAGCTGCTCGTGGGCAGCCTGGCCGCCCGTCCCGCGATGATCAAGCCCAACACCGACGAGATCCAGGCGATCCTGGGCCGCAAGCCGGAGTCCATCGACGAGATCTACGCCGCGGCGCGCGAGGTGCACGAGACCTACGGCATCGAGAAGGTCGTGGTGTCGCTGGGCGGCGACGGCTCCGTGATGGCCTGCTCCGAGGGCGTCTTCCGCGGGCGCGCGCCCAAGATCGAGGTCGTGAACCCCGTGGGCTCCGGCGACACGATGGTGGGCGCCTTCGCCGTCGCCATGGCGCGGGGCATGGCCGTCGAGGACCAGCTCGCGTTTGCGATGGCCTGCGCGAGCGCAAACTGCCTCACGCCCTCGACCGGCCACTTCGACATGGCCGTGGCAGACGAGCTGCGCGCCGGCACGAGCGTCGAGAAGGTCGCGTAGGACAATCCCGGGCCCAACGGCGCCCGCCCTTGCCCCGTGCTCAGACAGCTTCGCCGCTCAAAGAGCGAGCGGCTGCAGAACTGCGCGCGGGACAAGGGCGGGCGCCTTTTGCTGAAGGGTATGTACACCACCTCTGCCGGGTATGTACACCCTTCCGGGCCGCACGTTCTTCTCGGCAGTTCATCTACCTAGGAAAACGCAAATTGTCCGAACTCGGATGGTGTACATACCCGATATGCGCGGTGTGCATACTCTCGATGGCGGAATTACTTGGTGAGGCGGACCACCACGGAGCCGGCGTCGACCGGGCCGTCGGCGACCGGGGCCACCTCGGCGTAGTCGTCGGAGTTGGTGACGATGGTGAAGACGGTGTCCTTCTTGCCCGCGGCGGCGATCTTGGACTTGGAGAAGCTCACGATCGGCTGGCCCGCCTCGACGCGGGCGTCCTGGGAGACCAGGCAGGTCAGGCCGTTCCCGCTCATCTCGACCGTGTCGATGCCCACGTGCACGAGGACCTCGGCGCCGTCGTCGGCAGTGATGCCCACCGCGTGTGCCATCGAGGCGGAGACCGTGCCGCTCACCGGCGCGTACGCGACCTCGCCGGAGGGCTCGATGGCAATGCCCTTGCCCATGGCCTCGGACGAGAAGACCGGGTCGCTCGTCTCGGAGAGCTGAACCGCCTTGCCGGAGACCGGCGCGCACACCACGCCGGCAGCCCAGCTCGCGGAGACCGGCTCGGGCTTGGCGGGCTCGGCCGCCTTCTTGAAGAAGTCAAACAGTCCCATGGTTTCTCTCCCTCTCTCTAGTCAAGGTCCGCGCCGTTGGACGCAATGACCTTCTTGTACCAGTAGAAGCTCTTCTTGCGGCGGCGCTCCAGCGTGCCATTGCCGGCGTCGTCGCGGTCAACGTAGATGAAGCCGTAGCGCTTGGACATCTCGCCGGTTGACGCGGAGACGAGGTCGATGGGGCCCCACGTGGTGTAGCCCCAGAGCTCCACGCGGGCCGAGAAGGACGGGCGCTCGCCGGCGGTAACGCCCTATTCCACGAGGCGCCCGTCGTGCATGCGGACCACGCGGTCGCAGCGCCCGGCAACCTCCAGGTCGTGCGTCACCACCACGACGAGGCGCCCCTCCGCCGCAAGCTCCAGCAGCACGCGCACCACGTTCTCGCGGTTCTCGGCGTCGAGCTGGCCGGTGGGCTCGTCGGCAAGCACGATGGGCTGGTCGCACACCAGGGCGCGCGCGAGGGCAACGCGCTGCTGCTGGCCGCCGGAGAGCTTGGAGGCCCTCGTGCGGAGCTTGTCCTCGATGCCCAGCCGCTCAGCGGCCGCCTTCACGCGCGACCGATGCTCCCGGCGGGCAACATCGCCGCGGTAGAGCAGCGGCAGCCGCACGTTCTCAAAGACCGTCTCCTCCCCCAAGAGGGCGAAGTCCTGGAACACGTAGCCGAAGGTCCGGTTGCGGAAGCGGCAGAGCTCGGCGTCGCCCCACGCGCCCGCGTTCCTGCCGCCCACCAGCACCGTGCCGGAGTCCGGGGGCAGCAGCAGACCCATCATGGAGAGCAGCGTGGACTTGCCCGAGCCGCTCGGCCCGACAATGGCCACGGACTCTCCCGCCGCGAGCTCGAGCGACACGTGGTCGACCGCGCGCACGGCCTCCGAACCCGACCCAAACGTCTTGCACACGTCACGCAGCTGAATCAGCACCATGTCATGTTCCTCTCGTCGTTCTGAGGCCCCGCCGTGCCACCGTGCGCAGTCGCCGCCAGGCGAGAAGGGCCACGAGCAGCGCCTCTGCCACAACCGCGAGCGCGACGAGCACCATCGCGGGGACGAGCTTCGCGCGGACGGAGGCAAGGCCGGCCATGGCCGCCAGCGTCAGGCAGGTCGGCAGCGCCTGGTAGATGAGGGCAAACGCCGCCATGCGCGCGTAGAGCAGCCCGAGAGGCGCGCCAAAGACATGATGGACGGAGAGCTCCCCCACCCGGCGGACGAGAGCGGAAAACAGGCTCGCCACCAGCGCCGCCGCGAGCGCCGCGGCAGCCAGGGCGGAGAAGCTCGTGACCGCGAGCTGCGTGCGAGCGCTCGAGAACGACTCGCTCGCCATGCCCTCGTCAAGCGGGGTCACGCGCGCGTAGAGGCCCGTGGCGCCCAGAACCGCACCGCGGAAGCGTGCCACGTCCTCAGGCGAGGGGTCAAAGAGCACGATTCGCTGGAGCGGGCCCGAGAGGGCGTCCGTCGAGCGAAGCTCGCCGATGAGCTTACACGCCAACCGATAGCTGGGGCAGAAGACGAAGAGCGTGTCGCGGTAGTTGGCCTCGACGAGCTCCGGCCCCTCGTAGTAGCCGGGATAGGGGATGCCAAAGTCGGGGCCCACCACGTCGAGCGGATAGCGCGTCCCGTCAAGCTCCAGGGCGCTGGACACCTCGCCCGCAAGGTCGCGCGAGACGGCAAACGAGACGGGCGCGGAGCGGTCGCGCTCGTAGGCAGGAAGGTCCGCGTAGGCACCCAGAAAGACGAGCGCGACGTCGTAGCCCAGCGCACCAGGCACGTAGACCACGCTGCCCGCCACGCCGTCCTCCACGAGGGCCTCGTCAAAGAAGGCGAAAAGGGCTTCTGCGTCGCGGGGCGCGGCCTCTTCGAGCGCGGCACCCTCCCCCGATGCGCTCCCGACGGCTCGGGACGGGACGTTAGAGAGCGTCACCGTCTGGGCGCCGCGCTCGAGAAAGAACTCCGTGGCGGCTCCCTGGTCTGCCACCAGCGCGCGGTTCACCGCCGTCAGCACGAGCGCGTAGGCCGCACAGGACATGAGCGCCCCGTAGAGCACGATCCAGCCCAGGTCATGCCACACGTCACGGGCAACCTGCCGCACGAGCGTCGCGAGCGTCATGGGCGACCTCCCTTCACGCCGAGTCTGCGGGAGAGCCAGAGCCAGCCAACAACACCCGCTGCGAACAGGACCGCCGCGCTCACGAGCGTTGTCCCAACGAGCAGCCGCGCGAGGTCCTTCTCGCCAAGGTAGGAGAAGGACGCCGGAAGCATGAGGGCAAGGCAGGACGTCTGCGCGGCGAGCACAAGGGCGCACGAGACGGCAACCGAGCCCGCGATGCGGCGACGCGAGAGGCCAAAGAGGTGGCGGACCCGGGCCTGCCCCAGCCCCGATCTAAAGAGCCACAGCGTCACGTAGCCCAGGCAGAAGAGCAGCGCCACGAGCGAGAAGAGCGTGACGCGGGCGAGGGGTCCTCGGAGAGGAGGTTTGCCGGGAGCTCCGCGAGGGCCGCGGACAGCGGGCGGCTCATGACATAGACGCGGTAGCCCGCTCCCTCGAAGAGCGCAGCGAGGCCCTCGGCGTCCGCGGCGTCGGTGTAGTAGACGCCCTCGACGGCATCCATGTTGGCGTCGCCCGAGCTCAAGGTGGCAAACGAGAGGAGCGCGTCCGCCTCGGCCAGGAGCGCGGGCGCTACGGCGGGGTCAAAGGTGCCGAGCACGGGCAGGTCGGCCCTGCCCGGGAAGAGCAGGCCGTCGGAGACGCAGGGGTCGAGAAACGCCGGGTCGTCGCGGACGTAGGCCCCAGGCGCCGCGTCTGGGCCGAGGGCATCGGCGCCGACCACACTTTCGAGCAGGTCGGAGGCGGCGCATACGTTGTAGCCCAGGGCGTTTTGGCGCAGAAGCGTGGCGTGGCTCGCCTTGGCCCAGCGGGCGGCCTCCCGGAGCAGGCCGGGAGCCGCGGCCGGGTCGACCGGCTCGTCAAAGCGCGCGTCGAAGCCGCCCGACGCGTCGTGCGCCGGGTCGATCACCTGAAGCTTGGTGAGCCCCTCGTAGGGAGAGTAGATGTGGTCCGCGTAGACGACGGCGAGACCGATGCCGAGCACCACGCCCAGAGCCGCGAGCAGCGCAAGCGATGTCAGGATCGAGCGCATGCAGCGTGACACGAGGCCTCCCTCCTGCGGGCGGATGACTGAGACTGGGCTGCGGCTACGGGGCCGGGCGGAGCTCCACGCGGGCCGAGAAGGACGGGCGCTCGCCGGCGGTGAAGCCCACCGTGAGCGTGCCGCCCATCGACTCCGTGAGCGCGCGGGCGACCGCGAGGCCAAGGCCGGTCCCATGGCCCGTGCGCGAGGGGTCGCCCTGGTAGAAGCGCTCCGTGAGGCGCGCGGGGTCGAGCCGGGCGGCGTCCTCGGGCGCCACGGGATTCTCGACCGCGAGCACCGTGCCCTCCACGCGCACCTGCGGCGCGCCGCAGCCGTGGACGAGGGCGTTCTCCAGCAGGTTTGCGATCACGCGGGCGAGCGCGTCTGGCGCGGCGAGCACGGGCACGGTCTCGCCGAGCCGCACGTCTGGCTCCCAGCCGCGCGTGCCGAAGGCCTCGTAGCGGGCCGCAAGCGCGTCCGCCGCGGCCTCGGCGAGGTCGCAGGCGACAAGCTCCGGCTCCCAGGACGGATCTGCAGCACGCGCGTAGGTGAAGAGGTCGTCCACGAGCACGCGCATGGCGGCGAGGCGCTTCTCGGCACCCTCGAGGTAGCGGGCCGCGCGCTCGGGGTCCTCTGCGCGCTGGGCGAGCTGCAGGTAGCCCTGAGCGCCGGCGAGCGGCGTGCGGATATCGTGGCTGAGCGCGGCGAGCTGCTCGCGGAAGCGCTCGTCGGCGCGGCGGCGCTCGAGGTCGCGCTCGAGGTCCGCGTCCAAGTGGCGGTCGATCGCGCGGGCGAGCTCTGCCACGGCAGGGTCCGAGGACTCCAGGCGGGCGCGCGGCGCGGGCGAGACGGCGAAGCGGTCGAGCAGCTCCGCCAGCCGCGCGAGGTCGCGGTCGCGAGAACGCCGCGACGGGAGGCGACCACCCCCGCCCACGTCACACCGTCCTTCTCGCCATGAGGGCGTTTCCCAGGGCCAGAAGCGCAGCCGCCCACACGAGAGGCACCACGAAGGCGCGCAGGGAGTCGAGAGGCATGAGCGCAGCGTAGGGCGCGAACGTCACGTCCGCCGTAAGGCCCTCGAGAGGCAGCGCGAAGCCTACAATATCGTAGAGCGCCGCCTCCGCCTGCGTGACCGCGCCCTGCGGCAGCGCAATCAGCACGAGAACGCTGAACGCGATGTACGCGACGACAACGATGCCCGTCGTCGCGACCGCGCTCTGACTCTTTGTGACGAGGCCCGCCGCGAAGCCAACCTCGGCAATCACAAGGTACGTGAGCACGCCGGCGAGCACGCGCTCGGGGGCGCACATCGCCGGGGACGCGGCGATGACGGACGCGCCCGGCACCACCAGGCCGGCGATCACATCGAGCGCCGCGGCGGCGGCAAGCAGCCCCAGCGTGACCGCGGCAACCGTCGCGAAGCGTGAGACCACGTAGCCCACACGGCCCTTCTCGGTCCCGCACGCCGCGCGCAGGGCGCCGCCGCGCTGGTCAAAGGCCGCCACGCCCGCGGCGGCAAAGAGCACGATCGCGATGAGCGTCGCGTCGCGGAAGAGCGAGTCCTGCAGACCGTAGGTCACGCCCTGCGTCACGTTCCAGGCAATATGGACCCGGTCGAGCGCCACGAGGGCGAGCGCCACCCACGTACGGTAGTTGCGCACGAGCGTGTAGAACGCGGCGCGGAGCTGGTTTGTCATGACAGGCCTCCTTGCACCTTGGGCCTAGAGCGACGCCCGCGTCATCACGCGGCGCGCGAGCACCCAGCAGACGGTCACGTAGACGGCGGGCAGCACGACGAGACGGGCGTCTGCCACGAAGGTGTCGCCGAGCAGGGTGCTCGGCAGGATGGGCACGATCAGCTGGAGCGCCTCGAAGGCGAGCTCCTGGGAGAGCGGGATGAGCACCATCACCGGCACGAAGAGCACCACGTTGAGAAAGCCGGCGCCTAGGATGAGCGCCACGAAGAACGCCGAGGCAAAGCCGCGGGTGCGCCGAGAGAGCCACAGGAGGAGCATGCCAAAGACGGCATACGTCCAGCCCACCAGAACGCATGCCACCGCACGAAGCGCCAGCTCGCCCGCAGGCGTCCCCTCAAAGGCCACGCTGGGACCAAGAAGCAGGGGGATGTTCAGCAACGCGGACCACAGGCCGAGAAGAACCGCGAGCACCAGTGCCAGGATCACCCGAGAGGCCACATACCCCTCTCGCCCGCACGCCGTGAGGGCGGCAGCGCGCATGCCGCCCGACGAAACGTCATGCGTGACGATGCCCACCATGGCGAGGCAGGTGCCATAGAGGGCTCCCGTGCGGACGAGGCTGAGGAGCGACCCCTCGAAGATCACGTGCATGTCGGCATCGGGGAAGAGCAGCTCCAGGAGGATGGTCGGCACGACGAAGAGCGCCGGAAGCACGAAGGCGCCCTTCACGTAGGCGCTGCGCGAGGCGAGGTAGAGCGCGGCGCGGAGCTGGTTTCTCAGGTTGGTCATGGCGCTCACCTGCCCTTCTCGACCGAGCGGCTCGCTGCGGTGTCCGCCTTTCCATCGATGAGGCGGACGAGCTCGGCCTCCACGTCGGGCGCGGAGACCGTGAGCTCCGTCACGGCGATGCCCGCAGCTAGGAGCACCTGCGCCAGCACCGTGCGGTCCGGCTCGCCGCCGCCCGGGGCGGTCACGCGGAGGGCACCGCCAGGCAGCACGCGCACCGTGAGGCCCGGCAGCTCCTCGGCGAGCACGGCCACCGCGCGCTCCGGGGCGTCGACGCGCAGCGTGAGGTGGGTGGCACAGGCGTCGGCAAGCTCGTCGGAGGTGAGTTGGCGCGCGAGGGCGCCGTCGCGCATGATGCCGTAGTGCGTGCACATGCGCTCAAGGTGCGCCAGGATATGCGAGCTGATGACGATCGTCACACCACGCTCGCGGTTGAGGCGGACCAGAAGGTCGCGCAGCTCGGACGCGCCCGTGGGGTCGATGCCGTTGAGCGGCTCGTCGAGCAGCAGCACCTCGGGCGCGCCAAGCAGCGCGAGGGCCACGCCGAGTCGCTGGCGCTGCCCCGCAGAGAGGTCGTCCACGTAGGAGCCGCGCGGCCAGAGGATGCGGCGCCTGCCGTCACCGCCCGTGCGCTCGTCCAGGCCCACGGCCGCAAGCACTTCTCGGCACGCCTTCTGTGGGTCGGGCAGGCCGAGCACCAGGGCGCGGTTCATGAGGTTCTCGAAGGCGTCGAGCCGCCCGTAGACCGCGGGCGCCTCCACGAGCGCGCCGATGCGCGGGTCGGACTCGCACGGGCGCAGCTGCCGGCCGAGGACGCTCACGGTGCCAGCGTCCTGCCGCATGAAGCCCGCGACCAGCTTGAGCAGGGTGGACTTGCCCGCGCCGTTCTTGCCCACGATGCCGTAGACGGCACCGGCGGGCACGGAGAGGCTCACGTCGCGCACCGCGTGTACGGTGCCGCGCGAGAAGGACTTGGAGAGGTTGCTCGTCTCGATGGCGTTCATGGTGTCCCCCTTCCCTTGCCGCTTTCAGCGTACCCGGAAGGTGTCGGCAAACGCTCCAGAGACCTACAAGACTTCGACAAGAATGATTCAAAAGGGGTCTGTCCCCTTTTGAATCATTGGAGCTTGAAGCCGATGCCCCAGACGGTCTGGATGTAGGCGTCCGTGCCGGACGGACGCAGCTTGGCGCGCAGGTTGCTCACGTGCGTGGAGATGGTGCGCTCCTCCGTGAGCGCCTCCTCGTTGCGCACAAGCTCGAAGAGGGCCTGCTTGGTAAAGACGCGGCTCGGCTCGCGCATGAGGGCGGCGAGGATGTCGAACTCGGTGCGCGTGAGACGCATGGGCTCACCGTCCACGGCAAACGCGCGCGCAGCGGGATCGAGCTCCCAGCGGCCAAAGCGCACTACGGTGCCCGCATGCTCTTCTCGCCCGCGCCCGCGCAACTGCACCTCCACGCGCGCAAGCAGCTCGTCGAGGTCGAAGGGCTTGACGAGATAGTCGCTCGCGCCCAGGCGAAGGAGCGCCACGCGGTCCGTCACGGCGGAGCGCGCCGAGGTCACGATCACGGGGGCGGCAACGCCGGTCGCGCGCAGGCGCCCGATGAGCTCCTCGCCGGGGAGGCCGGGCAGCATGAGGTCCAAGATCACGAGGTCAAAGGGCTCGTTCTTCTCGTCTGCGCGCTCTGCCGCGAGCAGCGCCTCCGTGCCGGAGAAGGCTGGCACGCACGCGTAGCCCTCGTCCCCGAGAAAGGTGCAGACCACTTCGGAGAGTGCGGCGTCGTCCTCGACCACGAGGACGCGGGGGCTGTTGGCGAGCGTATTCATGGAGCCAGTATAGCCCCGACCCCGCCTCGAGGGTATGTACACCGCCCGCTCAGGGTATGTACGCTTTTCCGACCCGCTATCTTCTCGCCCGCATCTCTGACCTGCGGTTTTGCGAGAAGGACCTTGAGATTGACTGCACATACCCGGTATGCGCACTGCGCATACCCTCAGGGACGGGCGCCCCTCAGTGCGTAAACGGCCACTCCCCTGTCGCGAGGGCCTCGATTGAGGCGGCCACTGCGTCGTCCTCGCAGGCATCGATGTGCCAGCGCGCCGCCTCGGCTGCCTCCGGCGTGGCGCCTGCCACCGCGACGGAGTTCTCCACTGCCGCGAACATCGGCAGGTCGTTGTCAGCGTCGCCGAAGACCACGACCTCGTCGAGGCCTACGGCCAGACGCTCGGCCAGCCACGCCACCGCGGTGCCCTTGTTCCAGCCGCGCGGCATGATGTTGGAGTACGTGGGCATGGCGCGGTCCACGTCAAACGCCGCAACCTCGGCGCCCAGCCGCGCCACGAGCTCTGTCATGGCCGCCTCGCCCTCACCGGTGAAGACGTTGGCCTTCACCACGGGAAAGTCCGGCAGCTCGCGCGTCACGCGGCAGCGCTCGGCATAGGCCGGAAAGTGCTCGGCGAGCACCTCGAGCTCGCCCTCCACCAGAAGCGGGGTCGCGTCGTCAAAGCAGACCAGCCCGGCGCCCGGCGTGGCGGCCACGATGGCGCGCAGCTGCTCGAGCGCATCGGGCGCGAGCGTCTGCTCCATGACCTTCTCGCCGCCCAGGTAGACCTGCATGCCGTTGGTGGCGAGCGCCGTTGAGCAGCACGCCTCATCCCCGCCGAAGAAGTCCGGAATCCACGAGAAGCCGCGCCCGCTCGCAGCGCCCACCCAGAGGCCGGCGTCGATCGCCGCATGGAAGGCGGCGACGGTGCGCGCTGAGACCTGGCGCCTGCCGCGCGGCAGGATGGTCCCGTCGATGTCGGTGAGGATGAGCTTCACGGCCACGTTCTTCTCCCTTCGCTTTGCGGACCCTAGTATATGACGCGGCAGCCCAGCTCGGCCGCGTCCGCGCCCACCACGCCCTCTGGGTCCGCGTCCATGATCACGGCCTCGACGCGCTCGAGTGTCCCAAACCACAAGAGCCCCGCCGCGCCGACCTTGCTCTGGTCCATGAGAACGAAGGTGCGAGCGGCGCAGGCCAGATACGCGCGCTTGAGCTCGGCCATGTCCTGGTTGTTGGTCATGAGGCCGCGACCGGGCACGTAGGACGTGGGCGTGACGAAGGCCTTGTCCGGGTGGAGCATCTCGAGCGTGCGCATGGCGAGCGGGCCCGCGGTGTAGCGGTGCCCCTTGCGCAGGCTGCCGCCCAGGATGATGACGTCGAGGGAGGGTGCGGAGCGGTCCACGTAGTCGGCGATGGTGAAGTCGTCGGTCACGATGGTCACCCCCGTCCGCCCCGAGATGGCGCGCACGAGCTCGAGTGCCGTGGTGCCCGAGTCCACGAGCACCGCGTCACCGTCTTCTACGAAGGGCGCCGCCAGCCGCGCGATGGCCTGCTTGGCCTCCACGTTCACGTTGACGCGCCGGTCCTGAACAGAGACCGTGAGGGTCTTGGAGAGCGAGACCGCGCCGCCGTGCGTACGGCGCAGCTTGCCGTCGCGCTCGAGGGCGTCGAGGTCGGCGCGCGCCGTCACGCGGGATACGCCGAAGGCTTCCGCGAGCTGCGTGACCTGCACGGACGTCGCGCGGTCGAGCATGGAGAGAATCGCTGCGCGCCGCTCTTCGGATGACATCGTCATGGCCGCCGCCCTTCTCGTGGTATTTCTCGCCCGTCGTCTGTTTGTGTGCGAATTGTGTTTCCTTTTCTTGCCTTACAGGCAATCTATCACATTGCTTTTGCTTTCGTTTTGGAAAGAAAGCCGCTTTAGGGGTATCCGGGAGAGCCAATCGGACAAGAGGCTCATTTGTAGGGTATTTTCAGGGCGCGACCGAAAATACACTACAATTTTGTCAAGCTTCTGACCTGCGAAAACTCACAGCTCCATTTGTAGTGTACTCACGTGAGCGCCGGTGAAATACCCTACAAACGAACCCCGCCCCTTGCGCTTGGTTTCCCTTTGGCGGAGCAGGCCCAACCGCCGGCAGTGCCCCATCTGAGCACACGACCGCCGCCCTTCGTACAATGGCGGTATCAGCCACTCCGAAGAAGGGAGTTTCGATGCTCGTCACCACGAAGGAAATGCTGCTCGACGCCCAGGCCGGCCACTACGCCGTCGGAGCGTTCAACGTCGAGAGCCTCGAGTTCGTCATGGCCGTCGTGAAGGCCGCCGAAGAGCTTCGCTCCCCCGTCATCATGCAGACCACGCCGGGCACCGTGAAGTACGCCAACCTCGACTACTTTGCCGCCATGTGCCGCGTCGCCGCCGAGCAGGCGAGCGTGCCCGTGGCCATCCACCTGGACCACGGCGACGGCTTCGACCGCGCGGTCCAGGCCATGAAGGCCGGCTACACCTCCGTCATGATCGACGGCTCCCACGACACCTTCGAGGACAACATCGCCCTCACCGCCTCCGTGACCAAGGTCGCCAAGCCGCTGAACATCCCCGTCGAGGCCGAGCTTGGCAAGGTCGGCGGCAAGGAGGACGACGGCCCGGCCGTCGAGGGCGAGAGCCCCTACACCGATCCCGAGGAGGCGCGCGAGTTCGTCGAGCGCACCGGCTGCACGTCTCTCGCCATCGGCGTGGGCACCGCGCACGGCGTCTACACCGAGACCCCGCACATCGAGCAGAGCGTCGTGAAGGCCATCCGCTCCGTCGTGGACGTGCCGCTCGTGCTCCACGGCACCTCCGGCGTGCCCGATGACCAGGTCGCCGAGGCCATCAAGAACGGCATCTGCAAGGTCAACTACGCCACCGAGCTGCGCCAGGCCTTCATGCGCGGCTTCATGGGCTACATGGCCGAGAACCCCGGTGCCTTTGACCCCAAGAAGCCCAACAAGCCCGGCATGCAGGAGATCACCGACCTCGTCAAGGTCCGCATGACCAACCTCGGCTCCGTCAACAAGGCGTAGACGAGCGCCCTACCGCCGCACCCGCACAGCCTTGACCCCGGTTGCTGTCCCCTCACGGGTACAACAACCGGGGTTTTCTTGTGCTTGTCAAGCCCGCAAGACTCGTTCTTGCCCTCCCACGAGAACAAGAACCGTCGGGCGAGAAGTACGGGCGCCCGCGACGCTGTCATCGCGGGCGCCCGTTGCGCAGTACGAAAGACGCTGCCGGAAGCGCTATGCCTCGGCGAGGCCGGAGTTGACGAGTTCCGCGATCTTCTCGGCATCGTCGGAGGCCTGGACGCTGGAACGGAAGCCCTCATCCATGAGCAGGACGGCCACCTTGGAGAGCAGCTGCAGGTGGGTGGTGCCCGCCTCGGAGGCGGGCGTCAGGATGGAGATGGCGCACGTGACGGGCACGTTGTCCATGGAGGCCCACTCGATGCCCTCGGAGAACTTGACCACAATCAAGCCGGCCTTCTTGATGGCGTCGCTCTTGGCATGGGGAATGGCGAAGCCGCCCGTCATGCCCGTGGTGCCCTCGGCCTCGCGAGCCTTGTAGGCCTCGTAGACGCCCTCGGTGTTGTCGGAAAGGCCCAGCTCGACGGCCTTGGCGGCCAGCAGACTGAGAGCCTCGTCGACGGACGCGGCGCTCTGACCGAGAACAACATTGGATGCGGGAACGAACTCGCTCATCTCTACCCCCTACCCGGCGGCATGCACCGCCTGCCTAGTCACAACAGATAAATAATAGCACCGCGCGCCCCGGGAGACCGCAATTTCCCCGTGATGCGAGACGTGCCGCTATCCCCTGTTCTCGCGACGCAGGCGCAGGGCCTCGTAGGCGCAGCCGTACATGGCCGCCTGGTTGCCGAGGCTCGCGGCCTCGATGCGGGCCTCCTTGCACGGCTTGAGGGCGTACTCCGCGAACTTCTCTCGCAGCTCGGGGGCGAAGGTGGCAAACGCGCCCGCCACGCCGCCGCCGATGAGGTACATCTCCGGGTCCACGATGCAGGAGATCTGCGACATGGCCAGCGCCAGGTAGTCGCACATCTTGTCCACGGCGAGCTTGGCGCACTCGTCGCCGCCCGCGAGCGCGCGGAAGACGGAGAGCGTGTCGGTGGCGTGCTCAACGTTCACCGGCGTCACGCCGCGGCGCTCGCACTCCTCGAGGTAGAGGCGCACGATGCCCTGCGCCGAGGCGTACTGCTCGAGGCAGCCGCGCCGGCCGCAGCCGCACGTGCGCGTCTCGTCGCGGTTGAGCGTGATGTGGCCGATCTCGCCGCCCGCGCCGAAGGAGCCGGCGATGAGCCTGCCGCCCACGACCACGCCGGCGCCGACGCCAGTTCCCAGCGCGATGAGAACGTAGCTGGAGACGCCCTGCGCCACGCCGGCCCACATCTCGCCGAGCGCCGCCGCGTTGGCGTCGTTGACGAAGGCGATGCTCGCGTTGGGGAACTCGGCGGCGAGCGCGCCGACAAAGCCCTCGGGATCGAGCTTGATGTTGGCGAGAAGACCCACGGTGCCGTCGTCGGCAACGGGGCCGGGCACGTCCAGGCCGCAGGCGATGACGTCGGCGGCGGTGGCGTCGTGCGCCGCGAGGATCTTGCCCAGGCCCTCGGTCACGGTGGCGTACGCGGCGGCATCCACCAGCGCCGGCGTGGGGATCTTGCGCTCCTCGAGCAGCTCGCCCTCGGGCGTGAACAGTCCCGCCTTGATGCTCGTCCCGCCGACGTCGATGCCCAGCACCATATCCATGTTCGTTCCTCCTTGCGTCGCGGGACCGCATCCCGCAGCCAAACGTATTCCCGATGATAGCCACCCGCAAAAGCTCTGTGGCCATCTTCTGCGCAGGCGGGTCCGAGCGTCGGCGGACGGGTACACTGAAGATGCGTCACATCCCTCAAGGCAGCGAGGAGCACTCATGGCAGAAACGAACCCCACCACGAACCCCACGACCAACCCCGGCGAGCTCAATGCCGCGCTGTCCAACCCCCGCGCGGACATGGAGACCCTTGACGCGCTCGAGCGCACGCTCTTCTCGCTGCGCTACGCCATGGGCGAGATCGGCGGGCTCGGGCCCGTGATCGACCCGCCCAAGGCCACCGCACAGCGCGGCGAGGCTATGGCGCAGCTGCAGGAGATGTCGGTCCGCGCGCTCTGCGACCCCGCCGTGGCGCCGCTGCTGGATCGTCTGGAGGCGGAGCCGGAGCTCATCGGCGAGACCCGCATGGCGCAGGTCAAGATCTTGAAGCGCGACCGCGCCGCCCTCGTTGACGTTCCCGCCGAGGAGCAGGCTGCCTTCAGCCGCCTCACCGTGGAGGCCAACGACGTCTGGCGCCGAGCCAAGGCAGCCAACGACTGGGCGTCGTTCGAGCCCTACGTGGACCGCATCGTCGAGTCGCTGCGCCGCATGGCGGAGTGCAAGGACGCCGAGAAGGACCCGTATGACGTCTGGCTCAACGAGTACGAGTGGGGCACCGACCGCGCCTTCTACGACCGCTTCTTCGACCAGGTGAAGGAGTGCGTGGTCCCGCTGCTCGCCGACTGCATGGCAAGCCGCCACAAGCCGAGCCACGCCTGCGTGGAGGGTTCCTTCGACGTTGAGCGCCAGTGGCGGCTCGCCGGCGACCTCGCGCGCCTGGAGGGCCTCGACGAGGGGGCGCTTTGGATCGGCCGCACCGAGCACCCCTTCACGTGCGGGCTCTCGCGCGACTTTGTGATCGTAACCGGCCACGCCTATCCCGACAACGTGCTCTCCAACGTCTTCTCCGTCCTCCACGAGGGCGGACACGCCCTCTACGAGCAGAACGTCGACGCCGACTACGCGGGGACGTCGCTTGCCGAGGGCACATCGATGGGCATGCACGAGGCGCAGTCCCGCTTCTTCGAGAACCTCGTGGGCCGCTCTGAGGCCTATGCGCCCACGCTGCTGGCCGTGCTGCGTCGCCATTTCCCCGGGCAGTTCGCCCGCGTGACCGCCCACCAGCTCTATCTCGCCGAAAACTGCGCCGAGCCGGGCCTGGTCCGCACCGAGGCCGACGAGCTCACCTACCCGCTGCACGTCCTCGTTCGCTACGAGATCGAGCAGCTGCTCTTCTCGGGCGAGGCCACCGCAGCCGACGTTCCGCGCCTCTGGGCGCAGAAGTACCGCGACTACCTGGGCGTCACCGTCCCCGATGACGCGCGCGGCGCGCTGCAGGACACCCACTGGTCCGACGGCTCGTTCGGCTACTTCCCCACCTATGCGCTGGGCTCGGCCTTTGGCGCGCAGCTCAAGGCGGCCATGGTCCGCGGCGGCATGGACTTCGAGGCGGTTTGCGCCTCAGGCGACCTCGCGCCCATCCGCACCTGGCTGCGCGACAACATCTGGCGCTGGGGCCGCGCCAAGGACTCCGGCGAGCTCATCGAGGCCGCGTGCGGCGAGCCCTTCTCGGCGAAGTACTACACCGACTACCTCACCGAGAAGTTCTCCGCCATCTACCGCCTGTAAATTGGGGACAGTCCCCAATTTACAGAAATGTTTGATATCAAAGCTTTGTGTCAGTTGGGGACTGTCCCCAACTGACAGACAGAGAGGCCGGGGATGAGAGCTCTCATACAACGCGTGGAGCAGGCGTCGGTCGAGGTGGGCGGCGCCGTGACGGGCAGCTGCGGCGCCGGCTACCTGATCTTGCTGGGCGTGGCGCCCGGCGACGACGAGGCGCTGGCTGAGCGCCTCTGGCGCAAGGTGGCAGCGCTACGCATCTGCGCGGACGATGCCGGCAAGACCAACCGCTCGCTGCTCGACACCGGAGGCGGCGTGCTCGTGGTGAGCCAGTTCACGCTCTACGCCGACGCCCGCCGCGGCAACCGGCCGTCATTTACCGGCGCGGCAGGCCCCGAGCTTGCGGAGCACCTCTACGACCGGTTCTGCGACCTCGCCGAGGCCGAGCTGGGACCGGGGCGCGTGGGGCGCGGCATCTTCGGCGCGGACATGCGCGTGAGCCTGGTCAACGACGGGCCCTTCACCATCCTTCTCGACACCGACGAACTGGGTTGGTCATCCTCATCCGTTGTTTGAATGTCCTGAAAGAAACCTTGGTATGCTGACAAGGTTGTGCATTCAGGTCGTCAGAAAGGCTCTCGCATGAAGATCGTCGATGAGTTCAAGGAGTTCATCGCCCGCGGCAACGTCATGGACATGGCCGTCGGTATCATCGTCGGTGGCGCGTTCACCGCAATCGTCAACTCGCTCGTGACCAACGTCATCCAGCCGCTCATCACGCTGGTGACCACCGTCTCCAGCACCGCCACCGGCGGCGCGGCCGACGGCGCCACCGAGGCCATCAACAGCCTGCGCTGGCTCGTTCCCGGCACCACCGATCAGTACATCGACCTCGGTGCCTTCATCTCCGCCATCATCAACTTCCTGATCATCGCCTTCGTGGTCTTCTGCATGGTCAAGGGTCTCAACACCATGCGCGAGCGCATGGACGCCATCGCCAAGAAGAACGCCGAGGACGAGGCCGCCGAGGAGGCCGCTGCCCCGACCTGCCCGTTCTGCCTCGAGGAGGTCAAGCCCGGCGCCACCCGCTGCCCGCACTGCGGCGAGAAGATCGAGGCCTAGGCTCCAACCTTCATTGCACGTCAACGCCGCCCGGCACCGCGCCGGGCGGCGTTTTTTGTTGTCGGGAGGAACCGGAGCGCGGCGGGCGACAAGAAAGCGCCGCCCGACCATGTGGATCGAGCGGCGCAGAGGGCATACTACGCGCTTGGCGAGAAGAACGCAGGCGCCCCTACGGCAGGCGCGACGTCACGAGCGTCATGTCCCCCGTGAAGGTCAGCGCGCCGCAGCCGGCAGGCGCCAGGAAGTGCGTGCCCATGCCGATCTGGTGCTCCACGCCCGCCTCGGCGGCGCAGACGGTACCGGAGCCCTCGATCACGCTCACGCACATGAACGGATACGGCTGCTCCACGACCTTCTCACCGGACACGCGCACGCGGTCCACGACGAAGTTGGGGCACTCCATGAGCTCGGTCACGCCGTCGACCTCGGGCGCGGTGACCTCGCCGGACGCGGGCGCCTCCATGCCGTAGTCCACCACGTCGAGGCTCTGCTGAATGTGCAGGTCGCGCGGCTTGCCATCGTCGCCCAGGCGGTCGTAGTCGTAGACGCGATACGTGACGTCGGAGGACTGCTGCGTCTCCAGGATCAGCGTGCCGCCCTGGATGGCGTGGACGGTGCCCGGCTCGATCGGGAAGAAGTCGCCCACGCGGCACGGCACGAGGTTGAGCATGTCGTCCCAGCGGCCCTCGTCGATCATGGCGGCGAGCTCGGCGCGGTCGTGCGCGTGCTGGCCGATCACGATCTTGGTGCCCGGGTCCACGGCGAGCACGTACCAGCACTCGCGCTTGCCCAGGCTGCCGTTCTCGTGCTCGGCGGCGTAGGCGTCGTCCGGGTGCACCTGCACGGAGAGGTTGTCCTTGGCGTCGATGATCTTGACGAGCAGCGGAAAGCGGTCGCCCTCCACGCCGCCGAAGAGCTCGCGATGCTCGTCCCAGAGCTCGGAGAGGTGCTTGCCGTCCCACGCGCCGCCGGCAACGACGCAGTCGCCGTTGGGATGCGCGCTGATGGCCCAGCACTCGCCGATCGGGCCGTCGGGAATCTCGTAGCCAAACTCGGTCTCGAGCTTGCGGCCGCCCCAGATCTTCCCGTGGAAGATGGGCGTCGGGAAGATGAGGTCGCGCGTGATGTCGGACATGCTTTCCTCCTGCTCAAACGGCGGTTCAGACGATGTCATCTTACCCCGTCGAGCGGCGAGGGTGGGCGACGAGCTTGCCCTCACAGGCGGGCGTGCCACCAGCCGTGGGCGCCCTCGTGGGCCTGGGCCTCCTCGGAGGGATGGAAGCGGTCGCAGACGTTGGACGTGCGCAGGTACTCCTCGCCAAACGGGTCGACGGTCGGCACGAGGTTGCGCGGGTCCTCGGAGAAGTGGTCGTCCGGGCTCGTGTGGACATGGGGGTCGGTCAGCGTGAAGCCGCGGCTGCAGGCGCCGCGGTACTTGCCGGACTTCTTGTTGCGCGCAAAGGACGCGAAGATGCAGTCGGTGCAGTGAAAGCCCATGGACCCTCCCCTATCGTGCACTTGAGACGGTATCGTACCCCAATGCGAGCGGCATATACACGTCGGCGGGCGGAACCTCGGCGCATGCGCGGCCGCGGACGGGGATACTGCTGTGTACGGGCAATGTAAGGAGGTCCGATGGACGAGCAGGGCATCTACCGAGAAGAACTGCGCTTCCCCTCCGCAGACGGGCGCTCCACTATCCGCGCGCTCGTCTGGTGGCCAGCGCTCGCCGCCGGCACGCGGGCGCGGGGCGTCGTGCAGGTCATCCACGGCATGGCCGAGCACGTGGAGCGCTATGACGCCCTCGCCCGCCTGTTCGCGAGCCGCGGCTTCGTGGTCTGCGGCGACGACCATGCGGGCCACGGCGCCTCCTGCGATCCCGATGGCTACGGCTGCCTGCCGGCGCGCGGCGGGGCCGAGGCGCTCGTCGCCGACGAGCACACGCTGCGCCGCCTCGTGACGGAGCGCATGGGCTCCGACGCGCCCTACCTGCTTCTCGGTCACTCGCTCGGCAGCTACATCGCCCGCGTCTACCTGGCAGAGCACGGGGAGGGCCTTGCTGGCGTGGTCCTCAGCGGCACCGGCACGCTCCCCGTGGCCGTCTCGTGGGCAGGACACGCCCTCGCGCGCCTCATCTGCGCCGTCCGCGGCGAGAAGTACCGCTCCAAGCTGCTCGACGGCATGGGCGTCGGCGGCTATGCACGCGCCGTCCCCGGCCCGACGGGCTGCGAGTGGCTGAGCCGCAACGAGAAGAACGTGGCCACCTACGTCGCCGACCCCCGCTGCGGCTTCATGTTCTCCGCGGGCGGCTACGCGGCCGTCACCAAGCTCACGGCGCGGGCCTGCTCGCTCGCCTGGGCTCGGCGCGCTCCCCATGACGTGCCGCTGCTCTTTGTCTCCGGCGCGGAGGACCCCGTGGGCGACAACGGCCGCGGCGTGCGCGCGGCGGCCGAGCTCGCGCGCCGAGCCGGGCAGAGGCACGTGGACATGCGCATCTACGAGGGCATGCGCCACGAGATATTCAACGAGGACGACGGCGGGCGCGTCATGGCAGACGTGCTCTCCTGGGTCGAGGAGCGCCTCGGCGCGGACGAGAAGGGACGCTAGCATGGGAGCAGAGAAGTACGTCATCGCGCTGGACCAGGGGACCACGTCGTCGCGCGCCGCGCTGATCGACCGCGCCGGCCGCATGGTCGACGTCGTCCAGCGCCCCTTCCAGCAGATCTTCCCGCAGCCCGGCTGGGTCGAGCACAACCCGCAGGAGATTCTCTTCTCGCAGCTGGGCAGCTGCACGGAGCTCATCGCGCGCCACGGGCTCGCCGCGGCCGACGTTGCCGCCATCGGCATCGACAACCAGCGCGAGACCACCATCGTCTGGGACCCGGCGACGGGCGCGCCCGTGTGCAACGCCATCGTGTGGCAGTGCCGGCGCACGGCCGAGATGGTCGAGCGGATCTGCGGGGCTCCGGAGGTGCGCGAGACGGTGCGCGCCAAGACCGGCCTTCTGCCCGACGCGTACTTCTCGGCCAGCAAGATCGCCTGGATTCTGGAGAACGTCCCCGACGCGCGCGAGCGCGCGGAGGCGGGCGAGCTGCTCTTTGGCACGGTGGACACGTGGCTTGTCTGGGTGCTCACGGGCGGCCTGGTGCACGCGACCGACCCCACCAACGCCAGCCGCACGATGCTCTACAACATCCACGAGGGCCGCTGGGACGAGGAGCTCCTCGCTCTCTTTGGCATCCCGGCATCGATGATGCCCGAGGTGCGCCCCAGCTCCGGCATCTTTGGCGAGACGAGCTACCCGGGGCTGCCGGCGGGCATCCCCATCATGGGCGTGGCAGGCGACCAGCAGGCGGCCCTCTTCGGGCAGTGCTGCTTTGCGCCCGGCGAGGCCAAGAACACCTACGGAACCGGCTGCTTCATGCTGCTCAACACCGGCAGCGAGGCCCGGACGAGCGAGCACGGCCTCGTGACCACCATCGCCGCGGCACCGCCGGACGCCGCGGGCACGCAGTACGCCCTCGAGGGCTCTGTCTTCGTGGCGGGCGCGCTCATTCAGTGGCTGCGCGATGAGCTGGGCATCATTCGCACCGCAGCGGAGACCGAGGCGCTCGCGCGGAGCGTGCCGGACACGGGCGGCGTCTACATCGTGCCCGCGTTCACCGGCCTGGGCGCGCCCTGGTGGAAGCCTGACGCGCGCGGGGCGATCCTGGGCCTCACGCGCGGGACGAGCCGGGCGCACATCGCGCGGGCGGCGCTCGAGGCGCTCGCATACCAGATCAGCGACCTCGCGGACGCCATGGCGGCCGACGCCGGCGGGGCGCTCGGGGTCCTCAATGTTGACGGCGGCGCCTCGGCCAACGACTTCCTGATGCAGTTCCAGGCAGACCTGCTGGGACGTGAGCTGCGGCGCCCCGCCAACACCGAGACCACCTCACTCGGGGCAGCCTACCTGGCAGGGCTCGCCTCCGGGTTCTGGAGCGGTACCGACGAGCTGCGCGGGTTGCGCGAGACCGACGACGTCTTCCGCCGCACGATGGACCCGTCGCGCGTCGACGTCCTTCTCGCCGGCTGGCACGACGCCGTGCGCCGCGTGCTGTAAGCGGGCGTGAGGAGCGTGACAATTAGGACAGGTTGAATTGTCACATGCTCTCGATGTGACAATTCAACCTGTCCTAATTGTCACGCTCCCGCCCCCGCCCCTCATGCCCGCCAGACGAGCTCGCCCGCGGCCGGGTCAAAGCCCTCGCCCAGCCGCTCGGAGCAGAAGTCCACGCACCACTGACGCGTGAAGCCCCCGCAGCCCTCGAAGGCGCGGATGCCGTTCGCCGCGGCGAGCTCCTCGGTATAGTCGGCAAGGCGGCGGGTGGTGAAGTCCTCCCCCTCCGCTCGCTGCGTGACCAGCGCCGTGAGGCGGCACTCGTCAACGTGCGCGCCCGCGTCCGAGAAGGACACGCTCACCTGTGCCATGCCGCCCACCATCGTGTCCATGCGGCTCTGGCCCGAGACGAAGTTGCCCACGGACCAGAACACGGGCACCGTCCGCCCATCCGCCGAGGCCAGCGTCTCAAAAGGCTGCAGCACGTGGGGATGCCCGCCGATGATGACGTCCACGCCGGCGTCGGCAAGCGTCTGGGCCCAGCCGCGCTGGTCGGCGTTGGGCTCGGCGGCGTACTCGTCGCCCCAATGCGGGCAGGCCACGATGAGGTCGGCCCCGGCCGAGCGCGCGGCGGCGACGTCGGCCGCGACGAGCTCGGTATCCATCATGCGCACCGCCCAAGGCTCCGGCAGCGGAATGCCGTTCAGGTACGTGGCGTAGTTGAGCACGGCGACCACATGGCCCGCGCGCTCTATGAGGGGCGGCTCGCCGGCTGCCTCCTGGCTGTCCGCGATGCCCGTGACCAGCATGTCCGGATGCGCGGAGCGCCAGTAGGCGAGCTCGGCCGCTATACCGTCCAGCCCGCGGTCGAGCGCGTGGTTGTTGGCGTGGAGCACCACGTCAAAGCCCGCGGCGACCTCGGCATCGCCGACCTCCTGCGGGCCGTTGAAGCTGGGATAGCCCGAGAGGCCAAGCGCCTCGCCGCCCAGAAGCGTCTCCTGGCTCACGAGCGCGAGGTCCGCCGCCTCCACGTCCCCCACGATGTGCGCAAAGAAGTGGGTGTAGTCGCGGGGGCCGTCCGCGCGCAGGCCGCTGTCCTGCACGCTCGGGTGCAGGAGCACGTCTCCGATCGCCATGATCGTGAACGCATCTGACGCGGCCTCCCCATCGTACGCGCGGTCGTAGACCGTCGACGGCTCGCGCCCCGCCTCCGGCGCGGGCGCGCTGGAACAGCCCGTCAACGCTCCCAGCCCCGCAAGAGCGGCGGCCGAGAAGAACGAGCGACGCGTGAGCATCATGCGGGCCACGGTGACCTCCTTGCAACGGGTGCGCGTGGTCCCATTGTCGCACGTTCTTCTCGCCTGACGCGCCTCTCGGCACCGGCACCGAGTAAGAGTTTCTTGCAAGAAGCGGGACCAAATGGAGGCACTTCTCGCAAGAAACTCTTACTCGCCGCAGTCGGGCGGTTCTTGGGCCGAGAAGAACCTCAAGACAGAAAAAGGGCCGGCGCGCGGCCGGCCCCGGAGCTCACCTTAGAAGTCCGCGTTGCCCACGGTGCGCGGGTGCGGGATGACGTCGCGGATGTTGTCGACGCCGGTCAGGTACATGACCATGCGCTCGAAGCCCAGGCCAAAGCCCGCGTGCTGGCAGCCGCCGTAGCGGCGCAGGTCGAGGTAGTACTTGTACTGCTCGGGCTCCATGCCCAGCTCCGCGATGCGGCGCTCGAGCACGTCGAGGCGCTCCTCGCGCTGCGAGCCGCCCACGATCTCGCCGATGCCCGGCACGAGGCAGTCCACGGCGGCCACGGTCTTGCCGTCGTCATTGAGGCGCATGTAGAAGGCCTTGATTGCAGCGGGATAGTCGGTCACGAAGGTCGGGCGCTTGAAGTGCTCCTCGGTGAGGTAGCGCTCGTGCTCGGTCTGCAGGTCGGAGCCCCAGTCCACCGGGTACTCGAAGACGTGGCCGGCGGCCGCGGCATCCTGCAAGATCTGGATGGCCTCGGTATAGGTGACGTGAGCAAAGTCGGAAGTGGCCACGTGGGTGAGGCGCTCGATGAGGCCCTTGTCCACGAACTTGTTGAAGAACTCCATCTCGTCCGGGCAGTGCTCCATCACGTAGTTGATCACGTACTTGAGCATGTCCTCGACGCACGCCATGTCGCCGGCGAGGTCGCAGAAGGCCATCTCGGGCTCGACCATCCAGAACTCGGCGGCATGACGGCGCGTGTTGGAGTTCTCGGCGCGGAAGGTGGGGCCGAAGGTGTAGACGTCACCAAAGGCCAGCGCAAAGTTCTCGGCCTGGAGCTGGCCGGAGACGGTGAGGTTGGCGGCGTGGCCGAAGAAGTCCTGCGACCAGTCGATCTGGCCCTGCTCGGTGCGCGGCGGGTTCTCGAGGTCGAGCGTGGTCACGCGGAACATCTCGCCGGCGCCCTCGGCGTCGGAGGTGGTGATGATCGGCGTGTTCACGTAGACGAAGCCGCGCTCCTGGAAGAACTGGTGGATGGCGAAGGCCGCCACGGAGCGCACGCGGAACACGGCGCGGAAGAGGTTGGTGCGGCTGCGCAGGTGCTGCTGGGTGCGCAGGAACTCGCGGGTCTGGCGCTTCTTCTGCATGGGGTAGTCCGGCGCGGAGGGGCCCTCCACCACGATGGTCGCGGCCTGCAGCTCAAAGGGCTGCGGGCGCTCGGGGGTCAGCGCGAGCGTGCCCGTGACCACGAGCGCCGAGCCCACGCCCGTCGCGGCGATCTCGTCGTAGTTTGCGAGCGTCTCGCGGTTCATGACGACCTGCAGGTCCTTGAAGCAGGAGCCGTCGTTGAGCATGACGAAGCCAAAGTTCTTCATGTCGCGGACCGAGCGGACCCAGCCCGCCACGGTGACGGTGGTGCCGCCGAGCTGGTCCATGTCGGCGAAGAGCTGAGAGATGTGGGTGCGTTCCACGGGTACTCCTTTTGCGAGACGAGGTTCTTCTCGATATGCCGGTCCTACTCTAGCGCAACGCACGGCAGGCGAGAAGGACGGTCGCCGTGACCATGTAGCGATAACTGGTCATCTGAGATTACCAGTTTTGCTATTATTGGTAATGTAAAGTTACCAGTTTGGAGAGCCCTCATGAACGAGACGATCGCCGCCATACTTCAAGAGTTCTCGCTCGACCTCTATCGGCCCATCATTGCGCGCGACCTCAATCTTGGCGAGCCCCTCATCCCGCGTGCCGGCAACCTCGTCAAGGTCATCACGGGCATGAGGCGCTCGGGCAAGTCCTATCGCCTGTTTCAGGAGATGGACGCCCTTATCGCCGCGGGCATTCCCGAGAGGCGCATATGCTACTTCAACTTTGACGACGACCGTCTGGGCCCCGTGACCCCGCGCACGGGAGACGACCTTCTCGAGACGTTTCGCTACCTCAATCCCGAAGCATCCTCCGAAGAGGGGCTCTATCTCTTTCTTGACGAGCTCCAGGAGATGGATGGGTGGGGCAGATGGCTGCGCCGCATCGTCGATACAACCCGCGCAACGATCTATGTGACCGGATCTTCCTCGAAGATGCTGTCCAGGGAGATATCCACCGAGTTTCGTGGACGAGCTCTCGACTTTGAGCTGCTCCCCTTCTCCTTCGGCGAGGTCGTCTCGCAAGATCCCTCACTCGCCGCCCATCGAGATGACCCGGCTCACCCTTCGTCACGGCAAGCCAAGCTGCAGGCGCTTCTTGACGCTTATCTTGACAAGGGCGGCTTCCCCGCAGTTCAAGACTTGCCTCGCCCAAGGGCAAATGCCCTGCTCCAGTCATATGCCCAGCGCGTCGTGGCCAAAGACGTGGTGGAGCGCCACGACCTGTCGAGGCCGCGCGTCGCATCCGCCCTGGCAACAAGGCTTCTCGGGCTCAACGTCCGACAGCTCTCCGTGAGAAAGATCGAGAACGACCTGCGCTCGGCGGGCCTCGCCACAGGGCGAGGGTACCTTTCGGGGCTCGTCTCCTACTTCGAGGAGGCATACCTCCTGTTTCAGGTAAAGGAGTACTCGCGCTCGCTTTCGGAGGTCACGACCGCGCAGCCCAAGATCTACGCGATAGACCCGGGGCTTGCGCTCGCCAACAGCAGAGCCGGCGCGAGCGACCGAGGCCAACGACTCGAGGACGCCGTATACCTCGAGCTGCGCAGGAAGAACCCGTCAGCTCGCGAGGGAACCATCTCCACGCTCCACACCCGCGAGCACGGCTACGAGGTTGACTTTGTGGTCGGGGACGTTCTCGATGGCGCCCCGTACGAGCTCATCCAGGTCACGGAACGCATGGACGAACCAAAGACCATCGAGAGGGAGACCCGCGCGCTCTGGGAGGCGATGAGGGAATCGCGCCTTGACGAGAGCCTCATCATTGTGGGAAACGGACCTTCGGCAACATATGAATCAGATGCCGGGCGCATTACCCAGGTGCCTGCCTGGAAGTGGCTTCTCTCGAGCAATGCGGTCGCTGCGGACAAGTAGAATCTAGTTACGCATACGACGCGGCGCGGCCGCCGGAAGGAGAACGCATGGAAACCTACAAGCGCGAGTTCATTGAGTTCATGGTCGAGTCCAACGTCCTGAAGTTCGGAGACTTCACGCTCAAGAGCGGTCGCAAGTCCCCGTTCTTCATGAACGCCGGAGCCTACGTGACGGGCTCCCAGCTCAAGCGCCTGGGCGAGTACTACGCTCACGCCATCCACGACAACTTTGGCCTGGACTTTGACGTGCTCTTTGGGCCTGCCTACAAGGGCATCCCGCTGGCCGTGACCACCGCCATCGCCCTGCACGACCTGTACGGCAAGGAGGTCCGCTACTGCTCCGACCGCAAGGAGGAGAAGGACCACGGCGCCGACAAGGGCGGCCTGCTCGGCACCAAGCTCGTCGACGGCGACCGCGTGGTCATGATCGAGGACGTCACCACCTCCGGCAAGTCCATCGACGAGACCTACCCCAAGGTCACCGGTGCCGCAAACGTGGAGATCAAGGGCCTCATCGTGAGCCTCAACCGCATGGAGGTCGGCAAGGGCGGCGTCGTTACCGCCCAGCAGGAGATCCAGGAGAAGTACGGCTTCCCCGTGGCCAGCATCGTGAGCATGGCCGAGGTCGTCGAGGCCCTCGACGGCACCGTCATCACGCCCGAGCTGCGCGCCGCGATCGACGCCTACTACGAGCAGTACGGCGTCAAGTAGCGCACGCCGAGAAACACCGGGCATTCAAAAAGGGACGGGTGCAGAGCCCCAGTTACATTCAAAAAGGGACGGGTGCAGAGCCCCAGTTTAAACCTGTCAAAAGTGACTCACTTTTGACAGGTTTAAACTGGGGCTCTGCACCCGTCCCTTTTTGAATGCCCTAGCGGCTACTCAGCCACGCTCGTCGCCCAGACGGAGCCCTCGGGCATGCGAGCATTTCCGGCCGCCACGTCATCGGGAATGCGGCTGTCGAGCGCGAAGAGCTCGGAGAGCGTCACGAACTCGTAGCCCTCGCCCTGGAGCTTCTCCAAAATCTTGGGCAGGGCCTCGAGGTCCTGGTCGCGGTTGCCGCCGCCGTCGTGCATGAGGATGATGGCCCCGCTCCAGATGCCATCGGTGCAGTTGCTGACGATGGTGTCGACGCCGGGGAGCTCCCAGTCGAGGCTGTCGAGGTTCCAGATCACGGATGCCGAGAAGTTCCCGCCCGAGTTGACCCACGCCTGCGCGTCAAGCGCGCCGTAGGGCGGGCGCAGCGTCGTGGTGTCTCCGCCGCCCGCAGTCGAGATGGCCGCGAAGGCGTCTCCGATCTCTGACTGCAGCGTCGCGGCATCGATGGCCGTGAGCTGCTCGTGGTTCTGCGTGTGCGAGCACACCTGCGAGCCCTGCGCCTTGATCGCCTGCACGAGGTTTTCGCGCCCCGGGACTTGCGACCCCAGGCAGAAGAACGTCGCGCGAGCGCCGTGCTCGCTCAGGATGTCAAGATAGCGCTGCGTGTAGTCGCTGGGGCCATCGTCAAAGGTGATTGCGACGACCTTGCGGTTGCCCTCCGGGCGCGGGTTGATGCTCTCGAGCTTGACGTTTTGGACGGGCTCGATCACCTCGCCGGCGACCGTCTCGCCGGAGACGTCGCCGACCGCGAACTTCTGCCTGCCGACCTTGCCGTACTGGGAGACGAAGGTGATGGCGCCCACGGAGTCGGCGGGCTCGAGCTGGGGCTGGACCTCGCGCTCCTCCTCATGGGAGGACTCGGTCACGTCCGTGCCGTCCCCGATCGTGATCGTCTCGTTGCCCTTTGCCCGGAAGGCCTCGGCCGCAGCGGCGTCAAGCGCCTCGCCGTTGACAGTGGCGGTATACGCAGCTCCTCCGCCCTCCTCGAGCACGTTGCCGTTCAACGAGACGAGGTCACCGGGCTGAGGGGAGATGCCCTCGGACTCCATGATCTGCTCGATGGAGGCGTTTGCCCGGACGTCCGCCCCCGTTCCGTTGACGATCACGCGAACCGTGCGGTTGAGCCAAATCCATACGCCGCCCCCCACGACGGCGGCGATGACGAGAAGCGCCACGACGGCTACCAGCCTGTTCTCGCGTCCGCCACGGCGCTGCGGCCGACGGGGCTGGCGGCGCGGGGCGGGGCGAAGCGGAGAGGTGGAGTTGGGATTGGTGCGACGACGAGAGTAGTTCATCTCGCTCATGGGTTCCATCCGTTCGCGCGGGGACGTGGTCTGATACTGATGCGTTATGCCAATTCGGCATGCCCGCGCACCTCTCAGCCTATCAGTTCGGAAGGACCCCTTCCATGACGGTCGCGTCACTTAACCGAGGGTGCATAATCTCCAGCCCCCGGTGGAACGGGCGCCGGAGACCGCTGTGCCGCCGGACGCCC
Organism: uncultured Atopobiaceae bacterium; assembly: GCA_944320975.1. GTDB lineage: Bacteria > Actinomycetota > Coriobacteriia > Coriobacteriales > Atopobiaceae > Thermophilibacter. Next base: position 57,325 of record CALUJM010000004.1, on the reverse strand, counting down.
GCCACACGTTGTTACAGACGCGAGACGAGCTCCTCCGCGGGCTTGCGCTCGAAGTGCTTGGCCGCGGGCTCGTCGCCCTCTGCCGGGTAGCCCAGCGGGAAGAGCGCCACGAGGTCGTAGTCGGCCATCTCGGGGAAGGCCTCCTTCACCGCGGGTGCGTCAAAGTGGCCGACCCACGTGGTGCCCAGGCCCAGGTCGTGCGCCGCGAGCATGATGTGGGTACCCACGATCGACGCGTCGACGTCCGCGAAGTTACGCCCGTCGTACTTGCGCACCCACGCCTCGTCGGCGGCAGCGCCCAGCGCAAGGATGACCTTGGTGCCAAAGCTGAAGCGCGTGAGCGCGGAGAGTCGCTCAACCGCCTCCGGGCTCTCCACGACCCAGAGGTGCCAGGGCTGCTTGTCCACCGCCGTCGGCGCGGCGACGGCGGCGTCGACGAGCGCCTGGATCTTCTCGGCCTCCACGGGCGCGTCGGAGAAGGCGCGGCAGGAGTAGCGGTCGCGGGCGAGCTGCAGGAAGTCGGTCATGGGAACCCCCTCACGTCGATGGATGGCTCGAGTATACCCTCGGCGCACGCTAGAATGGAGGGTCCACCACCTGATAGGAGACGCATGGCAGACGCAGACGCACCCACGACCGTCGACGAGGGGCCCAACGGCACGGGCTCGCTGGGCAGGCTCATTCCCTGGCCCGATGACGAGACCTACCCCAACATCCCCGCAGAGGAGGCGCTCGACCTCTTCCTGGGCTGGGTGGAGTCACGCGGCATCGAGCTCTGGCCCCACCAGGAGGAGGCGCTCCTGTCCCTCGCGGCAGGCGACCACCTGATCCTGGGCACGCCCACCGGCTCGGGAAAGTCGATGGTGGCGCTGGGCATGTGCTTCATGAGCGTGTGCACCGACCGGCGCGCCTACTACGCCGCGCCAATCAAGGCCCTGGTGAGCGAGAAGTTCTTTGACCTCGTCGATCTCTTTGGCCGCGAGAACGTGGGCATGATCACCGGCGACGCGGCGATCAACGCCGACGCCCCGATCATCTGCTGCACCGCGGAGATCCTCGCCAACCAGGCCCTGCGCGAGGGCGAGAAGTGCGACGTGGGCTGCGTGGCCATGGACGAGTTCCACTTCTATGCGGACCCCGACCGCGGCTGGGCCTGGCAGGTCCCGCTGCTCACCCTCCCCCACGTGCAGTTCCTGCTCATGAGCGCCACACTGGGAGACACCTCCGCCATCGCGGCGTCGCTCACGGAGCACACGGGCGGGCGCACGGTGGACGTCATCGCCGACGCCCCGCGCCCCGTGCCGCTCTCCTACGAGTTCGTGGACACGGCGCTCGAGGGCACCGTAGAGCTCGCCCTGCGAGCGGGCGAGGCGCCGCTCTACATCGTGCACTTTGCCCAGGACGCGGCGCTTGCGAGCGCGCAGAGCCTCGCCAGCTACGGCGTCTCCACCAAGGAGCAGCGCGAGGCAATCAAGGAGGCAATCAAGGGCACGCGCTTCACCACGACCTTCGGCAAGACGCTGCAGCGCCTGCTGGGCTGCGGCGTGGGCGTGCACCACGCCGGCATGCTGCCGCGCTACCGCCTGCTCGTGGAGAAGCTCGCTCAGCAGGGCCTGCTGCCGGTCATCTGCGGCACGGACACGCTGGGCGTGGGCATCAACGTGCCCATCCACACCGTGGTGCTCACGGCGCTCTCCAAGTTCGACGGCCGGCGCATGCGCCACCTCAACGCGCGCGAGTTCCACCAGATCGTGGGCCGCGCCGGGCGCGCCGGCTTTGACACCGAGGGCCACGTCATCGCCGAGGCCACCGAGTACGACATCGAGAACGCCCGCGCGCTCGCCAAGGCCGGCGGCGACCCCAAGAAGGCACGCAAGATCAAGACCAAGAAGCCGCCCGAGGGCTTTGTCGGCTGGAACAAGCAGACCTTCGAGCGCCTCATCGCCGCCGAGCCGGAGGCGCTTAGGCCTCGCATGAAGGTGACGCACTCGATGGTCCTCGCCGAGGTCGAGCAGGGCGGCGACGCCTGGGCGCGCGTGCACGCGCTCATCGGCGAGTCCGCCCAGCCCGATGCGGAGAAGGAGGCGCTCGCCACGCGCGCCGACGAGATCTTCGCCACCCTGCTCGATGCCGGCGTGGTCACGCGAGAGGAGCTGCCCGACGGCGGCACGAAGTGGTCCACGACCGTCGACCTGCCGGACGACTTTGCGCTCGACCAGCCCCTGTCGCCGTTTCTGCTGGCGGCGCTCGAGCTTTTGGACCCCGAGTCGGACACCTATGCGCTCGACGTCATCTCCATGGCCGAGGCCACGCTCGAGGACCCGTTCCAGATCCTGCGCGCTCAGCAGCGCGCCGCCCGCGACCGCGCGATGTCCGAGATGAAGGCCGAGGGCATCGAGTACGACGAGCGCATGGAGCGTCTGCAGGAGGTCACGTGGCCCAAGCCGCTCGAGGAGCTGCTCGACGCCGCGTTCGCCGAGTACTGCGAGAAGGTGCCGTGGGCGCGCGACTTTGCCCTGAGTCCCAAGTCCATCCTTCGCGACATGGTGGAGACGGCGAGCGACTTCAAGGAGTACGTGGGCCGCTACGGCATCGCGCGCTCCGAGGGCCTGCTGCTGCGCTACCTCTCCGAGGCGTTCCGCGCGCTCGACCGCACCGTGCCGCTCGACAAGCGCGACGAGCGCCTGAACGACATCGTCGCATGGCTGGGCCTCGTGGTGCGCACTGTGGACTCCTCGCTCGTCGACGAGTGGGCGGCCGCCGGCGAGGGCTCGGCGGAGGGGCTCGACGCCGCGCCGCCTGCCGCCGACGAGGTCGTGCACGACCGCCGCGGCCTCACCCTGCTCGTGCGCAACGCCCTGTTCGCCCGCGTGCGGCTGGCGGCGTTCGGCAGTGTCGACGAGCTCGGTAAGCTCGACGGCGACTGGGGCTGGCGCGCGCCCGTGTGGCAGCGCGCGCTGGACCGCTTCTACGAGGAGCACGACGAGATTGTGCTCGACGGCGACGCGCGCTCGACGGCGTACTACACGATCGACGAGTCCGACGAGAAGACTTCCCGCGTCTGGCACGTGCACCAGATCTTCCGCGACTCCGATGACGACCGCGACTTCGGCATCTGGGGAGACGTGGACCTCGACGCCACGCAGAACGAGGGCGCCGTGGTGTTCTCGAGCTACCGCGTGGGCTTCGTGGACGACGAATAGGCCGCGACCGCGCGCCCTTCTCGGCAGCGGGTTCTTAGGTCGACATGGAAAATAACGCGCACGGTTTGCAGTGCGCGTTATTTTTTCCTGGTAATATATAGAATTGAAGCAATCCGTGCGCGTTTTTTGACGGGTGCCGTCTGCGCCTCCGCAGGCCCCGCCTCGAACGTCGCTAGCCCGCAAACGGCACCACGTGGGCCACGGCGTCCGCCGGCTGGATACGAGAGCCGCCGTTGTCGAGGTCCACGAGCACGTAGCGGTTGTTGCCCATGCCGAGCTCCTTCATGTAGGAGAGCTGGCGCAGGCCGTGACGGGTCTCCATGCGCTCCACGAGGGCGTGGCGGTCCTCCTCCTTCATGGCATAGACCAGGTCGACGCAGGCCTGGTCGATCGCGAGGATGTCCGTGGAGGCCAGGATGCCCACGTTGGGCGTGACCACGGGCTCGGCCGCGGTGCCCTCGCAGTCGCAGGAGACGGACATGTTGCGCATCACGTTCACGAAGGTGATGCGCTCGCCGAAGTGGTCGCACACGGCCTTGGCGGACTCCATCATGCGCTCCATGAACTCCTCGTCAGAGATGTCCCACATGTCGTCGGAGCCAGGCGTGGTGTGAATCTCCTTCTTGCCGATCTTGCCGTCGGCGCAGCCGATGCCGATGTTCTTGGCAGAGCCGCCAAAGCCACCCTTCGTGTGCCCCTTGAAGTGCGTAAGCACGAGCAGAGAGTCGTAGTTGGCCAGGTGCGAGCCCATATGCACCTCGTCGAACCACTTCCCGCCCTCAACGTGGAAGGGCGTGGCGCCGTCCTCGTCCATGATGTCCACGGGCGCGAAGGTCCAGCCGTTGACCTCGAGGGTCGCGCGGTGCTTCTCGGTGGTGTCGCGGTCACCGGCGTAGTAGCTGTTGGTCTCCACGATGGTCGCGCCCGGGAGGTCGGCCCCCAGGAGCTTCGCCACCCACGGGCGCGGGATGATGTTGGGCCCGTGCCGCTCGCCGGTGTGGAGCTTGACGGCCACCTTGCCGCTGACGTTACCGCTCACCTGCTCGTACGCACGACGCAGGCCCTCCGCGGAGAGGTCGCGCGTGAAGTAGACGATCGACTCGTTGCCGCTGCGCTCCTCGTAGGGGACGTAGCGCTCTCCGCCGATACCGGGCTGCGGGTTCTCCTCGGCCATGATGCCTCCTCGTTTGGAGTTGCTGTGGTTCTTATTATATATTTTGGCGACGTATTGTCACTTGTCAATTCTGTACGCGTCCGCCGCTATGGCGTAACATTATTTACTCGATATTCCGCGCGGCAGCAGGAGGAGGCACATGGCCGAGAACCTCGAGAGCGCCCAGGGCGCCCACGCAGACGACCCCATCTTCCAGCAGGAGCAGGCTCATCTCTCCGAGCTCTACGCCAAGCTGCTGCAGATTCGCGACGAGATCTCCGAGGACCTCGAGAGCAACCACCGCGGCGCCAAGCAGGACCTCATCGACATGTCCGAGGAGGTGCGCCTGGACTTTGGCGGCGCGGACGAGACCATCGAGACGCTCGCCGCCATCGAGACGCTCAACTCCGTCATCGACGCCTACAACCAGTACCACGACTTCAACGTGGACAAGCTGCGCCGCGTGATGCTTCTGCTCATGCAGCCCTACTTCGCGAAGGTCACGCTCGAGATGCGCCCGGGCCGCCCGCCGCGCGACGTCTACATCGGCGCCGCGGGCATGACCGACGAGCGCAGCCGCCCGCTCGTGGTGGACTGGCGCTCCCCCGTGGCCGAGACCTACTACAACCAGGAGATGGGCCCCACCTCCTACCAGGTAGACGGCAAGACCCGCACGGTCAACCTCACGCTGCGCCGCCAGTTCGACATCGTGCGCGACCAGCTCAACATGTACTTCGACACCACGATCGCGATCCAGGACTCGCTGCTCCTGGGCGCCCTCAAGAAGCGCCACACCGAGAAGCTCCAGGCCATCACGGCCACCATCCAGCGCGAGCAGAACGAGGTCGTGCGCCATGACGACGTGCCCGTTCTTCTCGTCAACGGCATCGCGGGCTCAGGCAAGACGTCGGTGCTGCTGCAGCGCATCGCGTTTCTGCTGTACCGCGAGCGCGCAACGCTTTCCCCGGACCAGGTGTGGCTCTTCACGCCCAACACCGTCTTCGAGAGCTACATCGACACCGTGCTGCCCTCCATGGGCGAGGCCAACCCGCAGACCGTGACCTGGCGCGCGTTCGTGGAGGCGCAGGGCGCCGGCGAGCGCGACCTGGGCCTCGACACCGACCCCGCGTCGCTGCGCCGCCTCGAGGCCGCGGCCGCCGACCTCGCGCTCGAGGCAGACGACCTGCGCGAGATCCGCATGAACGGCGAGGTCCTGCTCAAGCTGGGGCAGGTCCAGGGCGCCGTCGAGAAGTTCTCGCAGTTCCCCGTGGGCCCGCGCTTCACCGCGCTCGTGAAGGACGAGCTGCACAGCCGCCTCGAGCGGCGCTTCTCGCAGATGGCCAAGAGCGAGGAGCTGCAGGAGGAGATGCTCGAGATGGACATCGAGCAGCAGGTCGAGGTCTTCGGCGAGACCATCTCCCCCGATGACGAGGCGGAAACCGTCGAGTACGCGCGTCGCCTCGTGGAGGCGCGCTACGCCGGCGCGCACGAGTGCATCGAGCGCCTCGAGTGGCTGCGCTTCGACCGCATCGGCATGCGCCTGCTCGGGACGCACGCGCTCTCCGCGACCGAGTGGCTGTTCCTGCGTCTCCTCTTTACCGGCACGGGCGACAAGAGCGCGCGCTTCGTCATGGTCGACGAGGTGCAGGACTACACCGAGGCCCAGCTCATGGTCATCGCGCGGCACTTCTCGCGCGCGCACTTCCTGCTGCTGGGCGACGAGAACCAGGCCATCTTCGAGGGCACGGCCGCCTTCGACCGCATCGCGGAGATCTTCCGCGAGACCCACGGCAGCGTGGACGAATGCCGCCTGCTCACGAGCTACCGCTCCTCCCCGGAGATCACGGCGCTGTTCACCGGGCTTCTCGAGAAGGACGAGCAGCTGAGGCTCACTTCGGTGCAGCGCGCCGGCGTGGAGCCCGTCATCCGCGCGTTCGACGACCGCGAGAAGTACCTGGCGGCCCTGCGCGCCGCGGTGGCCGAGCCCGATGAGGGCCTCACCGCCGTCGTGGCCGAGAGCGACGCGCGCGTGAGCTGGCTTGCCAAGCAGCTCGGCGACGCCGCGACGGTGCTGGGAAAGCACGCGGCGCTGCCCGCTGAGGGCGTGGTCCTGCTGCCGCTGCGCGTGGCCAAGGGCCTGGAGTTCGACCACGTCATCGTGCCCGACGCGCAGGAGGAGGTCTACCCGGACACCCCGCTCGCGCGCCGGCGCCTCTACACGGCGCTCTCCCGCGCGATGCACCGCGTGACCGTGCTCGCCCAGGGCCCGCTCACCCCGCTTCTGTAAGTCGAGGCAGTCAGGGGGATGTGACAATTAGGACAGGTTCGATTGTCACATCGTCCCTATGTGACAATCGAACCTGTCCTAATTGTCACATCCCCCGCCGGATAAGAGGAACGTGAGACAATAGGGCAACAACCGGCGCAGGCGAGGAGGTCCCATGTTCAGCCCCTTCCGCAGCGAGCAGGGCACGCCCAAAACGATCGGCGAGGTCGACTACGCCGACCTCGAGCAGCTGCGCGACCTCGAGGAGGGCTTTGCCCTCGAACTCAAGCAGACCTTCTCGCCCAGCGTGCGCCGCAAGATTCCCAAGATCGTGGCCTCGTTTGCCAACTCGCGCGGCGGCTGGCTCGTCATAGGCGTCTCCGATGCCGAGAAGGACGTGTGCCCCGTGCCCCGCCCCGGGGCCGACGTGAGCCAGATCATCGGCGAGCTCTGCCGGCGCCACGTCTCTCCCGCGCCGCGCTTTGCCGCGCGCTTCCTGCCCGACCCCGCCAACCCCGAGCAGGGCGCCATCCTGGTGCAGGTCCTCGAGGGAGACTTCCCGCCCTATGTGGCCGACGGCATCGTGGAGATTCGCGAGGGTTCGACGTCAGGGCCGGCCGCGGGCACCGCGCTCGTTGACCTCTACGACAAGGCGACCCGCCGCCGTCTCGAGGTACGGGCCTTCTGCCAGCGCACCGTCTACTACCCCATGCCCGACGCCCGTCGCAGGGAGCTGCCGCTCTTCAACCTCTACCTCTTCAGGATGGGGCGCGACTCCGAGGAGGCCTTCTCGCGCGACCGGTCAAACGATACCGTGGTCGCGATGCGCGCGGCGTTCGGGCAGCGCGGACTTGACTGCCGCATCCAGCATGCCCACGACAGCCTCGTCTTTCGCATCCCCGCGCGCGACGAGACCGTGGTGCCGCACTCCGCGATCGAGCTCTTCCCCAACGAGTCGATGAAGCTCTCCGTGCCGGCCGTTCTGCTCGAAGGAGCCGAGCGTGACCGGGCGCTTGATACGATGACGCGCCGCGCGCTCTTCCCGCCCGCCGAGGGGGCGCGCCTTATCGACGCTGCGGCGACGCTCAGTCGCGTAAAGCGCATGGCGACGCTGCTCGATCACTACGTTCGCAAGCGCGACATCCCCTGGCAGGAATACGCCGTGGCCTACGAGCTCGAGAACATGGCGGGAGTGACCCTCTGGTCCGACGACGAGACCTATCTCCGCTATGCCGAGAAGCACGGCGTGCTCTACTGCGCGACCACCGACTGCCTCTCGCGCGTGCGCTACCTCAGCGACGGCGCACACGGCACCTTCCGCGCGCGCCAGTTTGCGGGGAGCCACTTCTTTGAGGCCTGCGGCCTGCCGCTCGGCTCGCCCGATCCCGAGGACAACGAGCTCGTGGACGCCCTTCTCCGCAGCTGATCCCGCTGGCTGGGGCGTGTGACAATTAGGACAGGTTGAATTGTCACAACGCGAGCGCGTGACAATTCAACCTGTCCTAATTGTCACACGCCCCCAATCGGCGGGCTCACGCGTAGCGGCGCGCCATCGCCACGGCCTCGCCCAGATACCAGCCACCAAAGAGCACGCAGTGCAGGAGCAGCGGCGCCAGCTGGTGGAGGCCCATGCGCTCCCGCCAGCCGTCAGCGAGCGGCGACGCCTCATCATAGCCGAGAAGAACCTCCTCCAGCAGCGGGTGGCCAAAGAGCGCAAGCATCGCGAGGTCCGTCTCGGCGTGACCGCCGTAGGCCATAGGGTCGATCAGGACGCTACCCGTCGGCGCCTCGGGGTCGCCGTCCCAGAGCACGTTGCCAGACCAAAGGTCTCCGTGAAGGCGCGCGCAGGGCGCGCCCGCGGCGCGCACGAGCCCGGGCTGCGGCGCGTCGAACTCCCCGGCCGCAAGCCGCGCCGCAACGCGCTCAAAGAGCCGCAGCTCAGAAGGACCAAACTCCTCGCTGTCAACGAGGTCGCGCACGTAGTTCATGATGCGGTGCCCTGCGAAGAACGCACCCCAGCTCGAGGCGGCGTCCTCACGCGCCACGTAGGGCGTACGCGCACGCCCGCACCACGGGTTACCCGTCCAACCCTCGGGCGCGCAGCCGTACCACGGAGCGCCCTCAGCGTGCATGCGCGCCAGCGCAGCACCCGTGCGGCGGGCTGCCTCGACCGATGGGACACCGGTCCGCACGCGCTCCTCGACGAGCTCGTTCTCAGTCACGCTAAGCACGCGCACGATGCGGACTCCGCCGTTTTCCTCGGCCTCCGCAAGCCACCGCAGCGCCGCAGCCTCACCCGGCAGGTTGTCGCCATACCCGGCCGTCTTCACGAACGTCTCCTGCATCGGCGCCCCCTTTGTGCAGCTTTTCTAACCTCGAAAGTCCATGGGTACAATAGTGCCCCAAGCAGACGACCGAAAGGACCATCATGGCCGGCAGCATCAACTATCAGCTCGCGCGCTTCGAGGCGTCATACGGCACCGTGGCGCAGCTCCCCGCCTCCACCACGCCCGAGGTCGCGGTGGCCGGCCGCTCCAACGTCGGCAAGTCGTCGCTGCTCAACAAGCTCTTCAACCGCAAGGGCCTGGTCAAGGTCTCGAGCACCCCCGGCAAGACCGCCAACATCAACTTTTTCGACGTCGACGGCGTCCGCTTCGTGGACCTGCCGGGATACGGCTTTGCCAAGGTCTCGCAGAAGGAGAAGCAGCGCTGGGCCAACCTCATCTCCGGCTACTTTGCCCAGGAGCGGAGCTTCAACCTCGTGATCGCGCTCGTCGACATCCGCCACGACGCCCAGAAGCTCGACCACGAGATGGTCGGGTTCCTGCGGGAGAGCGAGCTGCCCTTCGTGGTGGCGCTCACCAAGGCGGACAAGCTCGGCCGCTCGAAGCAGATGCAGCAGGCCACGACCATCGCCAAGCAGCTCGGCATTGACCGCGAGCAGGTCGTAATCACCTCGTCCGAGACCGGCCAGGGCATCGACGAGCTGCGCCGCCGCATCGCCGACGCCTGCCTGTAGAGGCTCGGAATCGGAAGCCTTCGTTTGTAGGGTACTTTATTTCATTTTGGCAAAGTACCCTACAAATACACGCGCATAAAACTGCAGGTAGATACCATTGCTAATTTGTAGGGTACTTACAGGTTCTCCCAAATAGTACCCTACAAATGAGAGCGGCCGAAAAACGGCTCCGGATTCCTCACAACGCCAACAGGCCCAAGTGCTCGAGCAGCACCTTGAGACCGATCAGTATCAGCACGACGCCGCCCACAATGCTCGCGGGCTTCTCGTAGCGCGCACCAAAGAAGTGGCCCACGGCCACGCCGATAAACGACAGCCCAAACGTGATGACGCCGATGAGCGCCACCGATGCCACGATGTCCACGTTGAGCGCCGCAAACGAGATGCCGGCCGCCAGCGCATCGATGGACGTCGCCACCGCCAGCACGAGGAACTCGCGCAGATCGATGCCGCTCGTGTCCTCGCACCCGCAGTCATCCTCCTCGTGGAAGGCCTCCCAGAGCATCTTTCCGCCGATGAAGGCGAGCAGCACAAAGGCCACCCAGTGGTCGACCGGCTCGATCAGCCACATGAACTGCGTCCCGAGAGCCCAGCCGATGAGCGGCATGAGCGCCTGGAAGCCGCCGAAGAAAAGCGCGAGCACCGCGGCCGTGCGCAGGTTGAGCTTCCGCATCCCCAGGCCGCGACAGACCGAGACCGCGAACGCGTCCATCGAAAGCCCCACGGCGATGAGCACCAGCTCGACGATTCCCATGACGTCCCCTCTCCTTGGCGTCAAACAAAAAGACTCGCGACAAGGGCCTCACCCTCGTCGCGAGTCTCGTTGATTAAGGCGCGCCAGGCGTTTTCCGCCAGCATGTTGACGTGCCACATGCCCGCAGGCATGCCACTACTCCCTCGTGAGGCGCCATCTTACCACAGCGCCACTGTTTCCAACCTGAAAACCCGTCGCGACCGTCCTTGCACTCCATCACGCTAAAGCGTATATTCGTCCGTGCTTTAGTCAAGTAAAGTGCTTGCCGAGAAGGACCTCGGCCCCTGAAAGGAACTGCCATGGACAGAAGATCGTTCATCCTCACCTCCCTCTCTGCCGCGGCCCTCTCCGTGAGCGCGCTCGCCGGCTGCAACAACGCCACTGACGCGGCCGACGACGCCCCCGCCTCTGACGCCACCGCCGACGAGGCCGGCACCGGGGCCGTCGACACGGGCACGCTCATCGTGGGCTTTGACGCCTCCTATCCACCCTACGGCTATCGCGACGACGACGGCGAGTACACGGGCTTTGACCTCGAGCTCGCCCAGGAGGTCGCCAGCCGCAACGACTGGGAGGTCCAGCTCGAGCCCATCGACTGGGACGCCAAGGACACCCTGCTCGGCAGCGGCGCCATCAACTGCATCTGGAACGGCTTCACCATGGAGGGCCGCGAGGACGACTACGCCTTCTCCGAGCCGTACATGCTCAACGCCCAGGTCATCGTCGCGCGCGCCGGCTCCGGCATCGAGGACTTTGACGGTCTGGCCGGCAAGGCCGTGATCACGCAGGTCGACTCCGCAGCCTACAACGTCCTCGCCGGGGAGGACGCCGCTCAGGCGGACCTCGCCGCCACCTTTGCCAGCCTCGAGACCATCGGCGACTACAACACCGCCTTCATGCAGCTCGAGTCCGGCGCCGTCGACGCCGTGGCATGTGACCTCTCCATCGCCGCATATCAGCTCGCCGCCAAGCCCGACGCCTACGTCCAGCTCGACGAGTCCCTCTCCGAGGAGCACTACGCCGTCGGCTTCAAGCTCGGCGACGAAGCCACCGCGGAGACGGTCACCGAGACCCTGCGCGCCATGGACGAGGAGGGCTTCGTCGAGGAGCTCTGCGAGAAGTACGCCGACCAGGGAATCGACTACCTCAACTGGTGCCTGGAGTAACTCGGGCCAGATGTTCCTCCCAATGAGTCAAAAGGGGACAGTCCCCTTTTGACTCATTTCCGTGAAAGGAGAGGCGTGGACACGCTCACCATGGTCAGCCTGCTTGGCGAGGGGTTTCTCGTCAGCCTGCAGATCTTCGCGCTTACGCTCGTGGGGTCGCTGCCCCTCGGCATGCTCGTGGCATTCGCGCGCATGAGCCGCTTCAAGCCGCTCGCGCTTCTCGCCCGCCTCTACATATCGGTCATGCGCGGCACCCCGCTCATGCTGCAGATGTTTGCCATCTACTTCGTGCCGTACTACGTCTTTGGCATCAGCCTCACCACGGACAGCAAGTGGTACGCCACGATCGTGGCTTTCGTCGTCAACTACGCCGCCTACTTCGCGGAGATCTACCGCTCCGGCATCCAGTCCATCCCGCGCGGCCAGCACGAGGCGGCGGAGGTCCTGGGCTACTCAAAGGCGCAGACGTTTTTCCGGATCGTCTTGCCCCAGGTGGTCAAGCGCATCATGCCCTCAATGACCAACGAGGTCATCACGCTGGTCAAGGACACGTCGCTTGCCTTCTCCATCGGCGTCATCGAGATGTTCACCGTGGCCAAGCAGCTCGTGGCCAGCGAGGTGAGCATGCTGCCCTTTGCCATCGCGGCGGTCTTCTACTGGGTCTTCAACCTGCTCATCGACTTCGTCGCCGGGCGCATCGAGAGAAAGCTGAGCTACTACCATGACTAGCGAGAAGAACGACGCACGTCCCGTGGTCTCTCTCGAGCACGCCCGCAAGAGCTTCGGCGACGTCGAGGTCCTGCACGACATCTCGCTCTCCGTCTCGCCCGGCGAGGTCGTTGCCATCATCGGTCCCTCCGGCGGCGGCAAGTCCACCCTGCTGCGCTGCCTCACCCTGCTCGAGCGTCTCGACGGCGGGGATCTCTCCTACGAAGACGTGATCGTTGCCCGCGGGGGCACGTATGGCGACAAGAACGTGCTCGCCCAGGCGCGAGGCCGCTTTGGCCTGGTGTTCCAGAACTACAACCTCTTCCCGCACTTTTCGGTGCTACGCAATGTGATGGACGCGCCCGTGTGCGTGCAGAGGCGCAATCGCGCCGAGGCCGAGAGCGAGGCCCGCGCGCTTCTTGCCAAGATGGGCCTCGCCGGCAACGAGGACAAGGTGCCCTGTCAGCTCTCGGGCGGCCAGCAGCAGCGCGCGAGCATCGCCCGGGCCCTGGCCATGCACCCGCAGATCGTCTACTTCGACGAGCCCACGAGCGCGCTCGACCCCGAGCTCACCGCGGAGGTCCTGCGCGTCATCAAGCAGCTCGCCGCAGAGAACATGACGCTCGTCATCGTGACGCACGAGATGGGCTTTGCGCGCGAGGTCGCGGACCGCGTGATCTTCATGGACGGCGGCGTAATCGTGGAGCAGGGCCCGGCCGAGCAGGTCATCGACCACCCGCGCGAGGCACGGACCCGCGCGTTTCTCGCCCAGCGCGAGTAGCGCCTCGGACGTGACAATTAGGACAGGTTGGATTGTCACACCGCGGGCGGTGTGACAATCCAACCTGTCCTAATTGTCACACCTACTCTGCGGACTTGAGGGCGCCCACCATGTCGATGCGGTCAAGCGAGCGGTCGGTGATGAGGTTCACCATCACCGTGAACACGAACGCCAGGACCGCAGAGATAACGTACGTGAGCGGGTCCACCACCACGTCGAAGTACAGCGACGGCATGCGCAGAATCCACGTGAGCGAACGCGCGAGGAAGTAGCCCAGCGGCATTCCGAGCACCACGCCGATGCCCGTGAGGATGAGCGTCTCCTTGTTGATGTAGCTGTGGACCTCTGGCCGCTTGAAGCCCAGAACCTTGAGCGTCGCGAGCTCGCGCTCGCGCTCGGAGATGTTGGTGTTGGAGAGCGTGAAGACCACCGTGAACGAGAGGGCCGCGGCAAGAACGATGACCACGTAGACCACGGTGTTGATGAGCGTGAAGGCGCTCGAGAAATCGCGCACGAGCTTGGCCGTGGAGACCACGGAGAGCAGGCGGTCGTCCTGCGTGAGGCGCTCGGAGAGCGCGATCTGCTCCTCGCTCGTGCCGGAGAGGTGCGCGAGCACACCGTTCATCTCGCACTTCTCACCAAATGCGCCCTCGTAGGCGTCTGCGGTCATGAAGATCGTGTTGCTCAGGTAGTTGAGGGCGATGCCGTCCACCCGCACGCTGCCCTCGGCGAGCGTGGAGTCCTGCAGCGCCAGCTCGTCGCCCACCGCAAAGCCCATGACCTGCTCGGCGTTCTTGGTGATGACCGCACCGTCATCCGTGAGCGAAAGCTCGCCGCCGCCCTCGTCCTCGAGCTGCGCGTAACCCGCAAGGTCGGCGGCCTCGGGAACCACCACGAGCTGCACGGTCTCCTTGTCGTCGCCGTAGCTCACCGTGAGGCTGTCGATGTAGACGCGCACGAGGCTCTCGACCTCGGAATCGTCCTCGAGGTCCGCCACCACGGCATCGAGGTCGTCGGAGGAGCTCACGGCCATGAGGTCGTAGCGGGTCACGCCCGCGTCGCCATACTGGCGCGGCGAGAGCGAGAGAACCGTGTCGCGGATGCCAAAGCCCGTGATGAGCAGCGCCACGCACCCCGCGATGCCAAAGGTCGTCATGAGGAAGCGGCGCTTGTAGCGGAAGAGGTTGCGCGCCGTGACCTTGTTGAGGAAGCTGAATCTGTTCCACACGGGCGTGATGTGCTCGAGCAGGATGCGCGAGCCCGCGCGCGGCGCCTTGGGACGCATGAGCTCGGCGGGGGTCTCCCTGAGCTCCTGCCAGCAGGTGAAAAGCGTCGCCCCCACGATGCCCAGCGCGAAGAGCGCAAAGGCCAGAAGCGAGCTTGCGGGCTCGAAGCCGTACATGAAGCCCGGCAGGGCGTACATGGTCGAGAAGATCGTGAAGATGATGGCGGGCAGCACGACGAAGCCGAGCACGTTGCCCACGATCGCGCCCACGATGCAGGCCGCCAGCGCGTAGAGCGCGTACTTGGAGAGGATGCGGCCGCGCGAGTACCCGAGCGCCTTGTAGACGCCGATGAGCCCGCGCTCCTCCTCGACCATGCGCGTCATGGTGGTGAGGCTGATGAGCACCGCCACCACGAAGAACACGATGGGGATCACGGTGCCGATGGCCTCGATCGAGGAGGCGTCGGAGTCCACGCTCGCGTAGCTCGAGAGGCTCGAGCGGTCCTGCACGTACCACGTGGCATCGGGCAGGCCCTCGATCTCGGCGCGCGCGTCGGCGATCTCGGCGAGGGCGTCGTCGCGCTCGGACTCGAAGGTCGCGCGGGCGTCGTCGAGCTCGGCCTGGCCGTCTGCGATCTCGGCGAGGGCGTCATCGAGCTGGCGCTGCGCGTCGGCCAGCTGCTCGAGGGCGTCTGCGCGCTGGCGGTCGAGCTCGGCCTGCCCCTCCTCGAGCTCCGCCCAGCCGTCGGCGAGCTCGCGCTCGCTCTGCTCGAGCGTGGCCTGCGCGGAGACGAGCTGGTCGTAGGCGTCGCGAAGGTCCTGCCAGCCCTCGTCGATGAGGGCCTGCTGCTTGGCAAACTCCGCCTCGGCGGTGGTCTTGGCCTGCTCGATGCCGGCATCCAGCTGCGCGAGGCCGTCGCTGGCCTTCACGAGGCCCGCCGCGGCCTGGATGCGCCCGCTCGCCAGGGCGGCGGCGCTCTGCTCGCTCGCGGGGTCCGCCGAGCCCAGGGCGATGATCTGCTGGAGGCCCGCCTGTGAGCTCTCGAGGCTTGCAAGCTGGCCCTGGATGGTCTCGATCCCCTGCTGCGCGGCGTCGCGGGATGCCTGGAGCTCCGCGCGCTGCGCCGTGAGGCCGTCCAGCGTGGCCTGCAGCTGCTCGCGCTGGGCGAGAAGTGCCTCGAGCTCCGGACTCGTCTGCGGCGCTGCCGCCTCGGAGGTCGCGCCCTCCTCGGGCCCCTCCGCGCCGGCGGTGTCCTCAGGCTCCTCCGTGCTACCCGTCCCGTCCTGCTCGAGCGCCGCAATCTGGGCGTCGACGGCATCGAGCGCCGCCTGCGTCTGCGCGATGCCGGCGTCGAGCTCTCCGAGCGCGGCATCGATGGTCGCAATCTGGCCCGTGAGCTCCTCGGCCTGTGCCTGGAGCTGCCCGGCCGCCTGCCCCAGGGACTCCGAGACGGGCATCAGCGCGGAGGCCGCCTGGCCCATCGCGCTCGAGAACGTCCCGGCCGCCGCCTCGGCACTGCCCGCATCCGCGGCCTTAACCTGCTCCCAGGCTGCGCGCACCTGCGCCGCGACGCCCGAGAGCGCCTCGCCGCCCTGCGGCAGCGAGCCCGCCATCGCGTCGAGCCCGTCGGCCATCTCCGCGACGCTGCCGTCGAGCGTCGATATGGTCTGCGTCAGGCTGTCCACGGTCGTTGCGACCTCGGCGCGCTGCGCCTCGAGGTCCGCGATCGTCGTTGTATAGAACTCGTCGCGCGCGGCGTCGAGCTGCGCCTGGCCGTCCCTCAGCTGCTGCTCGGCTCCCGGGAGCGCCGCGTTGTACTCCTCGATGCCGGCGGCGAGCTCCGCCTTGCCGTCGGCGAGCTGAGCGGCGCCGTCCTCGAGCTGCGCGCGCCCGTCGTCGATCTCCGCCTGCGCGTCGTCGAGCTGGCTCAGTGCGTCGGCGCGCTGCTCGTCGAGCTCGGCCTGACCGTCTGCCACCTCGGCGCGTCCGTCGTCGAGCTCGGCCTGGCCGTCGGCTATCTCCTGCTCGGCGTCCGCGAGCTCCTCGAGCGCCTCGGCCTCCGCCTCGTCGACCTCCTCGGTGGCGTCCGCGCGGACCCCCTCCCCGCGAGCTCGCTCTCGCTCGCCGCGCGCATCCTCGACGCGCTGCTTCACGGCGTCAATGATCTGCTCGTGCTCGGCGGAGTAGCACAGCGGCTCGTCCGCGCCCTCCACGGTGAGGTACGCCACCGTGTACGCCTCCGCCGTCGCGCACTCCGGCACCACGAAGAAGGAGTACTGCGAGCCGCCGCTCGAGCGGAACGACATCGTCCCCTCGCCGGCGTTGACATCCATCGGGTCGAGCACCGACCCCACGATCGTGTAGTCGCGGCGCTCGAAGACCTCCGCGGAGCCGGAGTCGAGCGCGTCGAGCCCCTCGTCCTTCTCGACATCCGCCTCGTCGTCCGCGCCGTGGAAGGTCACCGTGTCGCCGATGGAGAGGCCGGAGTCCTTGAGGTAGCGCTGCGTGACGGCGATCTCGTCCTCGCTCTCGGGCAGGCGCCCCTCGAGTACGAGCGGCTCGTTCATGCCGGAGGGCGAGAGCGCCTTGACGTCGACCTTCTCGGAGACCGAGCCCACCGTCGTGTAGGCGGTCTCCACGTAGCCGCCCTCCGCCGCCTCCACGCCCTCGAGCGCAGCGAGCGCCTCCACGTCCTCGTCCGTGAGGCCGAGGGTGGACTGGACGCGCACGTCGAAGAGACCCTGCTCGTCAAAAAACGCGTCGGCCGAGTTGCGCAGGTCCACGCAGGAGGCGCGCAGGCCCGTGAGCATCGTCACGCCGAGCGCCGTGATCGTGGCGAGCGCCACGAAGCGCTTGAGGCTCCCGCGCACCGTGCGCAGGATGTCGCGCGTGAAGGCGCTGTGTGACGCGGCCGACGACATGGCTACCACTCGATCTCTGCGATCGGCTTGGGGTCATCGTTGGTCGTCATGCTCGTCACCTGGCCGCTCTTGAAGCGGATGAGCCGGTCGGCCATGTCCGCGAGCGCGGCGTTGTGCGTGACGATGATGACGGTAATGCCCTCGTTGCGACACATGTCCTGCAGGAGCTGCAGGATCTGCTTGCCCGTCTGGTAATCGAGCGCGCCGGTGGGCTCGTCGCACAGCAGCAGCTTGGGGTTCTTGGCCATGGCGCGTGCGATGGAGACGCGCTGCTGCTCGCCGCCGGAGAGCTGCGCGGGGAAGTTGGCGAGGCGCTCGGCCAGGCCCACCTTCGCGAGCGTCTCCGCGGGGTCGAGCGAGTCGGGGCAGATCTGCGTGGCAAGCTCAACGTTCTCGAGCGCGGTGAGGTTGGGCACGAGGTTGTAGAACTGGAAGACAAAGCCCACGTCGGCACGGCGGTACAGCACGAGGTCGTTCTCGCTCGCGCCGGAAAGGTCGCGGCCGTCCACGCGGACGGTGCCGGAGGTGGCGCTGTCCATGCCGCCCAGGATGTTGAGGGCGGTGGTCTTGCCCGCGCCCGAGGCGCCCAGGATGACGGCGAGCTCGCCCTTCTCGACGGTGAAGCTCGCACCGTCGAGGGCGTTGATCTTGGCGGAGCCCTCTCCATAGGTCCGCACGACGTCCAGGAAGTCTATATAGGCCATGTCGGCTCCGATTGCTCGACAGCGTGTTGTCTAATCGAAGTATACTGGGGTTGGCGGGCGAGAAGAACCACCGCTCGACACGCGTCGCGCAAGTGTCGTGAAACGTGCAAAAGGGGCAGGCACTTTTGCACGACTGGAGGGCGCCATGAGAAAGCAGCCGCAAGTCACGGAGCAGACAAGGGCCAATCTCCGCCAGGCGTTCTGGGAGCTCTACGCCGAGAAGCCCGTGGAGAAGATCTCGGTCCGCGAGATCACCGACCGCGCGGGCTACAACCGCGCGACCTTCTACCTCTACTACCACGACGTCTACGAGCTGCTGGCAGAGATCGAGGACCAGGTGCTCGGCAACATCGAGCGCCTGGTCAACGAGCGCCTGCTCAAGGGCGATCGCCTTGACTTCTCGCAGCACATGGGGCTCATCCTGCGCCTGGCCCAACGCTCGCGCGACTACACGCGCGTGCTGCTGGGCCCGCACGGCGACCCGGCGTTCACCCAGCGGCTCAAGCAGGTGATAAGCCCGCTCGTGGACCGCTTCTTCCTGCCGGGCGAGGAGCTCGGAGACCAGGGCGAGCGCATCGCGCGCGAGTTCTACCTCTCGGGAATCCTGGCCACGATCAGAATCTGGACCTCGGAGGACGACCCCATGCCCATCGAGCAGCTCATCGAGCTCGTAATGCATATCGTGTTATAGCGGGGCGCGTGACAATCAGGGCGGGCGTGACAATTAGGACAGGTTGGATTGTCACATGCCCTCGATGTGACAATCCAACCTGTCCTAATTGTCACGCCCGCCCTGATTGTCACGCGCCCGGTCGGAAGAAAGAGAGCCAGCTAGTTCTTGGCGAAGAACGCGAGCGCGATGGCGCCCGGCCCCACGTGCGTGCCGATGGTGGCGCCCACGGAGGTGATGGGCAGGTCCTCCTCGGCGAC
Organism: uncultured Atopobiaceae bacterium; assembly: GCA_944320975.1. Classification (GTDB taxonomy): domain Bacteria; phylum Actinomycetota; class Coriobacteriia; order Coriobacteriales; family Atopobiaceae; genus Thermophilibacter. Next base: position 38,494 of record CALUJM010000004.1, on the reverse strand, counting down.
CACGCCCTCCCAGATGGCGCGGTTGTCGTCCAGGTACTTCTTCAGCAGCTTCTGGGAGAGGCCCGTGTAGCCCAGCAGCACCGGCATCGTGAAGTCGATGCCGTGCTTCTCGACCTGCTGGTGAAGCTGGTTGCGCCCGTTCTTGGAGCCGCGCGCCTTGCCCAGCATCACGACCTCGCCGTCCTCCACGCCCACGACGGGCTTGATGGACAGCAGCTCGCCGATGGCGCCCACGCTCTTGGGGATACGTCCGCCGCGCTTGAGGTACTCGAGCGTGTCGAGCAGCGCGAGCAGGCAGACGCGGCCCACGACCGCCTCGACCTTCTCGGCGATCTCGGCGGCTCCCAGGCCCTCGTCGACGAGGCGCAGCGCGTAGAGCACGAGAAGGCTCTGCCCGATGGTGACGTTTTTGCTATCGACCACATGGACCTCGGGATAGTCCGCGGCGGCGGTGACCGCGCTCTGATAGGTGCCCGAGAGCGCCGATGAGAGGGTGATCACCACGGCCTCCTCGCCCGCGGAACGCACCTGCTCAAGGACCTGCTGGTAGGCATACGGCGTGGCCTGGCTCGTCTTGGGCAGCTCGTCGCTCTCGATGAGCATCTCGTAGAAGCGGTCGTTGGTGAGGTCGACGCCGTCGGCGTACGTGGTCGCGCCAAACGTGATGCCCAGCGGGATGACCGTGAGACGGGGGTCGAGCTCGCCGGGGAGGTCGATCCCGGAATCGGTGATGATGCGGACGGACATTGCGCTTCCCTTCTGCCCGAGCACGGCCTACTGGCCGTCACGCCCGAACGTCTTGAGCCTCTCGAGAATGTGGTTGAGCGAATCGTACATCTGAAGGCGCTGCCTCATGGCAAGCTCCCCGCCAGCCTCGTCAAGCACTCGGTGAATGATGTCGTCGAGCGGGCGAGCCGCCTCATGGCCCTTCTCGGTCAGGCGCACGGGCGCGCGGTAGCGGGAGGCGTCCTCATCATCGGCGTCTCCCACCTCGACAAACCCGTCCTCCGCAAGATGGGCGATGGTGCGAGACATCGCCGCGCGGCTCACGTCTACGACGCGAGCCAGCTCGGAAGCGGTGAGCCCGTCAGGATGCTTGACCAGGTAGTACAGGCACATGACGTCAGAGCCGCGAAAGCCCAGGCGCTTTGCCTCGGCGGTCTTGATGCGCTGAATCTCCTTGTTGAGGGCGCTGATGATGCCGACGAAGTCCTCGAAGCGGGTCTCTCCCAAAACGCCTTCCTCCAACGCGTTCAAATGTTAACTAATTGACATTATGGCCGAGCGTGGTACCGCTTCAAGCGCAGCACGCGATATTCATATGCCCCCTTGCGGCTTTCCGCATGCAGCATTGCCCTTCAATCCATAATTCGGCCGCCCCGCATGCAAAATCGATTGTTTCGGGCCAGAAAACTCCCTTGCGCCCGTCACGTCGTGCGCGTATCTTGTCCACAACACAAAGGACCTCGACCAGAAGCGAAAGGAGCGCCGGAGCATGAGCAACGTCGTCAACGTCAGCGTTCGCACGTCCATGAACTGGTGGTGGCGCAACTTCTCCTCGCTCGGTCGATGGTGAGTCTCACGCGCCATATCCATTTGCGCTGAAAGGGCTCCCGGAAGACCGGGGGCCCTTTTCTTGTGACGCCATCATCGCCGGCAACCGAAAAGCACGCCGACAAGAACCTCGATCAAGAACCTCTCCCAGAAAGGAACCCACCATGTCCGAGAACACCGCCACCCAGACCGCCGCCCGCACCGTCGCCACCGCCGACCACGGCAAGCTCGACATCCAGGCCCTCGTCCTTCTCGCTGTCCTCCTGGCCGCCGGGTTCATCCTCAACTTCACCGTGGGCAAGGCCATCTCCGGCATCTCCGGCGGCCTCATCAGCCCCGAGTTCATCATCTCCGCCTTCTGCCTCACCATCCTCGTGGTGCGCCCCAACATCGGCCAGGCGCTCGTGATCGGCCTCATCTCCGCCGCCGTCATCCAGGTCACCACCACCTCGCCCTTCATCGACTTTGCCGCCGAGGGCATCGCCGCGATGCTCATGGCGCTCATCGTCGCCGCCGGCATGGCCTCCCCCGCAAAGAAGTTTGTCCCGCTCGCCGGTTCCTTCGTCACCACCGTGGTCTCCGGCGTCATCTTCATGCTCATCAAGATCGCCATGGTCGGCGGCGCGGCCGAGCTCGCTGCGGCGATGCTGCCCGTGGTCCTGCTCACCGGCGTCTTCAACGCCATCCTCGTAAGCGCGCTCTACCTGCCCATCAAGGCCGCCCTCAAGATCGCCGACTAACACGCAATGATCCAAAAGGGGTCAGACCCCTTTTGAATCAAGAAAGGTCGCCATGGCCCAGCCCTCCCCCATCATCCGGCTCGACGACGTCTCGTTCTCGTACGGCGCGTCCGCGACTCCCGCGCTCGACCACGTCTCCCTCGGCATCGCGCCGGGGGAGTTCGTGGGCGTGATCGGACCCTCGGGAGCCGGCAAGTCCACGCTCGCCGCCGCCCTGTCCGGCGCCATCCCCCATCACTATCGCGGACAGCTCTTCGGGGCCGTGACCGTGGACGGACGCGACACCTGCGAGGTCACGCTCACGGACATCTCTCGCGTCGTGGGCAGCATCAGCCAGGACATCGACGCCCAGATGGTCGCCTCCGTGGTGGAGGACGAGCTGCTCTTCGGCCTCGAGAACTTCGGCGTGCCCCACGACCAGATTCCCGGCCGCCTCGCCAGCGCGCTCGAGACCGTCGGCATCGCCGAACTGCGCGAGCGTGAGATCGCAACGCTCTCCGGCGGCCAGAAGCAAAAGGTCGCCATCGCCGCCATGCTGGCGCTGCGCCCGCGCGTGCTCGTCCTCGACGAGCCCACCGCCGCACTCGACCCCGTCTCGTCGAGCACGGTCTTCGAGACGCTGCGCGCGCTCAACCGGGACGCCGGCATCACCGTCGTGGTCATCGAGCAGAAGGTCGCCCTGCTCTGCGAGCACTGCGACCGCATCGTCGTTATGGACCGGGGCCAGGTCGCCTTTGAGGGCACGCCGCGCACGGTCTTCTCGCACGGGCGCGAGCTGCGGGCGCTCGGCGTGGACAGCCCCCGCGTGGCGCGCATCTCCAACAGCCTGGCCGAGCACGGCGTCATCGAGCCCGGGGCGCCCTATCTCAGCGTGGCCGAGGCGCGCGACCTCGTGGCCGACCTCGTCCGCGGACGAGCCGCAGGCGAGAAGAACGCGGCAGCAGGCACCCCCGCAAAGCCCCGCCCCGCCCGAACCGCCGACCCCGTGGTCAGCTTCCGCGACGTCAGCTTCGCCTACCCCGGGAGCCGCGCCACCGTAGAGCACCTCAGCTTCGACGCGCGGCCCGGCGAGATCGTGGGCATCGTCGGGCAGAACGGCGCCGGCAAGACGACCCTCACCAAGCTCCTGAACGGGCTGTTCAAGCCCGCCTCCGGCGAGGTGCTCGTAGCCGGCCTCGACACGCGCGACACCCCCACGAGCCGCCTGGCCGCGCACGTCTCCACGCTCTTCCAGAACCCCGACCGCCAGCTCTGCAAGGACACCGTCCTCGACGAGCTCGCCTTTGGCCTCGAGCTCACGGGGGTCGGAGCAGGCGAGGCCCGAGAGCGCGCACGCTCCGTCGCCGAGCGCTTCGGCCTGTCCCTCGACGCCGCGCCCTTCTCGCTCTCCCGCGGACAGCGACAGATGGTCGCCCTGGCCTCCGTGGTCGTGATGGAGCCGGAGGTGGTCCTTCTCGACGAGCCCACGAGCGGCCTCGACTACCGCGAGTGCATGACGGTCATGGAGACGGTGCGCGAGATGGCCGAGAAGGGCTGCGCCGTCGTCATGGTCTGCCACGACATGGAGGTCGTCTCGGACTTTGCCGAGCGCGTCATCGTCATGGCCGACGGGCGCATCCTCGGGCAGGGTCCCGCGGACCAGGTCTTTGCGGACGCCGGGCTCATGGCCCGCGCCGACGTCGAGGCGCCGCAGGTCGTGCGCCTTGCCGCCGAGCTCGCGCGCGACGTCTCGCCCGCCTTTGCGGGGGCCTCCCAGGTCTCCGACATCGTCGACACCGTGGAGGGGATGCTCAAGTGACCAGCGTCATCGACTACGTTCCCGGGGACACCCTGCTCCACCGGCTCAACCCCGTGACCAAGCTCGCCCTGGCCGCCGCCATCATCGCAGCGACGCTGCTGGCGGACACCTACCCGCTGCTGCTCGCCCTTCTCGCCCTCACATTTGCGCTCGCCGCGTACGCCGGCGTGCCCGGACGGCTTGCGCGCCTGCTCAAGCTCGTGGTTCCCCTCGGCGTGGTGATGTTTGTCTTCCAGCTCATCTTCACCCGCACCGGTGGCGTTGTCTGGGGCTTTGTGACCACCGACGGCCTGCTCACGGGCCCCAAGGTATGTCTGCGCCTCATGGGCGTGGCGCTGCCGCTCGTGCTCATGCTCATGGTGACCAGGCTCACCGACCTCGCAAACGCCTGCGTCGAGGTGCTGCGCGTCCCGTACCGCTACGCGTTCACGTTCACCACGGCGCTGCGCTTCGTCCCCGTGTTCTCGCAGGAGATGAACGCGATCATGGAGGCCCAGACCGCCCGAGGCGTGGAGTACGACACGCGCAACCCCATCCGCAAGCTGCAGCTCATGCTGCCTCTCTGCGTGCCGCTGCTCGTGAGCTCCGTGGGCAAGACCGAGGCCACGGCGCTTGCCGCCGAGCAGCGCGGCTTCTACCTGCGCACGCGCGAGAGCAGCTTCAAGCGCTATCCGCTCGTAGCGCGCGACTGGATCGTGCTCGCGTGCTGCGTGGCGCTCGTGGCCCTGGGCGTGGTGCTGTAGGCGCGCCGAGCCGTCCCGGGCGCCACCCCAGCCCGGCGATTTAGTGTACAAAATCAGATTTCACTATCTATATCTGCAGTTGGTTTTTCCGAACAACTCTGATTTTGTACACTAATTCCCCCGCAAGAGGCGACACAAATCGACCCCGCCCATGAGGACGGGGTCGCAGGGGAGCTGAGGCTCGGGCTAGTCGTCGTCGCGGTCGTCATCCCAATCGTCGTCGCGGTCGTCATCCCAATCGTCGTCGCGGTCATCCAGGTCGTCGCGGTCGTCATCCCAGTCGTCGTCGCGGTCGTCATCCGCGTCGCCCCAGTCGTCATCGCGGTCGTAGCGGTCCTCGTGCCAGTCATCCCAGTCGTCACGGTCGTCCCAGTCGTCATTGCCGTCGACGTCGGCCTCGAGGACCTTGCCCGTGCGGGCGTCCACCTCGTACTCGTACTCGACGCCTCCAGACGTGAACTCCATCTCGTACACGCCGTCATCCAGCTCGTACTCGTGGTCGTTGAAGCTCGCCTCGGTCAGCCCGAGCTGGGAGAGCACGATGTCCTTCGCAGCGTCGAGACCAATATATCCGCGGTCATCGAGCTGCTCGGGCGCCACCGTCAGCGCGTCGGAGGCAAGGCCAAAGCCGCCCACCGTTGCGCGCACATCGTCCTCGATTCCCCGCAAGAAGTCCTCCCCGGGATAGCTCGAGCCCTGCTGAAGCTTCACGACCACATTGCGGTCGTGGCCGTCAACCGTCTGGTTGAAGTGCCCTGCCTCGTAAATCTCCTCCACCAGGTCGGAGACGACCTCCCGGCACTGGCGTCCCTCGTAGCCCCCGTACCCGCTCGTCACCCCGCGGCCCTCGTCGTTCACGCCCTCGACCTCGGTGACGAGGCCATCGTCGTCATACTCGATCTCAATCTCGGGGTTGACGCTCAGAAGCAGGGTTCCCGCCGCCTGGGACGCCTGGGCGATCGGGGTCTCGCCGGCACCGTCCGCCGTCTGCGTCGCGGCGGGCGTCGTCCCGCAGCCCGCCAAAACCGCCGTGAGGGCGATGCCCATGGTCGCGCCGGTCAGGATGTTCTTCAGGCTCGTGGTCTTCATGGTGTCCTCCTTGGGTCGTAACCTCAGTTTTGCCTTGCAGTGAGAGGTTGCGCAGGCGCCCCACCAAAACCGGGGTCGCTCAGAAAGAAATATCCGCCAGGCGAGAAAAACGTGCGACGCGGCTAGTCGTCATCGTCGTCCCCATCGTCATCATCGTCGTCCCAACCGTCGTCATCGTCCTCGTCGTCATCGTCGTCCCAGCCGTCGTCATCGTCCTCGTCGTCATCGATGGCCAAGGGGGCTTGTGGCGCGGGCGGATTGGGCGCGGGCGCTGTATCGGTCTCGGGCGGAACCGGCGCGACTCCGTCGTCTTCGTCATTGTCAAGATCGTCAAAACCGTCATCGTCCCAGTCGTCCGCATCGTCAAGGCCATCGTCGTCAGGCGCGCCGCCAACCGGCACCCCCGATCCCTCGACCACCACGCGATGGTCGAGGTGGACCTCCAGCTCGATCACGAGCCGGTCCTCGGTCGCCGTCTTCCACTCCTCGTCACCCGACTCCACGGTCAACTCGATGGTGCCGCCCTCCTTGAGATAGCCCTGCTCCTCGGCCCTATTTGCCAGGTCGTCCGAGACGTCGTCGATCGTCCTTCCGTAGAACGAGAACCCGCTCACAAGCGCCTCGCCGTCAGCGTTTTCTCCCTCCACGTCCACGACGCGGTCAAAGCGGTTGACCTCCATGCTCACCTCGGGGTTGATGCGCATGTAGACGGTGCCAATGGGTAGGCGCCACACGACGCCGCCGGCGATGACGGCGACGACGAGACACGCCGCGGCAGCGATCAGTCCCACGCGCCTGCGCGTCCTTCTCGCCTTCCGCGCCTCGAAGGCGAGCAGCTGACCCTCATCAAAGATGACGACGTCATCGACCTCCTGGCCGACTTCGTATCCGAGGTTGGGAACCCGCACGAAGCGCCCCTCCTCGTCGAGCGCCACGGCATAGCTCGCAGCGCACTCCAAGATCAGGTAGCTCATCGACCGTCACCTCCCCCGCTGCCCACGATTTTGCACAGGTGGCCACGAATGATTTCGAACCCGTTGGTGTAGGCAAGCAGCAGCGCCACGAGGTAGGTTCGATGGCGCTCGAGCGTCTTCTTCTCGACCCCAGAGCCGCGAGCGAGATCGGAGATCGGCAGCTTCTTGGTGGCAAGGAGCCGCTCCAGGAGGCCAGGGTTGGCACGGGCATGCGCGAGCGCCCGCCCGCACGCCTCGAGCGTGCGCTGCTGGCGCGGGCAGCTCTCGGTCACGTCAAAGAGCGTGATGCCAAACTCCTTGAGCTGCGCCGCGAACTCCGCGATTTCCGCCCGGCTCGCAAGGCGCGCCTCGCGCTCCGCGAGCTCGTCCTTCTCGGCAGCAAGCGTCTCGACAAGCGGGCGGTCGTCCTCGTCGTCGGCCGTCGACCGACGCTCGTCGAGGGAGAGAACCTCGGTGTGACGGCATTCGCGACGCCTGAAGTCAATCAGGCGGTTCTTGATGCTCAGGGCCGCAAGGGGAAGAAATGCGCCCCGGGACCGATCGTATGACATAACCGCCTCGTGAAAGGCAAACATGGCAATCCCCAGCTCGTCGTCGCGCCCCTCCCGCGGAGGCCGGCCCATGAACTTGGCCGTCTCCGCCTTGATGAACGGGAGGTAGCTTCGCACCAGCTCGTCGGCGGCACGCGGGTCCCGCTTGGCCGCACGGACGCGAACGGCTATCTCCCTGTTCTCTCTCATCGTCTCCCCTCAACAACAGGATGCGAAGGCACCGCTCCAAAACCGGGGTCGTTTGCAGAAAATGCCTGAAAGGCTCAGGTTACCGGCCCCATTCCGCAACAACGTAAGCCCCGTGTAAGAAGCGGCGGGCGGCAAAACCGGGCTCGCTAGTATGCCCCCTCCGCAAGGCTTTTCTCGCCAACTGGGCAAATGCGAGCGAGCAGTCACGAAAGGCATACTAGCGAGCCCAGAGACGACCACAGCCCCTTTCCGTCCGGGCCAAGGCGCATAATGGGGCGAGAAGAACCCGACGACAGGAGCCCCATGGCCGACCCCACGCCCCTCGACATCCTGCGCACCACCTTCGGCTACCCGAGCTTCCGCCCGCACCAAGCCGAGATCGTGGACGCCGCGCTCGCCGGGCGCGACGTCCTGGCCGTCATGCCCACCTCGGCGGGCAAGTCCGTCTGCTACCAGGTACCCGCCCTCGCGCTGTCCGCGCGCACGGGAGGCCTCACGCTCGTGGTCTCCCCGCTCATCTCCCTCATGGCCGACCAGGTTGGTGCGCTGCGACAGACGGGCGTAGCGGCGAGCTTCCTCAACTCCACCCTCTCCGCGGGCGAGCGCGCAAGCGTGCTCCACGGCATAGCGTCGGGCGCCCTGGCGCTCGTCTACGTGGCGCCGGAGCGCCTCGACGACCCGGCCTTCCTCGAGACCGTCGCCGCACGCGGCGCGGCATTGCTCGCTGTGGACGAGGCTCATTGCATCTCGCAGTGGGGCAACGACTTCAGGCCCAGCTACCAGCGCATCATTGAGTTTCTCGAGGCACTTCCCGCACGTCCGCCGGTGATGGCGCTCACGGCAACGGCCACGCGCGCGGTCCGCAAGGACATCGTGTCCGCTCTGGGCCTGAGAGACCCGTTCGTGGTCATAGCCAGCTTCGACCGTCCCAACCTCTCCTTTGCTGTTTCCCGCCCGCGGGGCGGCGCCGAGAAGGACCGCATGCTCGTTGCCTTCGTCAGGCAGCGCTCCGATCGCTCAGGGATTGTCTACTGCTCGAGCAGGCGCGCCGTGGAAGAAGTGTGTGACCTGCTGCGCGACGAGGGGCTTGCCGCCACGCGCTACCACGCCGGCCTGTCCGCCGAGGAGCGTGAGCGCAACCAGGAGGACTTCCTCTACGACCGCGCCCGCGTGATGGTGGCGACCAACGCCTTTGGCATGGGCATCGACAAGTCCAACGTGAACTATGTGGCGCACTACAACCTGCCGCTCAGCCTTGAGAACTACTACCAGGAGGCCGGCCGTGCCGGCCGCGACGGCACCAAGGCGGACTGCCTGCTGCTCTACTCTCCCGGCGACGTCCATACGGCAGAGTTTCTGCTTTCACGGAGCAAGCCTCGCGAGGGGCTCACGCCCGAGCAGATCGAGGCACTCGCCGACCGTGACGCCGAGCGGCTGCGCCAGATGGTCTTCTACGCCACGACCACCGAGTGCTTGCGTGCCCACATCCTGCGCTACTTTGGCGAGGAGGCGCCCGCCTACTGCGGCAACTGCGGGAACTGCCTCACGGACTTCGAGGAGGTGGACGCCACCACGGATGCCCTCAAGGTCGTGAGCTGCGTGGCGCGCATCGCCCAGCGAGGGCGAAGCGTCGGGGCGACCATGATCGTAGACGTGCTGCGCGGCTCGCGCGGCGAGAAGGTCCTGCGCCGCGGATTCGATACCCTCTCCACCTATGGCATCATGGCCGACGCCTCGGCGGCGCATGTGCGCGCCATCATTGACGAGCTGGTCTTCCACGGCGTGCTCGCGCGCACGGGCGGGGACTACCCCACCATCGCACTTGCAGGGGCCTCGGGAGCGTTCCTGCGCCGCGAGGCGCCCTGGGACGAGCCGTTCGTGCTCAAGGTCGCCAAGGGTGCTCCGCGCGTCGAGCGCATTCCCGCCGCGCCTGCCAAGACACGCGCCGCGACGGACGTCTCCGAGCTTGACGAGGCGGGCCAGGCACTCTATGCCGAGCTCACGGAGCTGCGCAACGGTCTCGCGCGCGAGCAGGGCGTGCCGTCGTACTTCATCTTCTCCAACGCCACCCTCGTGGACATGTGCGCCAAGCGGCCGAGAAACGCCGACGAGCTGCTCGGCGTCTCCGGCGTGGGTGCCAAGAAGGCCGAGCGCTACGGCGAGCTCTTCCTCGAGAAAATCAACGAGTAGCAGCGGATTTCCTGCCGGTTGGGGACGGGTTCTCTGCCAATTGGGGACGTGTTATTTCGTGCAGACGGAAAGCGTCTGCACGAAATAACACGTCCCCAATTGGCAGAGAACCCGTCCCCAACCGGCAGACTATAACGCCACCGTATAGAGCGGCTTGTAGCGGGCGCCATCGGGCTCGAGGATGCTGCGGAAGAGCGTGATGCGCGTCGCCTCGTCCGGCAGCGGGAAGGCCAGGTCCCCCAGCGCCCCACGGGGCACGCGGGCGCGCCGGGCGAGGGTCACGTGCGGCAGGAAGTCCTTCTCGTCATAGGCAAGCCCGCGGGCGGAGAGCTCTGAGCGCACCCGCGCGGCAAGGTCCATGAGCTGAGGGTCCTTTTCGATTCCCAGCCAGAGCGTGGCGTCGCGGGCGCGCCCGAAGGTACCAAGACCCGTCGCGCGCAGGTGAACGGGGCCTGCGTCCAGGCACGCCGCATCGAGCGCCGCCATGGCCGAGCGCGCCTCCGCCTCCCCCGCCTCTCCGAGAAACGCCAGGGTGAGATGGTGGTTCTCGTCCGGCACGAACCGGCCCGAGCAGACAGCCTCCAGCTGCCGCGACAGGGCGGCGACCTCGTCGGCAAACGCATCCGGCAACTCCAGCGCAATGAACGCCCTCATGTGCCCCTCCTCTCCTAGCCACTATACCAGAACAAGTGTTGCAGTATTTGTGACCGGGATCCGAGGGTCAATTTCTGTCCGGTCCCCGGGGCATCATGAGTTCACACGAGAACACATGTTTGAAGGGAGCCGTCGTGGACCGATCCTATCTCTGCATCGACCTCAAGTGCTTCTATGCCTCGGTCGAGTGCGTCGACCGAGGCTACGACCCCTTCGAGCATCGCCTCGTGGTGGCAGACCCCTCACGCGGCCCCACCACCATCTGCCTCGCCATCTCACCGGCCATGAAGGCGCTCGGGGTGCGCAACCGATGCCGCGTCTTCGAGATCCCGGAGGGTCTTGATTACGAGATGGCGCCTCCGCGCATGCGCCGCTACATGGAGGTCTCGGCAGACATCTACGGGCTCTACTTGAGGTACTTCTCGCCGGAGGACATCCACGTCTACTCCGTAGACGAGTGCTTCATAGACGTGACGCCCTATCTCAACCTCTACGGCAAGACGCCGCGCGAACTCGCCATGATGCTCATGGACCTCGTGCTCCGGGAGACGGGCGTGTGCGCCACCGCGGGGATCGGCACCAACCTCTTCCTCGCCAAGGTGGCGCTCGACATCACGGCCAAGCACGTGGAGGACCACATAGGGGAGCTGGACGAGGAGCGCTACAAGTGCCTCATCTGGCCGCACCGGCCCATCACGGACATCTGGGGCATCGGCCCGGGCATCGCGCGACGGCTGGCTCGGATGGGGGCGCGCGACATGGGCGGCGTGGCCCTGCTGGACGAGCGAAAGCTCTACGACGAGTTTGGCATCAACGCCGAGCTGCTCATAGACCATGCCTGGGGCATCGAGCCCTGCACCATGGCGGAGATTCACGCATATCGGCCGCGCGCGCACTCCATGGGCTCCGGACAGGTCCTCATGCGCGACTACAGCTTCGAGGAGGCCGAGACGATCTTGCGCGAGATGGTGGACGGCCTCGTGCTCGACCTCGTCGACAAGGGCCTGGTCTGCAGCCATGTCTCGCTCTTCGTGGGCTACGCGCGCGAGCGCGGGGGCGAGGCGGGCCCGGGGGGCGCGCCTGCGCGGACCTTCACGGGAGAGCACGGGACGCGCATAGTCGGCCGGCGCGGGGAGGCCGCCAACGCCTCGCGCAAGCTCGACGAGGCCACCAGCTCGCGCGAGGCGCTCATCGCGGCGTTTCTGACCCTCTTCGCCGAGATCGTGGACCCCAACCGCCCCGTCAGGCGCATCAACATAGCCGCGGGCGGGCTCGCGGCGGAGGAGCATGCCGAGCTCACGCTCTTCTCGGACCCCGCCGCCGATTCGGCCGAGAGGAGCCTCGCGCGCGCCACGATGGCCGTGAAGCGCAGGTTTGGCAAGAACGCCCTCGTGCGCGGCATCAGCCTGCGGCCGGAGGCCACGGGGCGCGACAGAAACCGGCAGGTGGGAGGTCACCATGAGTAGCGGGAGGAGGGGAAGACGCGCCGAGCGCGCGGCGCAGTTCATGCCGTTTGCCGCGCTCACCGGCTACTATGACCTCGTCCGCAGGAAAGAGCGCGTCCGCGAGCGGCGCCGAGACCCCGGAGATGAGGACGAGGCGCGCATCTCGGCGGAGCTCTCGCGCGTGCGCAGGGGCGACCTTGTCCGCGTGGTCTACTACCAGACCGACGCCTACGTCACCGTCAGCGGAGTCGTGACCGGAATCGACCCCGTGAGGCGCGAGCTCTCGGTCGTGCGCACGCGCATTCCCTTCGATGACGTCTGGAGCATCGGCCCGATTCCGCCCACCCGGGCGCAGGGCGAACCCTATGCCTGACGATAGTGCGCGAAGAAGTCCGCAAGGTCCGTCATGGCCTCGCGCAGCACCTCCATGCGCGGGAGGTAGACGATGCGGAAGTGGTCGGGCTCCGGCCAGTTGAAGCCACCGCCGCGCGTGATGAGGATGCGCTTCTCGTGCAGCAGGTCGAGAGCGAACTGCTCGTCGTCGGTGATGTTGAACTTCTTCACGTCGATCTTGGGGAAGATGTAGAACGCCGCCTTGGGCTTGACCGCCGTGATGCCGTCGATGGCGTTGAGGGCCTCGTAGACGTAGTTGCGCTGCTCGTAGACGCGGCCGCCCGGTTCCACGTAGCGCTCTACGCTCTGGTAGCCGCCGAGCGCCGTCTGGACGATGGACTGGGCGGGCACGTTGGAGCACAGGCGCATGTTGGAGAGCATGTTGATGCCGTAGATGAAGTCGCGCATGCAGCGCTTGTTGCCGGAGAGGACCATCCAGCCGATGCGGTAGCCGGCGACCATGTGGGACTTGGAGAGGCCGGAGAACGTGACGCACGGCAGGTCGGGCGCGAGGGAGGCGATGGAGATGTGCTCATGGCCGTCCATGCACAGGCGGTCGTAGATCTCGTCCGAGAAGATCATGAGCTGGTGGCGGCGCGCGATCTCAACGATCTGCTCGAGCACCTCGCGCGGGTAGACCGCGCCCGTGGGGTTGTTGGGGTTGATGATGACGATGGCCTTGGTGTTGCTTGTGACCTTGGACTCCATGTCGGCGAGGTCGGGCGTCCACTCGGCCTGCTCGTCGCAGAGGTAGTGGACGGGGGTGCCGCCCGCGAGCGTGGCGCACGCGGTCCAGAGCGGGTAGTCGGGGCTCGGGATGAGAATCTCGTCGCCGGTGTCGAGCAGCGCGTTCATGCAGAGCTGGATGAGCTCGGAGACGCCGTTGCCCGTGTAGATGCCGTCCATGCTCACATTGGGCAGATGCTTGATCTGCGCGTACTGCATGATGGCCTTGCGCGCGGAGAAGAGGCCTCGGGAGTCCGAGTAGCCCTCGCAGTCGGGCAGCTGCTGGCGCATGTCGTGCACGACCTCGTCGGGCGTGCGGAAGCCGAAGGGCGCGGGGTTGCCGATGTTGAGCTTGAGGATGCGCAGGCCCTCGTCCTCCATGCGGGCAGCCTCGTCGGCCACGGGACCGCGGACGTCGTAGAGGACGTTGTCGAGCTTGTTGGACTTCTTGAACTCACGCATGGTCGTGCTCCTTTTCATGGACGTGCTGGCAGAGGGGGTCGTGGGAGCGGTCTCAGGCCGCGCGGCAGCTCGCGCGCCGTCCCCCGTGGCAAGCCACGCCTCCGGGACGCCCAGGATGTCGGCAAGCAGGCGCAGCGTCGCCGCACGCGGGACGACCTTGCCGCTCACATACTGGCTGACCTGGCTCTTTCCGAGCTTCTCGCCGCGCTGCTCCGCAGCGTGGATGAGGTCCGCCTGCTTGAGGTCCTTCTCGCCCATCGCCTGACGAAGGCGGTCCGCAAAGGTCTCCTGGGACATCCGGTCTCCTGTGGTTCAATTCTGGTAACTAAATTGAACTTCTCTCGCAACAAGTTCAATGTCGACACTCTAGCACAGATTCAAATTGAACTTTCCGAGAATAGACGTCCTGGTTTATATTCTCACGGCGCGCATGCGCAGGCGAGTGTAGTCAACGAACCAGGTCCCGTCGCGCAGCATCGTGGGTCGGAGCTCCGCCACCGCCTCCGAGACGATCCCCCCTGCCTCTGCGGAATCCATCCCGTCAAAGGGGTGCCTCACGAACATGCGGATCCAGTTTGCCATGCCGTCGGGCCCGACCTGAGCCGTCGGACGGTCAAAGAGCGTCGCGTAGGTCACGCGAATGCCCGCCGCCTCGACGAGCGGCGCGTACTCCCCCACCGTGGGAAAAAAGAACGGCACCTCGTAGGCCAAATCCCGACGCGCGAACGCATGGGCAAGCGCCTCGTGAACCCGCGCGCCGCAAGCTCCGCCGTGAGCGCACCGCTTCCGCAGCCCAGGTCCAGACACCGCGCGCCCGGCCCCGCACCGACGAGGTCGACGACCGCTCCACCGTACGCCGGCACGAACGAGAAGTTCCTCCGGTAGCCCTCCGCATCCCAGCTGATGTTCATCTTCTCCCCCGCTCTTATCGGTATCATCACTCAGTATGAACGCATTGAGCGCAGGGAGGCACCATGCCCAGAGAGACCAAGCAGGCCAAGATCGACCGAGCCGTCGAGGTGTGCAGGCGCCTTGACGAGAAGTACGGTCCGGTCGAGTGCTTTCTCGACCATGCCAGCCCCTTCCGGCTGACCATTGCCGTGCTGCTCTCCGCCCAGACCACCGATGCCCAAGTCAACAAGGTGACGCCGGCGCTCTTTGAGCGCTTCCCCACACCCGAGGCCATGGCCGCGGCATCGCCCGCCGAGGTGGCGGAGTACATCCACAGCCTCGGCTTCTACAAGTCGAAGGCGCGCCACTGCGTCGAGTGCGCGCAGATGATAGTCTCCGAGTTTGGCGGCGAGGTTCCGCACACGATGGAGGAGCTCACGCGCCTTCCCGGCGTGGGGCGCAAGACCGCCAACATCGTGATGAACGTGGGCTTTGGCATCGTCGAGGGCATTGCGGTGGACACGCACGTCAACCGCATTGCGCACCGACTCGCGCTCTCGCCCAAGACGCACGAGAAGGAGCCTCTCAAGACCGAGCAGGACCTGCTCAAGCTGCTGCCGCGCGAGCTCTGGGGCCCCGTCAACCACCAGTGGATCAAGCACGGGCGCGACACGTGCTCGGCGCGCTCCCCCAAGTGCGACGACTGTATCCTCGAGGACATCTGCCCGAGCGCCCACCGCTGCTAGGGTTTTCTGCTAATTGGGGACGGGTTATTTCGCGCAGACCGGTTGGGACAGGTTTGATGGACAAACCTGTCCCAACCGGTCTGCGCGAAATAACCCGTCCCCAATTCACAGATAGCGGCCCGTGATGCTCTTCTCGCATGCCGCGACCTGCTCGGGCGTACCCGCGCACACGATGCGGCCGCCCGCGTCGCCCCCGCCGGGCCCCATGTCGATGACCCAGTCGGCCGCGGCGATCATGTCCAGGTCGTGCTCGATGACCACCACCGTGGCACCGTTGTCGATGAGGCGCTGCAGCACGCCGAGCAGCACCTCCACGTCGAGCGGGTGCAGGCCGATCGTGGGCTCGTCAAACACGAAGAGCGCGTCTGCCTGGTTGCGCGTGAGCTCGCTCGCAAGCTTGAGGCGCTGGGCCTCGCCGCCCGAGAGCGCCGGCGTGGCCTCGCCCAGCGTGAGATAGCCAAGGCCCAGGTCATGCAGGACCTCCAGCTTCCCCTTTGCCGAGCGCAGACCCGTCTCCGCAAGGACCTCGCGCGCCTGGTCGACGGTATAGGACAGCAGCTCGGGCAGGCTCACGTCCCCGGCGAGCCGCACCTCCCACGCCTCGCGACCGTAGCGCGCGCCGCCGCAGTCCGGGCACGGGATGTCCACGTCGGGCAGAAACTGCACGTCGAGCGAGATCTGCCCCGTACCGTCGCACGTGGGGCAGCGCAGCGACCCCGTGTTGTACGAGAACGCCCCCGCCTTGAGGCCACGTTCGCGCGCCTCCGGGAGCTTGGCGTAGGCGCGCCGCAGGTCGTCGAGGACGCCGGAGTAGGTCGCCACCGTCGAGCGGACGTTGGCGCCGATGGGCGTCGCATCGATGAGGTTCGCCCGGTGCAGGCCCGCGGCGTCCACGGAGCGCACGTGGGCCGGCAGCGGCTCCCCCGCGATGGCGGAGCGCAGGCCGGGAACCAGACTCTCCAGCACGAGCGTCGTCTTCCCCGAGCCGGAAACCCCGGTAACCGCAGTAAGCCTCCCGCGCGGAACCTCCACCGAGAGCGGTCGCACCGTGTGGATGGCGCCCGTCTCGATCCGAAGGGCGCCGCCCGAGAAGACCTCGCTTTCCGCCGTCCGCTGCCGGGCGCTCACGCGCCGGGCGCCGGAGAGGAAGGGGCCGATTCTCGACTCCGGGTTCTTCTCGACCTCCGCGACGCTGCCCTGGGCTATGACGCGCCCGCCCGCGGCGCCCGAGCCGGGGCCGATCTCGATCAGGTGATCCGCGTGACGCAGCACGCGCACGTCATGGTCCACCAGCACGACGGAGTTGCCGTCGGACAGCAGGTCGTCCACGACGCCGAGCAGGCCCTCAACGTTGGAGGGATGAAGGCCGATCGACGGCTCGTCCAGCACGTAGAGCACGCCCGTCGTCCGGTTGCGCACGGCGCGGGCGAGCTGGACGCGCTGGCGCTCGCCGGTTGAGAGCGTGGAGCTCGCGCGGTCGAGCGAGAGGTACCCCAAGCCCAGCTGCTGGAGGCGGCAGATGGGCTCGTCGGTCTCCGCGCAGATCGTGCGGGCCATCTCGCGCAGCTCGTCCGGCACGAGGCCGGGCACCCGAGGAACCCACGCGGCAAGCTCGTCGAGCGTCATCGCCGTCGCGTCCGCGAGGTTCATGCCGTCGATCTCCGGAGCGCGCGCGGCAGCCGAGAGGCGCGTACCGCCGCAGTCCGGGCACACGTCCTCGCGGAGGAAGCGCGACACGCGCGCGAGGCCCTTCTCGTCCTTGGCCTTGGAAAGGGCGTTCTCAACCGTGTAGACGGCGTTGAAGTAGGTGAAGTCCAGCTCGGCGAAGCCCTCGCCCTTCTTGGACTGGTAGAGGATGTGCTTCTTGACGGCGGGACCGTGGAAGACGATGTCGCGCTCCTCGGGCGTGAGCTCGCAGAAGGGCACGTTGGTGCGCACGCCCATCGCGCCGCAGACCTGCTTCATGAGGTCCCACATGAGCGAGCCCCAGGGCAGGACCGCTCCGTCGTCGATGGAGATGCTCTCGTCGGGCACGAGCGACGCCTCGTCGACGGTGCGGACGACGCCCGTTCCGCCGCAGGTGGTACATGCCCCGCCGCTGTTGAAGGCGAGGTCCTCCGCGCCCGGCCCCATGAACTCCACGCCGCAGACCGGGCAGCGCGTGGCGCGGCCGAGCGCCACGTCCATGCTCGGCGGCACGCGGTGCCCGTTGGGACACACGTGGCTGCCGAGGCGCGAGAAAAGAAGGCGCAGGTAGTTGAGGAGCTCCGTCGACGTACCGAAGGTTGAGTGAACGCCGGGCACCGCCGGGCGCTGCCGCAGGGCGAGCGCGGCCGGGACGTGCAGCACCTCGTCCACGGTGGCGCGCCCCGTCTGCGCGATGCGGCGGCGCGTGTAGGTGGAGAGGGCGTCGAGGTAGCGCCGCGACCCCTCCGCGTAGAGCGTGCCCAGCGCGAGCGAGCTCTTGCCGGAGCCCGAGACGCCGGCGATCCCCACGAGCTCGTTCAGGGGGATGTCGACGTCGATGCCCTTGAGGTTGTGGACGCGGGCGCCCCGAACCTCGATGTGGTCCGGGGCGGCCTCGGCGCGCGGAGGCATGCTAGACCAGCTTGCCCTTGCAGTGGTCGACCATGTGCTGGATCATCTGGGCCGTCCAGCCGATGTAGTCGCGACGACGGGCCTTGAGCTGGCCGTCGACGAGCTCGTCGAAGGAAACCTTGATCTTGGCGAAGCGCGTGACCTTGGTGACCTCCTCGTGCGTGAGGCAGTTCTCCTCGACCTTGGCCCCGCCCAGGCCCATGAGGACCTTGGGGTTGTACATGACGTGGACCTCGTCCTTGTCGTCCTGGAAGGCGATGATGGCCTTGGTCACGCCGATCTGGTTGGCCGCGAGGCAGACCGCGTCGTCGATGGCGGCAAGCGTGTCGACGAGGTCCTGCGCGACCGGGGCGTCCTCGGCGGTCGCGGGCTCACACGGGGTGGAGAGGATGGCGTCGTCGTGCACCAGGTCCTTGATCATGAGGGTCCTTTCGGGTTTGGAGGCGTTGCTCACGCAATTATAGCGGGCAGGGATGCCTGCCGTCGCGCTCCCCGAAAAGCACCCCTCCCGTCACTCGCCCGGACGCGAAGGCCCTACACTTGGGGTACGGGCAAGGGCGGAGGATCGGGGGCGGACCATCATGCGCGGCCAACTCACACGGACACTGATTGCGGCGGCCCTCATTGGGACGATTGCCCTTGCGGGCTGCTCGACGGAAATCCAAGAGACATTGAATTCGATTGGAGAGCTGGCGCCTGCGGCGGGGCCCGCCGAGACGGCCGAGCCGGACCCGCACCAGGAGGCCTATGGCCTCTACGCCGCCAAGGTCGCAGAATATGTCGCCCTCTACGGGGAGCCCTCCTACGAGGGTCCCGCTGAATCGGGCTACGAGACTCAGACGGGCACCGGCCTCAACCTCGTGCTGCTTAGGGACTACGACGGTGACGGCATCGAGGAGCTCGTGCTCGGCCACCGCAACCCGGACGAGTCCGACTACATGCACCCCTACGTGGTGGAGGTCTGGGCGGTCCGCGACGGCGGGCTGGTCTGCGCGCTCGACGACCCCGACGCGTTCTCACATGGGCAGGACGTGCTCACCGGCTTTGAGGACGCCACGATCGACGGGGAGCCCGTCGTGCTCACCACGACATACGGGCCCTCGGAGGTCGGGGAGCGCTCCGGCGGAGGCGCATACGCCCTGCGCGACGGCTCCTTCGTCGAGGTCCTCTCCTATCTGCAGGAGTACAGCTTCGACGGAAGCGTCAACGTCTTCACGGTCAACGGGGCGCAGAGCAGCGCCGAGGGCTATCGCGCCGCCATGGAACGTCCCGTGACCAGCGACTACTGGTCGCTCATGGGCTACGGTGCCGCCGCGCCGGGCGAGGGCGTGACCCTGCACACCGTTCCCGAGACGGTGGCCGAGGCGCAGCGCGTGATCGCCCTGCTCGAGGACTCCGTCGCCAGCGGCGCAGATGACCGCGCCGGCGAGACCGCCTATGTCGCGGCAGACGTCCCCCAGGAGATAACCGTCTCCGCCTACCAGGCCGGCTCGGGCTCCTGGGAGGAGACGAACCTCTGGTCTTATCCCCAGTTCAAGACCTCGGACGGAGAGGAGCCCGAGCAGCTGGCACGTCTCAACGAGACCCTCGAGCAGGAGTTTGTGGGGCGCCTCGCCGCACAGAGGCTGATGACCGCCGAGGGCGCGGCGGGAGACGGCAGCGGCGCCGCCGAGCAGATTCTCTGGTGCTACGACACCACCGCCTCCATAGACGGCTCGGTCGCGAGCGTCCGTCTGGACCGCTACTCCTACTACGGCGGGGCGCACGGAACCCGCTACGTGAGCGGAAAGTTCTACGACCTCGATGCGGGCACGGAGATTCCGGCAACCGAGGCCCTTGGCATGAGCGAGAACGAGCTCAAGCTCGCCGCAAAGTCCGGCCTCCAGGCGTTTCTCGCCAAGAACCCGAGCGACCTCGGCGGCGACATCGACTACGATCGCGCGGTGAACGACCTGTTCCTCGAGAATCGCACCTTCATCTATCGCACCGACCATGCGATTGTCGCCTGCTTCACCGAGGGCACGCTCGGGTCGGTGGCGTTTGGCGGCCACGAGGTCGTCATCGTAGCCCTGGACGACCAGGCGGAGGTCGGCGACGACCTCGTCGAGAGCCACCGGCTCTGAGCCGGCCCATGAGGAGGAAGCTTGTTCAACGTCGTGCTCGTGGCGCCTGAGATTCCGGCAAACACGGGAAACATAGGGCGCACCTGCGTGGTCACGGGGTCGCGCCTACACCTCGTGGGCCCGCTCGGGTTCTCGCTGGACGAAAGGTCGCTGCGCCGCGCGGGCCTTGGCTACTGGGAGAGCCTCGACGTCACGGTCTATAAGGGCTGGGGTGAGTTTGCAGAGAAGAACGAGCTCGCCCACGCCGACGCGCGCCTGCACCTGCTCACAAAGAAGGCCCGCCGCACCTATGTCGATGCCAGCTACAACGACGGCGACTACCTCGTCTTTGGCTGCGAGAGCGTGGGTCTGCCCGAGGACCTTCTCGCCGTCCATGCGGATTGCTGCGAGCGCATCCCCATGCTGCCTGACGCCGCCTCGCTCGACAACGCGTCAAGCTGGGGCTCCGGCGAGAAGAACGACCACGCCGCGCTTCTCGCCCAGGACGTCTGCGGCAACTTCGTGAACCCGGAGGACTACCGCATCAGCGCGCTCAACCTCTCCAACGCCGCGGCCATCGTGCTCTACGAGGCCTTGCGGCAGACGGGGTTCGCCGGCATGGAGTGAGCCGAGGCTCCGTCGAAGAGGCGCGCGGCAAGGTCGGCGGCTCCGACCTGCGTCACCAGACAAAACGTCACTTGAGCCCCGGCATCCCGCTGCCTGTCACCCTCCGTAGCGAGCCAATATCTCTCCGCGGCGCTCAACTAGAAACTCCCTCATGAACGGGATTGAAAACGTGACGTACCCCGGGGCAGTCTGCTCGATGATCTGCCGGGCGATGAGCTGGCGGCGATAGGGGCTGAGGTAGCCTGTGCTTTTTCCCAGACGCGCAGCAATGTCAGACGTCGACACCACCCTACCGGGAGCCTCGCTCATGGCAAGCGCAAACTCCACCGCCGTCCTGGGCAGGCCGGCGATTGCCGTCTCCAGCACCGCCTCCTTGAACTCCTCCATCGCCTCCCCAATGCCCTTCTCGGCATCTACAGAAGAAATCACGATGCCGCCATCGCTCCTCTCGCGGCACCTCAGCCAGGCGGCGCGCCAGATATGGTATCCCACCAGCTGGATTAGATAGGCATATCCCGCCGTCGCTGACGCCGCCCTCTCGAGGGCCGCATCCTCGATGGAGAAGCCGGATTCCTCGACGGCCGTTCGAAGCGAGTCGCTCACCTCATCAATGGGGATGGCGTCGAGCTCCTCTGGCTTCGCCCTGCGCAGGAACGTCATGGCCTTGCCGTTCAGAAGATCGAGGACCCCCGTCGTGATGCCCGCGAACACGAGGGCTATGTTTTGGTCCTCTCTAATCAGGAACTGAACTGCCGTCGCAATCTCCCGCACGTCGTTGCGCGATGCATCCTGGACCTCGTCCATCGTCACAAGAAGCCCCTTGCCGCGCGACGTCATCTCCCGTGCCTTGCGCTCAAATACCGTCTCGAAATCCTCGGAGTCCGATGTCGCGCGACTTGCCTCGACGGTGACGGACCCCACGCCCACCTTAATCGTGTTGGGTTCAAGTGCCGCAACCTTCAGCAGCTTCTTTCTGATTGACTCGAGAAGATCGCCCGACGCCGACACGTTGACGACAAGCCAGCCTTGCTCGCCCGCAATCGAGGCCAACTCCGAGAGAAGCACGGTCTTTCCGGAGCCTCGAGGACCCGTGATGCGCATCAGCCGTCCCGGAGCTCCCTCGCCATTCTCGAGCCCCTCGATAAAGTCGTTGATAACCTTGTCCCT
The DNA here is from genome assembly GCA_944320975.1 of uncultured Atopobiaceae bacterium. Classification (GTDB taxonomy): domain Bacteria; phylum Actinomycetota; class Coriobacteriia; order Coriobacteriales; family Atopobiaceae; genus Thermophilibacter. Next base: position 16,855 of record CALUJM010000004.1, on the reverse strand, counting down.
ACCGACCAGTACCGGCGGCATCTTGCCTGCCGTCGGCTTGAAGGGATTGCGATACTTCATCCTGCCGTCCTTCCCCTAGAAACGCCTTCTATTATCCCTTCGCATAAGACGCATAAGACGCATAAGACGCATAAGACGCATAAGACGCATAAGCTCGGAGAGGCGCTTCTCGGATAACATCTATCGCGTCTGCCGCCGAGAAAGGACCAACATGACAGCCAATAACGCGGAAATCCGCACCGTCACCGAGCGCGCTCCCGAGCTCATCGACCAGCTCACCCGCGTGTGGGAGCGCTCCGTGCGCGCCACGCACACGTTTCTCTCCGAGGCGGAGATCGCCGAAATCAAGCCGTTCGTCCCGCAGGCGCTCGCAGGCGTGGAGACGCTCGTCGTGGCCGAGAAGGGCGACGCGCCCGTGGGCTTCATGGGCGTGGAGGGCGGCCGTCTGGAGATGCTCTTCCTCGAACCGGGGGCACGCGGCCAGGGCCTCGGCCGACAGCTCCTCGAGCACGGCATCGAGCACCTCGGCGTGGGCGAGCTGACCGTCAACGAGCAGAACCCGCAGGCCGTGGGCTTCTACGAGCACCTGGGCTTCTCGACCTACCGTCGCACCGAGCTCGACGAGGAGGGCCGCCCCTACCCGCTGCTCTACATGCGCCTGTTAATTGGGGACAGTCCCCAATTAACAGAGTCGAGCGCGGCGAGGCCGGAGGACAGGCGCTCGGCGACATGCTGCATGTGATTGCCGGGGCCGAGCGTCACATCCACCGCGCAGCCGCGCTCGCGCAGGATGTCCGCGCAGGCGGCGAGGTCCCCCTCGACGTGGCGAAACGGCAGGCCCGCGCGCTTCTCCTTCTTCCCCACCGAGAAGTACACGTAGCGCCCGGAGCCCTCCGGCGCGTTCGCGCGCAACCAGTCGACCCAACCCTCGTACCAGACGGAGCCCGAGAGGCACGCGCACGCCGAAAAACGCGGCTCGCGCGCGAACGCGTAGAGCGCGAAGAGCCCTCCGAGCGAGTAGCCGCAGATGGCATGGGGGCCGGCGGCCCGGTCCAGCAGCTCGGCGAGCGAGGCGAGCGTCTTGTCCGCACGGCCGCCGAAGTCCTTCTCGCCCGGGCGCAGCGCTGGAGCGGGCCACGGCGTGAGCGCATCGCCCCAGTCCCCCACGGGCACGCGCGTCACGCGCGAGCGCAGGCCGGCCGTCGCCTCAGCCACAGGTAGCGGGTGCTCAGGCGAATCGATGACGTAGATCACGCGCGGCTCCTTCTCCCAAGGGTGCTCGAGCCCATTTTGACAGAGGCCCTTTCGGTCCTTTCCCCAAATTCCCCCTTGCACTGTGTATAGGTGTGTATATACTGTACTTACCGGGTATACACGGTTGGCTCGTGGGAGACGTCCTGGCGAGCCGGCACGGAAGGACGCGATTTGGACATCATCATCTCCAACTCCAATGGCAAGCCCATCTACGAGCAGATCATCGACCAAATCAAGGCGGCGATCGTCTCGGGCGAGCTCGCGGAGGGCGAGCAGCTCCCCAGCATCCGCGCCCTGGCCAACAGCCTGCGCGTGAGCGCGATCACCACCAAGCGCGCCTACGCGGACCTGGAGGCGGCCGGCCTCATCGAGACCGTGCAGGGCAAGGGCTGCTTCGTCGCGGGCGGAAACGCCGAGCTCATCCGCGAGGAGCAGCTCCGCCAGGTGGAGGCGCATATGACGCGCGCGGTTGACGCCGGGCGCGCAATGGGCCTGACCGACGACGAGCTTGTCGAGATGTTCGCCCTGACGCTGGAGTGACGCACAAGAAGTGATCAAAAAGGGGACTGTCCCCTTTTGGATCAGAAAGGACGTCATCATGAGTGGCAACCTCATAGAGGCCCGCGGACTCACCAAGCACTACGACGGGTTCTCCCTGGAGGGCGTGAGCCTCACGGTGAGCGAGGGCGAGGTCGTGGGCTTCATCGGCCAGAACGGCGCCGGCAAGTCCACCACCATCAAGGCTCTTCTCGGCCTCTTCCCCACCGACGGCGGCTCCTCGAGCGTGCTCGGCGTGCCGAGCGACGAGCTCTCGCGCGCGTCCGGCGCGGAGGTGAAGGAGCAGGTCGGCGTGGTCTTTGACGCGATCTCGCTGCCGGAGCACCTCAAGGTCGCTGACGTGGGCCGCATCTACGAGCGCGCCTACGCCACCTGGGACGCGCGCCGCTTCGGACGCCTTGCCGCCGAGTTTGGCCTGGACGCCAAAAAGACCGTGAAGAGCCTCTCGCGCGGCATGGGCATGAAGCTCTCCCTGGCCTGCGCTCTCGCGCATGGGGCGCGCCTGCTCATCCTCGACGAGGCCACGGCCGGCCTGGACCCCATGGCGCGCGACGAGGTGCTCGACCTGCTGCGCGACTTTGTGGCGCAGCCCGGCCACGCCATCCTCATGAGCAGCCACATCACGAGCGACCTCGAGCGCATCGCGGACCGCATCGTGTGCATCGACGCCGGGCGCGTCGTCTTCGACCTGCCCAAGGACGTCATCACCGATGAGATGGGCGTCGCGCGCTGCCGCGTGGCGGACCTCGAGAAGATCGCGGACTCGGGCGTCGTCCCGGATGCCGAGCTGCGCTACCTGCGCCACGACTACGGCATCGACGTGCTCGTCCCCGACCGCTTCGCCTTTGCGGAGAGCTTCCCGGAGATCCCGGTCGACCGCATGACCATCGACGACTACATGACCCTGACGCTGAAGGGCGGTGCCCGATAATGAAGCGCGCGTTCCTCCTTGAGATGACGATCTTCCGCGACTACGCCCGCCAGCTCGTGGGCCTGGGGCTTCTCGTGAGCCTGTGCATCGGGCTCGGCATGCAGACGCCGCTCGCGATGCCGGCCACCCTCACCTGCATGTTCTTCATGATGAGCGCGATGGGCCTGGCGGCCTACGACCAGCTCAACCACTGGGAGCTCTTCCGGCTGACGCTGCCGCTCTCCCGGCGCGACGTCGTGCTCGGCCGCTACGCCGCCATCGTGACGTTTGGCCTCACCGGCATGGTCGTGGGCGTGGTCGCGGCGCTCGCGGCGACGGCCGTCGTCTCAGCGATCGGGCTGCCCGGCGAGGTCGGCGAGGCGTTCGCGTTCGATCCGGGCATGCTCTCCGTCATGGCCGTCGTCGCCTGCTTCACCCTGCTCATCGGCTCCGTGGTGGCGAGCATCGTGACGCCGCTCTACTTCCGCCTGGGCCAGACGCGCGCCACGCAGATCCTGCCCACGGTGATCGTGCTGCTCTTCGTGGTGCCGGTGGTCATCCTGGGCAACAGCGGCATGCTCGACGGCGGCATTCCCGGCATGGAGCTTCTCTCCGCCGCGCTCGAGGCGCTCGACACGCCGGCCGGCATGGCCGTGGGCTGCATCGTTCTTATCGCCCTGTCGGCCGTGGCGCTGGCGATCTCCGCAGCCGTCTCGCTCAAGCTCTACGAGAAGCGCGAGCTGTAGACCGCCCTTCCTCCGCCTCATAGTACGCATAGCTCTAGTTTTGCATAAAATCAAACTGGGAATATATGAAAATCAACCGAACTGTGCGTACTAGCATTCCAGCAAGCGAGGGTGTCATGGCACACATCACCGAGAAGGACCTCTGGGCGGAGCACGACGGTATCCGCGTGTACGGCCGGCTGCGCGTGCCGGACGCCGCCGCTCCCCTGCCCGCCGTGATCTGCTCGCCGTTTTTCAGCGGCGACCACGAGACGGCCGGGGAGTGGGCCGCGCCGCTCGCGGAGGCGGGCATCGTCACCTGCGCGATCGACTTCTTCGGCGGCACGCCGCACTCGCGCTCGGGCGGTCGCACCACCGAGATGTCCGTCTGCACGCAGGCGGCCGACCTCTCCGCGATGCTCGACGTCGTGCGCGCGCTGCCCGAGGTGGATTCCGACCGTGTCTACCTGCTCGGACAGAGCCAGGGCGGCTTCGTGAGCACGATGGTCGCCGACGAGCGGCCTGCCGACGTGGCGGGCCTCTTCCTGCTCTACCCCGCGCTCGTGATCCACGACGACGCCGTCGAGCGCTTTGGCGCGCCGGAGAACGTCCCCGAGACCTACGAGATGTGGGTGGAGCTCGGCCGCCGCTATGCCGTGGACGCCATGTCCTGGGACCCGTTCGAGCACATGAGCTACCCCGGCCCCGTGCGCATCTGGCAGGGCGACGCCGACCCGCTCGTGCCGCTCGCCTATGCCGAGCGCGCGGCGCGCACCTACACCAACGCCGAGCTCGAGGTGGTCCACGACGCCGGGCACGGCTTCTACGGCATCCGCAAGCGGCGCATCCTCGCGCAGATCGTCGCGTCAATCGCGGGCGCGTAGCCATTCTGCCGCGAGGGGCCCTCACCGCCTTTCACCTATAATGGGCAGCTGCAACCACCCGCGCGAGAAAGGCGCAGCCATGGACATCACACCGCAGGAAGTTGCCGAGACCCTCTCGATGGTCTCCGAGCAGAACCTCGACCTCCGCACGATCACGATGGGCATCTCGCTTTCGGGCTGCGCCGACGAGGACATGGGCCGCATGTGCGACAAGGTCTACGACCGCATCACGCACACCGCCGAGCACCTCGTCGAGACCGCCGACGACCTGCAGGCCGAGTACGGCATCCCCATCGCCAACAAGCGCGTCTCGGTGACGCCGATCGCCCAGATCGCCGCCGGCTGCCCGGACGAGGACCTCTCCCCGCTCGCCCACGCCATGGACCGCGCGGCCGAGACCCTCGGCATCGACTTCATGGGCGGCTTCTCCGCGCTCGTCCAGAAGGGCATGGGCAACACCGACCGTCGCCTCATCGCGTCCGTCCCCGAGGCGCTGGCCACCACGGACCGCGTCTGCTCCTCGCTCAACATCGCCTCCACGCGCGCCGGCATCAACATGGATGCCGTGCTGCTCTCCGCCGAGACCATCCTCGAGTGCGCGCGCCGCACGGTCGACATCGACTGCTACGGCGCGGCCAAGTTCGTCGTCTTTGCCAACATGGTCGAGGACTCGCCGTTCATGGCGGGCGCCGTGCACGGCTCCGGCGAGGCCGACGCCGTCATCAACGTGGGCGTCTCCGGCCCCGGCGTCATGGCCGCCGCGCTGGCCGAGCTGCCGGAGTCCGCGAACCTCATGGACGTGGCCGAGAAGATCAAGCAGACCGCCTTCAAGATCACGCGCGCCGGCGAGCTCATGAGCCGCGAGGCCAGCCGCCGCCTGGGCGTGGAGAAGGGCATCGTGGACCTCTCGCTCGCCCCGACGCCGGCCGCGGGCGACTCCGTGGCCAAGATCCTCGAGATCATCGGCGTCGGCGAGTGCGGCGGCCCCGGCACCACCTGCGCGCTCGCCCTGCTCAACGACGCCGTCAAGAAGGGCGGCGTCATGGCCTCCTCGAGCGTGGGCGGCCTCTCCGGTGCCTTCATCCCCGTCTCCGAGGACGCCGGCATGATCCGCGCGGCCGTCGACGGCGCCCTCTCCCTCGAGAAGCTCGAGGCCATGACCTGCGTGTGCTCCGTCGGCCTGGACATGATCGCCGTGCCCGGCGACACCTCGGTGGAGACCATCGCCGGCATCATCGCCGACGAGATGGCGATCGGCGTCATCAACACCAAGACCACGGCGGTGCGTCTCATCCCGGCCATCGGCAAGGCCGAGGGCGACATGCTCGAGTTCGGCGGCCTGTTCGGCTCCGCGCCGGTCATGCCCGTCAACAGGCACGCGGGCAGCGTCTTCGCGCACCGCGGCGGCCGCTTCCCCGCCCCGCTCAACAGCCTCAAGAACTAGGCGACCCACCAGCCAGCGAAAAAACGCGCGGCCCGAGGTCCTTCTCGGCCGCGCGTTTTTCTCGCCCCGCGGCCCTTCTCGCCCCACAGTCCTTCTCGGCCCACAGTCCTTCTCGGCCCAGTAAACCTCACAGGTAGTGTTACTCAAAAAAATTTCTCTAACTGTTAGCCATATCGATTAAATTGTTAGATGTGGTAGTAACCACTACCTGTGAGGTTTCCGCGCACGGCACCTCAAAAAGAGCCCTGCCGCAACCTTACGCCCGAGGCATCAGCATCAAGTAGAGTTTGTGGCGGCGGAGCTCCTGGAGCGGCGTCGCCTCGGGCAGCTCGACGTCCAGCGCGCAGGCAAGCTGCCTTGCCAAAAGGGACAGCCTCGGCAGAGACCTCGCCACCTGCGACGTCACCCTGAACACGCGATACCCCGCCGTCGTGAGGATGTTTGCGCGCGCTGCGTCCCTGCTGAGCTGACCCTTCCCGCGAGCTGCGTGGAACTCGGCGCTGTCATACTCGAGCGCAACTCCCTGGTTCTGCCAGAGGAAATCCGGGGTCACGACATCGCGGTCAGAGAGCGTCTCGCGAAGATGCCGCACGCCGATCGCCTGGTTGAGCCGCGGCCGTTCGAGCCCAAAGCCGCCAAAGTCAACGGGTAGCGTCAGCATGAGCGCAAGCGCCGTCTCCATGGGCGAGGCAGAGCCCTCTAGCATGAGCTCGCCAACGCGACGCGCGCGGATCGTGCCCTGGGACTTCCCGACCTCCGCGATAGCCCGCTCGAGGCTGCACGCGTCCAGAAGCCGCGTGGCATGATACGCCGTCTTTCCGGACCCGACGCCCAGTCGATACGTGCCGGCAAACTCGCAGGCAACTACCGTTGCGGCAACAAGGCGCCGGATGCGCTCCCACTCCAGGGGGTGGTCGATCACCTGCTTTGCCTCCCGGTCGAGGGTTGTCACGACATCGGCCTCCGCGCGCACGGCGGCAACGTGCGCATCGAGAAGAGAATCGAGCTTCCCCTGGGTTGAGCAGAGCTGGACAATGATGAGCTCAGGCCCGCTGACCAGCAGATTATCCGACACGCGCAGAAGGGATTCCCGCGGGACGATGCCACCCCACACGTGGAAGCGAGCCTCGTCGCCGTTGCTGCGCGACGTCTGTGTGGGCACCAGGAGGTCGGCGGGCCGTGAAGTCAGACCGATCCCGGAGAGAGCCTCCGCAACGTGCGCCGCCTTGAAGGCGCGCTGCCCAGAGACGCACACGTCCCGAGCCAGGCGCGTCGCGCCCCGCGGGATGCGCGGAACCCGCGGGCTCTTCTCGGCAGAATAGAGCAGGCGAAGCGCATCGCAGGCGGACTCGTGACTCAGGACGGCGTACATGACGGCCCCTCTCGGCGGTTGGGGAGCGGGCAACGCCGGGCCGCTGGCTTTTCCGTGCGTCGGCGCACTGCCCACAAACCTCACAGGTAGTTTCTCTCTAAAAAATATCTTATCTTAGTATTGGTTTTAATTTAGTTAATGCTTGTGGTACGTACCACTACCTGTGAGGTTTTCCGGCGAGCGGCGCCGATTTGCAGGCGAGAAGGACCTCAAGCGAGAAGAGCGCGCGGCCCGCACGCTACCCCAGGAAGCGGACCTCGGGCTCCAGGCGCACGCCGAACTGACGCTCGACCTCGTCCTGCACGTGCTCGATCACGGCATGCACGTCGGCGGCGGTGGCGCCCCCAACGTTCACGACGAACCCGGCGTGCTTCTTGGAGACGGCAGCGCCGCCCACCTGATAGCCCTGCAGGCCCGCGTCCATGATCAGCTTGCCCGCGAAGTGGCCCTCGGGGCGCTTGAACGTGGAGCCGGCGCTCGGCAGGTCGAGCGGCTGCTTCTCCTCGCGCTGGCGCATGAGGTCGTCCATCGTGGCGCGGATCTTCTCGGGGTCGCCCTTGCGCAGGGCGAAGGTCGCGGCGAGCACCACCAGACCGTCCGTGGCAACGCGGCTGCGGCGATACCCCAGGTCGAGGTCGGCCGCATCGATCGTCTCGAGGGAGCCGTCGGGCGTGACCACGCGCACGCACTTGAGCACGTCGGCCATCGACCCACCGTAGGCGCCCGCGTTCATGAAGCAGGCCCCGCCCACCGAGCCGGGGATGCCGCACGCGAACTCGAGACCCGAGAGGCCCAGCTCGCACGCCATCTCCGAGGCCTCGCGCAGGTCGACGCCCGCCTGGCAGGTCATCTCCTCGCCGTCGACGGACACGCCAACGAGCCCGTCCGCCACGGCAACGATGACGCCGCGGTACCCCTCGTCAGAGACGAGCAGGTCAGAGCCGCGGCCCAGGACAAAGCGCTGCACCTCGGCCTCGTCGCAGGCGCGCAGCACGTCGCGCACCTCGTCGAAGTCCTCCGGGATCACGTAGAGGTCAGCAGGACCTCCCACCTCGAAGGTGGTGTGCTCGCTCATCGGCTCCATCTCGAGGACGTTGTCCTCGCCAACGATGGCGCGCAGGCGCCAGGCAAGCGGCTCTCTGCCGCCGTCGCTCTCTGACATGGCTTCCCCTCTGTGGACTGACAGGCAAGCTCAGTATAACAGCGCGCAGGTGCGCGATTAGTGCTACACTCGCGCTGTCAGTTTCAGGGCGGGGTGAAAGTCCCCACTGGCGGTGACGGCGGCGTGCGCGCCCCGAAGTCCGCGACCCGCGAATACGCGGCTGACCCGGTGAGAGTCCGGGACCAACGGTCACAGTCCGGATGGAAGAAACGGAGGCCATCATGGCTGCTTCCACGCATGTCTCGCACGACACCCACTCCACCACCGCAGGCGGCGCCTGGTCCACCCGGCGCATCGCGACGACCGCGCTGTTCTGCGCGCTCGCCTTCGTCCTCACCTTCGTGGAGATCCCCATCTTCCCGCCGGCGCCGTGGCTCATGTACGACCCGTCGGGCATCGTCGCCTTTGTCGCCGCCCTTGCGTTTGGCCCGAGCACGGGCGCGATCGTCGTCATCCTCCCCTGGGTGCTCAAGACGCTTTTCACCTTCAACGTCTGGGGGCACGTGATGGCGATCGTCGCGGGCGTGGCTCTGTGCATCCCCGCCGCCCTCATCGCCCGCCGCATGGGCGGGACGCGCGGCCTCGTCGCCGGCATGGTCGCGGGCGCCGTCATCGCGCTCGCCGCGTGCATCGTCGGCAACATCATCGTCACCCCGCTCTACACCGCGGTCTCCACCGACCAGGTCATCGCCATGATCGTGCCGATCCTGCTGCCGTTCAACGCCCTCAAGATCGTCATCAACTGCGTCGTGACGGCCCTCATCCAGAAGCCCGTCACGCAGGTGGTCTCCCGGTAGCCGGCAGGCGAGAAGAACGTGACCTCCGCGGCCGTCCCCATACGCCTCTCGCACGTGAGCCTCGTCTACGAGGGGGGCGTCGTCGCACTTGACGACGTCTCCCTCGAGGTCGCCCGCGGCGAGCGCATCTGCGTCCTCGGGGCCAACGGCTCCGGAAAGTCGACGCTCGCCTCCGTCGTCTGCGGGCTTCTCGCCCCCGACGCAGGCGAGGTCGAGCTCGCCGGCGAGCACGTGTGCTCAGACGGGCGCCCCGACCTCGAGGCCTATCGCCGCGCCCGGCGCAACCTGGGCCTCGTCTTCCAGAACCCGGACGACCAGATCGTAACGAGCGTCGTCGAGGACGACGTCGCCTTCGGACCGGAGAACCTCGGCCTCCCGCGCGAGGAGATCGCCTCCCGCGTGACTCGCGAGCTGCACCGCGTTGCGCTCGACGACTATGCGCACGCCGACCCGTCCCGCCTCTCGGGCGGGCAGAAGCAGCGCGTCGCCATCGCCGGGGCGCTCGCCATGGAGCCCGACGTGCTCGTACTCGACGAGCCGGGGTCGCTGCTCGACGTGCGCGGCCGCGCCGCAATCCTGCGCGTGATGGGCAGGCTCGCCAAGGCGGGCACCACGCTCGTACATGTGACCCACTTCATGGAGGAGGCCGTCGAGGCGGACCGCGTGATCGTCCTCGACCGCGGGCGCATCGCCCTCGAGGGGACCCCGGAGGAGGTCTTCGCCCGCGGCGCAGAGCTGGCAGACCTTGGCCTCGAGGTGCCGTTTGCCGCACGCCTCTCCCAGCGCCTCGGCCTTCCCTGGACCTGCAGCGAGAAGGACGTGGTGGACGCCATTGCCGGTGTCCCATTTGGGGACAGGACGCTTTTGGGACATCGGCCCGATGTCCCAAAAGCGTCCTGTCCCCAAATGGGACACCTCATCTCAGTCGAGCATGCGTCCTTCTCGTACAGCGGGCGTGCCCAAGCGCTCGACGACGTTTCGCTCGAGGTCGCGCCCGGAGTGTCCACGGCAATCATCGGGCAGACGGGGTCGGGCAAGTCGACGCTGCTGCGCCTGTTCTGCGGCCTCGAGGTGCCCGACTCCGGACGCATCGTCGTCGCCGGCAACGACACCTCAACCAAGCGCGGACGAAAGGCAGTGCGCAGGGTCGTCGGCTACGTGATGCAGCATCCCGAGCGCCAGCTCTTCGCAGAGACGGTCGAGAAGGACGTGGCGTTTGGCCCGCGCAACCTGCGGCTTTCCGCAGACGAGGTGAGCCGTCGCGTGAACCGGGCGCTCGAGCTCGTCGGGCTCGCCGGCAAGCGCGAGGCATCCCCCTTCCAGCTCTCCGGAGGCCAGCGCCGCCTCTGCGCGCTCGCGGGCATCCTCGCCATGGAGCCCGAGGTCCTCATCCTCGACGAGCCCACGGCCGGCCTCGATCCGCGCGGCCGCGCGATGCTTCGCCGCGTCCTCGTGCGCCTCCGCGAGCGGGGCATCACCCTCGTTCAGGTCACGCACTCGATGGAGGACGCCGCGCGCTGCGACCGCGTCGTCGCCCTCGACCAGTCGCACCTCGTCGCCGTCGGGACGCCGCGCGAGGTCTTCTCGCCCGAGAACGAGGAACGCCTCACGAAGGGCGGCCTCGGCATCCCGCGCTCGCTGCGCGTGGCACGCGAGCTCGAGCGCCGGGGCTGGCCCGCGCTCGGCGACCCCCTCACCACCGACGAGCTCGTCGCGGCAATCGGCGAGACGGCGGGGACGGGCGCGTTTGCCGGTGAGACAGTGGGGACAGGTACGTTTGTCTCACCCCAGGAGGTGAGGTAGGTGGCGCTTAAGATCTCGATCGGCCAGTACTACGCCGCCGCGTCCACCGTCCACGCCCTCGACGCGCGCGTCAAGCTGTGGTGCGTCCTCACGGTGCTCGTGGCGGTCTTCTGCACGTCCAACGCCGCCCAGCTCCTGCTTGCGGCGGGGTTCGTCGCCGCGCTCCTTGCGATTGCAAGGGTCCCCGCCGGGCGCGTCGTCGCCTCCGTCCGGCCTCTCATGGTCTTTCTCGCCGTGCTGTCGCTCTTCAACCTCCTCTTCGTGAGGACAGGCGAGGTCGTGGCCACCCTCGGACCGCTCTCGGTGACCTCGGGAGGAATCACCGCCGCCGCCCTCTACACCGCGCGGTTTGCCCTCGCGCTCGTGGCCGGCTCGCTCGTGATGCTCACCACCACGCCCACCCAGCTCGCAGACGCATTCGACCGAATGCTCTCCCCGCTCTCGCGAGTCGGCATCCCCGGCCACGAGATCGCCATGGTCTTCTCGCTCATGATGCGCTTCGTCCCCACCCTCGCCGACGAGACCTCGGCGATCATCGACGCCCAGTCGCTGCGCGGCGGAGCCTTCGACGAAGGTGGCCCCGTACGCCGCGTGCGCTCCATCGTGCCCGTGGTGGTCGCCCTGCTCGCAAGCGGCCTAAGACATGCGGACGGCCTCTCTCGCGCGCTCGATGCCCGCTGCTACGAGGGGGGCGCCGGCCGGACCCATTTCCATGAGCAGCACCTCGGGGCGCGCGAGGTCGTTGCCGCGCTCGTGACGGCGGCCTTCGTCGCACTTCTCGCCCTTCTGGGATTTCTCTTCTAGCGGTTCCTTCCCTCCCAAGGGGGCAGGAACGGACCTGTCGAATCCAGATCTCAACCCGGCGCCCCCGTTCCCGTCCTCCCAAGAGGGCAGGAACGCATACGAACGCGCAGGCGATGCGACACCCTCAAGATGGGTCCGAGCGTCCCCGCGAGCGGTAGGATTTTGCCGTAGAATGGTAGGTATCTTTCAACTTCCTCGGCACTCAGGAGGTAGCAGCGCATGGTCTCTCGCATCTACGTGGAGAAGAAGCCCGGGTTTGACGGCGAGGCGCAGTCGCTCGAGCGCGAGCTCAAGACGCTTCTCGGCATCGACGCCCTCACCAACCTGCGGCTCATCAACCGCTATGACGTGGAGGGCATAACGCCCGAGCTCTTCGAGAGCTGCGTCCCCACGGTCTTCTCGGAGCCGCAGACCGACGTCGCGACCACCGAGATGCCCGAGGTCGCCGCAGGCGCCGTCGTCTTCGCCGTGGAGTTCCTCCCCGGCCAGTTCGACCAGCGCGCCGACTCCGCGAGCGAGTGCATCCAGCTCATCAGCCAGGGCGAGCGCCCCATCGTGCGCTCCGCCAAGGTCTATGTCCTCGAGGGCTCCCTCACCGACGCCGACGTCGCCGCCGTCAAGCACTACGTCATCAACCCCGTCGAGGCGCGCGAGGCGTCGCTCGAGGCGCGCGAGACGCTGCGGCAGGACTACCCCGAGCCCGCCGACGTCGAGGTTCTCGAGGACTTCCTCACGCTCGACCAGGGCCAGCTCCAGGCCTTCATCGACGAGCGCGGTCTGGCGATGGACCTCGCGGACATCACCTTCTGCCAGAGCTACTTCGCCGGCGAGGGCCGCGTCCCCACGATCACCGAGATCAAGATGATCGACACCTACTGGTCCGACCACTGCCGCCACACCACCTTCGGCACAGCGCTCGACCACATCGAGTTTGACGACCAGGTGGTGCGCGCCGCCTTCGATCGCTACCTGGAGATGCGCCACGAGCTCGGCCGCGACGCCAAGCCCGTGTGCCTCATGGACATGGGCACCCTCGGCGCCAAGTGGCTCAAGCACACCGGCCAGCTCAAGAACCTCGACGAGTCCGAGGAGATCAACGCCTGCACCGTCAAGGTCAAGGTCGACGTCAACGGCACGCCCGAGGACTGGCTGTTCCTCTTCAAGAACGAGACCCACAACCACCCCACCGAGATCGAGCCCTTCGGCGGCGCGGCAACCTGCATCGGCGGCGCCATCCGCGACCCGCTCTCCGGGCGCAGCTACGTCTACCAGGCCATGCGCGTCACCGGAGCCGCAGACCCCACGGTCCCGGTCTCCGAGACCATGACCGGCAAGCTCCCGCAGCGCAAGCTCGTGACCACCGCCGCGGCAGGCTACTCCAGCTACGGCAACCAGATCGGCCTCGCCACGGGACAGGTCAGCGAGCTCTACCACCCCGGCTACGTGGCCAAGCGCATGGAGATCGGCGCGGTCGTGGGCGCCACCCCGGCATCCCACGTGCGCCGCGAGTGCCCTGCGCCGGGCGACAAGATCGTGCTGCTGGGAGGCCGCACCGGCCGTGACGGCATCGGCGGCGCCACCGGCTCCTCCAAGGCCCACAACGTCGAGTCCCTCGAGAAGGACGGTGCCGAGGTCCAGAAGGGCAACCCGCCCATCGAGCGCAAGCTCCAGCGCCTCTTCCGCCGCGAGGACGCGTGCCGCCTGATCAAGCGCTGCAACGACTTCGGCGCGGGCGGCGTCTCCGTCGCCATCGGCGAGCTGGCCGACGGCCTGGACATCGACCTCGACCTCGTCCCCAAGAAGTACGAGGGCCTCGACGGCACCGAGCTCGCCATCTCCGAGAGCCAGGAGCGCATGGCCGTAGCGCTTGCGCCGGAGGACGTCGACGAGTTCATGCGCTACGCCCGCGAGGAGAACCTCGAGGCGACCGTCGTCGCCACCGTCACCGCCGAGCCGCGCCTGCGCATGCACTGGCGCGGAAACGTCATCGTGGACGTGAGCCGCGAGTTCCTCTCCTCCAACGGCGCGCCCAAGAGCACTTCGGTGCACGTCGACGCCCCCCGGGAGTTCGAGCACACCTGGCCCGGCGACACCGTGGCCGAGAAGATGCGCTCGCTCGTGACCGACCTCAACGTCGCCTCCAACAAGGGCCTCTCCGAGCGCTTCGACTCCACGATCGGCGCCGCCACGGTCCTCATGCCCTTCGGCGGCCGCACCCAGCTCACCCCGACGATGGCCATGGTCGCCAAGCTCCCTGTGGACGGCGAGACCACCACGTGCTCCGGAATGGCCTGGGGCTTCAACCCCTACCTCATGAGCGCAAACCCCTACACCGGCGCGTACCTCTCCGTCGTGGAGTCCGTCGCCCGCATGGCGGCCGCCGGCTTCGAGCACGAGAGCCTCTACCTCACGTTCCAGGAGTACTTCGAGCGCCTGCGCGACGACCCCAGCCGCTGGGGCAAGCCCACCGCGGCGCTTCTCGGCGCCCTCATGGCCCAGGTCGACCTCGGCATCGCCTCCATCGGCGGCAAGGACTCCATGTCCGGCAGCTTCGAGGACCTCGACGTGCCGCCCACGCTCGTCTCGTTTGCCACGGGCCTCGGCACCGTCGAGCACGTGACGTCGCCCGAGTTCAAGGGTGCCGGCCACCGTGTGCTGGTCATCGTCCCCGACTATGCCGACGACGGCCTCACCCCCGACCCCGAGGCCTTCCTCTCCACGCTCTCCCTCGTCGAGGGCATGGTCGGGCGCGGCGAGACGCTCGCCATCTCCACGCCCGGCTACGGCGGCGCCGCAGAGGCCGCGTTCAAGATGTGCGTGGGCAACCGGATCGGCCTCGAGATCGCTCCCGCCTTTGGCGCGGACGCCCTCTTCTGCCCGTCCTACGGCAGCTTCATCGTGGAGCTAGCCGACGATGCCCCGGTGCCCGGCGCGCCCGCCGGCGTGACTGTCTCCGCCTTCGGCACCACGACCAACGCCTACCAGCTCGTCGTCTCCGGAGAGGCCATGGACCTGGCGGAGCTCCAGGAGGCCTGGGAGGGCGCCATCGAGTCCGTCTTCCCGTACCGCGCGGAGGGCGAGAAGGTCGAGGCGGTCTCGTTCGACCTCGCCGCCTCCGGCGCGACGCGTCCGACGCCAGCCGTCCACGTCGCGCGCCCGCGCGTGATCATCCCCGTCTTCCCGGGCACCAACTGCGAGTACGACACCGCGCACGCCTTCGAGCGCGCCGGCGCCAAGGCCGACGTCTTCGTCATCAATAACCTCACGCCCGAGGCTGTGGCCGAGAGCACCCACGAGCTCGCGCGCCGCATCCGCGAGAGCCAGATCATCATGATCCCGGGCGGCTTCTCCGGCGGCGACGAGCCCGACGGCTCCGCCAAGTTCATCACGGCGTTCTTCCGCGCTCCTGAGGTGACCGAGGCGGTGCGCGAGCTGCTCCAGTCCCGCGACGGCCTCATGCTGGGCATCTGCAACGGCTTCCAGGCCCTCATCAAGCTGGGACTGGTGCCCTACGGCGACATCCGCCCGATGGACGACGCCTGTCCCACCCTCACGTTCAACACCATCGGCCGCCACCAGAGCCGTCTGGTGCGCACGCGCGTGGCGTCCACGCTCAGCCCCTGGCTCTCCAAGTGCGAGGTCGGCGACGTCCACAACATCGCTATCTCCCACGGCGAGGGCCGCTTCGTCGCCTCTCCCGAGCTGCTCGAGAAGCTCATCGCCGCCGGTCAGGTGGCCACGCAGTACGTGGACGAGGACGGCGTGCCCGGCATGAGCCTCGACGTGAACCCCAACGGGTCCGTCCTCGCAATCGAGGGCATCACCTCACCGGACGGCCGCATCCTCGGCAAGATGGGCCACACCGAGCGCTCCGGCGCCGGGCTCTACAAGAACGTGCCGGGCAACGCGTACCAGCCTCTGATTGAAGGCGGCGTGAGCTACTTCACCGAGTAGACGTAAGAGCAAGGGTGGCCGCCCCGACTTTCACGCAGGAACTGCGCTTCGCGGAAGATTCCTGCTTAGAAAGTCGGGGCGGCCTGCTGCTGACATGGTATTCACGCAGCACAAACGCCGCCTGAGGAGTTGGACGTGATTACAGATAAAGAGAACAAGCCCTTCATCGCCACGCTGCCGGGCGTGGTGCTGGCGTGCCTGGCGGCGTGCTTTCTGTGGGGGTCGGCGTTTCCGTGCGTGAAGATCGGCTACGAGCTGTTTGCCGTCGACGCCGCGGACGTGCCGTCGATCCTGGCCTTCGCGGGCACGCGCTTCGTCATCGCGGGGCTCATGGTCGTCGCGGGCATGAGCGTGGCCCGGCGTCGCGCCTTCGTGCCCGAGCGGCGCGACCTGCCCGCCATCGGCACGCTCTCCCTCTTTCAGACCGTGCTGCAGTACGTCCTTTTCTACGTGGGCCTCGCCAACTGTGCCGGAGTGACGAGCTCGATTCTGGAGGCGAGCAACTCCTTTCTCTGCGTGCTCCTGGCCGCGCTGGTCTTCCGCTTCGAGCGTCTCACAGGGCGCAAGGTGCTCGGATGCCTCGTGGGCTTTGCGGGCGTGGTGCTCGTCAACGTGACGGGCGAGTCGGGAGGCTTCAGCTTCACGCTCGCCGGGGAGGGCATGGTGCTTGCGTCGACGCTCGCCGCCGCCACCTCGAGCAACCTCGCCAAGCGCTTCTCGCTCGAGCACGACCCCGTGCTGCTCTCGGGCTGGCAGTTCGTCCTCGGCGGAGCGATCATGCTCGCCGTGGGCCTGGCCGCGGGAGGCCACGTCGCTCCGGCGGATGCGGCCAACCCGCTCCCGGCGCTCGCGCTTCTCGCCTACCTAGGCTTTATTTCCGCTGCCGCCTACTCGCTGTGGTCGCTCGCGCTGGCGGCCAACCCCGTCTCGCGCGTGGCGGTCTTCGGCTTCATGAACCCCGTCTTCGGCGTGCTGCTCTCCGCGGTCCTTCTCGGCGAGACTGACGTCGTGAGCCCCGTCGTCGCGGTGGCGGCGCTCGTGCTCGTGAGCCTGGGCATCGTCATCGTGAACCGCCCGGAGAAGGACTGACGCACCGCCGCTGGCCGACTCGCCCATTACAGTTTGAGCCGACCTTCGGGTCGGCTCTTTTGTATTCCTCCGGGTCCCGGAAATACGATTGGTGACGAC